>JAFPXF010000022.1 GCA_017394765.1 Bacteroidales bacterium | reverse complement strand
TCACCGTCGTCACGCAGTAGTCCGCAGCGGCTTCGCCGGAAGCCAGCGTGTAGCTGAACGTGTTCGGCGTGCTGCCCACGTTGGTGATGGAGGCGAAGTTGCTGTAGGTGGCCGCCTTGCCGGTCAGCCAACCGCTACCGGAGACGGTCACGGTGTTGTTGGTCAGGGCCGCGCCGTCATAGACCTTGCTGCTCGTGCCGCTGGTCAAAGTCACGGGACGGCAGTTGATCTTGAGCGTGTAGTCGCAATAAGCCGTGTCGTAGTTCGGGTTCGATGCGCGGACATACACGGTCTGCGTGCCGTAGTGGATCAGGCGCGGGGCCGTCTCGCTCCAGCTTGTGCCGTTCGTGCTGTACTCGATCTTCGCCACGTCGGTGCTGACAACCGGGGTCGCCGTGGCGGTCGGCTGCAGCGCCGTGCCGTCGTAGATCTTCTCGATGTTGGAGCCGCTCGGGCAGACCAGATGCAGTTCCGTGGCCGGGGCTTTCGTGACGGTCAGGGTGCCGTTCACCACTGTCACGCAGTAGTCGGTGGCCACCTCGCCGGAAGCCAGTGCGTAGTCGAACGTGTTCGGCGTGCTGCCCACGTTGGTGATGGAAGCGAAGTTGCTGTAGGTGGCCGCCTTGCCGGTCAGCCAACCGCTACCGGAGACGGTCACGGTGTTGTTGGTCAGGGCCGCGCCGTCATAGACCTTGCTGCTCGTGCCGCTGGTCAAAGTCACGGGACGGCAGTTGATCTTCAGCGTGTAGTCGCAGTAGGCCGTGTCGTAGTTCGGGTTCGATGCGCGGACATACACAATCTGCGTGCCGAAGTGGATCAGGCTCGGGGCCGTCTCGCTCCAGCTTGTGCCGTTCGTGCTGTACTCGATCTTGATCACATCGGAGCCGATACCGGAAGCCGTGGCGGTCGGTTGCAGCGCCGTGCCGTCGTAGATCTTCTCGATGCCGGTGCCGGAAGGGCAGGTCAGCGTGATGGCGCCAGACTTGGTCACCGTCAGGGTGCCTTCGGTTTTGCTGATATTGTAGTTCTCGGCCAATGTGCCGCTGTTCAGTGTGTAGGTAAATGCGTTGCTGCTACTGCCGACCAGTGTCTGCGTGCCGGTGATGTTGTAGGTGGCACCCTCGCCTGTGACGAAGCCGTCGCCGGACACCGTCACGTCGGTCTGCTGGTTACGGGTCAGGGCCGTGCCGTCATACACCTTGCTGTCGGTTGCACTGGTCAGTTTCACCGTGCGCGGGGTAATGGTCAGTTTGCCGTAGTTGGCTGTGACAGAAGTGTAGTACGTGGAATTTTGAATCGAATAAGAATAGGTGTTGTTGTTGTCCGCTGTCTCGCTCACATTGGTGATGCTGTTGGGGTTGGTGATCGTCACCTTATCTCCAGTAGGCAGCGTGAAGATCTTGCCGGTAGCATCCACATCGGTCACCGGAGTGCCGCCGTAAGTCACTGTGTATGTCTCTTCAGAGTGGGCCGCACCGTCATACATCCAGCTGTTGGTGCCGGAGGCAATCACGATAGGTGTGGTGTTGCTCGTCACGGTGAGTTTGCCGTTCTGATAAGTGATGTTGTAGTTGCCCGTCACATCTTCGTTGTTGGCGTTCTTGATGACAGCATCGCTGGGAACGTTGTTGCTTGTGCCCACAGGGGTTTGGCTACCGGTTACGACCACACTTTCGATATGGTCGGTGGGGGCAAGAGCCGTGTTCGAGTATCCGGAGTTGGTCAGCGGTGTGCCGTCATAGACCTTCGAATCAGAGTTGGCTGTGATGGTCAGATCCTTTTTCTTTACCTCAAGGGAGCCTTCAACAGTCGTTACACAGTAGTTGCCTACAGCGGTCCGCACGCCGGTTATCACAGGAGTGCCATCCACCGTGGCGATGACATTGGCTTGTGTGCCCACGTTGGTGATGGTGCTGCCGGAGGTCATGGTCACCGTGAAGGTATGCGTGTCGCCGGTTTCGAGAGCCGAGGCGGTGAAGCCGGACTGGGTGAGAGGAGAGCCGTCGTAGGTCTTGTCGGCATTCTTGGCCGTAAGGGTTACCTCCTTGCAATCCACTGTCAGAGTGCCGTTGACCGGCGTCACACAGTAGTTGGAGGCAAGGGCTGGGGAGACAAAGTTGTAGCTGAAGGTGTTGGAAGTGCTACCCACATTGGTGATGGAGGCGAAATTGGTGTAGCTCAGGGTCTCGTTTGGAGCCATGCCGTCGCCGCCGATGGTCACCGTCTCCTTCTTGAGCTCGGAGCCGTTGTAGGTCTTACTGGCAGAGCCGCTCGTCAGGGTGATATGGCGGCAGTTCACCTTCAGGGTGCCGTCAACCTTGGAGATGCTGTAGCAGTTGTTGCCGGCGGCGAGCAAATTCTCATCACCGTGGTAGAGGGTCCAGCCTGCCACCACATTGTTCACGCCGGTGGTCACATTCTTGACCTCACCGGAGATGATCACATGCAGGGAATCGCCGTTCGGGAACTTGTAGTCGCCGTTGGCGGAGAGCGGCACCGCGATGGGTAAGCCGCCGTCAACCGTCAGCGTGTAGCTCTTCTGCGTGTGCGTAGTGCCATCGTAAGTCCACTCGCCATTGTCAGCAGTGATGACAATGGTCTTCGAGACGCACTCCATCGTCAACGCTCCGTCAACCGTAGTCACACAGTAGTTGTCCGTGGTGGTAGCAGGCGTGAAGGTGTAGCTGGTGATGGCATTGGTCTGCGGGCTCTGGCTCGGGAACTGGATGCTGCCCTCAATGACCGGGGTGACGGTTTCGCCGCTCACCATACCGTCACCGGTAACGGTGAAGGCGCTGCTGGAATGCACATTGCCGTCGTAAGGAATGTTGGTAAGCGAAGCCGCCGTGATGGTAATCTCGCGGCAGTTCACCGTCAATTTACCCGTGTCAATGGTCACGCAGTAGTCGGTGGCCAGCTCGCCGGCCGCCAATGTGTAGGTGAAGGCGTTCTTCTTGCTGCCCTTGTCGGTGATGGTGGCAAAGTCGCTGTAGGTAGCCTCCTTGCCGCTCAGCCAGCCGCTGCCCGACACGGTCACGGTGTTGTTGCTCAGGGCAGTGCCGTCGTACTTTCTGCTGGTAGTGCCGCTGGTCAGCGTCACGTCGCGGCAGACAATGTGCTGCTTGAGGTCGTAAACCACGCTGTAGTTGCCGATGCCCTTGTCGGTGGCAAACGGTGTGGTGATCGTGGCAGTGGCGTCATACACATAGTCACCCTTGTGGATGCCGGAAGAGGTCACGGTGCCAGCCGTCACAGCGTCGCCGCTCACCAGACCGGTAATCGTGTAACCGGCAGGCGTGGAGGCGTAGTCGCTCACAAAGGCCGTGCCGTCGTAGATCTTCGTGCTATCGAGCTTGATGGTCAACGGAGCCGGGTTGATGGTCAGAATGTAGGAGCATTCTGCCGTGGCGTAGTTGCTGTTCTCGGCCTTCACCTTCACGGTCAGCGGGCTTTCGCTCACATTGGTAATGCTCGGAACGGTAGTGCTCCAGGTGCTGCCGCCGTCGGTGCTGTAGGAGACCGTGGTGCCCGTAGTCACCGTAGGCACGGCCGTGTAGCTCAGCGCGGTGCCGTCGTAGGTCTTGCTCTGGTCAACACAGTTCAGGGCCAGATCACCGCTGTTGGTGATGGTCAGTTTGCCGAAGGTTGTGTCGATGTTGTAGAAGCAGGTCACATCGCGAGTGCCGCGCATCACCTTGATGCCGGTGCCGAGGGCGTTGGCCACGGGGCTCTCGGTCACGTTGGTGATGGAGCCGCTGACAGTGACGTTCGTGATGACATCGCCATTGTCCAGGGTCACATCCGTGCCGGAGGTGCCGTTGTGGCTCTCAGAACCGAAGGTCACCTTGAAGCCGTTGTCGCCATGAGCGTTGCCGTCGTATGTCCAGCTGTTGCTGTTGGCGGTGATTTGCAGCGTGGTGTTGATCTGCTGGATGGTGGTGGTAGCTGTAGCGTCGCAGCCGTTGGCGTCAGTCACCGTCAGGCTGTAGGTACCGTCAGCCAGGTTGCTGATGGTGTACTGGCCTGCCGTCGTCCGCGTCTCTGTAGCCGGAGTGGTACCCGTCAAGGCAACGCTGTAGTCGGCCACACCACCGGTGATAGTGTAGTTGAGGAAGCCGTCGGCCTGACCGTAGCAGTTGCTGGCCGAGGTGTCGATGGTCAGGGCGATAGATGCCGGCACCGTGACAGTCACGGAGACGGAATCCTTGTTGCCGCAGAGGTCCTCCACATAGACCTTCACGGGCAGGGTCTGCTCGGTGGCGGTCAAGGTGATGGCGGAACCATAAGCCGGGCTCTGCGTCACTTTCAGGTCAGCCTTCGCTGTGCACACATCGGAGGAGGCATCCCTCACGCTGGCGGTGAAATCAGGATAAGTGTAGGTGCAGCTCGTGACATCAGCGGGCAACGTGGTGGTGTAGCCCGTGGCGATGACCGGCTTGCTCTTGTCGCCGCCTTTATAGGTGATGGTTTTGGTCACGGGCGTGCAGCCGTCGGTGATGGTGTAGGTGTTGGTAACCTCCCAATCGCAATTGTTGGTCTTGGTCTCGGTCAACGCGGAGGTGACGGCCAGCTCCTTGCCGCAGGAGGCCGTGTAGAGGGACTTCACCACGTCATTGGTCGGGAAGGCGGGTCTGGTGGCGTAGCAAGCATCCACATTGTTCAGGTTGGCTGGCCACGGGCCTATCAGCTTAGGAGCCGCCGGTGTGGCGATGTTGTAGGTATAGGTCCAGTCGTGCGTGTAGTTGCCAGAACAATCCGTGTAGGTCCAAGTGTAGGTCTTGGTGCCGGAGCAGCCGTCGTAGGTGCCGCCTCTCACCGGGCCGGTGACGGTCAGGTCGCCGCAGTAGGTGGCCGGGGTGGCGGGAGGTGTGGGCATCACCGTGTCGGAAGCGCAGGCTATGTCTTTGCTCTCGTTGGCGGGCAGCGTGAAGGCGCCCTTGGTGATGGTATAGACATAGTCCCACGTGGCGGTGAGGCCGGCGCAGTCGGTATAAGTATAGGTATAGGTGCGTGTGCCCTCGCAGGTCAGCGGACTGGGGTTGTCCGTGGTGGCGGTAAGCACACCCGTGATGACGTCTTCGCACTTGCCAGTAGCCGTCGGGATGCGGGCCGGGGCCTTGGCACTGTCCACGCACACCACCGTCTTGGCAGCCTCAATGCCCGTGGCGTTCACGGTGGGAGGAGTGGAACGCTTCACGTTGGATGTATATTTCCACACATAGGAAAGACCGGCACAGTCGGTGTAGGTATAAGTGTAGATAAAGTCTCCGTGACAAGTAGAGGTGTAATAGCCATTGGATATTGAAGGTTCGGGCACTGGCAGCACATTGCCGCAAACATCCTTCACCACCGGCATCGTGAAGCCGGGTCTCTCGTGCGGTTTACGCTCGGCATCAGAGCGACACTCCACCGTGTCGAAGGTAGCCACTGGGTCTCCCACCTGAGCGGGCGGCGTGGTGCGGTCAATCGTGTAGGTGTAGGTCCACTGGGCGGTCTTGTCGTCACAGTTCTTGTAGGTATAGACGAACTCCATCGTGCCTTCGCAGTCCACGTTGTTGGTGGGACGGGTCAGTGTCCACTGGTCGGAGATGTCGTTGCCGCAGGCATCTTTCACCGTGGGCATCACGCCCGTGAGGGTGTGCGGGGCCACCGTGTCGGCGGCGCACTCGACGGTGCTGGCGTTGGTGCCGCCCGTGATGGTGATCGTTGCAGGCATACTCACAATCACATTGGCCGTGGCCTGGCTGTGACAGCCGTACTGGTCGGCGTAATAGACCACATACGGATAGGTCTGGTTGTTGCACGGCGTGGCCGGAACCGCGGCCGTGTAGTTGTCGGTAAGGTCGCCGGATGAAACAGCGTTAAGATGGGCCACACTGTCGGTAAGGAACTTCCAGGAAACAGTGTCCACAGTAGCGGTCACGCTGGCAAAGGTGGCGGTAAGGCCCACATTGCCAATGTTGGCGCACACCGTGGTGTCCTTCACCGTGATGGTGGGCACCGGGTGCGTGGTCACATCCACGGCCACCTTCACATCTTTGGAAGCGCCCTCACAGATGCCGTACTTTGGCGTCACACTATAGGTAAGCTCCACGGTGCTGGTGGTGGTGTTCACCAAGTTCTCGCCGTGCACGGTAGGCTGGTCCGCGCCGGTCGTGGTGCCGGTGACACCGTCCGTGACCGATTGTGTCGGCAATCCCCAGCTATATTTGGTGCCGGCAGGAGCCGTCGGGGTGATCACGAAGGAGCCGCCGGAGCAGATGTGCTGCGGCTCGGAAGTGACATCTACCGTAAGGTTGTTTTTCAGGCTCACTGTGAACTCGGCGGAGGCTGTGCAGCCGTTCACGTCAGTGGCGGTCACCACATAAACAGCAGTGTCCAAACCGGTGGGAGTGGCTGTATTCAGGTTATTGATATCCGTCAGGTTCACCTCGCTGTTGTGGGTGGCGGAAGGATACTTATAAGCATAGACGTAGGTAATCGGCGCGGTGCCGCCCGTCACAGTGACAGTGGCTTTACCGTCTTTGTTGATACAGGTGGCGCTGTCGGCCGTGGCGGTCACGTTGAGGTTGCCCACGGTGATGGTGCCCGTGAGGGTCTTCACCTGGCAGGCCGGGGTCTTGTTGCTGGTGGCCGTGATGGTGAAGTTGTAGCTGCCCACAGCCGTCGGCGTGCCGGTAATGGTGGTGCCGGAGAGAGTCATACCCGCAGCAGCGGGAGCGTCAAGTGCCAAGGTGGCATTCGCGGCCGTGATGACGATGTCCTCAATGGAGGCGTTCAGGCAGACATTCTGCGTGAGGTTGGTGGCCGTGAGCTTCACGGTGTCGTTCACCATCACGGTAACGCTGGCGGTGCTTTCACAACCGTTCTCATCGCTGACAGTCACTGTATAGGTGCTGTTGCCGGCTGCCGTCGGGGTGGCGGTCACGGTGGCCGTGTTGCTGGCGCTCAGCGTGGCGGCCGGTGTCCAGCTGTAAGTGGGCGTGCCCGTGGCGTTGCTCACCGTGGCGGTCAGCTCAGAAGTGCTGCCTAAACAGATGGTGGCAGGAGCAGCGGCGGCGGTCACGCTCAGCGCGGCCGGGATGGTCACGTTCACCGTCTGGGTCTGCTCATTGCCGCAGTCGTCCTTCACCGTCACGGTGACAGCGATGGTCTGCTGGGTAGCAGTCTGGTTGTAAGTCGTGCCGGCGGTGATGCTCTGGCTCACAAAGGTGGGTGCACTGCAGCCGTCAGTGGTGCGATACAGGGTGGATGCGGACAGGTCGGGCATTGCATAGCGACAGTTCTGGGCCGGCGTGGCGACGGTGTCGAAAGCGGTGATCACCGGCTTGGTCACGTCGTACGGCCAGGTGTAGGTGATGACCTTAGCCGTGGCATCCATATTACAGGCGTTCTTGTAGGTGGCTGTCCAGGTCATACTTCTCTGGCAGGCAACGCTCTCGTCAAGGGTGCCGGGCGTAACAGTGGCCGTGGCTCCTGAAGCACAACCGTCGTTCACGGTGAAGTCGGATTGCTTGGGCCCATTGGTGTTATAATCCCAGTTGCACTCCTTGGTGCCGGTGAGAGGAAGCGTGGTGCTGATGGTCGGGGTGGTCATCTCCTTCCAGGTGTAGGTGATGCTCTTCGACACAGTAGCGCCGCAGGCGTTGGTGTAGGAGGCCGTCCACATCTTCGTGTGGGTGCAGTTGTTCACGGCTTCGGTACCCTCCGTCAGGGTGACTGCTGCGCTGCTGTTGCACTCGTCGGTTACGGTGAAATCAGTGGCTTTCGGAACAGACGTGGGCGCGGTGCAGCCCCATTCCCTATCGGCAAGGGTAGTGCTGATGGTCGGGGCAGCAGGAGTCTTGACGGTGATGCTCTTGGTGGTGCTCACCTGACAGCTGTTGTTGTCCTTTACGGTGAGTTTGAGTTCCTTGGTCTCACCGCAACCCGTGGCAGTAGCCGTGCTGGTGTAGAATGTGGCGGTCACAGTGGCCGTGGCGGGAGTCACCGTCAGGCCCGTGGAGGCCGTGCTCCATGTGTAGGTGTAAGGAGCGGTGGTCGTGCCGTCAACATTGCCCCTGACATTGAATGCCGTGCCTGGGCAAACGGTAGCGATGTCGCTGATGCTAATGGCCGGAACGGGATGTACCACAATGATGGTGTCCCTGTGCGACACAGCGTTGGTGTGAATGTTCTTCACCGTAAGTTTGATGTGCTTGTCGCCGGAGGAGGACCACTTGGCAACAATCGACTTGGAATTGGTGCTAGGCGTAAAGGTGCCGTCGGTGCCCACCTCCCAGGTGTAAGTGTAGTCATCGGTGTTGCCCGCGTTCTCGGAAATGGTGATTTCGTTGTTGGTTTCGGAACTTTCCACACACAAAGGCGAAGGAACAAAGCTGAGCGGATCCAGCACCAAGGTGTCGTTGACGATAATCTTGAAAGAATCAATGGCCGTGCCGCAAGCGGGGACGGTATTGCTGGTGGCGGTGGCCGTCACGGTGTAGGTGCCGGCTGTGGTGGGAGCGCCGTTCACCGTCACAGGGTTGGTTGCAGTCGATGTGCTGGTCACACCGGCAGGCAGGCCTGCCAGGGCCAACGTGCTGTTGTCGTATTCTACTGTCACATTTGTGATGGGCTCTCCCAACGCGATTGTCTGGGTGGTGTTGGGGGTGATCGTCACGACAGGCAGCGGGTTCACCTGGAGTTCCACCTTCTCGTTGGCTTGAATGGTGTCGCAGTTTGCGATGGCGATGGCATACTTGAACCAGATGGAGGTGCTCTCTGTGAAATTGGGATTCGTATAGGTGAATGACGCGTGTGAGGCAGTGTCTATCCGGGTCCATGTTTCACCGTCGGTGGAGGTGTACCACACATAGTCGAAGTCGGCGCCCGACTGGACGGTGACGCCGGAAGCGGTCAGGGTGTGGTTTACATTTGAACCATAACAGTATGCCACCGTGCCGCCGCCGGTCATGTTGCCGGGATTCACCGTGCCGGTGTTGACCACATAGACCGCATTTGTGTAGGCGGTGCCGCAGTCGCTCGTTACATACGCACGGCGGACATAGGTATGGTGGATGGCTCCTGTGAGTGTGTAGCTTTCGTCATTGGCATTTTCAACCGTGGTCCAATGCAAACTGTCGGTTGAGGTTTGCCAAATATATGAGGTCGTGGCACCGCCGCCTGATGCGGGAGTGGTGCCGGTGATTTGCACTATCGTGTCACCGGAGTCGCAAACCTTTTTCTCATATAGGATTCTGCCACCCCTCAACGGCTTATAGATGTTGTAAGTATGGTCGTCCGTTGCTGTACAACCGTTGGCATCGGTCACCGTCACTGAGACAGTGTGGGCAACGGTGGTGTCAACCTGGTTGTTCAGGGTAAGAGCATCACCTGTTGTTTCGTCGTTCCATTTATACCTCAGCGGAGCGGTGCCATTACTGCCCACAGCGGTCAGCGACAGCGTGCCGTTGTAGCAAACATTCACATCACCAGAAATGTTCACCAAGGGTTTGGCGGGTATGTTCAGTGTGATCTCCTTTTCAGATGATTTGTTGCAGAGGTCCGTCACGGTAACGGTCACCTTTTGGGTGCCGCCGTAGTTCGTCAGCGAGGTGCCGGCGGTGGGCTCCTGGGTGACAATCAGGTGCGCTCGGTCCGTGCAGTTGTCGGAAGAGATGGCGCGCACCTCGCCGGTCAGGTCGGGCACGGTGAAAGTACAGCTGGTGGAGGTCAGCGTGCGGTCGAGGTTGTCGTTGCCGATGGTCGGGGCGGCCTCGTCCTTCACGGTGAAGGAGCTCGTGACGTTGTTCGACTCGCAGCCGTTGTCATCAACCACCTGAAGGGAGACCGTATAAGTCTTATCGCAGCGGTCGGTGGTGGCTTCGGTCACAGAAGCCTTGGGATCCGTCGTGGCGGTGGCGCCGGTCCAGTTGTAGGTATAGGGGGCGGTGCCGTCAGTCACGTTGCCGGTCACTTCAAACGGGCCGGAGCCCGGACAGATATTGCCCGTGGGCACGGTGATGCTGTTCACCACGGGCAGCGGGTTCACGGTGACGATGGTGTCGCCGAAGCTCTCGCAGCCGCCGCTGGTCACGGTCACATAGTAGTGGGTGGTGGCGGTGGGCGTCACCGTCACGGAGTGGGTTTCAGAAATGGTCTCCGTACCCGAGCCGGTGTTCCACTTGTAGGTGTTGCCCGTCACATCAGGCACAGAGAGAGTAGTGGATTCGCCCACGCATATTTTATCATCGCCCGTGATTTCGGCCACTGTGGAGTTGAGCACAGCGATGGTGTCCTTTACCTGTTTGTTGATACACTGGCCATTATCGGGGGTGAAAACGGGATAATAGATGCCAGGTGAAGTGGTGGAGACACTGGCGGGGTTCCAAGTGCCGGTGATGCCCTCCATGGAGGTGGTAGGCAGCGTATAGGAACCGCCTTCCGCACCGTAGCAGAACTCGTCGGGTATGTCAAAGGTGATGGTATCCGGCTCCCACACAGCGTAGAGGTAGTCATACGGGTTGTTCTCGTCGGCGGCTACTTGGGTGGCCTCGTTGGTGAAGGCGGCATCAGCGTAATATTTATGATCAACATTATTATAATACAAGAATCCGGGATCGCACACGGCAGGGCTGAGAATGGCCGTCGGGGGCTGGCCATCAGCCCAGCGCTTTTTGTACCAGCCCTTGAAGGTGAAGCCTGGGCGGGCGGCGGGGGTGGGTATGGTCACAGCCTCGTTGATGTGGAGGTCGGCGTGGGCCGTCTCGCCCGGTTTGTTACCGTCTTGGCGAAGGGTGTCTTTAGCAGCACCGGCATAGTTGTTGTACCAGACAATGAAAGAGGGCGTGGGCTCCTCTTTGTCCTTATAGACTGCCCTGAGCTGCACGATATAAACGGCCGAATCCACGTTAGGATACGACGGATACGGGGACTCGAGGCCTATTGTCGGTTCGTCTGGCGTATAGGTGTTATTGTCGCTGTCCCTCCAGCGTACCACCATCGCCTTGGCATCATCCTTCAGAACAGTGAACTTGGAACCGGGAAACACGGTGACGCTTCCGTCCTCGTAGGTAGTGCCGTTCCAGTGTTGCACCACCCAATGGGAGAAGACCTTGTTGGGGTCGGAAGAGGTCGGAGCCGCTCCGGAAGCGACTTCTGCATTGTCGGTATAGAAACGAGTGTCTGTCGGCCGGGGGGAACCGCCTGTCACATCATACACCACTTGGATGCCTATGGCACCTTCCACTTTGGCACGCCACTTGCCGTACAGATCGAATTTCTTGGTGATCCAGAAACGTTCGGGAACACGCACAGTTGTGTCATTCATCATAGAGTCGGAATTCCAGGTAGCCCCATTGCCGAACTTGTCCATCGGGTCTGTGAAATCAGAGGTTTTGTCATAGGGGGTGGTCACGGTGGTTTCGTTCAGCTTATAGACCTCCGCATTGAAGGGCAATGTGCAGGCGGCATTCAAATACCAGCCCGCAAATTCATAATCGTTACGGATGCCCGTCGGCACACTGACCAAATCGCCATACGATCTACGGAAGTTCATGGCTTGTGTTTCGGAACCCCAGTCTAAAGATTCATCGGTGCCAGCGTTGGGGTGCAGGAACACACGGTACTGGATCTGACGCCACTTGGCATAGACTATAATTCCGCCGACCTCCATTTTGTTCCAAACGTAGGGCACCGTACAGCCCTCGTCCAAATACCATCCCTCAAACACGTAACCGGCAGGTTGATTGGGCACGTAGTCTCTGTATTCTGCCGCAATCGTCACACCCTGTCCTATCTCAGGACTCTCATGGAGGAGGATGTCCGGATGAGTCTCGATCATGTTGTTGTTGCCATCCACATAGAGACCATCAAAATAGTTGATTTTATATTCCAAACGATCATATACTTGGTTAATATGATATAGAGTGGGGTTGTTTCCTGTGTTCCAATAATCTCGGTTATTCCAGTTCTGACTTCTCCAATCCTCAAATTCAAAGCCCGTATATTTCGGGGCGTTCTGGTTGGTGACCGTGGTATTGCTGGAACGGACCACTAAAGTGTCTGCCGGATAGTAGGTCTTTCCATTCCACGTGTGTGTGGTGGTATAGGTTTCGCCAGGGAGGGCTTCATACCAGATATGGTATCTCCAGTTATAGTAGCTGTTTGGGAAACGAATTACCACATAGTTGCCATTTGGGTTGTTAGTTGCTCCGAGTATGTTTTCATCCAGGATCTCGATGACACCTTTGACAGTACCGTCGCCATCACTTGAAGGCCTCGGTTTCAATTTCGTGCCGACCATCATCACGAAGCTGACCGCTTCGCGGTTGTTAGCCCCTGTTATTTGATTGTATTTGGGCCACTTCGCACTGATATTTTCGCCATAATAGGCTTGCATCACGAAATAGTGGTAAGTTCTTCCTCCAACCGTTTCCGACTGAATGGTATAGCCCGACACCAAAGGATGTGCATCTTGATTAGTGTGCCAAGTAACAAGTCCATTTAAATCAGAACCATTATCTGAGTTGTTAGCATAGTCATACCGGTTGTTTTGTGTGCCATCTCTGTAAAGATAGAATTTGAAATTGTACTCAATACGGTCAAAGTAGAGGTTCAGGACCGCATCACCCTCGGGCTTGATGACCACCTGTTGGTTTCTGCTGGCATCCGTCAAGCCAAACCCCGTGTAATGGCCGTTGTCGGCCCCGACGCCCGTGACATAATCCTCCGCACCGTTGTCCACCACAGTGTAGGGAATGTTGGTGTTGATTGCAGCTTGACCTATATATGAGCCCGCCACCACATAGCCGTTTCTGTCCTGGTTTTGGGTCCAAAGCACAACCGTATAGTCGGCGGGGGATTTGGGCGTCCACTTGGCATAAATAGTGGTTCTCTCTGTGATAGGGTGGCCGAAAACAAATTGGGGACCGGTAGGATCTCCGCCTACTTCGCTCGGCTTGCCCGTGTACCATCCGGCGAAAGTGTAACCTTTACGGACCATATTTTGCTGGGTTGCTAAAGCGGGCTGCACCGTATTCTCACCGTTCAACACGAACTGGGGTGCATTGTAGGTACCCCCCTTGCCGTTCTCGTCAAACACCAACCAATGACCTTCGGGCGCGTTCACCCTGAAAGTCACATCTCCATTGATGATAATGGTGGTCGGGTTGGCATAGTTGGTGCCTTCGGTCCACCCTTCAATATTTTCGCCACCGATATGTGCAAACCAGCCCATAAAGTTGTGTTCACCATCCTGCGGCACATAACCCATATTTACCGTATAACTGACAGAAGTAGAGGCTGCGTCGGCACGGAATGAGGCATCGTCAGCCCCCAAGGTCGCGCCATGGTCATCGAGGTAGCTCACCACGTATGAGTAGAACAGCATGGCATAGAAGTCAAGCACGTCCCCATCGTGAATACCGGCATTGAGGCGCTGGGTGATGGAATCGCGAACACCCTCAATGGACTTGGCATTGTCAAGGTCGGTGGCGGTGTAGTCCTCTTTGGTGATCCAACCGCGGAACTGCACGCCCTCGGCGAGGACCCCCACGCCGGGATCATATACCACAGTATTGAGATGGCCGTTGGTGATGTCGGCTTTTTTCACATAAATGGAAACCACATCGGTGGCGTTCTGGTGAAAATTCACCTGCAGGCGGGCATCGTCGCCGGTTTCCGTCACGATATACACCGAGAACGAGTAGGCCGGGAAAGTGATAGTGCCGTTCTTGGGCATCACGGTGGCTACGAACTCGGGGCCATCGGGGCCCTGGTGGTAAATATCGAGGAGCTTTCCATCCACGAACTTCTTGTCGGCAAGGGTCACCAAGACAGGGTCGCCTGGTGCGGGCTGCCACTCACGGCCGCCATCGGAGATGGTGATGTCATAAGCGGCTACGGCCGGTTTGCCGTCGGGGGTGTTGGCACGCACGGGCACGGCGGTCACATTCGCGGTCACCGGCAGGTTGCCGGCCACGGTCAGGTGCTGCGCATAGTTGTGGCACACGGCGTAGTGGCGCGCGGCAGGGTTTTTGTCCCATACGTGCGCACGTCCGCGCGCGCGTACGTAACACTATAACATAACAAGAGCGTCCCCAGAAGGAGGCTCATCCAAGAGAGGAGACGCGATACTTGTCGCGTTCCAGCGTAAAAGTTTCTCATGGTTTTTTTTAAATTTAATTTATGATATTTTAATTTTTCGTTTCTCATTTGTATAAGCGTCAAAGCCTCTGCATTTTACCCTACCCTTCTTACTTTTGTTACAAAATCCACTGCAAAAAAATCATACAATTCTCTGCAAAAACAGGGCATTTAGCACTTTGTTCCTTTAATTCCGTAAATTTCTTTCAATTTTAGCTGTTGATAAATAAGCAAGTCATTGTTAATAAATAAATTAGCAACGACTTGCTTCTCTCATATTTTTCACCTATTTTTGCGATTGATTAAGTCAACAAACAATAGACGAGAAATATGGCTGAAAAAATACAAATTAAAAACGGCAGAATAACAGTTTCGGCGGAATTTTTTTCGCCATCGACCAATTCCGGGCTTCGGGGCTCGCCCAGCTTATCGATAACACACTGGGTATCAAGGGATTGAACTCAAAATACAAATACTCCAATATCGTAGAGAACCTGACCTCCGTCTATATGAGCGGCGGCGAAGTACTGGAGGCGGAAACCTTGGAGCGGGCTTTTGCGCACCTGAAGGCCAACGGCATCAAGGTGGACAAGGCGCGCATGGACTGCGGCTCCTACAGCCAGGAGGTGGTGAACGTGACCTGTTGCAACTGCAACACGTTCTATAGCAGAACAACGACTTCGGCTGGAAGCACCTGCCCTTCTCGTTCATAAAGGAAAACACTGTGTTCATGATACTTACCGCCTTAATCCGAAACTTCTATGTCTGGCTTGTCGGGAAAGTCGCCGCCTACAAAGATTTTGGTCTGGAGGCCACCTCGCGTGTGAAGAAGTTCGTCTTCCGTTTCGTGCAGGTGCCGTTCCGCTGGGTCTTCCGCAGCCGCCAGTGGCACCTGCAGCTGTTCACCTGCCGTCCTTACGACAAGCTCCAGCTTTGAGTCCGCTCCCTTACGGTTTTCTCCCTCTCCCCATTCGCTTGGGTGGGGGAAATTGTGCGCTCTCGTCGGCAAAACGCACTTCCGAAGGCCGCGCTACCGTCCCTGAAGGCTCCCCGCGCCGCTACCGCGCGGCCTTGAGGCGCCCGCCGGAGGCTAAGAGAGGGATTTGCGGAAATAAGGGATAGTTGTTTGGATGTTGGCATTTACTACTGTCAACAGATAACCACCTATGGCCAATCACCATATCATTGCAAAAAAAATGTATCTTTGCCGCATGATTGTCCCTTAGCGGATAACTCCATTACACAACAACCAAAACTGACCACACCATGATTGGCACAAAGGAAATACTCCTTATCCTATTAGTCGTGCTGCTGCTGTTCGGCGGCAAGAAGATTCCCGAGCTCATGAGAGGCATGGGCAAAGGGGTGAAAAGTTTCAAGGAGGGCCTTGACGGCATCGAGGAAAAGCCTTCTGAAACCACGTCCAAAACCGAGGAAGAAAAGAGATAGCCCATGTCGGAGCAGAACCCGCCGGCAGGAGAGCCTTCCGGGAACCTCACCTTCTGGGACCATCTCGAAGTGCTTCGCGGCAGCCTGATCAAGATGATCGTGGCCGCCGTCCTCATGTCTGTTGTCGCCTTCTGCCTGAAAGAGTGGCTCTTCACCGTTGTCCTGGCCCCCGCACAGTCCGACTTCTTCGTCTATCGCTGGCTCCACGCGCCTCCGTTTTCGCTGCATCTCATCAACACCGGCCTCGCCGAGCAGATGCTGGTACACCTGAAGGTCTCGACCGTCGCGGGCCTGCTCGTGGTCTCCCCCTACATCCTCTACCTCCTGTTCCGATTCATCGCCCCCGCCCTTTACGAGAACGAGCGGCGCCACTCCGTGCGTGTCACCGTGGCCGCCTACCTGATGTTCCTTGCGGGCGTGCTCGTGAACTACTTGGTCATCTTCCCCTTCACCGTGCGCTTCCTCGGCACCTACCAAGTCAGCACCGATGTTCACAACATGTTGACCATCAGCAGCTACTCAGACGCGCTGCTGAGCATGTCCCTGATCTTCGGCATCGTCTTCGAGATGCCTGTGGTGGCCTGGCTGCTGGCCCGTTTCGGGATGCTGCGCGCCCAGTGGATGCGCAAGTACCGCCGCCATGCCATCGTGGTCATCCTCGTGCTCGCCGCCATCATCACACCCACCGCCGACATGATGACCCTCGTCATCGTCTCCCTCCCCGTATGGCTGCTCTACGAAGCCAGCATCCTGCTCGTGAAAGCGGCGGAACGAAAACATCTGAAAGAAACAACAAACCCAATCACCCACTAATAACTCAACAATATGCTGAAAAAACTCAGAATCGCGCTTGCGACAGTCATGATGACCCTTGTCACGCTGCTGTTCCTCGATTTCACGGGGATGCTGCACCGCTGGTTGGGGTGGGTCGCCAAGATCCAGTTCCTGCCCGCGCTGTTGGCCCTCAACGTGGTGGTCGTCATCGTGCTCGTCGCGCTGACACTCCTCTTCGGGCGCATCTATTGCTCGGTGATATGTCCGCTCGGCATCCTGCAGGACCTCATCGCGTTCCGCCCGCGCAAAAAAAACCGCTACGCCTACTCGCCGGCCAAGAAATGGCTGCGATATTCTGTGCTTGCCATTTTCGTGGTGGCATTGATCATCGGCGTCAACTCCCTGGTGGCCTTGCTGGCTCCCTACAGCAGCTACGGCCGCATTGTGCAAAACATGTTCCAGCCCATTGCCATCTGGATCAACAACCTGTGTTCCAATATCGCAGACCACTACGGCAGTTACGCTTTTCATCCCTACGAGGTGTGGATGCGCTCGCTGCCCACCTTCATCATCGCAGTGGTCACCTTCGCCGTCATTGCGGTGCTGGCCTGGCGCGGCGGACGCACCTACTGCAATACGATTTGTCCGGTGGGCACCTTGTTAGGTTTCTTCTCCCGCATCTCCCTGTTCCGCGTCCAGTTCGACGCTGACAAATGCAGGCAGTGTGGCAAATGCGAGCACAACTGCAAGGCTTCAGCCATCGACTTCAAGGCGATGGACATCGACTTGTCGCGTTGCGTGGTGTGCGGCAATTGTGTGGAACAATGCAATTTCGATGCACTGCACTACAAGATGGTCTCCACCCGGAAAGTGCAACCTGCCGTGAGCGCGCCCGACAACACCGCATCCGGCACTCCCGCCGACACGTCGCGCCGCTCGTTCCTCGTGGGCGCCGCCATCGCCACGGCGTCCATCGCCATGGCACAGGACAAGAAGAAGGTGGACGGTGGCCTGGCCGATGTCGAAGACAAGCTGATTCCGGAGCGCCAGACGCCCATCACGCCGCCGGGTTCGCGTTCGGCGGCCAACATGCGCACGCGCTGCACCGGTTGCCAGCTTTGCGTCTCGAAGTGCCCCAACGGTGTGCTTCGTCCCAGCACGGGCCTGCTGACCCTGATGCAGCCGACGATGAGCTACGAGCGCGGCTACTGCCGTCCCGAATGCCACACATGCTCCGAAGTCTGCCCCACTGGGGCCATCCAGCCCATCAGCCTGTCGCTGAAGTCAAGCATCCAAGTCGGCCACGCCGTGTGGATCAAGAAAAACTGCATCCCCGTGGCGAACGGCACGCGTTGCGGCAACTGCGCGCGGCACTGCCCCGTGGGCGCCATCACGATGGTGCCGCTGGACAACCATGACAACACCTCGCCGATGGTGCCCGCCGTGAACGAGGCTCGCTGCATCGGCTGTGGCGCCTGCGAGTACCTCTGTCCCGCCCGCCCGTTCTCCGCCATTTATGTCGAAGGCCACGAAGTACACAAAGAAATCTAAACCCGACGAACAATGAAAAAGATCAACAGAAGAGACTTCCTCAAGATATTCGGAGGCGCCGCAGTCGGCGCCACCGCCTTGGCAGCCTGCACGGACAGCAACGAACGCACTACCGCCGCCGTCATCGAGCCGCCCAAGGACAAGATGACCATGCGCGTCAACCCCAAGACCGGCGACAAAGTGTCGCTGCTCGGCTACGGCATGATGCGGCTGCCCGTCAAGGAGGGCGGCTCCATGCGCGAGCATCCCGACGGCACGCTTGACCAAGAGATGATCAACCGACAGGTGGACTACGCCATTGACCACGGAGTCAACTACTTCGACACCTCCCCGGCATACTGTCAGGGACTGTCGGAGACCGCCACCGGCATCGCGCTCCACCGCCATCCCCGCGACAAATATTTCATCGCCACCAAACTCAGCAACTACTCCCCTGCCACATGGAGCCTTAACGCCTCCAAAGAGATGTTCGAGAACTCCCTCAAACTGCTGCAAGTCGATTATTTGGATTATCTGCTGCTGCACGGGGTCGGCATGCATTCCCAAGACGCCGAGGGCAATCCCCTTGACGGGATGGGCGCCCTGCAAAGACGTTTCCTCGACAACGGGCTGCTTGACTGGCTTGTGGAGCAGTGCAACAAAGGCCGCATCCGCAACCTCGGCTTCTCCTACCACGGCGATGTGGAGGTGTTCGACACCCTGCTGCGATGGCACGACGAAGGCAAATACCATTGGGATTTTGTCCAGATAGAGCTGAACTACCTCGACTGGAACTACGCCGATGAGATCAACCCGCGCAACACCGACGCCGTGTACCTGTACAACGAGCTGACGAAGCGCAACATCCCCTCCGTCATCATGGAGCCGCTGCTGGGCGGTCGGCTGGCCAACGTGCCGGACCCTATCGTGGCCAAGATGAAGGCCCGTCGCCCGGAGGACAGCGTGGCCACATGGGCCTTCCGCTTCGCCGGCACGCCCGAGAAGGTGCTCACAGTCCTCTCCGGCATGACCTACATGGAACATCTGAAGGAAAATATCCGAAGCTATTCGCCGCTGGTGCCCATCACAAAAGAGGAAGACGCCTTTCTGATGGAAATCGCCAAGGACATTTACGACCTCAAGACCGTCCCGTGCAACGAATGCAACTACTGCATGCCTTGCCCTTACGGCATCAACATTCCCAGCATCTTCTCGCATTACAACAAAATGATCAAGGAGGGACTGCTTCCGCACAACAAGCAGTCGGAGGAATACCGGAAACAACGCAAGGCCTTCTTAGTGGGCCTGGACCGTTCGGTGCCCCGTCTGCGGCAGGCCAGCCACTGCATTGGCTGCGGTCATTGCGCGCCGCACTGCCCGCAGCGCATTGACATCCCCAAGGAGATGCATGCCATTGATGTGTTCACCGAAAACCTGAAGCGCAATGGACGAGTTGAAGACATGGCTCTCTGATCCCACCGTGCGGGGTGTGGTACGCTCCGCCACCGGCGAGGTGGCCGTGTTCCGCCGCCCCGGCGTGGTTGACTTGTACACACTGCTGGTGAGCCGCCCCGAGTTCCTGCGCGACGCGTTCGTCGCCGATCGCGCCATCGGACGAGGGGCTGCCTTCCTGCTCGCCAAGGGCCATGTGCGCGAAGTGTTCGCAGCCCTGCTCAGCGAACCCGCCCAACAGGCCCTCAAAAACGCCGGCATTCCCGTCACCTGCAACCAGCTGGTGGACAACATCCGAAACCGCACCGATACGGACATCTGTCCCGTTGAGAAGGCCACCCTCTCCGCCGCCACCCCCGACGAAGCTCTGCCTCTCATCCATGACTTTCTGAAAGGACACCACATCATCCCTTAACCTCCAACCTTCACATAGCAATTTAACAATCCAATAAAAAACAATGAATAAAACTCAAACCCACTCCGTCCCTCTTTATCATTTGGGATATAACGAACTGAAAACCTATTTGGTGGCCTTCGCTTTCATCGCGGGCAACATCCTGTTCCCGCAGTTGTGCCATCTCATCCCACAAGGCGGCCTGATACTGCTGCCCATCTATTTCTTCACTTTGGTAGGTGCCTACAAGTATGGCCTCACCGTAGGCCTGCTTACAGCCGTAGGTTCGCCGTTGGTGAACCACCTGCTTTTCGGCATGCCACCCGCCGCAATGCTGCCCATCATTCTCACCAAGAGCATACTGCTGGCCGTTGCCGCCGCCCTTGTCGCTCGTAAGGCCGGCAAGGTCACGCTGCCTGCCATTGCACTCGTCGTGGTGATCTACCAAGGCATGGGCATGATGGCCGAATGGGCCATGACCGGCTCGCTGCAGGCCGCTTTGCAAGACGTGTGGCTCGGTTACCCGGGCTTACTCCTCCAGATCGTCGGCGGCTTCCTCCTGCTGAAATATGTCTTGAAAAAATAACACATGGAACACCCGACATCAGGGTGAACGGGCAATATCCGCGCATCGGCGACATGGAGAAGATGCGCGCCGGTTTCGAGGAGGGCATGCGACTGATGCAGACCGGCCACCCCGAAGCGGGCATGATTCTTCATGTGGACGAGGAAAAGGATCTCAACAAAGAGAGGCCGGTACGGAAACCGGCCTCTCTTTGTGATGTTAATATGGCTGTTGGCCAAAGGCGAATAGCCAAAGACCAACAGCCATATTATCTTATTTCTTCATGTTATTTCTTCACAACCTTGGCAATACCGACCTGTTTGCCTTGTCTGTACAGACGGGCGAAATAGACGCCGTCGGTGAGACCGGCAACAGAGATGCGGTTGTTGCTGATTTCAGTGGACAGCACACGCTTTCCAGTGACATCATAGAGGGCAACGCTCTCCACAAGCTCGTTGGTGCCGAAGGTGACATAATCACGGGCGGGATTCGGATAGACGGCGACACCGTTGAGTTCATACTCGTTGATGGCATTGGTCAAAAAATCGCTGGTGCTGCGCGGCACGATGTAGTATTGGAAAGGAGGATAGTTGTTGCCAATCTTGCTGGTGGCGAAGTTCACGCCAATGATGTTCATGTTGCCGGCGGGGATTTCTGTCCCGATGTAGTTGGCATCCTGGAAATAGGGATAGACGGCGACGGCAGTGGATCCATTCTGGGTAAGCTCGTAAGTGTTGAGCACTTGGAAATTGCCGCCAGGTGTGGCAAAGCTCACATCAGTGAGCTTGATCAACTCGGCCTGGTGGTTGATCATGAAATTGTTGTCGGTGAGCTGGGCGAGGGTGACCTCAAGCGGGGTCACATCCTGAAAGATGTCAACAGGCTGGCCGCCAGCGGCCGTGGGCTTGAATTCCAGGAAGCCGAAGTAATTGGTAAGGGTACCATAGAGATTGGAAATCTTGTCGCCCACATCGTAGGTGCCCAAAGTGCCGTTCGGGTCATAAATAAGAATGGCGCCGGTGGCGTCTTGGATCACCTTTTGGTTGTTGTAGGCGGCGGTGGCAATCACGATGACCTCGCCTTCGAGCTTGTACTCCGTGTTGTCGTTGACAGCAGCACTGTTGTCGGTGTAGGCCAGTTTGCTGCGCAGCTCGGCGATGTTGGCACAGACAAACTCGCTGGAGACGCCGTAAGTGAACGCGATGGTGTCGGGAGCCATCACGTTGCCGGCCACATCAGCCACATTGTTGACAATCAAGGTGTAGGCAGAACCTTCGGTCAAGGCGGTGGTGGTCAAGGTGACGACATTGGTGTTGAGGGCGGCGGCCGTGACCGTCACATTGTTGTCCAGCACATAGTTGGCGACTGTCTGGGCGGTAGTGGCGTCCAACGGCTCGTTGAAGGTCACCGTCAGGGTGGTGGCATCGTTGGGAACCACAGAGGAGACGGTCGGGGCCCACACGTCAGGACCGGCGGGATAGGCGGCAATCAGCACATTGTCGATGCGGAAGGAGGCACTGGCCGACTGGGCACCATCATAGGTGCAGCGCAGATAGACGTTGGCCTGGTCATTGATGGCGGTGATGCCGTTGAAGTCGAGCGTCTTCAGCTCATAGTTGGAAGCAGCGCTGGGCACGGTGGAGAAAGTGGCTGGCAGCGTCGTGAAGTTGGTGCCGTCAGTGCTGTAGGCCCATTCGGTGCTGTTGAAGCCCTGGCCAGAGCGGCGGGCAGCCATCGTAAGCACCACATTCTGGAATCCTGTGGTAGAGAAGTGGAAGACGATGCACTTGCCGTTGGCGCTGTTGTTGATGGTGGCCAGATCCTTGTCGGCAGCCTCGCCGTATTGAAGGTTCAGAGTCGAGCCGCCGTTGGCGGTGAGCTCGGAAGCAGGCAGCCAGGCGGAGGAGCCGTGGGTGCCGTCGAGATAGAGGCCGGCGCTGCCCGCCTGGTCACCGTAAGCGGCCATATAAGAAGTCGGAGTGTTCGGGGAGGCAGTGTTGCCCGTGAACGGGAAATAGGCCAGATTGGTCATGGTTTGCGCGGAAAGGCCCAAAGCGGCAAACAAGACCAGACATAAAGCGGTAAATTTTCTCATAGTTTATAAGGTATTAAATTAAGAATTGATTGTTAAAAACTAAGGCTGCAAAAGTACAAAAAAATAAATACCGTCGGAGGTTCAGTTATCCACCAAGAAATCAACATTTTTTCTGGAATTGCCGTTTTTGATTTTTTTTGTATTTTTGCCGCCCCAAAAAACGGGCACGGAAAGTTGGCCGAGTGGCTTAAGGCAGCGGTTTCGAAAACCGCCGTAGTGTCACAGCTACCGGGGGTTCGAATCCCTCACTTTCCGCAAAACGTTATAACTCGGTTAGAACCAGTAATTTGCAACAACAAGTTACTGGTTCTTGCTTGAAAACTGAGACAGAAACGAGACAGAACCATTTTTTTGGTTTTGTGGCATTTGGAAACTCAAATACCGCAAAACCAAAAAAAAAATGTCAAATCATTACAACAGGTTAGCAGTATCTTCCGAGTATTCCGCTGTCAACTTCTTGCCAGCAACTCTGAAAACCAACAAGTCTGGATGGCTCATTGAGTATTATGTGGAAAATCCTCAAACTCAACAGCTCGCAAGAAAGAAAATCCGACTGGAACGGCTTATCAGCCGTTATTCCACCAAGACGGAGGCAAAACGGCATATCAACAATATCATCATTGCTTTGAATATGAAACTTTCCACAGGCTGGAACCCTTATTTCGAGGGTGAGGATTCACGTATGTACACACCGATTAGCGAAGTGTGCAGGAAATATATTGAGGAAACTGAACGGACACAACGTGAAGCCACAGTCCGCTCATACAAATCATTCATCAAGATATTCTCCGAATGGATGGACAAACAGAGGCCCGGCATCTATTCATCTATGATTTCACACGCAATGATTGTGAAATTTATGGATCACGTTTATTTCGAGCGAAAGTCAAGCAACGGCGATGAAATATCCACCTACACATATAACGGATACATCAAAAACGGAAGTGCTTTTTTCAATTGGATGATTGAAAAATGTTACTGCAAAGAAAATCATTTCGCCAAAATCAAAAAGAAGAAAACGGAGGATAAGCGAAGGGTCTTGATTCCTGATGATTACCGTTGCATTATTGAAGAATATCTAAAAGTCAACAATCCTGGATTCTTGATAATGCTTAAACTCATATATGCCGGACTTATACGGCCAAAGGAGTTGAGGATGCTAAACGTGCAAGATTTATCCTTTGCAGAGAAGCAGATTCATATCCGAAAGGACGTGGCAAAAAACGGACGAGAAAGGTTCGTTCCGGTTTCAGACGAGATTCTCAAAGCACTCCTTGATTTGGGAGTGCAAAATGCCTCGAACAGCGACTATATCTTCGGTCGTGGTTACAAGCCCGGACACGACAAACTGTCCGAGGCAAGAATGACAAAGACTTGGATTGAACTCCGCAAAAAACTTGATATTCCTCAAAAGATGCAAATGTACTCATTCAGAGACACAGGTATCTCTGAAATGATAAAAAACGGCATTGACCCATTGTCTGTAAAACAACTTGCAAACCACTCATCTCTTGATATTACCACAATATATACAAACCACGCAGACCCGAATTTGAGGAATATCATAATACCCAAAACACCCAGTTTTTCACACTCTCATGAGAACAAGGGTGATTAAATCTCCACTTTCAGTTTGGCGGCTTCGACATCTGCGATGACGGTATCGCCGCCCTCGGTGAACTGAAAGGTGATTTTGACGGGCAGGCTTTTCACGTTGCCGACCATCAGCCAGCGTGTCTGACTCTCCGCGGATTCGTCTTGCGGTTTGAGTAGCCGCCACAGGCTGATGAACATTGCCAGCGGAAGCTGAAAGCGGTACTTGACTTTCTCGTACTTGGCGAGTAGTGAAAGCCACGGCTTTACCCAGCGTTGTCCCACGGAGTTCTCCCCGTCCACAGTTAGGGAAACGCCGCCCACATTTTGCCCGTTCCTGTCATAACAGGTGGGCTGGGCAACCTCGAAATAGATGTCGTTCACCTGTGGGTTGTTGAGTTTTCGGTTGCCCATATACGTTTCAAGCACCATTCCAAAGCCGGTGTTTCCAGTCTCAAATAAAGGGCTGCAGCCTGCCTGCTCAATCTGTAGGATGAACTCCGTGTTGGAAGTTCTTGTGTCCGTGACTTTCATGACGGGAATTTTCAGCGAAGGCGTGACATTCTCTTCATTTCCGTTCCCGACCTCAAGTGATTGGTTTGCCCCGCTTTGTGGATTCCAACGGAACACCCAGTTGGAGATGGCATTTCCCTCCCTCTCCGCTTTCCTGTATTGGTTCTCGTTCTCCACGAAACAGCTTTTCCCATAGTTGGCCATAGCATCCGGCAGGTCGGATGCGGTTCTGACGGGTGGCAGCAGTTTTGTGGTGTCAATGTCATCCGTTGAAATGCCTTCCAGCGTATAGGTGAACTTCCGTTCATCGTTCTTCTCCAAAGCCGTGTCCTTGTCAACGGCGTATGCTGTTAGATCAAGGCACTTGGCTTTTTCGATGATGTCCCGGACAAATGCGAACTCCGCCCTCTTGGTTGCGGAGTCAATGAACAAGGCAAGTCCGAAGGTCTCACACAGGGTGCTGATGAATTTGGCATTGGTCATGTCGGGGACGTGTTCAGCAAAGCGGAGCCGATTGGCGAAGCAGTTGAACACCTTGTAGTATGCCGACACGTCATCGGTTACGGGCACATTCTCAAAACCGTTCACAATGACCTGTCCGCCTGTTCCCTGCCCGTAAACGTTATGACCGCGACATTTGGCAAAGATGAAGCGGTAGGAGCGTCCCGCTGTCATCCCGTTGGCGGTGAAGTCAAATGTCAGTTCATAGAACCCTGCGCCGACATAGCCGAAGGATGAGAGATTGTTCTGTTTGAACATCTTGAAGTACACGGGCGGCGCCCAGTAAGTTGACATCGGGCTCATACTGCTCCAATCCCCGTTCAAGTCATTTGTCATACAGGTCGGCAGGCCGTTTGTGCAATCGGAGAGCATGAAGAACAGGCCTTCCACGTAGTTTGCGGTGAAGGTGTGTCCGTACTCCGTCACCTCCATTGTGCCGCTCTGAAGCAGATTGGCGGGCAAGTATGTCTTCAGCACCACATGAAAGTGGTGTGCGCCTCCGACCGTTGGTGAAAATGTCAGCTGCGTGTTTCCATCAGGGTCAATGAAATGGACGATTTTGGAGATGTTGACAGGCTCGTTGGAGCAGATGACAGTCGGAGAGATTTCGGCAAACACTCCGGCTTCACCCTCGGAGTACTGCGTGATTAACCCGTCAAGGGCGCGTAGGCTCTGCGAAAACACTTTGGCGGTGTCTCTGTCGTCAAAGAATCCGCCTGTTGCCCTATAGCCTCCGTTGCCGATGACTTTCTCCAGCAGCCAAGTGAGCCGCAATGCCGGGCAGAACGCAAAGCTGTTCGGGTTGTTGAGTCGGCGGTCGTTAAAAAGGCGGATTCCCCTGTTCCCTGCTATTGCATCAATCACATTGCCGTCACCGTCAAAGAAAAGGCGGTTGAGATAGCAGCGGTCAAGCCCCACGTTGTTGTTGGTCTGCAGTGATGCTTGATAGCCGCTGGCGTTGCTCGGTGTGCTGTCGGTCTGTAGCAGGAACCAGCCGAAATCATTGTTCCCTCCGCCGTAAAAGGCGGTATCAAGGAACAAGGGGAACTTGACAAGGGAATCGGGGTTGATGGTGGATTTGAGAAAGTCAACCCATTGGGCGTTATGCTGGCTGGGGTTGCTACTAATGATGATGTCTTCGCCGTAGTCGTTTTCGCAAAGTTTCCTGTCGGCGTAGTCAGTCGGCCATGGGTTGATGACAAGCCCGCAGGAATAGGTGGCCTGTGTAGCCTTTTGGATATAGAGGTCACCCCGGGCGATTTCTATTCCTCCGGCGAACACCGTGCAGGCATACTTCCTCATTCTCTGAACGTATGCGAATCGTGCGTGACGGAACACCACGTCATTGCTTTGGGCGGGAACGTCAAAGGTGAACATGATGTCGCCCTCAACGCCTTCCGTTGAGAAGACGCTGCTGTTCAGTTCCATCTGCAAAGACGTGCCTTTGGAGATGTGCAGCGCGTTTCCGTCCACCTCTATCGTCAGCATTATACAAAACTGTACTCGTAAACGACTTTTACCCTGTTTACCGTCTTTGCGGTGCTGTTGACCTGCAGCTTTGTTCCAACAATGGCAAATGTCACACCCTCATTGACAATGACAAGCGAGCTGTCTTCCCTGCTCACATTGTAGGCTATGACATTGACAATGTTGCTCGTATTGACTTTCTCATCAAGATTAAGGGCTGTCGCGGTCTTTAAGATGTTAAGGTCGTTGTAGGTCACGACCTTGAAGCATTTGCCTTCAAGATGACCATTGAGACTAGACAGCCCGTTGTTCGCCGTTGCCGCAGCAGAATTGGCGGAGTTGGCCAGGTCGTATGCTGTCTTCACAGCCTTGGCCGTTGCCGCCAGCACCTCCGATGTGCTGTTCACATCATTGGTCAATTTGGTCACGCCGTGCTTGGTGGTGGATGCGAGGTTAATTGTGGTGCTGGTCACAGATGTGCCGTCTGTGAGTGTGACGGTGATAGAAGGCCCTGTTGAGGAGGTTCCTTCGGTCAGCGTGATGGACTGCACTTTCGTGTCCGAATCGGCTGGAATCAGAGACTGTACAAGTGCGGCGAGTCCCTCCACTTGGTCAGCACTGGTTTTTGGATAAAGGACATCGAAGTCGGGATTCCCGTTGACCATCTGGCCATTGAAAATTTCATGTTGGAATTTGATAATCTGTCCCATAAGTTTGTGTTTTGGTGAGTTAATAGGTTGGTTTACTTGATGACACGCAGGTACTGGTCGTTGAGCTTCAGCACCTCGTGCTTGAGATAGTCTATAAGGTCGCCGAGGGTGGTCTTGTAGGCGTTACCCTTGTCATCGCCGATGACAACGAGCATGGAGCCGCTCAACTCGTATTCCCTCGGTTGCAGCGTGTTGAAGTTCCCGTCCAACTTGGTACGGACGCTTGCCGCCGCTGCGCCCGCAGCCGTCTCCTCGGCGAGAGCACGGATTTCTGCCTTGAACGTCCCGTAGTCATCAATGCGGGAGGCGGGGATGGTGAAATCATTGAATGTAGTCCGCGAGGTTAATGTCACTCCGTTGATGGCTGGTCGGTTTTCAAGATCATCATAGCTGCCGGAGACGTTTTCCAGCTCGTTCACTCTGTCAATAAGTCTGTTGAGGATTTCCCTCACATACGTGAGTTCCATTCCATTTTCAATATTCTCAATCATCTTGTTCTGTTGAATTGTGAGGAAATGCTGTTGGTTTGCGGGGCTTCCCGGACTGCATCGTCAATCCAGATGCGGGCATCGTCCCATTCATCGGGGAGGCTGGGAACGATGGGGACGTTGCCTGCGCTAACGCTTGTATAGGGCTTGTTGAATCGGTATTGGAACTCCGCTGAAATAAGGTCTTCGGCAGTGTCCGTGACCGTAAGGGAATCGGGAATGATAGCTATTGGGACGGCTTTGCCACTGACAATGCGGTAGTTGAACCTGCCACGGATGGCATCGGCCACCAGCTGGATTTCACGCTCTGTCCTGTAGCCTGTACGGGCTGTGTGGATGGTGGCTGTGTCGGTGATGTCCGCACCAACCGTGCCGTTGCGCACGGTGTCGGTGCCTTCGGTCTTCTCCTCCACGGCTTCCGAATCAGTGTAGAGGGATTCAAGCAGGCCGTAGCGGTTCTGAAGCAGGAACTCCTGTGAGTGGAGGGGCTTGCGTTCAAGGATAAATTTGCGTGTCCAATGCAGGCCGGAATTGTTGATGGCGTGTACAGTGTAATAGAGAATGTCTGAAGGGTTTATACCCAATGCGCTCACTGACAGGGGCAGTCGCACAATGTTGAAGTTGGTGACGGTGATGGTACCGGGATTGAAAGCGTAGGTGGAGCCATCTTTACGGCACACTACAATATTGATGGTGAGATTGCGGACTACGCTTGCGGACAGGTACACGTCAAAGAACATAAAGTAGGCGAACTGCGGCATATCCGCATAGCTGCGCACGGTCAGTCCGTCCGCGCTGCCGAAGTTGCGGATGTCCTTGTATTCGGACAGGGTAACGCTGCTTCCCATCGCCGTATCCCAGTCGGCGAGGTTGAGTGCGTGGTGTCCGGCTTCAAGCCTGCCCGCCGACAGGATGTACTCTTGGGAGTGCTTGAGCACTCCGACCTGTGGAATCTCCCCGTACACGTCCGAATATGTGAGGCGGTACTTCAAGGTGGCGTAAAGGAGTGGATATGCGTCAAAGGATTCTGTGAGGGATGGCAGGTCTGCCGCGGTGAAATAGGAACGCAGAATCTCCAGCTGGAGTTCCGCAAGGTTGCCTGCTTTCAGATGCAGGAGCATTTCCGGGGATTCAAGGGTTTCAACGGTACCACCTGAATAGCGTGTTATCTCGAATTTGGCGAGGACGGCGTAGTTCGCCCTCTCCACCCTTGCAGTTCCTGCGGTCTGCTGCACGGTCTCAATGTCGCCGCTTCCGTTGCCGTCAACGGAGACGACCTCACCGCCGTACTCCTTGGAGACAAAGGTGACGGTCATATCAGCGGCCACCGTCACATCGTAAAGGTGGCTGATGGTGTAGTTCTCGGCAATTTTTGAGATAAGCTCGGCTTGCAGCAGTGCGCTGTCCGTCTGTCGGGCGATAGCGTCCGGCTTGTCTTTCGCTTGGGTAGGTGTAAGGATTCGGAAATCAAAAACAGTGTCACCGCAGGAGACAGTGAGGACGGAATCGGGAAGCTCGCGGATGATAAAGACGCTTTTGCTCTTGCTGCCCGCAGTGACAAGCGGCGTGCCCTTCAGCAGGAATCGTGTGCGGTTTCCTGCGAAGTCTAAAGAATGCGGTCTCTCTCTGATGGTTACTGGCATTGTTCTCTATTTTAGTGAAGCCGCCTTGCGCAGGAAATTCTCCTGTCCCTCAAACTCCAGCTGCTTGTCCCTGCTGATGACCGCCTGCCTGTTCTTCGGGTCGCTCATATAGAGGCGCAGTGCGGTCAATTCTTCCAGCATCCGCTCCATTGTGCCGCTGTCGGATGTCGGATTGGCAGGGAGTTTCGGGGCGTGCTTCCCGGTTGTTTCAATGGCAAATGTACGGCTTATGGCGGTGGCTGCTTGGGACACGGCATGCTCATCAGGGACGGACATTTGCAGATCCCGCAGCGGAGACTTGTTCCCTTTGCGGTACTGCTCAAGGGCTTCAATGACGGGTGCCGTTTCGGAGTCTGTGACAATTTCGTTGGAGGCTATCCATTCCCGGCCTCGCTCGCCAGCCACGATGTGTTTCTCTCGCTCGATGAAGCCGCCTTTGTAGTAAGGTTCCGGCTGGGATTCTATAGCGGCGACCTGTGCGCCTGTGGCGGCAAGGGAAAGAGCCATTGTGACAAGTCCCCACGGGTAACCGCCGCCGTTCTCGAAGCTCTTGACGGCGGCGACAATGCCCGAAATGATGGCCTCGGTGACGGCGGCTTTCTTTTCCCTGTGGAATTGCTCCAACGCGACTCTCTTTTCCTCTGCTTCGCGTTCTTTCTCCATCTGTTCCAGCTGCGCGTTGTAGTATTCCTGCGAGATGATGCCCTGCTCAAGCTGCCAGTCCAGCTTCTCCTTCCGTTCATCGTAGATTTTCTTGTACTCGTTGAGCAGGGCTTGTTCCTTGTTGCTTTGGATTTGGTTGACGGACTCAAATATTTGAAAGGCGGTGTTGGCAAAGTCCTGTAAGACATCGGCGATTTCCGACAGGTTCTTCTCCCAATCCCTCTTGAAGTTCTTCCAGTCTATCTGTAGAAGTCTGCCGATGCCTGCGCTGCTTTTTTTGCCGTCCGCCTTTTCGAGGGCGGCGACTTCCTGCGCCATCTTTGCTTTGAGGGCTTTGATTTGCTCTTCCAGCTGACGGATGCGGTCTTGGTTTTCCTGTTCGCCAAGTGCCTTGAGCTTGGCGATTGCGGTTTGTGCAGCCGATATTTTGTCGCCATACTCCTTGCGGACGGCGGCGATGCGTTTGTCCGTTTCCGTCAGCAGGGCTTCAGTGATGTCGGCTTCAGCCTGCTTGACGATGGAGAGTTCCTCTTGTGCTTCCAAGGCAATCGCCTGCTTTTTCTGTTCGAGCAGCTGTTCAAGCAGCTTCACTTCCTCATCACTGAGACCTGTGCCCTTTATAGGGTCATAGGTCTCGCCCTGCTTGCTCTCGTAGTAGGCGATGTTCTTGTCAATTTCGGCGATGGTCTCCCGCCACTTCTGCTCAACCTGCAGCAGTTGTTTGGAGTAGCTGTCCGTGAGGCCTTGGTCGAGCTTTTCTTTGAGGGTCTTGAACTGCTCGCAGAGTTTGGAATACTGCTCCGTCACCTTTTTCATCTTCTCGGCGCGGGCGGCGCGGTCAACCTCTTCGATGGCGCTGGCCATATACTGCCGAACTTGGTCGGCAAGGGCTTTGGCGGCTTTGCCCTTGCTTGACGTGAACGCCTCAATGCGTGTAATGAGGTCGCCGTACTCCTGCCGGATTTTCTCCTTGTCGGCGGCGACTTTGTCCAAGCCGATGAGCTCGTCCTTGTTGAACAGCTTCTTCACCTCCTTTTGGAGGTTTTCCCATTCCGTCTGCTGCTTCTTGGCGAGTTCGGCGGCGGTCTCTGCGGCGCTGTTGCCGCTGTTCTCCTCTTCCTCTGCCGCTTCCTCCTCAACCTCGGCGACCACTGCGTCAAGCTGGCTGCCGATCCAGGGCGCGAGGGTCTGTCGGATTTTTTCGATTTTCTCGTGTTCCCGCTTGACGATGGCCACGATGTTGTCAATGAAGAACTCCTCCTTGCCCGTCAGCTTGCGGTCTTGGAGGAAATAGCGGTTGATGTTGCGGACAATCTTGTTCCTGTCCCAGCCGTCCTCGGCCAGCTCCACCACCTTGCTGCCCAGCTCCGGCGAAAGTTGCTTGAGCGAAAGTGCCATGTTGTCCATCTCCTCCTTCATCACTTCCGCTATTTGCTCCTGCTGGATGTCAAGGGCAATCTTGCGCTTCATTGCGCTGATGACCTTGTTGTAGGCCTGCTCGATGTCGATGATGTTGCCTTTCTCGTCCAGCTGGTCTTTGAGCAGCTGCGGGTAGGTCTCAATGATTTTCTTCTGCACCTTGTTGTAGGCATCGGAGCCTTTGCGCAGCTCCCGCAGCGCGTTGAAGAGCTTGTCCACTTCCACTTTCTGCTCGGCGGTGCGGCTGTTGAAGTCCTTCATCGCCTTTTCCGCCGCCGTGGTTCGTGTCGCCAGCTTGTAGAGGGCGGTGCCTGCCGCTATGATGGCGGTGGCGATGGCGATCCACGGGACGGAGTTCGCGGCGGCGCCCATCTTCCTGATGGCCGCTGCCGCCCTGTTGGTGTTGCCTGCCAGTGCCGCCTGTGCCGCTGCCACGGCGTAGGTTGCGGTCTTGTATATGCCCTTGATGACGATGCCGGCTTTTTCGGCGGCGTTGAGTGCCAGCTGCCATGTCTTGAGTGCCACGATTTTGGCGAGGTACAGGGTAAGCGGCGCGAGTATGGCGGCGACGGCAACCTTGTTCTTGGAAATCCAAGTGACGGAGGATGAGAGCAGTTTGATGCCTGCGGTGCTGGTCTTGGTCAGCTTCAGCAGTATCGGGTAGAGCTTCTCGCCGAGTTCGAGGCGGGTATCTTGGAACTTCTTGCGGGCTTTCTCCAAGTTGGCCTGCATGTTGTTGTTCTTGATGGAGAACTCGTTGTAGCAGGACACGCCCTCCAGCATTGCCTTGTTGGCGATGCTCTGGGCGGCTTCCACTTTGTCAAGACTGTTGGCCATTGAGGAGATGGCGGCTGCGGCGCGAGCGCCGTCAAGCCCCAAGTCTTGGAAGATTGGCAGCAGCTTGTCGAAGCCGCCCGCCCCGGAGAAGCCCGCGAGCACCTTCTTCAGTGCCTCGTTCATGTCGTTCTCAATCAGGTCGGTGAACTGCTCAAGTTCCATTCCCGCGACTTGGGCGAACTCGGCGGGTTTGGAGATGACCTTCTGAATCAGCTTTTGGAAGGCGGTGGCCGACATCTCCACCTTCTGCATGTCCTGGTCAAGGGCGGAGGCGAAGCCGAGAATCTCATCGGCGGCGAGTCCGGCCTGCACGGCGATGCCGCCGAGCCGCCCTGTGAAGTTGACCATATACTGCTCGTTGGCGGTGCTGGTCTTGCCCAGTTCGTTGACGGCGGAGCCAAGCGAAAGGAGCTGCTCCTTGAGAGACTTGTCCTTGAGCATGTCGGTGGACTTCTTGTAAACGTCCACCATCTTGCCGATGGCCAGCGTGGCATCGTCACCGAGAACGTCTCCCATCGAGACGTTGATGATGTCCGCTGCCTCAACGAACTGCTGCACCATCTCTTTGGAGGAGATGCCCAGCTTTCCGGCGATGTAGGCAAGGTTGTTGAGCTGTTCGCGGCTTGTGCGGGTGTCAAGGTTCTTGAAGCTCTCGTTGAGTTCGTCAACCTCTTCACGGGTCAGTCCCGTGGTCTTGATGACATCGGAATAGACATCGTCCATTGCGGCGAGGTCGGTGGCGACCTGTTTGAGGGTTGATGTGATGTTGTCAAGGGTTGAGAGAATCTGCGTGAAACCGCCGATACCCGTACCGAACTGCATCACCTTATTGTACATTTCCGACCATGCGGAGGCGGCGGAGCCGATGTTTCGGGCATGTTCCTTCAGGTACTCGCGTAGTTCCTTGATTTTTTTTGCGTGGGCGATGTACTCGTCAGAGCCGATGGTCATGCGGTTCTGCTCGTTGGTGAGGCGATTCATCTCGGCGCGGATCTGCTTGACCGAGGCTTCGACCTCCTTGCCGTTTATGAAGATGGTTACCCTGCGGGTGCTTGACTTTGCCATAACTGATGTTTTGGCAAAGATGGTTCAAACGTCCGTCACAGGTTGGGACGGTTAGGGAAAACGCAGTCGTGAGTTTTGACTGCGTTTTCGTCTTCCCTAATGCCGCGACAACGATTGCAGCGGTTATGAGTACGAAGTATGAAATTTGAGCGGAAAGCGTGCCCGGTCGCCCCAAAAGAGAAAGCACAAAAAAAGAGGACCCGAAAGCCCTCTTTGAATATTGTTGTAATAGGAATACACTATTGTTTCACCAGTTTCAGATAGTGTACTTTTCCGTCAGTAGTAATCACACGGACAATATAGGTGGCTTTGGCCAGACGACTGACATTGAAGCGGTAGTCGTTGCGGAATACAGCGACCTGACCGCCCTGCAAAGTTAGAACTGTGATTTCAGCCACCTCCCCAGGCGCAATGCCCATCACCATCACCTCGTTATGTGCGGGGTTGGGTGCAAGATACGGTTTGTCTTCTTGCTGAACATCCATATTGAAGCGGAGACTTCTTGTAGAGTCATTGTCTGCCATGGAAGAATCTGAAAATTGGCGATAATCATCTGGAATCATATCCCGTAGCATCTTTGCGTGAATACACAGTTTGGCATGGCATAGCCTGTTTTCTTCAAAACAAACTACAACATGGAAACAAACATACTCATCGTTTACTGCCATCTGACTCAATCGGGCATAGTCAAACATCATAAGGCCATTTATGTCTAATGAAGAAGATGACGTGTAATTGACGATTTGTGGTGGAACGCTCCATATAGATACTAACTGAACTGCACCAGGAACGTTAAAGAAAAAATTGAAATAAGAGGATTGATGCGGCGTGCTTATTTCGGGATTAAATTCAAATGAACAATCTTCACTTATATCACAATCTTCATCCATACAAGTTTCAAGGAGTAACGTATCTGAGTATTGCGTCTCACACCCCGTTTCGGGATCGATAAGAGTGAAATGCAATGTTCCGTTCATAAATTCAGTAATCAACACGTCAAACTCAAAGAACCTGTTTTCTCCAGGCGGGATTGTCATTGGCAGTCCTGTGGTACTTACCAGAATACCACTCGGCGAGACTTGCATATTGCTGAACGAAACAGTATCGGAACCTTGGTTTGAAACAGTATAAGACAAATGGTAATAGATTTTACAGCCCTCCACATAACAATACATTTTTTCAGGGTTCAAATCTATTCCTTCGCAAGGACAATACTCTCTCTCTTCAATTTGCAACTCGGGGGATTTGACCTCACAACCATCGCCGTATTCTGTTATCATCTGATAGGTACCATAGCCGTTCAATGACAATAAAGGACTCAAGTCTGTGCCCTGGTCTATTATTCCTTGCCCAAAATATCTCCAAAACCATTGCATCTGAGAGGGATAATACGGATAAAAACCATAAACAGGCAATTTAGTCCATAAAGAATCAGGACAGATTTTGTAGCAGCCTGTCAGCAATGCGTCATAATTAGGTGCTGGAATGATGTATTCGAATGCTTTTTCGGAAGGACATCCCGTTGTTGCATCTACATAGTATGCTGAAATGTACCCATCTGTGTAATAATCGGCTTGAGTGCCATTATACCCATTGCTCCACAGCAAACTTTCTCCCGAAACACATATTGCTTGCACAGGGGGTTCGTGAATACAACCAGACACGATGATTTTAGGTGCGGCCGGGCGTGGATGTACCACGAAGTTGTAAACCGCTTGTGCAGAGCAGTTGTCTGGGCTTGTCACATTTAACATCACCGTGTAATTACCGGCGGCACCAGGTGTGAATCTGATTATGGAAGATGTGGAAGTGTAAACACAGGTGTTATCTTGATCGAACACATACCATAGGTAGGTGTTGGAGTTTCCTGTGTTGCCATTGAGTTTGACAAGCTCGCCCAAACAATATTCCGTATTCCCGGTTATTCTGGCCGTAGGTGCATTTAGGAATCCCACGTTACGTATCCGTTCGGCACGACACCCATAATCAATAGTTTCTACCAAAACATGATAATCTCCTGTAGATATAACATTATATTGATTGTTTGAAGTTGAAGTTGTGCTATAGTCCCAAAAATAAACATTCAAACTAGAGGGGTTGTTGAATGCAATTGTTCTGTTCTGGCCGGGACAAACCGCTAAACCCAAAGCCACCAAACTTCCTTCCAAAGCAGCACCACCAACCAAAATGCTCACAGAATCTCTTGCCGTACAACCCCATATATCTGTCACTGTAAGAGTTACTGTCGGATTTTGAACTATATCTGGGTGATATGTATGATGAATGCCATTCCCTTTGTTATAAGCACCATCGCCAAAATTCCAATAGTATTGGGCGATAGTCCCCGATGCATATGCAACAAATGGGAAGGGTGTGTTTAAACACATTAGGGGTCGAATAGCGAAACTGTCAATTGTGGGATTACCTTCATAAATGAATTCTCTGGAGACAGAACAAGGAACATCCATACCCATATCCATAGTCACTGTATATTGCCCGTGAGGTAAATTTGGAATGGGAATAGAGGTGATATGGTTTGTATCCGTAAGAGTGGCAAAAAGAGAAGTACCTTCTATAGTGATGGTGCGGTTGGGCATAGTAAAGCCATCACGATATTTGGAAGTATCATATATAATAAGATGACCATCACAATCATAGCGCACCTTCATTCCAGGAATACAATTAATGGTATCATAAATATGGCCTCTATAGCACTGCCCATTATCCACCATATATGCGGAAATATAATAAATTCCTTCTTTCCTAAAATAGGCTATGGTTGAGTCTGTTGAAGATGAGGGTAAGCAGTACCCATACTGCGAAGAAATACCCCAAGAAATTGTTGCATTTGTTGGATTGACAGCTTTAATTACGGCTTCGTTGCAAGAGATGAGAGAATCTGTCAACTCCAACGGCAAGCAGGTGTCTGGCTGAGATGGTCCAGAAGGTTCGTTTGAATAGCATGCTATGTTACTGCAATATGGGGGTATAGTGCTGGTGACTATGCAGCAAAACTCACCTGTATCCCCTACAAAACAAACAGTATCGTGCATATTGGGTATTGTATCCCCATTAAACGTCCAAGAATAGGTAACGTTTGCCTGCTGCGCAACACTTAATGTTGTGTCATTGATGGCAGTTATGGAAACAGAGGGCCTGTCAACAACAAACACTTGCCCGCTGACAGTAGCGGCATTACAATGAGGATCAGGTCGGTAGGTAAGGGTGAAATTATGTGTGCCTGGTGTCCCGAAATAATAACTTGTATTATAGCCATGATGAGTGTCCGTGCCATCCATCACCCAAGTGTAGTAATTGTCAACGTGGATTCCTGAGGCATAAAAATAGTCTCTCGTATTATTACATATAGTATCCTCGTAATCCACAGAGACCGTCACATTTTCAATAGAAATCTGTGCTGTTTCATATTCCACCATATTGGAGCAATATGTACGTTTCAGTGTGACAGTTGCAATAACTGGCAAAGTGTCAAGATAATTTGTCAGTATTCGAACTTGATTTGAAAAATGACTACCGTTAACAGATGCAGCATTGGCAGGTGATATTGTCCACTCGTATGTGACATTAGCGGACTGGTCTGCCACACTCATATCAACAAATGCTCCAGCACATACATGAGAAATGGCTGGCACTGAGAACGGGGCAAGACGGAATGTATCCACCGTATGAATATATGCCTCCGAACGACACCCATACTCATTGTCCACCTGATAAACAGCCACATCACACACTTCAGTATCATAATTAATAGTAACCTCTTCTCCATCTACAGATGAAGGTGTTGCCGATGGGCACAATGGTTGCCACTGCAGAAAGTAGTTGGGTTGGGTGGGGGTGGCCGACAATAGTATGGAACTTTTTGGACAAGCATCATTAGGGCCTTGAACAAATGTCAGTGCCGGAGGATTGTCCAACACGGTGACAAAAAACTCCGCATCATTGCAATAAACAGCGGTGTTGGATGCCACAATCCTGTATTTGCCAGGAATCAAGAAGTTGTAGTTCAAAGAAACCCCATTGGAGCCAAAAACATACTGATTGTTTTGATTATATACCTGCCAAGACACACTGTTGCCGTGCCAAGTGGTGTAATGCCCCGTGTCTCCTTTACAAACCACACTATCCGTGGATCGAATGCTCATTGTATCCTTGACAACAATAGTTTTCTGCGTATGGAAAGGTCCGCACTCCAAAAATTCACATACATAACTCGCCTCAATACTATATATTCCCGGCTGGGTAAACTCCAGCAAGTACTGGTTCAGGAATTCAGCTTCATGCTCAATTACTTCGTTGTTATTGTTTGGGGTAGCCCCCCATTGGTAAATAGTAGATCCCCACATCGGGAGTTCATATTGTTGAACCTCCCCTACACATATTTCGTCAGGACCGATAATTTCGGCATTATTGACTATAACGGGAATTTTCACTGAAAGAAGGGATTTGCATTCGGTTTCGCAGGCGTAGGAGTTCAAGGAAATCACACCATATCCCGAAGAGGGACTGCCCCAGTCAACTGTAATAGTTGGAGAACCCTGTCCTGAAAACGTACCGCCTTCAACACTCCAAATGTACTCCCAACAGTTTGGACTGTTAATCGTGTAAGTAGCTGTGGTATTCTGGCAGACAGTCCCGTGGCAAGACAATTCAAGTTCAACCCTTGGCAGCACTCTGATTATAATTGTCTCGCAATCACTGCATCCGCACTCATTCCACACACAATGGTTGAGTTTGAACTCGCCTTCCTGAGATGGAGTAAGTGAATAGTTCTGAGACGAGGCTGTGCCAAAGTTACTTTCCCAAAAATATCCAGTGATAGGTGTCCTTCCTGCACTGCTCATATCCATAAAATCAATGGTCTCTCCGAAGCAAATCTCTATAACTTTATTTCCAGACTGATCGTAATAATACAGAGGCACAGAGGAACAAGCAGCCACAGGAGACTCCATCAGGAAAACACACGTTTCTATTGAACAAGTTATGGAATCCGTTGTCAGCACTGACACTGAAATATTCCCGATATTTCCAGTTCCCCACGTGACAACGGCCGTGCGGTTTTGGTTGATTAGAGTGTAGTTTTGAGCACCAATAATGTTCCACGAATACTGAATGCCATTCGGACAGACAGCCGTATATTGTACCGTGTTGCCCCTACAAGCCAGCATACACTCATCTGACCCAAGCTCCAAAAGTTCGGGGAACCTTTCCAGGTAATCATCAAGCAAGCAGTCGGAATCGAAGTCCGTGTTAAGATACAGGTCACATTCTTGTTGCACCTGTGCCATAATGTTGCCGTCAAAGAATAGCAGCGACAACAACAGAAATAGTAAAATCTTTTTCATATCGACATTGTTTTGGTTAGTACATATTTTGTTTGACAAATTTTTTTACAGAAATTTCCCCTTTGCAAACTGTTTCCAAAAGATAAGTTCCAACAGGCAAGAGAGATACATTTAAAATTGTATTGTTGTTTCCAACATTTTTCCGCATAAGGATTTTTCCACTCAAATCCATAACGGTGATATAGTCAATCGGATCATTGTCACTTACAACATTAAGGAAATTGTTTGTGGGATTGGGCCAGATTCTCAAATCTGATAGTTTCTCGCCATAATTGGAAATCCCAACGTATGGTGTGGAAAATTCAGGATTATGATATAGCGCAAATACAGCATTGCTATTGGGTTGATTATTGCAGTTGGTAATCACATTGTTGCTAAAAGTCACAGGAGAGAACGCAACCAAATCAACTAAAAGCGTTCCATTTTGGTTGGCATTGACAGTGCCCAACTCAGATTGCCCTGTCGAAAAAGGTATATGACAAATGAAGTTCCCTTCGTTGCTCCATTCTATAATTGCAGGATCCCAAGAATACTGTTTATATAGAGATAAGGCAAAAATTCTGTTGTGTATGGTGGCCAAAACGGGTCCAGGGGATGATGATGAATTACCTTCTATAACAGGGACAACCCCATGATTAATATAACAGCCTGTAAATGCATCATATCTAACAAAAAAACCAACATTTGTCTTACTAATGTTTTGCGGGCCGTGAAGCCGCATTGTACAGGTACTATCAAAGAAAATCCCAACATTCTCATCAAGGACGCTACATCCCCGTCCAGTCAAATACAATGAACCATCTTCATAACAATTACCATATAATTCACCATGTGAAAATTGATCAGGGTCGGTTGGATGACCTTTCGTATAAATCTGGTTACACCATAGTATATCACCTTCACTATTATATTTCAAAACAAAGTTCAATCTACGAGTGCCGCTTTCATCTATTATAGTGGCATAATGCAAACTGTCAAAATAGACTTTGACAGGATATTGATGTAACGAATTCCCATTATTCCACATGGCAAGTTCCATATACCCTGAAACATACATATTATCATTATGGTCGCACGAAAGCCATTCAGGGTATATCGTAAACTGAGGGTTAATACTATCCCCAATAAGTTCCCATGATGTAGCAATACCTTCGGTGCTTTGCACCATCAACTTGGCGAAGTCCAACTCCCAGTTTGGTGTAAACTTGTAAAACATCACATTCCACAAGGCACTATAGCCACAACTGCTACCAGGTAAATACAAATCGTAAGTTTTAGAAGAGTCTCCATCTATGACTATTGTATAGGGTTGTTCCTCATTACCTGCATATACAAACTGTCCAAACAAACATACATTACCTGCATCATCTACGTGCATTGGAGTAAGCACAGTGTTGTCAGCACAAATTGGCTCAACATTTCGAATATAATCATTACCGTTCTCATAATATTGCCTCGTATATGCTTCCACAAAATGGTCTTCCAAACGATTTCCATCCAAATCCAATTGGGAAAAGAAAAACCAATGGCTCCATTTATATGGGGGCTTTCTCTCTGATTCCGGAAGGCTCAAAACATCCGCTTTCGTTATCAAAGTGTCTATGTAATATAACCAATAATTGTAGTCGCCCGACATACCAGTTGTTCCTGTAATATATATCCTATTATTTTTAATAGTCATCCATTTGGGGATAGATCTGCAATCATCATTGCATTTTATCACTCTGTACCACTGCATCGCACCTGAAGTATCAAATTTTGCCAAAAGAATAGAGTGTTCTTCGGTAGTAATCACAGTAGAATTATTTGAAAACATAAGCATTTCCCCATCCAACCTGGCATTGCCGCCCATCGTGCCATAGACATACATATTGCCATCCTCGTCAAAAGCAGTATTTGTAACTTTATTAAAAACTTCATTCAAGTTGCCCCCAGTTCCAGTCCAGTAATGCGCCCACTTCCACTCGCCTTGGGCGGTGGCGGTAGGAAAGATAACCGCAAACAAAGCAGATAAAACCAATAATTGAAAGAGTATTTTTACATTTCTCATACATTTTGTTTTTAATTGTTAATTGTTTTCTGACCGATGTTGGTCACAAATTTCTCGCTGTAAAGATATAAAAAATCATTGTAACCTCAGCAACAATTAAAAATAATTTTCACACTGAAAATCAGAGGGTTGTGTTTATATTTTTAAAAAAAACACAGCTCTACAAGATTATTTGCACAAAAAAAGGCGGCATCAACATCCCAAAAGCGACTTTGCCAACCAACATATGCACAATTATCTGTTAATATCAGACATCTGCAGACCGAAATTCAATTCGTTATAAAACACAAGCACTCCGTTCCTGGTCAACTTTTTGTCCCGAAAAAGTTGACCAGACACCTGTCGCCCCAAAACTCGGTGGCAAGGTTGAAGAGGCGTTCCGCATTGCGGTCAATGGGTTCGTCTAACCAGTCCATTATAGAACGGCGGATGCGGGGATGGGGATTCACGTACTTGCCGGGAACTCGCGGCTGGCCATAGCCCACTGCCCATTCCCGCCATATCCCGTGGATGGGGACTTTGAAGCTCACCGCCTCGGGGATTCCGCTGTCACGCTCCACGGTGAACTGTATGCTGTCGCGCAGCTTGCGCTCCACCTTGCCGCTCTTCTTGGTTATGGAGGTTTGCTTCTTGCCCTTGGCGAACCGCAGGGTGTTGCGCTTGGCGGCATTGCGCACCATCGAAGCCCACCGCCGCGCCTGTTGGTAGAACTCTTCTGCGGTGATGGTTTTGCCGTCTGTCGTGTCTGTTATGGTGTGGCTGGACATGGCTATTGCCCTGGATTAATCACTTCCCAGTGGCCATTCTTATCTGAACCAACCCTGCGAATGAGACCATCAGATTTCAATTGTCTCATAATTTTACGAACGCCAGCATTGCTCATGGAAAGAAGTGACATCAGCTGGTCAACTGTTATGCGCGGGTTAGCCTTGATTGTTTCCAAGATAGTGGCGGATTTACCTGTTACTTTACCCGTTACTTTACCTGTTACTTTACCTGTTACTTTACCCGTTACTTGATTGTGACGGGGAGTTCGTGAAATCTCGTATTTCCGCCTTTCATCCTCGATGAATGGCAAAACAGCCGGGGCTGCATCAAAACGCACCATAATGTCGTAGCGTCCGAGTGTATAAGATGGCAACGGAGAACCATAATCCAGACACGCTTTGCACATTTTCTCAATACCACGTCCCCATGCCTCAATGAATCCGGCACGGAAAAAAGTGTTGGCAATGTCGGGATTGAGTTGCTGTGACTTGTGAGGTGACATCAGTTTTTCTGCTGTCAAGCCCTCTTCCAGAACGCAATCATTGGATATATACATGAGGTCATCCTCAACCCGGATTTGAATCGGACACGATGCAGACCAGTCGGAATGAACCAATGCGTTGAAAATGGCTTCGCGAACCGCCATTTTGGGAAACGGATAAGTTTCCACACGGGTTACATTTTCGTATGTGATGAATGCCTTGAGGTACTTTTGATAGAGCAAATCCAATACACGGTCGGCTTGAAGCATCAGTGAACCATGCACTTCGTCCATATACAGTATGTCGGCTTCTTTGTTGAACATACCGATTTTGGTATAGCATCCCGTAATCATTTTTTCGGGATTGCGGTGAAACAAGAGCACAGCAGCACGTTTCAATTTCCCGTCAACGGTAAGGTTCAATTTTTCGAGCAGTTCTTCGTTGGAACAGTCAAGGTCTTCTTTCGTCATTCGTTTGCTTCGCAACGCTTCGCGGCGGAAGATGTTGAAACTCTCGATGTCAAGGTCTTGTGCAGTGAACTTTTCGGCTGCGACTGCGTCCCATTTCATTCCTGTACGTTTGAGTAGGAAATGGGTGAGAGCAGAACCTTGAAGCACTTGTTTGGTGGCCCCGGAACGGATGTGGTATTCTCCTCTGAAATTGATGGGATAGCTGCTGGGGGCAACATCAATTTTGAGAAATGGTTTGCCCTCTTGTTCCAACAGTTGGACATCGACCACTATCCCAAGCGCATTTTTAACTTTGTTGGGAATATCCTCCAGCAAACGCTTGGCATCAGTCACACCTACAACTTCGCCTTTATCGTTTTTGCCGATGTAGAGCGTACCACCCTGTGCGTTGGCAAAGCCACAAATCCATTTCAAATATTCGTCACGCCAAGATTCCTTGTATTCAATATTTTGCGTTTCCATATACCAATCAATTTCTGACTGCAAAATTAAAAAAAATCTCAAAACGGGAGGCCATCATTTTCTGCCACCCTCCCTTATCACTTTATCCAGCCTGCCAAGTATGACGTGGACGTTGGAGGCGTAGAACTTGGCCTCGTCATAGAAGCGGTCTCCCATAAGGTCACGGTGGACGCTCACCCACGAGAAAGCGGATTCCCGCTGGCTCGGTGAAGTCTTGCGCCGCTTTGGTGATCGGGCGAACACATTTGGGTACCGCTTCTCCAAGTTTCTCTCTCGGAGGGTCTTGTAGCACAGCACAAACGCCGCCAGCTGGTCATTGGGAAGATGTGCGAGGTGTTTCATCCTGGTGTCAGTGCCGTAGATGGTGAACGGCACGCGGCGGTCGGTCTCGCCCGTGTAGCCGCCCCGCTGGGGTCGGTAGAGCACCGCCGCCGCCTCGCGGAAACGCCCTGCCAGCATATAGCCGTCCGCGTAGATGAACTCCTCCCACGTGGTGTTGGAGAAGGAGGGCTGGTAGCCGATGAGCCGCACTCCGTCCGTCTCTATCCAGGGCAGCAGCTGGCGAGAAAACCTCGGCTCTTTCTCAAAAGCGAAGTCGAAGAGGCGCATCAGGAAGTAGCGTTTCCCGAACGGAATCTCCTCCCACGTCTCTTCGGGGATTCCCGACAGGGCGGAATAGAACGCGGATTCGGAGAGCGTGCCGCCGACTGCGGCGCATACGGCCAACAGCTGCTCGCGGGTCAGCTCGTCAAAGCATTCGGGCGCGTTGTGGACGGTCTGAACGCCGTCAATGTCAACCTTTATCTCGTTCATGGCCTCCAGTTCCTTGTGTCAATCTCGTTCCAAAAGGGTGTGCTGGTGGTGAACGTGTAGCGCACCCCCGCGTAGCGTTCCCTCACGTTCTGTATCTGGATGGCGGTCACGTCTTCGAGGTGGAAGTCCTTGACCACCATGCAGGCGGCCTCGTACTTGTCGAGGTTCATCCTGCGGATGATCTCGTCGCCGATGCGCTCGCAGAGGTCGAAAGCCTCATAGACCGCGTCATAGTCGCCATCGTCCTCGTAAGACTGCACGACCATGAAGGAGGATTCGCGCTCCTTGAAGGCGTTGTCGGCGTTGTCGCTGGTGAAGTGCAGCTCGCCGCCCTCCTGAATGAGTGCCGGGAAGTTCACGCGGTCGCGGAACCCCGTGTAGAACTCTTCAAGTTCGCCACGGAAGAAGTGGGGCTCTTCGGGAGTGTGGTTCAGTGACCTGTGACGTGATGCGAGGTCTTGGAGGTAGCGGCTGAAAGCCTGCGGGGAGTTGTGCAGGTCTCCCCGGTAGTCTTGTTCACATTCTCTCATATTTCTGTGTTTTGGTTCGTTTTCCTCATTCTGTCGGGGCAGTCCTTGCGGTGGCACTCGTAGGCCTGCGAGATGGTGAGCCGCCGTTCCAGCTCAATCTTTTCGGCCTCGATGCGTGCGGAGTTGCGCTTTAGGGTGGCGATGAGTTCCCGCTGCTTGTCGTCCAGCTCGTCCTTCGCCTGCTCGTTGCTGATGTACTCGGCTATGAGCTGCTTCTGATACTCTATTTGCTGGGTGAGCGCCTCGAAGCGCTGTGTCTCAAGGCTGGTCTCCTTGCTTTTCTCCTCAATCTTGCGAAGCCGTTTCTCGGAGAGCCACTGGATGATGCTCCAAACCGTGGTGCCGCCCAGCAGGAAGTTGAGGACGGCGGAGCCGATGGTGATGTAGTCTAATGGTTCCATAACTTATGCAAAGAAGATTTTGCGGTTGGTGTTGTCGCGGCGGAACACCTCGTTCTTCGGCGCGTTGTCGCCCGCGAAAGCCCTGTATGCCGGATAGTCGGCGATGTGGGCTTTGAGGGTGGCCACCACGCTGGCCATGTACCGCTCCGCCTTTCTGCGGTACTCTGCGGCCATCTGCTCCAGCTCCTGCGGAGGCACTACGGAGACGGCGGTGTC
>JAFPXF010000021.1 GCA_017394765.1 Bacteroidales bacterium | reverse complement strand
GTTAGCTCAAAAATTTGTTCTTTTGTAAACTCCATAAGTTCGTGCTTTTTTATAGGTTTGTGTTTTTATTCTTTCACTTTACAAAACTATAAAATTCACGAACTTTTTCTATTCTCGGACACACTTTTTGAAACAGTATCCGTTATAAATCAAACAACCATAATTATATCGTGGAATATGGTCAGTTTCTAATAAACGTTAAGGACATATATTTTGTTAAAATCATCTTTAGCGAATATGAAATTGGAAAAACCATAACACATCAAATTACTGCTATACCAAAATCATAGTTTGTTTTATAGCACGAAGCAGCTGGAAAGTATTTCTGACAAAGCTGTCAAACAACTGCCCAAACAATATTAATCACCAAGCGCGAGCCCTACGACGGCTACCTCGTCTATCAAGTCGGTGTGCCGGAGGTGGAGGAGTTCGTGAAGAAGGTGCGGAAATAACAAAACTCATTTCTCCCGCTTGAAATACACGGTTTTTTTGTCTTTCTTCATCTCCATCTTGTCGCGCGAAGCATCAAGACGGACACTCCATGTTTGCCGTAAATGGTCTTCCTTGAGTTTCTGCTGAAAGTATGACAAATACTCTTCCTGATAATTCTGAACCCAATTGTCCAACATCTCTTGTTTTTCCGGCTGGATGGTCATTTTGCTGGCATCCGTCTCAAAATCAACGCTGTCAGGAATTGCAATCAACGAATCCCCTTTCAGTTCCCATGTCCCGGTTTCTTTATAAACATTTTTTAGCTTTCCTTGTGAGAAGTTGAGGTTTGCCGGTGAGGTGACAATAGACACGTACGAATAAGTATGGTCTTTTCGTAATATAAACTGGTTTACTTCATCCGTCGACGACATTTTCCATGTTCCTATCATACTTTTTTCTGATACGGCAAAACCATTTGTGTTGATGTTGTTTACATAGTTTTCCAACTCTTCATCGGTGATGCTCATCAGAAATTTGTTCTCGTCGTTCACCTGAATCCAGTATTTTATCAAACCCGCAATACTTCCTAACTTACTAGGTGTACAGTCAATATAATATTTCACATGTCCATCCTCCAATTTTTCCTTCAATAGTTTCCGCAAATTTGCATAGTATTGACCCAAAACTTCTTCCAGACTCAAGTTGCTGTCATCATTGTTCATCGCTTCATACACTTCTATAGATACCGGCCTTTGCCAAAGAATTGCTTTGTTATACATGTCTTGGAACGTCTGGCGGCTATAATAACAAGACTGCACGTTATCGATAAACTTCATGCATCCTAAGTTTTGCCATGTGTCAGGACTGCTATGGAAGATTTTCTCCTTTGAATTGTCGAAACGGAATTCTTCTCCATCATCTACAATGAACGAAAGCGCCAAGCTCAGAGTGTCATTCGGCACGGAGTCCAGCTGGTCGAGATGTTCTCGGACATACAACGTCGCATTGTACTCCGTTTCCATATCCTCCTTCAAGGTTTTCAACGTGTTGATCGATTCATCGATGTCATGAATCACCATGATGGCCATCAGCCGCTGCGCTTCCTCCTTTTTGCGGTTGTCCATCCAGTTGTTGACGGCAAAAGTCAACCCCACGCCTATGGCGGTTCCTATGATGCTAATAAGAAGTTGCATCCAGAGGGAAAATTTCCTTTTCTTTTTCTTTTCCATATTCATTTTATCTTATTCTACAAAAAATATCCAGACGGCAAAACCAGCTGTTTATGAGAGATCCGTTTTCTCCTCCTCAGTCCGCCTGAAAATCTTATACCCGATAACCGCCACCGTGATGGACATCAGCGGGGAGATGAGGTTGAAGAAACAGTAGGGCAAATACTCCAATGTGGGGACTTTCAGCACCATGGACTGGGTCATACCGCAGGTGTTCCAGGGTACGAGCACGGAAGTGACCGTGGCGGAGTCTTCCGTGGAACGGCTCAGCAGCCGGCCTTCGAAACCCATCTCCTTGTATAGCTGCTTGTAGATGTTGCCGGTCAGCACGATACTGAGGTACTGGTCGCCGAAATAAGCGCCTGAGATGATGGCACCTGCCGTCCATCCCACCGAATAACCGTGCGCCGTGCCAATACCGACCAAGGCGATGCCGACCGTGGCCACTGTTGTCCAGGAGCTGCCGGTGATGAGCGACACCAAGGCGCAGATGAAGCAGGCCATGAACAGGAACAGCGACGGCGTGATCACCTTCATGCCATAATAGATCATGGTGGGCACCACCCCGCTCATCATCCAGCTGCCGGAAATGGCGCCGATCAGAAACAGAATGAGAATGGCTGGGCCAATGGTTTTGATGTTTTCGCCGATAGCGCTGTTGATGTCCTTCCACGGCACCTTGTAGCCGACCATGACGATGGCTACGGCCACGGCAGCGGAAAAAAGCAATGCCGTCTGGCTGGCACCGTCAATGGCGTCGGAACCGAACTGCTTGATCACGAGGACTTGCAACACCACCAGCACCGCAAAAGGCACTAATGCAACAAGCCAATGGATTCGGGGAGCGTCATCTTCCATACTATTATAATCCATTCAAATAAGACGCAAAAGTATAAAATTTTGGCGTAATAGTCATTTTGCAGGCTAAAAAAACAAACTGGAGGACGGGAAACTGTACCTGAACTGTCGCCACAAGCTAAAGCATCGCAAGCATTATGTGGGCGCAGGGGTAGCGCATATACCCGGCAGGACAAGCATCCATGAGCGTCCTCGGAAAATGGAAACGAGGGAAAAATTCGGGCACTTCGAGATGGATCAAGTCCTATTTTTTATAATTTTGCAAGTTGAATCTATACCGCTAAGAAACATGGTCTTTAGCAGCAATGTTTTCCTGATACTATTCCTACCTGTCTTCCTGATATGCTATTTTGCATGCCCGAAACAATGGCGGAACATTGTTTTGCTGCTGTTTTCCATCCTATTTTATGCATACGGAGCACCTACATTCATTTTGTTGCTCCTCGGTTCCACTGTGGTCAATTTCTATCTGGTAAAGCGGTTGTATCAATCAGACAATCCAACACACAGAAAAGCCCTTGCCGGATTGGCCATCGCTGTCAGCCTTGGACTTTTGGGCTACTTCAAGTATGCGAACTTCTTTGTGGAGAACCTGAATGCGCTTCTCGGGGCATTCGGGTTGGAGCCGTTCACGATGGCGAAAGTGCTGCTGCCCATCGGCATCTCCTTTTTCACGTTCCAGTCCATCACCTACGTGGTCGATGCTTACCGCAATGTCCACAAGCCGATGGAGCGGCTCACCGACTATATGCTTTACATCGTCATGTTCCCCCAACTCATCGCCGGGCCCATTGTGCGCTACTGCGACATTGCGGACGAAATCCGGAACAGGGAGCAGAACTGGTCGGAAAGCCTGCAGGGTTTTTACCGTTTTGTGATAGGGCTCTCCAAAAAAGTGCTGATTGCGGATGTCATCGGACGTCAGGTGGACACACTGCTTGCAGCTGATCTGCTGACGATGGGCACTGGCACCGCCTGGATCACCATCATCGCCTACACCATGCAGCTCTATTTTGATTTCTCGGGCTACTCCGACATGGCCATCGGTTTAGGCAAAATCATGGGATTCCATTTTCCGGAGAATTTCAACAATCCTTATAACTCAACGAGCGTCAGCGAGTTTTGGAGACGTTGGCACATCACACTGGGCACATTCATGCGCAACTACCTGTACATCCCACTCGGCGGCAACCGCTGTTCCAAACCGAGGATGTACTTCAACCTTTGGACCGTGTTCCTCCTGTCCGGACTATGGCATGGCGCAAGCTGGAACTTCGTCATTTGGGGAGCCTATCATGGCTTTTGGCTTGTACTGGAACGCATGGGGCTGGGAAAACTCTACGGAAAAATCGGCAAAATCCCCAGCGTTATCATCACTTTCCTGATTGTCACAGTGGGTTGGGCCATTTTCCGCATTGAGAACCTCCCTGATGCCATCACATTCATTTCCAGATTGTTTGCCTTTGATTTTCAACCTATTGTTCCCATCAGCAGTTTGCATTTCTACGTCACGCTGATCATATCTGTATTCTTTGCATTCATCGTACTGTCCCCTCTCGGGAAAAGATGGCAAAACTTTGTCTTCCATACCGATTACACCAAGAAGCAGCATCTTGCGATTTGGCCGGCGAGCATTTTGCTGTTCATATTCTGCCTCAGCGCTCTCAATGCGACGGGTTTCAGTCCTTTCATATATTTCAGATTCTAATAACGACAACCATGAAAAAGCATTTTCACAAGATACTGTTTATAGGCACGATAGCTGTCATGGTTGTCTTTTTAATGCAAACCATCACCGGTTTGATCCGACTCGAACCGCTCCATGGGGTCACCACCGAAACAGAAAAACCGAAGCTCACATTAAAGAACTACGTTGACGGTTCTTTTCAAAGCCATGTGGACAGTTATCTCCAAGATCATTTCGGCTTCCGTGAGTGGCTGGTCAGGATGTACAACCAATATCTCTGGAGCTGTTTCCGGGAAACGAACAACGACAATGTAGTGCGTGGAAAAAAAGACTGGCTGTTTGAGGAGGTGTATGTCAGGGACCATTACGAGAGCCTAATGTACCAACACACCGATGACACGGTTGCCATGAGAAAGGCTTTCGAAACCGAGGCCCTGCGTCTTTGGAAAGTGCAAAAACTGCTGGACGAGCATGACATTCATCTTTTCGTTGTCATAAATCCCGGAAAAGATGTGATTTATCCGGAATATCTGCAAAAAAACAGGAAATACTTTCATCCCGACGGCCTCCATGCCTACGACTACTATAAAAGAATGTTCGATAAACGTGGGATAAACTACATTGACAATGTGACGGTTTTTCAGAACGCCAAAGATTCTGTCGATTATCCTCTGTTCTCGAAAACGGGTACCCACTGGAGCAACATCGCTTCCATCCATGCTTTTGATTCCATTATCCGGTATATGGAGATTCTGGGAGACCAGAATCTCGTTAATCTTGACATTGGTGAAAAATATCAGTCGGAACCCCGCCAACCCGACAATGATCTGGAAGAACTCCTCAATTTGTTTTTTCCCATACAATCGACGCAATACTGGTACACACAAGTAAAAGCCATAGAAGACACCACCGCTGTCAAGCCCTATTTGCTGACCATTGGAGACTCCTTTTTCTGGAATATCGCCAATAACATCCCTTTGCATGACATTTTCCGGAATCACCCATACTGGTACTACAACTACATCGTATATTTTGATTCCGCGAACACTGCCACGTTGGATTTGGACCTTGAACAGGAGCTGATGCGAACAGACTATATCATGCTCATCTATAACACAACGCAACTTTATGAATTCGGCAGCAAATTCCTCTCCAGAGCTTTATTGCATCTCTGCTACGACAAAGCCCAAATAGACTCTGCGGCCAACCTTGTTATATCATCCATCAAATCAAAGCCGAAATTATATGCCAATATCCTTGAGGATGCGAAAAAGAGTCAGAAAAGCCTGGAACAAATCCTATATGAGGATGCCATCTATTTGCTCCATGAGAATCCCGAGAAGTATCTCGAGGACCTGAACGGAAAACGTCTGCCCATTTCCAGAAACAAAGACTTGATTTCCAAAAACTTGCGTTAGAGATCATTTCACCCACCTGAAAACCAACACCTTACGCACGTGTAGTATCCCTGACAGTAATTCCGCTTCGGGTGGGGTCGATGCGGCTTACCTCCACATGTACGGGGATGCGCTCGCGCAGCTCCTTGACATGGCTGATGATGCCCACACGCCGGCCCTTCCTCTCCTGGAGTCGCTCCAACAAGGCCATGACGGTGTCCATTTCATTGTCGCTGAGCGTGCCGAACCCCTCGTCGATGAACAGTGTGTCCATGGTGATGCCTTGACGACTCATGGAAGCCAAGGCCAAAGCAAGGGCCAATGACACCAGAAAGCCCTCCCCGCCGCTAAGCGTGTCCACAGGGCTGACCATGTCGGGCATGTACTGGTCGCGCAGGCTGATCGTGAGCGTGCCGGGGATGCACTCCAGCCGGTATCGCTTGGTGAGATCCTGCAGGTAATGGTTCGCGCTCCGCAACAAGTTCTCCAGCAGAAAACTCTGCGCAATGTTGCGAAATTTGGCACCGTCGGAGCCGCCGAAGAGATTGTCCAGTTTCTTCCAGTTCTCGGCATGAGACTTCAGTTCCTCGACTTTTTTCAGGATATCCTGCAAACGCTCAGTCTCCTTCCTATCATTCTCCAACTTCGTTTCTATTGCACCAATACTTTGGTTTAAGGTTTTGAGCCGCTCATTGCCACTCAGCAGAGATTGTTGCAACGTCTCCACCGTCTCGCCCTCTTCTATGGCAGGATGTGCTGCACCATGATGCTCTGCATGGATTTTCAATATGGTAGCATGATTCGTCTTGGCAGCGGCAAGGTCATCTTTGAGTTTTGTATGGCTTTTCTTGACTTCATCCATGCTCTGAAAACGGGAGATTTCCTGCAGACGTGTTTCGTCAACGGAGGTGGTCGCATGGAATTCCTCCAGCTTTTGTTTAAGATTGAGGATCTCCTGTCGGCAGTTTTCCTTCTGTTCCAGTAATTTTGTGGCATCGGCCACGAATTTCTGCCACCGGCTCTCTATATCTTTCGGCACATCGGTAAGCGGGGTGACAGACATCAAGTCGCTGTCCCAGCCGGGCCACAATTCCCTGACTTGGTTGTCTTGCTCATTCAAGCGTGCACGCTTGTCCTCATCCGTGTCGATTTTGTGGGACAACATGGTGATTTCCTCCCCCAGTTTCGCATACTGATGTGCCATGGCCATCAAATTGTCCACATACTCCTTTGGTTTTGCCTCCCAGGCGGACTGCCACGCCGGGTCAGTCATGTACTGCGCAACATGCCCTATGCGCTGAGAAATCTCGTCATCGCGTTGCCGGATGGATTCTTTGAGGTTGCCGATTTGCAGTTTTTGGGTTTTCTCGGACTGTATGGCATCATTCGCGGCTTTGTCGGCGGCATTAAGATTTTGGATCATTGTGTTCTCCTCATCCTTCAGAGTCTTGATAAGTTCGTTTTGCCCGTTTATGGATTCCTGTTGCTCATTCAAGCGTCTCTTCGTGGTCTCAATTTCTGCAAACCTCGATTTCAAGAAAGCTCGGACATTGTCAATGCTTGCCGTTGAGGCATCCTCTAAGGTGATGGCCGCGGCAGTGCAGCTGGCTTTTGCTGTTTCCGATGCAGCCGCGACAAGAACCTCGGCACTTTTCACGGCACTTGCCAATGAGGGTGCTTTTTTATGGCAATCCTCTATGATTTTCTGGGATACCTTGACCGCTGCTTTTGCTTCTTGGAGGCGTTTTTCGCTCTCCTCCAGCGGCACCGCCAGAGCATCCAATGTCTTGCGAGCTTTTTCGGAAGAGAGCAGCATGTCAATTTTCTGGCCGCACACGGGACACGTATCACCCACTTTCAACTGGGCACGCAGACGCTCAACCTCGTCCGCGATGGCGAGTTTGGCCTGTTCGTAAGCTTGTCGGGCCGTGTCGTATGCGCATTGGCGCTCATTTTCCACGATATCCCCTTTGTTCTTCTTCTCTTGTTCCGTTTCCATGAGCGTTTGGTTTTCCGTGAGTGCCTGTTGTGCAGCTATTTGGTTAGAGAAGGCTTTCTCCAATTTGTTCACAGCCTCTTCAGCCTCTCGAAGAAGCACGGTTTGCCTGTCAACCTCTTCGCGCGCGCGCGCCAGCTCCTGCGGCTTCATGGCCTTGAGCACCTCTTCGGCTTTCTCCACCTCTTGATGTTTTTCATCACGGGATGCCTGTGCCGCGTTGAAAAGGGCTTGTTTCCGCTGAATCTCTTCCGTCAGTATGGGCAGGGCCTGTTCAAGTTTGGCGAGGTTCTTTTCTTCAACGGTTTTGGACTGGCGTTGTGTGAGGGTCTCATCCAATGTTGTCTTGATAGACTGGGCATTGTCATACATCTGTTTGTGCACGGCAGCCACCTCAAGAGCGTTCTGCAGGGTGGAAAGCCGCTGCCGCTCCGCTTCGACAAGGCTATCGAAAGAACGCAATGCCTGTCGCAGGGAGGCGAGGATGGACTGTGCGTTGGGCTCTTTCTGACTTACGATAATGTCGAGCATTTCCTGTCGCCTTGCCAAGTCGCCGACCCAAGTGCGCGCCTCGCGCGACAGGTCCCAGTCAGCGATGAGACGTTCCTCGTCTGCGAACTGCTTGGACGAAGTGACATCTTCGCAACTGTCCAATTGCCGTTTGGCCTCATTCAGGGCATTTTCGTTCTTCAGGTCATCTTCCAGCCACTTTTTCTTTTCCGCAAACTGATCGTTCGCGATGTTGCACTTGACAACCTCTTCCCTATCCCTGGACAGCTTTTCGACAAGCTCTCCTTTTTCCTCTTCCGAGAGCAGCTGCACACCTTCCGATTTGCTTTTCTCGAGTTCATAGGCATTCTGTGCCTCCTTGCACATCTGGAAGACTGTCTTGCCAATCTCGCTGTAGCGTTCGGTTTTTGTCATCTTTTCCAAGATTTCAGCCTTTTTATTCTCGTCGCTCTTGAGGAATTGGGTAAACTGCCCTTGGGCGAGCATGGTGACGCGGCAAAACTGCTTGAAATCAAGTCCGACAGCTTTTAAAATGACGGTCTCTATCTCCTTTTTGTCAACAGGGCGTCCGTCAACGGCGAGGGAGCGTTTGGTGTTGTCGAGGGTGAAATTTTTCGTACGGCGGGCAGACCAGACGGCATCATACATTTTGCCGTCATCGCCTTCGAAGAGGAGTTGGGCCATGGCTTCTTTGGCGCCGTGTCGCATCAGGTTACGCGTGTCCCGCGCGGAAATGTTGTCATTGCCATAGTCGTTTTTCTTGTGGTTGGCCTGATTCAACCTTGGAGTATCATCATAGAGGGCCAGACAGATGGCGTCGAGAATAGTGCTCTTCCCGCTGCCGGTATCACCTCCGATGAGGAAAATGCGTGCATCGCCAAGCGGTGCCGCGTCAAATTTCAACACAGCATCCTCTATGGATGCAATATTCTTTATAATCAATTTTTTGAGTTTCATAACAGTCTGTTTTGTTTAATGTTCGATTTCATTTTTTTGGGCAACTTCTATGGCTTTTCGTAGCAATTCCGCAAGGTCGGCATCCATGGAAACATTGTATTTTTTCTGGAAAAAAAGTTCCGCCAATTCCTCCGGCTCCGGCATATTGTCGGCATCGACATGCTTCAGATCCGAATACTCTTCACTTTTCTCTTCCCTGTCCGGCAAAGAGGTCACCATACAACAGTACTCGCCCTTTTTCCTGTCAAGGACCTGCAAAATCCGCTCAATATGGTTGGGGGGAAGCGGGCCGTCAAGAAGCACGTTGAGACGGATATAGGCAGATTCGGCATCGGGAAACTCGCGCAACTCCTGCAGGGCATCTTCGAAGAGGGTTGGCTTGACGGGTAAGGTAAGCAAGGGCTTCAGATTGCGGATTTCCATTTCCTCGATGACAGGCGGTTCACCCTTCCCGAGGGTCACCATCGTGACACCATGATGCCCTGTCTCGTCGAAGGAGATGGCAATGGGGGTGCCGCAGTAGCGAGCCACAGGGTTGCTGTCCGGGAGCGTTTGCGGGCTGTGAATATGTCCCAAAGCCAAGTAGTCATAGCCGCCTTTGCCGAGTTGCTCCTGCTTCACCGTGTCGATGCCGCCGATGGAGTCATGGAACGCATGTCCTGCAAAGTTGCCACCCGCCATGGCCAAGTGCGCCGAAAGCACCACCGGCAAGTTGTCGGGGTTTCGCTCCGCGACCTTGTCAAGCAAGGTCCGGAAGAAAATCCCCTGCCGGTCCTGTTTGTCCATGGCATCCCCCATTTGGGGATAGCCGTATTCATAGATGTGAGGCACAGCAGCCACAAAACCCTGCAGAGCGCCCTGTGCATCGCGGATTTCCACAATATGCCGGTCGAAGTTGACTTGCCCGTCGTCATCGAATTCAACTTGCCCTATCACCCTCACATGCAGGCGGTTCCAGATGAGGCCCTCGGTCTCGAGTGCCGACTTGCCATCATGGTTGCCGGCCGTGACGATGATTTGCATGTCAGGGCATGTATCGTGCATGTCGAGCAACGCCCGCACATACAGCTCCCGCGCAGCCACGGGGGCGGCCACACGATCGAAAATGTCACCGCAAACCAACAATGCGTCGGGGCGTTGTTCATCGGCAATGGTTTTCAGTTGACGGAGGAAGTCTTCATGCTCCACCATACGGTCATGCTCGTAGAGTGTATGGCCCAGATGCCAGTCGCTTGTGTGTAAAATCTTCATACTCAAAAATTTAAATTGTCCATAAAAAAGTCTGACATTAATTTTTAGAACTCTGCAAATATATCCAAAAAAAGATGTTTTTACGATATCTGCGGAACAATTATTTCTTATTTTTGCAACATCCAAAATGGATTTTTCTATATATTTGAAAATAAACAGGATATGAAGAGAAACAACAAATCCGCCACGATAATGTTAATCGGCATCGTGCTCTTGGCGGGAGTCTTTGTTTTTTTGAACAAGAACAAAGGAAAGACGGCTGATGCACAGTCTGCTTCCCAATCCACCTTACCGCCGAAGTCGGAAGTCGGGTTATTGGAGCTTCCGAAGCTCACGGCCGACCGTCCCGAGCAGATCATCGAGCACATCGGGTACACCGTCAGTTACAATCCCGACTGGTGCGTGCCCAACTGGGTGGCCTACGAACTGACGCGCGAAGAGACGCGCGGCAAGCACCCTCGTGCCATCCATTTCGAGCCAGACCCCGATGTCAAAGGCGTGTGCCCGACCTATCGCGACTATTCCCGTTCCAGCTACACCCGTGGCCACATGGCACCCGCCGGCGACATGAAATGGGACTCCATCGCCATGCGCGAGTCATTCTACCTCTCCAACGTCTGCCCGCAAGACCACAACCTTAACGATGGCGACTGGAAGATGCTGGAGGAACAGGCACGCGTCTGGGCCGAGAAATACGGCAACCTCTATATCGCATGCGGTCCCCTCATGTCCAACAATCCCGAGGTCATCGGCCGAAACAATGTGGCTGTCCCCGACGCCTTTTTCAAGGTTCTTTTGTGTTGTATCAACGGCGAATGGCAAGCCATCGGCTTCGTTTTCGACAACAAGCCCGGACACCAACGGCTCCGCAACTATGCCAAAAGCATCGACGAGGTGGAACGCCTCGCGGGCATCGACTTTTTCCCCGCATTGGAAGACGACTTGGAAGATGCCATCGAGGCCCAATACGACCTCGGCGCTTGGAAAATGTGACGGTTTTCCGGAAACGCGGGCATTTCAATCGCAAATTTCCGCATCAGACAATAAAAAAAGGAGTTGAGAAAAACCCAACTCCTTTTTTTTAAAATCTAAATTTCAGATTATCTTTCTTCTTCAATGGCAGCCTGTGCTGCGGCCAGACGTGCGACGGGCACGCGGAACGGCGAGCAGCTGACATAGTTCAAACCGGCCTTGTAGAAGAAATGCACGGAAGCGGGGTCGCCGCCGTGTTCACCGCAGACACCGCACTTGAGGTTGGCGCGTTGGCCACGGCCACGCTCCACACCGAGTTTCACCAGTTGGCCTACGCCTTCCTGGTCGAGGGTGTTGAACGGGTCGGCGGGGATGATCTTCTCCTCGATGTAGTCCTTCACGATAGCGTTCACGTCGTCGCGGCTGAAGCCAAAGGTCATCTGGGTGAGGTCGTTGGTGCCGAAGCTGAAGAACTGGGCCACGCTGGCAATCTGGTCGGCCACGAGGGTGGCGCGCGGAATCTCGATCATTGTGCCATAAAGGTAGTTGATCTCGACGCCGAACTTGGCTTCCACCTCTGCTTTCACGCGGTCGGCGATGGCCTTCTGGTGCTCAAGCTCCTTGACGTTGATGGTGAGCGGGACCATGATCTCAAGATGCGGGTCGAAACCTTCCGTCATCAATTCAGCGGTAGCCTGGAACAGGGCGCGGAACTGGGTTTCGGTGATTTCGGGATAGACGATGCCGAGACGGACACCGCGCAGACCCATCATCGGGTTCACCTCGTTGAGGGCGTCGATGCGCTTCTTGATCTCCTCGAAGCTGATGCCACGCTCCTGGGCGAGGGCGCGCTGCTTCTCCTCGGTGTGAGGCACGAACTCGTGCAAAGGCGGGTCCATCAAGCGGAAGGTCAGCGGCTTGCCGTCCAAAACCTTCAGTGTGCCCTTGGCGGCGTTCTTGATGTACGGCTCCAGCTCGTTGAGGGCGGCCACACGCTCCTCGGTGGTGTTGGCGAGGATCATATTGCGCAGCTTGGCGAGAGGCTCTTCGCTGTTCTTGCCGTAGAACATGTGCTCGATACGGAACAGGCCGATACCCTCGGCGCCGAAGTTGACGGCGTTCTGGGCATCTTCGGGGTTGTCGGCGTTGGTGCGGACACCCATCTTGCGGTATTTGTCAACCAGTGCCATGAATTGCTGGAAGAGCGGGTTCTCGGTGGCGTTGATCATCCCCACGGGCTCGGCATAGACCCAGCCCTTGGAGCCGTTCAGACTGATGGTGTCACCCTCCTTGAACTGCTGGTCACCAATCTTGACGATACCGTTCTCGAGGTCGATCTTCACGGCGTCGCAGCCCACGATGCAGCACTTGCCCCAGCCACGGGCCACGAGGGCGGCGTGGGAGGTCATACCGCCACGGGCGGTCAGGATGCCGTCGGCGGCACGCATACCCTCGACGTCTTCGGGGTTGGTTTCCTCGCGGACCAGGACGTTGGCCACCTTGGCGGCGCGGTACTCCTTGGCCTTCTCGCTGGTGAGGGCGATTTTGCCCACGGCACCACCAGGACCTGCGGGCAGACCCTTGGCGATGACGGTGTGCTTCTTCTCGTCAGCGGTGTCGAGGATCGGGTGGAGCAGCTCGTCAAGTTGCTCGGGGGTGAGGCGCATCACGACTTCCTTCTCGTCGATGAGGCCTTCCTTCAGCATGTCGAGAGCCATCGTCAGAGCGGCCACGCCGGTGCGTTTGCCGACACGGCACTGCAGCATATAGAGCTTGCCGTCCTGGATGGTGAACTCGATGTCGAGCATATCGTGGTAGTTCTCTTCAAGGATGCGGCGCACCTCGCAGAGTTCCTTATAGGTTTCGGGCATCAGTTCCTGCATGGAGTGCATGTGCTTGTTCTGCTCGTTCTTGGTGTCG
>JAFPXF010000020.1 GCA_017394765.1 Bacteroidales bacterium | reverse complement strand
TTTTTTTATTTTTGTTTTTAATATTTTTCGTTTTCCGCCTTCACACATCGAAGGCTTACGACAAATCTACAACAAATGGCGTGCCAACTGACACGCCACTGCTGAATTCACGACAAATATGTGACAAATTGTCACGTTGTGAGGGATTTTTGATAACGGAAAAAACGGAAATGAACGGAAAAAACGGAAATTATTGGGGGGTGGCTATGGTTCTGAAGGAATTCGTGACATAAACAAAAATATCTTGGTAATGATATAGCAGCTGGCACAAGGACCTCGGAGAGGTCGCATATGCTTAACCGCAGGCCTTGACCTGCGGAAATGTGTAACTATGCAGGGAGCGACTTCGAAGATGTCGCACAATCGTACAGTTATTCTTGTTGTGCGACCCCTTCAGGGTCGTAGCAATGAGGATGACTTGCCCCCGCAGGTCAAGACCTGGGCTCTTTTCTCCGCTGTGCTACGAAAGCGAGCAAGCTCGAGCGATGCAAATGAGACCCCGTTGGGGTCTTTTCTCCATTCGTCCTTGTGTCCGCTCGGCTTTGCCGCTTTCGTAGCGCAGCGGAGAAAGAACAGGTATATCGTTCCCTAAACTTTACCTCATATGGAATTAATGAATAATTCGTGGTAATTCGTGTTAAATAAAACCTTCATCATCCCCAATAATAACGCGCCCAAGCCTCACGGTCAGGGCGCGTTATCGTCGTTACCTGTATGCCCGCTTGGCATTACAACGTAAAGACTTCAACTAAAAATTAATTCGATTATGAGTAATTCTATAATTAACAACTAGTCATCCCATAGGATAGCACCTTTAGCACGAGAGTCAATCGTGCCATTATCGTCGCCACCCATATCAAGAGTGCTTGTCTGCCCTTCGTTCACCCAGAGATTATTTCCATAAGAGTCATTACCATTGCCCCAACGGAAATAGTCGTCGCCCTTCATCGTTTCCGGTGAGGCAGCAATGGGGTCAGCGGTCAGTACGTTCGTAATAATTTCTATTGCAGGTTGTGTATATCGCTTCATGTTTTTTTCTCCTATTATTTAATTCTTCACAGTTTTATACTTCAATTACTTCACGAAATACTTCTTACCGTTCACAATATAGATACCTGTGGGCAGACCGTTCACTTCAGTTCCCTGACGCACCACCTGGCCATTGATGTTCACGATGATATTCATGCGTTCCACCTGCTGGCCTTTCTCTTCTGCATCGGCAATGATTTCCTCGATGGCATCGGGGGTAACCTCCTCAGCATCTCCGAAGTCGCCAAACAGCATGCTCATGCCTTTGGCACCGGCAGAGCCAGTCGGCTGGTTCAGATTCTCGGCTTCCCATGCAGCAGCACCTGCATTGGGCTGGATGATAGCCGTGTACTGCTTCCAGAGGCCCGTCGTGCGGCTGCTGTTTGTATTGACTTCGCGGAAGAACTGCGGATACTTCGTACCACTGGCCACGCCGAGGAAGTAAGCTCCGTAAGGAATCGGTTCTTCTGTCTTTGTGTCGCATGCAAACTTGTCACTATTTGAAGGCAGGTAAGTGCCCTTGAAGGTGTATGTTCCAATCCCGGCATCCGCAAGCTTTTCATAGCGTCCTTTGTTTGCAGTCTGACCGTGACCTTCTGTGATATCGTCATTCTCATCCGTGAAGAAATCATCGGTATATTCCTCACCGCTCTTCAACCGGCTCAACGGACGAGTCACAGCCTCGTTGTTGTACATCGCTGCCATGGCTGCCATCGTTGATGCCAACGTTTCAGGATCCATCGACCCACGACGGTTGTAGTTATGCTTGTATGTGATCTTCGGTATTGTGCACAAAGACTTTCCTCCGTCCAAATTCTCCACGCGGTAGGGATGCAGCATGTAGGGGTGGCCGGCAATGGCAAGGATACCTTCTATCGATTCGTAAATATCCTTATCTTCGCCTGAAGAAGAAATAGGAGTGCTTGATGTCCTTGTCAGTTTCCAAGATCCGTCTGCCTGTTTCACACGCTCAGCATGATAGTAAGATTTTGTGTCGCCATTCTTTACCCGGTCGTAAACAGCTCCATATTTATCCATATACCAAGTATAGGCAATCGTGGTGAAGCACAGCACGAGGTTCTTCACTTCCACGTTCTCACCTTGACTATTCTGCTTCGTTTCCGGATAGATGGCAGCACCTGAGAACTCGGCAATGTTGAAGCGGTTCGACTGGAAAGCGGCCTCCAGCTGCTCATCAGTCAGGTCGAACGGGAAGCAGATGGTGTACCACGTGTCGTCCATCCACTTTGAGAAAACCTCGTCGTTTTGCGGGTCATAACCCGACTGAAGTAGGAAGTTGCGCCAATAATATTTTGAATAGCCCCTGTATTGGCCGCCGAAGGGATCGTTAGATTCACTTATCGTTGTCTCATCATCTACCCAGTTGTCCATTTTAGCAAATTCAGTTCTCAAAATTTGATCTTTATGGTTCGTATCAGGCCAATAATTACCAGCAGCATCGGGACCTATGCCATAAGCCTCAGAAAGGTGATCGGCATTTTCCAGGCGCGGACTTTCTTCGTCAATCGGTCTGTACCAAGTCCTAGTACCACCGTCATACGTTTGTCCCTGACTATAGAATCCTCCAAGGCCATCGAGCTTACCGCTCTGCCCTTTCCACGGATTGCCATCAATAAAACGACTCAGTTCTGTTGGATTACCCTCGGAGTCTACTTTCGGATAGTGAAGGTATGCGATGGTAGGTTTGCCTTCAAATAAAGAACGATAGACATCTTCAACTTCCTCCGTAGGAAGGAGTGCCATCACTCTTTTATCGAACATGTTGTCTGGACCATAATTGCCGGTTGTCTTCCAACTATCAACCACGTCAGGATTTGTATATCCCTCTATCTTACCGCGATCTATCAGCTTTTTCAGACGATCTGCAAATATGTTGATGTCAATGGCGAGAGAGTTGTTTCCTGTAAACGGCGTATCGCCAAAAGCATTCTCATCGATATAGGGAAGTTCTTCCACCGTCTGCGCCATTAGATAAATATCCTTGATACCAGAGTTTGCAAATGCTGCGTCGCCAATGGTCTTCACGCTGGCAGGTATCGTTAGGTAGGCGAGTGATTCACATTGCTTGAAAGCATCTTTGCCAATGTGCTGCAATGAGTTCGGCAGTCGAATGGATTCCAAACTTGTACATTGATTAAACATGCCATCGCCGATATTTTGCAGACCTTCAGGCAGCACAACATGCTTCAAAGAGTGGTTTTTATAAAAAACACCGCTTGCGAAATTTAAGGAAGTGAAGCCCTTACCAAACTCAACCGTTTCCAAAGAATTACACATACTGAAAGCATTTGCACCGATTTTTGTAATGGAGGAGGGCAGATACAATTGTGTCAGGTTAACACATCCTAGAAAGCAGTTTTCAGGAATTGCGGTAAGGTTCAAAGGCAATTCCAATTGTTCCAAAAAGCTGGCGTTTTGCCAACCGTCACATCCTGCATAAACCAAATCGTCTGATGAGGAAAGTGTTGCTTTTGACAAATCATAATGTTTAATGTGGCAACCGTCAAAAGCATTTGAATCTCCACTTTGGTTTGTCAGGTCTTCTTTCGTGATGTTTCCTGACAAGATTGCCTCTTTAATGGTACTCCGAGTCAGTTCAGAAATTATATTCATAGTCGCACGCAAAGTCCCTGCCTTGTGCACAAAAGCTTTCACCGTCTTTCCGTCAGATGAATACGACATTGCGGCATTCAAATTCGTACAGCCGCTGAACCACTCAGCCTTTACCTCGTCCATATCCTTCGGCAAGACAATGTTCTCGACCGTGGTGCTGTTGAAAGTGAAGTCTGGGTTCTCGACACCAGCATCAATAGTAGCCTGATTCAGGAGCACATTCTTCACTTCGGCCTTCAGCTCTTTCAGTGCTGCAATAGCATCTGCCGAAAGAGTTCCGGTGATGGTGAGCGTCCCGTCAGTACATGCTTTGATTTGATCGGCCGTGGGACTGTCAAGCGTAGCAGCCCAGCCACCAATGCTCGTCACGAGCATCAGCATCATAATCGCTAATTTTTTCATACCATTGTCATTTTTCGTTTTTTTAATTGTACATGATTATCCTTTTTTCGCAGCTTGCGAGCTTTTATATTGCACGTAAATCTTAGCCCCGACGCCAATTCGCAATGAGGCTATCTGGGTGCAAAATTATTAAAAAAGCATGCAATCGCATACAAAAGTTTTCCATTGTAGGTAACAATTATGGCTGCATCCTTGCTCCCCAATTCCGCATTCTTAATCAGTTTGTTTTTTGGAAATAAAAAAAGACGTGGGAGTTTGTTCCTCCGCGCCTATCCCCGTAGTCAGGCTCTCGCATTGCCCCTTCTCAAGGATAAGCAACGCAAGCCAGCCCACGCCGAGTGACATTATATAATTAGGTATAGACATTGCTATCAGCAAAACACACTAATAGCAAGGAATAGGCCTAGATATAATACACCCACGCGAACGCTTCGTTGCATTACCTCTGTGAGAAGATTCAAATTTGCGAGATTTGACTACACAGACAGTAACGTTCAGAAAACGTCCTTTTCCCTTTGGCTGCCCTGACAAACGGTGTATTCAGCCGCAGGATTCCATCGATGTTTGTTGTGACCCGCCCAGCCTAGCAATCATCGACCATTGCTGTCCTCCGATGACACGAACTGGCTTTGTCGGCTGCAAAAATACAAAAAAGAACAACACACCAGTATTTTTGTTAACAATTATAATTAAAAAATAACACGATTTAATAAAATTTAAACATAAAATAGGAATTTATGGCATTGTTGGAATGAAATTTCGATGATTTACGGAAATGACATAGAAGCATGGTACACGCGCCATCTCCTATATCATGACCTTCTGAAACGCCAGGCGCTCGGCACCGTCGAGCAGATAGATGATGCCGCAATATTGGAACCCACACTTCTTCAGCGCTCCCTGCATGGCGGTGTTGCGCCGGTGGGTGTCGATGCGGATGTTGTGGGTGCGGCGGAAACAGTCGTCGAGCACGTCGCTCACCACGCCATGAACGGGTTAAGCACATGAGACCCCGCTGGGGTCTTTCCTCCATCTGTCTTTGTGTCCGCTCGGCCCGCAGGGACGCTTTCAGAGCGAAGCGGGGAAAGAATAGGTATATCGTTCCCTTTTTTAAATTGATAACGGAAAAACGGAAACTGGGGGGTGTTTCCGTTTTATGCTTCTGAAGGGCTTCGTGACATAAAACAAAAAACGAGGCCAGTTTCCGTTTTTCCGAAAAATTTCGGTTTAAATTCCGTTATGATGAATCATTCTGGAACTTTCTGAAAATATCGACGGCTATTTTACCTTTACCGTGAGGCGCTGGAGCTGGCTGTCGGCGCTGCTGCCACCCACCATGAGTTCATGGCGACCGGGAACGACACGGATGGTGTTGGTGTTTACATCCCAACCCTCGAAGCACTCGCGGGGCAGGTCGATGGTCACCTGTCGCGTCTCGCCCGGAGCCAGCTGTACACGCTGGTAGGCACGCAGGCTCTTCAGCGGTCCGTCAGCATCGGCGAGATCGCGCATGTAGACCTGCACCACCTCCGTGCCGGCGCGCTCTCCGGTGTTGGTGACGGCGACGGTGAGCTGTCCGTTCTTATACTTCGGACGGCCATAACGGAACGTGGTGTAGCTGAGTCCGTAGCCGAAGGGATACTGGGCGTCGCCCGTGAAATAACGATAGGTACGCCCGCGCATACGATAGTCGAGGAAGTCGGGCAGTTGGCTGACGCTCTTATAGAACGTGATGGGCAGGCGGCCGGAAGGATTGTAGTCGCCGAAGAGCACATCGGCAACGGCTGTGCCGCCCTGCTCGCCGGGATACCACGCCTGCAGGATGGCATCGGCCCACTGGCTCTCGCGTTCCAACCCGATGGCCGAGCCCGAGCAGTTGACGAACACCACGTGGCGTCCGGCCTTGTGAAGGGCTTCGAGGACTTCGCGCTGTGCCCGCGGCAGGTCGATGCTGGTGCGGTCGCCTCCACGGAATCCCTCCTCGCTGACGCGCATCTCCTCGCCTTCGAGGCGTGGCGAGATGCCACCCACGAACACCACTACGTCGGCATCGGCAGTCTGCTTCAGGACTTCGTCGACAGAGAGCGGGCTACGACGCACGAGGTCGAAGTCGAGGTGTGCGACGCCGTTGAACTGCACATAGTCGATCTGCACCTTATAGGCGCGGCCGGCCTCGAGTTGCAACTCGCGGGCGAAAGTGGTCAGGTGGTGGCATACCTCCCAGCGCTTCGTCAGCGTGTCGCCATCGATGATGACACGATAGCCGTCGTCGCCGGTGAGGGTGAAGAGAGCCTTTCCGCTCTCGCGCGGAGTAAGCGTGGCCTCATAGCGTGCACTGAAGTTCTCAAGCGACACACCCGGGGCAAACACCGTTGCACCGCCGTTGTCCTTCACGACGCCTTGTGTGTGGTAGCCATTGGTGACGGGGGCGCCTTCCTGCTGGGTGTTATTCCAATAGGTGACACGCATGCCCTGCAGTCCGTCGGGCGTCGTCATCTCACCGAAGAGGCTCTCCTCGGCGATGTTGCGAGTCAGGCCGCAACCCTTCACGAAGCGTGTCTGCGCGGCTTTCTGGCGAATGCCCTCGAGGATGGTGACGGTGTGCGTGGGATAGCCGTTGTAGTTGCCCCACATCATCGTGGAGTCGACGGCATTGGCACCAAGCACCACCACGCGCATGTCTTTCTTCAGCGGCAGG
>JAFPXF010000019.1 GCA_017394765.1 Bacteroidales bacterium | reverse complement strand
TCATAAAAAGAGGAACACCTTATGTGAATACCATGAAATATGCATCCTGATTCCTTCTGCTGAAAAATGTTGATAACTTTTTGAAAAAAAACTTGATTTTAACCTATAATACACAAGCGACGAAGGAGCGCGGTGTGGGGAGGAACGACGGCACCGATGCCCTCTCGCGGCGCGGGAATCGGCGTGCCACGAAGCACCAGGATTGTTCGCCGCGAAATGGAGGCATTGGAAAAAAGCGTTGTTTGGAGACTTGTTAATGTCGGGCTTGTGCCATCATGTTGATAAAAAAAAGAGACGCGGCACGCCGCGTCTCTGCAAATATTATTGTTTGACAAATCGTTTGGTTACCCATACATTATCTTCCAATAGAATCTTGGCGAAATAGATGCCGGCGGGCAGCCACGATGCGTCTAATATGACGGTCTTCTCGTCTTGTCGCGCGCCCGTCGCAGTGGGAATGACAAGACGTCCCGTCATGTCATATACGGACACGCTGCGGATGCCGTTGCCATGACTCTGCACCCGGATCCGGCCGTTGGTCGGGTTGGGGTAGAGGAGGATGCTGCTTTCATTATGGACGTCAATGCCCACAGGCGTGAACGTGATGGTGTCGGAGGCGAGACTGACCAGCCCGTAGAGGCAGTGTGCGGTGACGAAGGCTTCGTAAGGTGCATTCTCAGTCAGTCCCGTGAGGATGTAATTCGTGCTCGTGGCGGGGACGATTGTCCATGCGGTATCGCCCATGCTGCGGTAATGGACCTCCCAGCCTTGGACAAGTGTCATATCCTGCGTCCATGTCAGATTTGTGCTGGTGGCCGACAGGTTCTGTGCCGTGAGGTTCTGTGGTGTGGGGCAGGTGTCGTACGGGTTGTGGAGGAACCCGACGTAGATGTCATCCAGCCGTAAGAAGCCCGATGCCGGGAATACACATTTGAAGGCGATATAACGCCCGTTGCCGGTGTAGGAGGCAAAACTGGTGTAGCTTGATTCGAAAGCGGTGTCGGTGGTGTTGATCAACGTGTCCATAGACACAAAGGTGGAGGCATCGGTGAAGTCGGTCATCATACCGATCTCCATATAGTTCTGCACGTTGCCCGTGCGCATACTGTATTCCACATACAAGTTGTTGGAGGCATACAGGCTGGAGACTTCCGGAAGAATGACAAAACAGTAGGAGTTGTTGTTGCCCGGCACCATCAGATATTGAGCCGCTGATGAGTGGAAAATGTTGGGATTGCTCGAATAATTGGTGAGGATGTGCCAGCACTCCGGATAATAAACGTTGGAAGGATACAGGGAGAAGTCGTCAGAGTAGGGCAGGTCCATCGGCCCGCAGGCTGCGTTGAACGGGCACACCACGGACCATACGGAGTGCTGTCCTGCATCGCATTGGGTCCGCACATAGACTTCATAGCGTAGCATCGGACTCAGTCCCGAGATGTCGAATTCGGGAGTGTGCACAATGGTCGGGACCTGTGCGTCGGGGTCGGTGCCGACAGGACCGTACACGACGGCCCAGGCGGTGTCAAGACTGTCGGCGGGCGTCCAAGCGATGTGCGCGGTGGTGCTGGTGATGTTGGAGACCGTCACCTGCTGGGGCTGTCCGCAGGTCTCGGTGAATATGGAAAGGTTGTCGATGGCGGCAGGCGGGTTCTGCCCGTTGGGGTCGCCGCCAACCCATCGGAAATAGAGCCGCTTGGTGGTACCCGCCCAAGAGGAGTTCAGCGTGTAGGTGGCGGTTTGCCACGAACTTTGGCCGTACAGCTTGGCGAACAGCGTGGTGGAGTTGGCCGGATTGTCGTAAGGGTACGTAAGGTCAACGGTCTCTGGGTCGCCGAGATAGACGGACAGGTAGGCGTTGTTGCCTCCCATAGCGCGCCAGTCGAACGACAAGGTGTATTCCGTCGCAGGGTCGAAATAGATGTCGCGGTAAGCCCAGCTCACCCCCGCAAAGTGGATGTTGTACTCGTTGTGGGCGCCCGAGTCGTTGGATATGTACAGGCAGTTGCTGCCGTTCATATCCTGGTTGATCGTGTTCCCGATGAACCATTCATTGGGGCCGTGGGTGGCAATTGTCCAGGCATTGTTCTCCACCGTGTCTTCGAAGTCGCAGAAATAGGGCACAACAGCCGGAGCGGCGGATTGTGTGTGGAAGGACACCATTTCCCAAGTACTGTTCTCTGTGGCGCTGCATCTTGTACGGACGTAGCAGTCGTAGGCCATATCCGGCGTCAGGTTGGTCAATGTGGGGGTGTTGGTCGTCATGATGACGGGCGTGGCGGTATTGATGTTGAAGCCTTGGGGACCGTAGGCGACTTCCCATTCTGTCTGCAAGCCGTTAAGGTCGCTCCAATGGAGGGAAACGGTGGTGCTGTCCACGTGGTCAACGACGGGAATGGGCGGGATGCAGGTGACGCAAGAGGCGTTCAGCTGGAAGCCTTGCTTCTGGACAGTGTTGTCCGAAGTGAAATGGATGGTGAGCGGACCGGTAGTGGAGAGTACGGAAATGTTCTGGAGACTGTTGTTGCCGAAAGATCCCAGCAGAGCACCGTTGGTACCCACACTGTCGTAAATGTAGAGATGGTCCCAGTTGTTTTCCACAATGCAAGTGCCCTCCAATTTCATCATCGCACCTGGGGTGCTGGGATATACAATTACTGTGCCATCGCAGTTGTTGGAATAGTCATTAGAAAATCCGCCATCGTCGAAGATTGTGCCTGAGCACATTGTCATTGAAATGGTGCCTGTTTGTGGCATAATGACGCGGCCCGGGACGGCGGAGAAGACGCCGGAGAGCGCGCTGGTGTTGACCCCGCAGTTTGCCCGAACATAGAAATCGTAGGTGGTGCCCACCCATAATCCGTTGATGGTGACCGTGTCTGTGGTGACCGTCATATTGGGGTAGTTCAAATCCGGCGTGAAACTGTTCATCTGCATTCCGTAATAGATGTCCCACTGCGTGGCGGTGCCGTTTTCTGTCCAGGTGAGCGTCAGACTGTTGGCTTCTGTCGCGATGACGCGGATGTTCGACGGTGTGGCGCAGCTCGGGGCCTGCTGGCATTGGACAGTCAACTCGAAACCCGATTTGACGATAGCGTAGTCGGACGTGAACTTGACCGTCAGCGGGCCGGAGGCGGAGACGATGGTGGGCATAACGGTCGTGCCGGTTCCCGTGTAGAGCGGAGTCCCGGTGGCACTGGTTCCTTCATATACATATATAAAGTCGTAGTTGTTTTCAAGATTGATAGTGCCGGAAATGGTCATCACGCTGTTGGGACTGCTGGGCTGGAGAACGACGGTGGCGTTGCAGTTGATGGAGTAATCTCCATTGACACCGCCGTCATCATAGAGGATGGCGCTGCAAGTGTTCAGCGTAACAGTACCTGTCGTGGGCATATTGAACCCTCCGGTGGCGCCGGTGGCAGGAACTGAGTACAGGCTGTATTGGCCGCCGCAGTCGGCTTGCACGTAGAAGTCGTAGGGGATGGCAGCGGGGATGTTGGGGATAACTATGTGGGTGGATGATGCCGTCACTGTGCTGCTGTTGGCCCCTCCGGGGGTGAAGCCCTGCGGACCGTAGGTGACGCGCCAGGCCGTGGCCGTGCCGACTTCCGTCCAGGAGAGATAGACCGAGCTCAGCGTGGTGCTGTCCACGGTCACATCCATCGGACGGAGACACGGCGGAATCGTGCTCAATTCCACATTGTCAAGATAACAGGAATACCCGGATGCGTTCAGCGCCAGGTAATGGCCGTAGCCCGTGTAGTTGGCTGTGTTGACCTCGAAGAACTGGAATGAGTTGGAGAGGTTCACCGTGTCAACGGCGACAAAGGTGCTGTAGTCGTTCGGGTCACTCATTATTCCGACGATGAGCTGTGTGGGAGTGGACGAGCTTGAAGAACGGATCCATCCCCCGATTTGCAGGTTGTTCATAGCCAGGTTGCCGCCGATGATGGGCAGAGAAGCGTAGCAGTCGTTGGGTATGAAGAGCGAGGTGTTGCCCTCGTAGGGTTCGGTGGTAGTAACATAGCAATTGGTGTTTTCCGTGGTGAGCGCATGCCAGCAGTAGGGAGTGGTGTATAATGTGTCGCTTTCAAAACCTGTGCGGACGGGCAACTGAGTGATGGGCCCGCAATCAGTCTTGAACGTGATGTGCCGCTGTGCGCCGCCGCAGGAGGAGGTTACATAGCACTCATAGGCTTGCGACGCCGTAAGCCCCGTTATGGTGTAGGTCGTGGTTGTGGCCTGCATGGTGGCCATAGAGTCGGGGTCGGTACCGAACGTACCGTACCGGATTACCCAGAGGGAGTCGCTCGTGGAGAAGGATTGCCACGAGAGAGTCGCCGAGTTGGTCGTGACTGTGTCCAGGGTCAGGTTGTACGGGGCGCCGCAGCTCGTGTTCGTGACCATCACATTGTCCACGGCCGCCGGCGGGTTGCTTGCGCTGTAACTGTTGTTTACCCAGCGGAAATAGAGTCTTTTGGTGCCGGCAAACGAGGAGTCCACGGTTCCCTCGAAATGCTGCCAGGAGTTTTGTGCATAGAAGAAGCCGCCGATGGGATGGAGGCCGGTCGGCAGGCCGTTGCTGGCCGGGATGGAGGTCGGGTCGCCGATGAAGACCTGCATATAGTCCGTGGGGCTGGAACTGTAGCTCCCGATGCCTTTCCAATCGAAGGAGATGACATATTGGGCGGCAACGGGCAGATCGAGGTCGCGATAGGCCCAGCTGCTGCTCTCGCTGTTTCCATCGTAGAAGTTGGTCGCGCCATTGTCGTTGGAGATGTACATTGAATGCCCGGTGCCGGGACCCTCGTGCGTGGCGCTGCCAATGGCCCAGTCATTGGGGCCGGGGTTGGGATTCAGCACCCAGCGGTTGGTCTCCGCCGTGTCCTCGAAATCGCAGAAATAGGGGACGTTTGCCACGTTGTCGCTCAAGGTGTGGATGGGAATGGAGTTCCAGGTGCTATAGTCGTTGGTGCCGCACACGGCCCTGACATAAAAGTCATAACCCGTATTCGGGAAGAGGTTGTTGAGGGTATAGGCGGTGGTTGTCACGGTCGTGGTGTAAACGTAGGGCGTTATCATAGTGCCTTGCGGCAAACAGACCACCTGCCAGGAGGTCTCGTTGCCCATATTGAGCCAGGTGATGTCCGCGCTGTGGTTGGTGATGTTAGTCGCGGTCAGGTTCTCGGGCCGTATGCAGTTGCCGGGCAGCGTGTCGATGCCCAACTGGATGTTAGCACGGTTATAGGACAGGGTGCCGCCGTTGGTTCCCGGGTGGGAAGCGAACGTGGGGTCGTCGTCGCTCTGTCGGTAGAGGCAGGCGTTGTACTTGCTGGTGAAACTCCATCGTTGCGCGGAGTAGTCGTCGGCTGTCTTGGAGACGACCACCACGAGGTTGCGGGTGCCGTCGTAGTGGAATGGCGTGTTCAGATAAAAGGTCTTCCATCCGGTTTGGTTGCCGATGATGACATTCTGGCCCTGATACACCATCGTGAGGGAGTCCATCGGCAGCCAGTCCGTGCTGAGGGTGTGGGCGGTGTCAGTGATGGTGCCCATATAGATGGTGATGTTGTTGCATTGCAGGGAACTTTGGTTGTTCGCGCAATGCCAGGCGATGGAGGTGATATCTCCGGAAACGCCGATTTCCGATGCGTTGTAGATGCACTGGTTCCAGGAGTGATGATAGTAGGAATTGAAGGGGGCATAATAGCCGTTGGTCGTTTCTGTGCCGACGGTGATGACAACAGATTGTGCTGACAATAAGCTGGCAATCAATAGGGAAAGACAAATGAATAGCGTTCTTTTCATGACATTATATTTTTTACGGATAGATGCAAGAAAAGGTGAAAATGTTACAAATTCGTCAAGGCATAACCGCTATCTCCTAACCACCACAAATTTCACATCGCTGATTCCCGCCTTGCTTTTTCATATTTGTTGGGGTTTATAGCTGGTGTTTTTTTTAAGACGAAATAATGGTGACTAATGTTGCAGGAAAAATGAGATTTTCGATATTTTTTTGTAAATAACTGGTATTCAACACATCCCTTATCCTATGCTTGCGAGATGGGGATTCCGCAAACGCAGTGAGCGGAATGGTGGCACGCCAAAGCACCTTATGCATTATGAATAACTTTCGAATACCTTCCTCACCACGTTCACGCCCCGGTCGAAGTTGATTTTCACGGGTAGTGTTGAAAACGTTATGGAATCGGACTGTTTTTTTTGTATCTTTGCCCGCCCTTATCGGGTGTACTAGAATTAAGTATAACTTTTTAAAATATAATGACTATGGATAAAGCTCAAATCAGAGAAACCATTGCAAAAAGAGTCGCCAAGGAATTGAAAGACGGCGACGTTGTCAACTTGGGTATCGGCTTGCCCACGATGGTGCCGAACTATCTGCCCAGTGACGTCCACGTGATTCTGCAAACCGAGAACGGTATGCTGGGTATGGGTCCCACGCCCGCCGAAGGCCAGGAAGACCCGAACCTCGTCAACTCCGGCGGCGGCTTCATCACCGCACAGCCCGGCGCCGTCTCCTTCAGCTCCGCCGACTCCTTCTGTATGGTCAGAGGCGGTCACGTCGATAAGACCATCCTCGGCGCTATGCAAGTGGCCGAGAACGGCGACATCGCCAACTGGATGGTCCCCGGCAAACTGGTGGCCGGTATGGGCGGCGCTATGGACCTGATGCAGGCCAAGACCGTCATCGTGGCGATGGAGCACACCCAGAAGGGTAACCCCAAAATCCTCCACACCTGCAACCTGCCGCTGACCGCCAAGAACGCCGTCAGCCTCATCGTCACAGAGATGGGCGTCATCAAGGTTACCAAAGAGGGCCTTGTCCTCACCGAAATCAACCCCGAGTTCACCGTTGACGACGTGAAGGCCGCCACTGAGGCCACCCTCATCATCTCCCCGGATCTCAAACCGATGCAACTTGATTAGTGATCAGTGATGAGTGATCAGTGATCAGTGATCAGAAATTTAGGTAACACTTTCTTCTTTGGTCATTTTACTGTTCACTGCTCACTGCTCACTGTTCGCTACCGACAATAAACAATAAACGAATAAACACACAACAATGGATTTTAGCTTAAACAAAAGAGAAGAACTTTTCTTGCAGATGATTCGCGAATTCGCCGAGAACGAGGTCAAACCGTTGGCGGCTGAGGTCGATGAACAGGAGCGCTTCCCGATGGAAACCGTGGAGAAGATGGCCAAGATTGGCATTATGGGTATCCCCATCCCCGTGGAATACGGCGGCCAGGGTGGCACCAACCAGATGTACATTATGGCCGTGGAGGAGCTCTCCCGCGTGTGCGCCACCACCGGCGTGATCGTGTCTGCCCATACTTCCCTCTGTATGAACCCGATTCTGGAGTTCGGCACGGAGGAACAGAAACAGAAATACCTGCCCAAACTTGCCTCCGGCGAGTGGATCGGCGCCTTCGGTTTGACCGAGCCCAACGCCGGCACTGACGCCGCTATGCAGCAGACCACCGCTGTCCTTGACGGCGAGGAGTGGGTGCTCAACGGCAGCAAGATTTTCATCACCAACGCCGGCTACGCCCACGTCTATGTGATTATGGCGATGACCGACAAGTCGAAGGGCACCAAGGGTATCAGTGCTTTCATCGTGGAGAAGGACACCCCGGGATTCTCCATCGGCAAGAAGGAGAAGAAATTAGGTATTCGCGGCTCCGCCACCTGCGAGCTGATTTTTGAAAACTGCCGCATCCCCAAAGCCAACCTTCTGGGCGAGCTCGGCAAGGGCTTCAAGATCGCTATGATGACGCTCGACGGCGGCCGTATCGGCATCGCCCAGGGCGCTATGGATGTGACCGTCAAATACACCAAGGAACGCAAACAGTTCGGCAAGGCCATCGCCGCCTTCCAGAACACGCAATTCCAGATGGCCAACCTCGAGACCCGCGTGCAGGCCGCCCGCCTGCTGGTGCGTCAGGCAGCCTACAAGAAGGATATGCACCTCCCGTATTCCGTGGATGCGGCAATGGCCAAACTCTTCGCCGCTGAGACCGCGATGGAGGTGACCACCAAGTGCCTCCAGTTCCACGGCGGCTACGGCTATACCCGCGAGTATGAAATCGAAAGAATGATGCGCGATGCCAAGATCACCGAGATCTACGAAGGCACCTCCGAAGTGCAGCGTATGGTCATCGCCGGCAAGTTGTTCAAATAAACCAAGAAATTTTACAATATGAAAATCATAGTTTGCATAAAACAAGTCCCGAACACGAACGTGATCAAAATCAACCCTGAAACGGGCACGCTGATCCGCGATGGTGTTCCCTCCATTATGAATCCTGACGACAAGGGCGGCCTTGAGATGGCCCTCCGTCTGAAAGACCAGCTCGGTGCGCACGTCACCGTCATCACGATGGGTCCGCCGCAAGCCGACGCCATCTGCCGTGAGGCTTACGCGATGGGTGCCGACCGCGCCATCATCCTCAGCGACCGCCGCTTTGCCGGCGCCGACACGCTGGCCACCTCCTACGCTCTCGCCGGCGCACTCAAGACCCTCGACTACGACCTCATTATCTGCGGCCGTCAGGCTATCGACGGCGACACCGCCCAGGTACCCGTCTCCTTAGCCCAGCACCTCGACCTGCCCCAAGTGACCTACGTCACCGACCTCTCCGTCAACGGCAAGCTCTGCACCGTGACCAAGGAGACCGAAGAGGGCCACCAAATCCTCGAGGTGGAGGCTCCCTGCGTGCTGACCGTCCTGGCCACTGCCAACCAGCCCCGCTATATGAGCGTCAAGGGCATTATGGAAGCCTTCGACCGCGAAGTGGAAGTCTGGAACGCCGACCAAATCGACGTGGACCAGTCCCGTCTCGGTCTCTCCGGTTCTCCCACCCGCGTGAAGAAGTCCTTCACCAAGCCCCAGAAGACCCCCGGCCAATTGTACGAAGTCGATGCCGAGGAGGCTGTCGAGCTTATTGTCAGCAAATTGAAAGAAAAATTCATCATCTAAAAGAACGAACGCACTATGGAAAAATCTGATTATAAGAACATATTTGTATTTGCCGAACAGCGCGAGGGCGTCGTTCAAAACGTGGCGTTGGAATTGCTGGGCAAAGCCCACGAACTGGCTGGTGTGCTGAACGAGAAGGTCGTCGCAATCCTGGCTGGCCAAGGAATCCGCAACCAGGCCCAGATGCTCATCGAATACGGCGCCGACGAGGTGATCTGCATCGACGAGCCCGAACTGAAGGACTATCTGACCGAGCAATACGCCCAAGCCATTCACCAAGTGGTGATGAAATACAACCCCAGCATCCTGATGATTGGGGCCACCACCATCGGCCGTGACCTGGCCCCGCGCTTGGCCTGCCATCTCAACACCGGCTTGACCGCCGACTGCACCCGTCTGGAGATCTCCGAGGAGGGTGAGCTGATGATGACCCGTCCCGCTTTCGGCGGCAACCTGATGGCTACTATTATGTGTACCAACCATCGTCCGCAGATGAGCACTGTGCGCCCGGGCGTGATGCAGCGCATCAGCCGCGACGCCTCCCGCAAGGGCGAGATTATCGACTTCAAACCCACCTTCGACGCCTCCAAGTTCAAAGTGCGTCTCATTGAGAACGTGAAAGACGACAAGGGCAAGATGGACATCACCGAGGCCAAGATTCTGGTCTCCGGCGGACGTGGCGTGGGCTGCAAGGAGGGTTTCGACAAGCTGCAGTGCTTGGCGGAGACTTTCCCCAACGGTGAAGTCGCTTCCTCCCGTGCCATGGTTGACGCTGGCATCATGGACCACGACCGTCAGGTGGGCCAGACGGGCAAGACCGTCCGCCCCGACCTCTACCTGGCCTTGGGTATTTCCGGCGCTATCCAGCATCTGGCTGGTATGGAGGAATCTGACCTCATCATTGCTGTCAACAAGGACAAATTCGCGCCCATCTTCGGTGTGGCCGACCTGGGCATCGTGTGCGACCTCAACAAGGTGGTACCCCTGCTGACTGCTCGCCTCGCCAAGGAAATCAAGAAGTAATGATCGAGATTCGCGATGTCGAAAAGAGCTACGGTGCCCTGCAGGTGCTGCGCGGCATCAAGCTCACGATTGAGAACTCCAAGGTGGTCACGATTGTCGGCCCTTCCGGGGCCGGCAAGTCCACCTTGTTGCATATTATCGGCACGCTTGACCGCCCCGACAAGGGAGAGGTCGTCATCGACGGCACGCATCTGGGCAAACTGGGCGACGATCAACTGTCGGAGTTCCGTAACCGGCACATCGGCTTTGTCTATCAGTTCCACCATCTGCTGCCCGAGTTCACGGCGGCGGAGAACGTGGCCCTGCCGGCCATGATTGCCGGAAAGGGTAGGAAAGAGGCCCTGCAGCACGCTGTGGAGCTGCTCGACTTCCTCAAACTCAAGGAACGTGCCGAGCACAAGCCCTCGCAGCTCTCCGGCGGCGAACAACAGCGTGTGGCCGTGGCCCGCGCCCTGATGAACAATCCGGAACTCATCCTCGCCGACGAGCCCTCCGGCAACCTCGACACCGACAATGCCAAGAAACTCCACCAACTCTTCTTCGATCTTCGCGACCAATTTCACCAAACCTTTATCATAGTCACCCATAACGAAGAACTTGCCACCCTCTCCGATTGTAAAATCATTCTGAAGGATGGCCAAGTGCAATCATAACCCTCAAAATTCTAGAAAGATGAAAACTTTGAAGAAAACCGCCGTCGTCTTGATGGCTTGTGCCACCTTCTTGTTTGCAGGGTGCGCCGTTTTGACACAAATTGTGAACCTCGTGAATTGCAAGTTTAATCTGGCCAACATCACGGACGTGACCTGGGCGGGCATCAACCTTAGCAATATCCGCAGTGTCTCCGACCTCTCCATGTCTCATCTGCAGAAGGCTGCGACTGCTATCCTGAACAAGGATTTTGCTATCTCCGCCAATGTTAATGTGAATGTCAAAAACGAGACCCAGAACATTGCCAAACTCTTCGCCTTTGACTATGATCTGTTATTGGACAACTCCCCGATCGCTTCAGGACAGAACAAAAACCACACTTACACGATTCATCCGAACACGACGCTGAAGGTGCCTGTCCCTATCAAGGCCGACTTGGTGAGCATTTTCAGAAACGGGCAGGTGGGTGATGTGGTCAACTTCGCCAAAAATCTCACCGATTATGGCGATGGCAAAGAGTCCAATGTGAAAGTCAAGCTTACCCCGTATGCGGGCAGCAGTGAAAACAGCGTCAAATTGCCGACTATCACGCTGAATAAGACATTTCAGTAGTGCTTTGTCAAAATCATAAAACATTTTCATTAATTTAGTAATCAAAACTCATTTTTACAGTATGATTCAGAGAATCCAGTCTCTTTTCTTGCTCGTGGCAGCCATCATACCCATCGTGCTGCTTTTTATTCCCATCGGATTTGTGAATACCCAGGACAGTCAGTATGTTTTCAACTCTCTTGTGCTGAAATATAACTACCCGGACGGACACGCTGTGATAAGACTCTATTATGTGGCTCTTTGCCTCGTCTTTTGCGCTGGCTTGTCCATTTGGGCACTGTTTACATACAAAAACAGAATTCGGCAAATGCGTATTGTCTCTATCACCATGATTGTCTATCTGATTACCTTGATGCTGATGTTGTGGGTTTGCCCTGATGTCATCTTCAAGAAATATTTTGCTATCAATCAGATGAATTATGAGTTCCAATTCGCGCACAAGATATTGTTGGTGGTGCTGATTGCTATCGAGGCTGTTTGTCTGTACATGGCCAACAAGTTCATCAAGAAGGACGAAGCTTTGGTGCATGCAGCAGACCGGCTCAGATAAATTCCCGCTGAAACTTGTCAAATTGCCAGGGATGTGTCGCAAATGGGGTGCAGACCTGGCATTTTTTTGAATGTGCAATGGAAAAAACGAATGTGATGCGTGTGTTGACCCAGCAGGGCATCCCTTTCACTCCGCATGAGTATGACAACACCATGACGGATGGGGAGACCATTGCCCGTCTTCTGGGCGAGGACCCGATGCAGGTCTTCAAAACCCTTGTGACGGAGGGGAACGATGGCGGTCACTATGTTTTCGTGATCCCGGTATGTGCGACTCTTGACCTGAAGAAGGCCGCCAAGGCTGCCGGGGTGAAGAGCATCCAGATGATCAAGCAGAAACAATTGCTGCCCCTTACAGGCTACATTCACGGTGGCTGCTCGCCCGTGGGCATGAAGAAGCCGTTCCCAACCTTCATCGAAGAAAGCGCCACTCTGTATGACACCATCTGCTGTAGTGCCGGCAAGGTGGGCTTCCAAGTGGAACTGTCCCCAGTTCGGCTGGCCACTTTGGTGGGTGCCCGGTTTGCCGACCTCGTCTGACTACTATTAGAAACAATTATAACCTATCATGGAAGATAACCTGACTTCAAAATCGGCTCCTCAATTTGGCAAATACGACCTTATTGCTGAGCTGGCCAAACTTTTCCCGGCGGAAAACGCCTCAACGGTGATTGGTGTCGGCGACGATGCCGCGGTCATTGACCCCACGGAGGAGAATGTTGTCACCACATCGCGTGTTTTTTTGGAAAATGTCCACTTTGACCTCACTTACGTGCCCTTGTGCCATCTTGGCTACAAGGTGGTCACGGTGGCCATTTCCGATCTGTTGGGCATGAATGCCGTGCCCACGCAACTGTCGGTCAACATCTGCATCTCCAACCGCTTTGACCTGAAAGCGGTGCAGGAACTGCTGGACGGCATGCGGGCCTGTTGCGAGACTGCGCATGTGGATGTGGTGGGCTTGGATGTCTCCACCTCCCGCAAGGACCTGGTGATTGCCGTCACAGCTTTGGGTGAGTGTGAGCCTGCGCGCTTGGTCGCGCGCGGTGGTGCCAAGGAGAACGAGCTTATCTGTGTATCTGGCGACTTTGCCGCCGCTTACACGGGCTTGTTGTTGCTGGAACGCGAGAAGAAGGTGTTCGAGGCCAACCCCACGGTGCAACCCGACTTCACGGGCAAGGATTACCTGCTGCGCAGGCAGCTCAAGCCCGAACCGCGCTTGGACATTGTGGAGGCCCTGCGTCGCGAAGACATACTGCCCACCGCCATGGCCAACGTGTCCGACGGCATTGCCGCCTCCGTGATGCAAATTTGTCACGCCTCCCAGTGCGGATGTGACATCTTTGAAGAAAAACTCCCCATGACGGAACTCACTTTCGTGACGTTGAAGGACTTGGATATTGTTCACACAGTGGCCGCCCTCAATGGCGGTGACGACTACGAGCTGATGTTTACCATAAAACAGTCGGATTTTGAGAAGATCAAGAAGGTTGACAATGTCTCCATTATTGGATATATCAAGGAGGAATCCGCCGGATGTCATATCGTTACGGGTGATAACCACCATGTGGAACTCAGAGCTCAGGGATTCGCCAATGCTTGATGATCGGATTTTTCAAAAACAGAGTGGATGAACAGTAAGACATTTTTTCCCATAGGCAATGTGAACATCGGTGGGACGAATCCCGTCGTCATTCAGTCAATGGCCAATACGGACACCAACGACGTGGCGGCTTCCGTGGCTCAGGTCGGGCGCATGGTCGCGGCGGGCGCGCAGATGGTTCGGCTCACGGTACCCTCGCTTCAGGAGGTGCCAGCCATGCAGGCCATTCGCGACCGGCTTCGGGCGGATGGCATTATGACGCCTTTGGTGGCCGACGTCCACTTCAATCCCAAGGTGGCAGAGGCAATGGCATCCGTTGTGGAGAAGGTACGTATCAACCCCGGTAATTATGTGGATAAGCGCAGTTTCCGCCAACTCGACTTGACAGATGCCGAGTATGATGCTGCTGTGGAGCGAATGGGACAACGTGCCGAACCGCTCTTCAGGATCTGCAAGGAACATGGCACTGCGTTGAGGTTGGGCATTAACCACGGATCGCTTTGCGACCGCATCGTGAGCCGTTACGGTAACACCCCGCAGGCTATGGTGCAGTCGGCCCTTGAATGGGTGGATATTTGTGAGCACTATGACTTCCATAAAGTTGTGATTTCCATGAAATCCTCCAATGTCCACACAATGATGGAATCCACTTTGCTGTTGCATCAAAAGATGGAAGAGCGCGGATGCACCTATCCGTTGCATCTTGGCGTCACCGAGGCGGGCAACGGGGTAGAGGGCCGGGTCAAATCGGCTGCCGGCATTGGTGCTTTGCTGATGATGGGCGTGGGCGACACCATTCGCGTCTCCCTGACGGAAGCGCCCGAGAACGAGACACCTTTTGCCCATAAGTTGGTGCAGGCCGTGCAACGGTTGTCGCCAGAGAATTGCATCATTCATGATCGTGTTTTGGAATGGACCTCAGTGGAAGACGATTACGAGACTTGGATGGCCCAGTGCGCGGCATTGACAGGCTATGCCTGTTACAATCATGCAATCAAGAATGTGAGATTGACCAATCCCCATTTCGGAACGACGTGTTGTGCGGAGCTGGAGGCGACCATCCTTCAGGCCTGTCGCATAAAGATGAGCAAAACAGAGTTTATCGCCTGCCCCTCATGCGGGCGCACGCAATATGACATCCAGTCGGTACTCGCCAAGGTCAAGGAACGCTTTTCGGACTATCCCGGCTTGAAAATCGGGGTTATGGGCTGTATCGTGAATGGTCCGGGCGAAATGGCCGATGCTGATTTCGGCATTGTGGGTGCCTCTCACGGCATGGTGTGCGTGTATGAAGGCAAAAAACGTGTCTCGGAAGCCGTTTCTGTGAAAGAAGCGATGTGTCTTCTTGATAACTTGTTGAAAACAAAATGATTATCGTGTTTGGTCGTTGGCGTTTCCAGATGCCATGATGGCAAATGTTAAAGAGGGTTTCCCAAGTGCAAGACTTATAATGGAAAGAACATCGCTGCCCGTGTGATGATTGTCATCGTGTCCGGCACCTTGTGGATTAAGATGCGTTGGAGATTAATTAGTGGGGCACGATGATGGGCACGGGAAATCAGTGTGGTGTTGATGACTGCCTGCCAGTGTTGCACGGTTGGATGCTTTTGTCAAATAGATGTCATTTTTTTGCGGGAAAAGATGAAAATGTGTCTTTTTTGCCCATTGTTAAGTCCTTTGTCTATACTCCTGTTTTGTAAAATTGAGTTATATATTGTTGATTTTAAATATGATATGGTGTATGTGTAAAAATGAATCGAGGTGTTCTATCAAACAAAAAAAAGTGTATCTTTGCACCCTCAAAACACGACGGATGGGGCGTTAGCTCAGTTGGCTAGAGCGTCTGACTGGCAGTCAGGAGGTCGTGAGTTCGATTCTCATACGCTCCACATCAAACAGGCACTTGCGATTCTTCGCAAGTGCTTTTTTTATCTGTCAATCGCTATCTCTTATAGTCCCCCCTGTCCACCACCATTTTGTAGCCTACAGACTCGATGCGGGTTTCGAGGCAGCTGCGGCAGTGGCTGATATCGTCGCCGAGGCAGATTTTGCCGTCGTAGATGCTGTACTTGGGGCGGTTTTCGGTAGGGGAGAGGTTGGGCATCACCACGTTGGCGCCAGCCTGTATGCCTAATTCACGTCCGAAGGCGTTGAGTGTGCCGAGTGCTGTGGTGGCGGGCAGCAGCACATGCGGATGCAGCAGCCGGATGATGGAAAGCAGGCGCAGGGTCTGCTCTACGCTGCCGTTCGGCTCGTGGGCGAAGGGTGTGTTCTGCGCCGCAATGAAGGGGCCGATACCGCACATCTCGGGCTTGAAGCTTCGGATGAACTGCAGGTCTTTGAGCAGAGTACTACGGGTTTGTCCCGGCGAGCCGACCATGAAGCCGGCACCCACCTGATATCCGATGTCGCGCAGGTCACGGAGACACTGCATGCGGTGCTCAAAGCTCATCTCGGCAGGATGAAGGTACGCATAGTGGTCGGCATCGGCGGTCTCGTGGCGCAGCAGATAGCGGTTCGCGCCAGCATCGAAGAGCTTTTGGTAACTCTCGCGGCTGCGCTCACCTAAAGAGAGCGTGATGGCACAGTCAGGGAACTCCGTGCGGATGCGCTGCACTAACGGCACGATGTGCGGATCGTCATAATGTCCGTCCTCGCCCGCCTGCAGCACGAAAGTTCGCAGCCCGCATTCGTAGCCCATGCGACAACAATCGAGGATGGTGTCGTCATCAAGCCGGTAGCGCTCCGTCAGGGTGTTGTCGCGACGTATGCCGCAGTAACGGCAGTTGTTGCGGCACACATTGCTGAATTCAATGAGACCGCGCATGAAGACGGCATTGCCATAAATGCTTTGCGCCACCTCGCGGGCTTGGGTGCGCAAATGATCTATGGCCTCGTGATTGTCGGTGTCGAGCAAGGCGGTGAGCTGTTCCAAGTCAATGTCCTGACTGTCGCGTACTTTGTCTATGATGGAACGAATGGAATCGGTGGCGTGCATAGGTTGGATTCTGCAATGAATTTGGACTGCAAAAGTAGCAAAAGAATGGATGTCTGGAGCAGAAAAATGGGAATTTTTTTCAGATGGTGCTCTCATGTCGTAAATTCATTATCTTTGCAGCCTAAAAAATGCATGGATTTGCTCGGCGATTTGCGAAGCTCGCAGGCAATGCTTACTTGTTGTTGAATCACTTTAATTTACAATATTATGTATAGAAAACGTATTACAGGATTTCTGCTGGCAGCCTTCTGTCTCCTGGCTATCAGCGCCAATGCTCAAAACTACCACAAGGAGACCTATCAGAACGACCCGATGAACGTGATTCACTACACGTTGGACAACGGGCTTCAGGTTTTCATGTCCGTGAACAAGGACGAACCGCGTATCCAGACCTACATCGCGGTGCGTGTGGGCAGCAAGAACGACCCGTCTGAATCCACGGGCCTTTCCCACTATCTCGAACATCTGATGTTCAAGGGCACCAACCACTTTGGCACCCTTGACTGGCCGAAGGAGCAGGAACAACTTAAGAGAATCGAGGCACTGTACGAGGTCTATAACCATACCACAGACCCCGCCCAGCGCAAGGCCATCTACCATCAGATCGACTCTGTGTCGTACGAGGCATCCAAATACGCCATCCCGAACGAGTACGACAAGATGATGTCGATGATCGGGGCGCAGGGTACCAACGCCTTTACCTCCAACGACATGACTGTCTATCAGGAGGATATCCCAAGCAACGAACTGGAACGTTGGCTCAAGATTGAAGGCGAACGTTTCGCAAATCCCGTTTTCCGACTTTTCCACACCGAGTTGGAGGCTGTCTATGAGGAGAAGAACATGAACATGGCCAACGACAGCCGCACGGCTTACGAGAAGCTGAACGAAGCGCTGTTTCCGCACCATCCTTACGGCACGCAGACCACCATCGGCACGATCGAGCACCTTAAGAACCCGTCGCTGACGAACATCAACAAGCACTTCTACACCTATTATGTGCCGAACAACTACTGCATCGCCATGTCGGGCGATTTTAATCCTGAAGAGGCCATCCGTTTGATAGACAAATATTTCGGAAATATTCAGCCGCGCTATATTCCAGACTTTACCTATGTAAAGGAGAAACCCATTCGCGAGGTAAAGGTGGTGGACGTGTACGGTCTGGAGGCCGAGAATGTGCAAATCGGCTTCCGTATTGATGCCGGCACCGGCTCCCGCGACGTTCTCCTCGCCGAAATGGTGGATGCCGTGCTGATGAACGGTTCCTGCGGTATCATGGACGAGAACATCAACCAGAAGCAGCTCGCCCAGTATGCCGCCTCCGGTGTGAGCGACATGAACGATTATGCCTATTTCCGTCTCTTCGGCATGCCCAAGCAGGGCCAGACGTTGGAACAACTGAAGGATCTCCTGCTGGAACAGATCGAGATTCTGAAATCCGGCAACTGGGATGCCGACCTGCTCACTGCCGCTATCAACAACCGAAAGCTCAGTGATATGACCTCCCTCGAGAGCAATGTGAACCGCGCCATGAAGATGGCTTTCGCTTACCTTGCGCACCAGAGCTGGCAAGATGTGGTCAACGAGACTGAAAACATGAGCTATGTGACCAAAGAGGATGTGGTGGATTTTGCAAACCGCATTTTCAAGAAAAACAATTATGTGGTGGTCTATAAACGCCAAGGCGAACAACGTGACGTGCAGAAAGTTGACAAGCCCGAAATCACCCCTGTGGTCATGAACCGTGATGTGGAGAGCTCCTTCCTGACGGAGGTCAAGAACATGAAGGTCGCCCCCATCGAACCCGTTTTCGTCGATTTCAACAAGGATATGAAGAAGGGCAAGGCCAACGGCAACGAGGTCCTTTATGTGGAAAACACCGATAATGGTCGCTTTCAGTTGGCTTACCGCTACAACTATGGCAGATTTTACGACAAGAAGGCCGGCATCACCAATTCCTTCCTCGACCAGCTTGAGAGCGAGAACCGCACCCTCAGTCAGATCAACCGCGAGATGTACGACCTCGCCTGCTCTTACTCCATCGGATTCGGCGATAAGTACGCGACCGTCCATATCTCAGGTCTGAGCGAGAATATGGAGAAAGCGATGGCCATTGTGGAGGATATTCTCAACCACCCGAAAATTTCTGATGAGTCTGTCCAAAACTCCATCAGCGACGTGCTGAAGAGCCGTAACGATGCCAAGTCCCGACAGAACAGCATATTCCAGAATATGCTGCGCTATGTCTCCTACGGCAAGGACAACACCCGCAAGTATTTCGTCAGCAACGAGGAGGTGCAGAAAATCACGGCACAGGATGTTGTCAACCAGATCAAGACGATGACCTCCCAGCCGCAACGCATTCTCTATTACGGTGACCTGAGTCTCAACGACTTGCAAGCGCTCATCACCGACAAGCACAGTGTGCATCCGGCCAAGAAACCCGTCAAGATGGGACCTGACTATGATCGTCTCCCCACGAAGGACAACAAGGTCTATTTTGCCCATTATGACGCCAAACAGTCGCTGTGCCGCCAGCTTACGACCTCCATTCCTGCCAACTGGACGTTTAGCCCCTCCATTGAGATGTACAATGAGTACTTCGGTGGCAGCATGAACTCCATCGTGTTCCAGGAGATCCGGGAGAAACGCTCCTTGGCCTACTCCGCCGCCGCCTACTATGTGGAACCCGGTGAAAAGGGCATGTCCAACTATAACATGACCCACATCGGCACGCAGAACGACAAACTGATTGACGCTATGGAGGCCTTCACCGACCTGTTGGACAACATGCCCGTGTCTGAACTGAACTTCGACCTGGCTAAAACATCACTGATTTCGCAATACAGAACCAACCGTACCCGCAAGATGAGCATTATCAATTATTATCTGGCTTGCGAGGAAAAGGGTTTGAAAGCTCCCACGGACAAAGCGGACTATAATGCCATCCAAAAGATGACCATCAACGATGTGAAGAACTTCAATGCCAATTATATCAAAGGACAGAAGAGAGTGGTCGTGGTGCTTGGCAATGAGAAAGAAGTGGATCTGAAAGGACTTGAGAAATACGGAAAGGTCACAAAACTCACATTGGAAGAGATTTTCGGATACTAATCATCTGGCGATTATAATTTTAAGGAGTCACGAGGCTGATGCTTCGTGACTCCTTTTTTACGCATTGTCTTTTCGTTTGTCAGGGGATGATATGTCAGGCTGCTTTTCGGTTGCTGTAAAGGGCAATGATGAAGACGGCGCTGGATATCAGAAGGATTCCGAATGCAAGACGGACGGTGAAGACCTCGCCAAACATGAATATTCCGATGAGCACGGCCGTAAGCGGTTCGAGTGCCCCGATGATGGCGGTTGGGGTGGAGCCGATATATTTTGCCGCATAGACCATCATCACCAAGGCCAGAATGGCGGGGACGACAGCCAGCCACCCCACATAGAACCAACTGGTGGCATGGGCAGGCATCTGTACGCCATGTCCGGTGCAAAACGATAGGATTAGATTGCCCAAAGCGCAGTATATGAGTACATAAAAATTGATTTTGAAGGACGACATCGCCAGTTGGGAGCGGTTCATGACGATGATGTACAAGGCGTATGTGAGTGCCGAAATCAGCACCAACACCACACCGGCAGCCGAAAGCCGGCCACCGTCCGGTGTCCAATACAACAGCATGACTCCAAAGAAAGACAGGATGATGGAGAGAGTCGTGGCCCAAGTCAGTTTTTCCTTGAAGAAAACGGCCATGATGGCTGCGGTGAGCACCGGATAGACGAAGAGCAGGGTGGAGGCCACCCCGACATCCATCAGCTGGAAACTGGCATAGAGTGTGAAGGATGAGGCCAGAAACAGCAGGCCTAATATGCTCAAGGTGGCAAATTCAGATCTGCAGACCTTGAGTTGTTCTTTGCGGAGCAGCATCACTGCCGCAATGATGACCCACGCCAGGCCAAACCGCCAGAAAAGGACATTGCTCGGCGTCATGCCTTCCTCATATAACCGGGCACCTATGGGGTTGGTGCCATAACATACGGCGGCCCCAATACCGCAAATGGTGCCGAAAAGTGTTTTATTGCTTTCTTTGTGAAGTGATTGCACAAGCTTGATGGTTAGTGGTCGGATGGGAAATTTTTTGGGCGGCAAAGGTAGGAAAAAAACAGAATGTTGTGTTCGCCAAATTGATACCCTCAATGGAGAAGGTCTATCGGATCAGCGTCACGGTGCCTGTCCTCTCGAACAGTGTGCCGTCGGGACGCACATATTCGAGTTTGTAAACGTAGGTGTCTATAGGACAGGGCTTCCCTTTGGAGGTTCCGTCCCAACCCCTGTTCGGGTCGTGTGTCAGGAAAATGAGTTCGCCGGTGCGGGCATAGATGCGCAGGCTGTAATGTTCCCCGGAGACGAAAGTGTTGGAGGGCAAGAAGATGTTGTTGATGGATTCCGATGGCGTGAACGCATTGGGAATGTATGTGTTGGGCAGCTGCTGCACCATGACCTGGTTGGAGATGCTGGTTTCTTCAAAGCCGAATTCATCAAGGGCGAGTTTTGCTGTTACATAATAGGTGAACTTGGAGCCGCCCCCGAAGAGGGCAGCCACATCGTCGTGAAAGACATTGAGCGAGGCGGGGGCTATGATGTCAGGCAGTTCGTTGAAGGCAGGCTCCACTTCCAACTTGCGCAGGACACTGTAGTGGTCCACATCGGACGGACTGTCGCCATAGCTGATCCATCGCAGCACATTCTCCTGGGCGGTGGTAGCCTCGCCTTGCAGCAGGATGTTGTGCTCCACGTTGGAAAATCCACTTTCGGAGTTGCAATGGTCCAGCACATGGGTGCGGTAGTGATAGATGCGCTTTTCGAACTCCGCCGAGGCATCGGTGAAATTATAGTCGGCGGCAGCATGATACGGCAAAGTCGCAATGGTGGTGAAATCCGTGCCGTTGTCGCTGCGCTCCAGGCGAATCTCGTGAAAGTCGAGTGTGTCGCCGCTGGTCAGCACATGGATGCCGATATGGTCGTTGTCGATGACCGATACTGACAGGATGTGGGTCATGTCGAGGGAGCCTGTTGATTCCAGAATGAAGTCGCGGCGGTTGCTGGAGGCGGAAATGGTGTGATCTGTGTTGTGAACGCGGACAAAAACCCGGTAGCTCGTTCCTGGTGTCAAATCCGCAAGTGTGTAGTTGTTGTCTGTCGTGGTGGCTACGCTCTGGTAGGTGGTGCCGTTGTCTGTGCTGATAAAAATCTCGTATTCGCCAATGCCGCCCCAGAGGTTGGGATATGTTTGCCAACTGATAGCCGCCGACCGTTGGCAGGCATTCAAGTTGTTGACGAACATGTTGAGGGTGCATTGATAAATGTTTTGACCGATCATGTCAGAGACGTTCGAGCAAGAATCCATCACGGCGATGCGGTAACACCGTTCGGCATCGTTGTTGTCGGTCCAGGAGGTGGAGTTGTAAACGGTGTCGAGAGGCTCCCATGGACCGTAGTCGTTGCTGTAGATGATGTAGCCCATCATGGCTGAATCCGTCGCATGAAAGCCCAAGACAGGTTGGTTCTGCTCGTTTACCGAGACGCTGTCAAGAACGGGGGGATTGGGCTTGCTTCTGTCAACCACTATGGCGGATCCGATAGAGGTGGAGAAGGGACATGTGCCGATAAGCGAGTTCCCCATCGGGTATCGATTGGTGATATCGACGCGGTAGGAGACTTGGTTGTAGCAGACATCGGCCGTGTCGGTATAGGTGAGGACGGTGTTTGGAACGGTGGCGAAGGGCTGTATCGGGAAAGCGTTTTCGTAATAGTGGCGTTTGAAGATGAAAAAGGAGCTTCCCCAGGTGGAGTCCAATGCGCTGGAGGAGGGAGAATCCCAGGAGAGGAAAATGCGCGAGCTGTCAGGACTGACCGTCACTGTCAGGTTGGGCATCTGAAGAGTGTTCGACTGCCAGGAGCCGCCGTTGGTGTCGCGTGCGATGATGTGGCAGGAGTAGGAGGATGCCGGCGTGACCGTGATGTCTCGTCCGCTGTAATTGCAAAGTGTATAGGGGGAAGAGGCTGTGTAGCTCTCGATGAAAGTACCGTTGACATAGATGTCGTATGCGTTGAAATTTCCGCAGTCGGTGGTGTTGCTCCATTCCACATGAAGTTGCGTGGCACTGGTGAGGCGCAGGCATACCAATGTGGGTGGATCGTAGCCAAAGACGACCTGTGCCATCAATACCAACAACCAAATTGTAGCAATCGCTTTCCGCATACCTGTTCTTACTCTATTGCAAACTTATTAATAAATAGTTCCAACGATGATTTGTGTGAAATTATTGTGCGCGAAAAATTTTTTTGCCAATATTAAAAGTTGTTCTGGTGAGATTTCGTTTGCGCGTTGCAACATGGTCTTGAATTCGTGCTCGTCAAGGCCGCGTGCGTGCCAGTAGGCGAATTTTGTCATGTAGGAGACGGAGTTTTCCACGTCGCGCAGCAAGCCGCCTTCGATTTGCCGCCGTAGCAGTTCCAGTTCCTCCTCGCTGACAGGCTCTTGGCAGAGTCGGTCCATCTCTTCAAAACAGGCGCTGATGGCTGCGCGGGTGTCTTTGGCGTTCACCTCGCTGCCGATGGAGAAGAGCGATTGGTTGCCGAAAAAGGTGAGGTCTGCATAGACACCGTAGGTGTAGCCCTCCCTCTCGCGCAGGCGCTGCATCAAGCGGGAACCGAAATAGCCGCCTGTCAACGTGGTGAGGATGGACAAGTCGCGGCGCTCAGGGTCTCCATAGCCGATGGAGGGACGGCAGAGCATGATGGAGGACTGTACGCTGCCAGCCATCTCTTCCTGCACGAGCGGGGCACTCTCGGCAAAGAGGGCCAGGTCGTGGATGCGTGATGCGGCTGTGCCGTGCGGCACCTGGCTGAAAAGTCCGTCAATGCACTGCTCCAAATCGGCATCGAAGTTGCCCGTGGCGTAAATGCACAGGTTCTCGGCACAAAAGGTTGTGCGGTGGCATGCCTCCATTTGGGGAATAGTCACCGCCTGCAGGTTCTCGCGGGTGGAAAACTGTCCGGCAGCCAGACGCTCCCCGAAAAGGGCATGCAACGCCAATTGCGAACATCGAACATCTGTTTTCTTTGAACTGTATTCTAAATCTTTGATTTTTCGTTCTTTATATATGGAAAGATTCTCTTCGCGATAGTGTGGGGCGGAGAGAAACTCATAGATAAAGGGCAGAATAAGCGGGACGTTCTTCTTGGGAATGGCGACTTTGAACCGGGTTCGGTCAAGGGTCACGGAAACATGGAAAGAGGCGCCATGGAAATCAAGCAATCCGTCCATCTCGGTGGCGGTGTGCCTGGGCGAGCTCTCCTTGAGCAGGAAATAGGCGAATCGGAGCGTGTGTTTGATACTCTCGTGCAGAGACCCCACGGCTAACTCGATGTTCAGGTGGATGAGGTCGAGTGTGGGGTTGTCGATGATGAAGACAGGGATGCCGTTGGAAAGTACATGGCGGCGTGGCGGTGTGAGGGAGATGCCGGAGACAGGGTGCTGTGGCGGTGCAATGCTTCTGTTGAGTGTCATGGGCGCTTGTTATCGGATGAGAATCACTTGTCCTTTGCGAGAAAGCAGTTTGCCATCGGGATCGGTGTATTTGATGACGTAGGTGTAGATTTCGCCGGGCAGCTCGTCACCTTTCCAGTTGCCGTCCCAGCCACGTTCCATGTCGCGAGAATGATACACCAGTTCGCCGCGCCGGTTGTAAATGGCTATCTCGAAGGTGCTCGGCTTGAAGTTCGCCTTGACGTACAATTCATCATTGAGTCCGTCATTGTTCGGGGTGAAGGCGTTGGGCACGAAAAAGTTGTAGTGCGATTCTGCGGTGGGCTCGTCAGTCTCTTCGATCTGATTCTTCGTTTCATCTTGAAGCGTTTCGATGGTCGGGCTGTGGAGCTGGTTGTCAACTGTTTCTGTTTTTTTGGGGGTGGGGACGGGCTTGGTGAGCACCAACGTCGGTGTCGCCGTCTCCAAATGCGGAGTCGATACGTGTTGAGTGTTGGATTCTGGATGTTGAAGTTCCACGGGGGCGGTTGTGCGGAGGGGCTCTGGCGAGACAGAATGCTCGGCAGTCGCGGGACTATTGCCAGGAAGGGCGGAAGCAGGGCTTGTGATGGCTTCCGTTGTCGGTCCGGGAACTGTGACGGGTGCAGGCGCGGGCGTGGGTTGCGGGGCGGGCATGGCGGTCTCCGGAACCTGCGGGGTTGTCGTGGACTCTGTGTGGCGTGTGCTTAGCGTAAGCACGGTGACCAAGGCGGCGGTGGCCACCAAGGCGGGAATACCGTATGCGCATACACGGCGTACCAGCCGCCCACGATTGTATCGCACCAATGCGGGGTCGGAGGAGATGGCCTCCCAACCGGCTTCGTCCACGGGATGGGTATAGTTTTTGAGTTTTTCTTGCAGCTTCATATCGTAAGGGTTGTTTTTATCGTATGTGTTTGTAAAGTCCTGATTTTATATGTCAAATTCTTCGTGATTGAGATATTTTCGGATGCTTTTGCGCAAATTGGCCTTGGCCCGAAACATCAAGGTGCGCACATTGTTGTGGCTCTCGCCGATGGCTTTCCCAATCTCCTCTTGTGAATAGCCGTCGATGACGAACATGTTGAAGACTATGCGTTGGCGATCGGGCAACTCGTTGATGAAGGAGACAAGCTGTTCCAACGAGAGCACTTCCGCCATCGGCGAGGGGTTGATGGAGGAGGCGAAGAGATCGTCATTCAGCTCTTGCATGTTGTGGCGAGAGCGTTTCCGATAGTAGTCCACAGCCTTGTTGACCGCTATTCTGTAAAGCCATCCGCCCAAAGAGGTGATGTGGTCGTACTCCTTGAAATGTGTCAGGATGAAGACAAAAGTGTCGTGAAACAGGTCTTCGGCCTCTTCTTCGTTTGCGGCATAACGATGGCACACGCCCTTGACAATCGGGCCGTAATCCAGATATAACTGCTTCTGGCAGACGCTTTTGCCTTGTATGCATCCGTCAATCAGTTTTTGTTCTTCTTTTGTTACCATACGCTCGCAAACATGTCATAAGACGAATTCCAGATGAAAATGTTGCAACTTGTGCAAATTTTTTTTGTTATTTTGCCGGAAAATTCTTCTTTTATGAATCGGTTGCAAAAATCGTATTTTTTGGGAAACGACGTGGAGTCAATGGCGCGCAATCTTTTGGGCAAGTATCTTTTCACTCGGAAGGACGGACAGTTGGCCGGTGGTATCCTCACCGAGGTGGAGGCCTACAAGGGGATTGGCGACCGGGCCTCGCATGCATACGGAGGCCGTCGCACGCACCGCAATGAAATGATGTACCACGAGGGCGGGGTGGTCTATATGTTCCTTTGTTATGGAATGCACTCGATGCTCAACTTCGTTACCAACGCGGAAGAAGTTCCCGATGCCATTTTGGTGCGGGGGCTTTTGCCCACCCATGGCGAGGAACTGATGCTGCAACGCACGGGAAAGCTGCGCGGGGGAGCCCCCCTCGCTGATGGCCCGGGCAAACTTTGCAAAGCTCTCGGACTGACGGTGGCCGATAATGGCGTCTCTTTGGATGGTGATACGATTTGGTTGGAAGACAGGGGCTTGTCGGTTCCCGATGACAAAGTGGAAATCACCCCGCGCATCGGCGTGGACTACGCCGGCGAGGATGCAAAAAGAATGTACCGTTTTTACTTGAATCCGCGAAATATCAGCTGAATCTTCTATATTGTTCCGGTTCTCCTCTTGGGGAACACTATCGAAACGATGATGCTCAGCGTCAGAATGCCTATGATGACAAACAGGGAAGCCATGGTGCCGATGTGGAGATGTACCAACGGCAGCAACATCTTGACACCAATGAAGGTCAACAGGGCGGAAAGGCCGATTTTCAGGAACCAGAACCTGTCGAGCACGCTCTCTAACATGAAGAAGAGGGAACGGAGCCCCATGATGGCGAAGATGTTGGAAAAGAAGACGATATAGGGGTCGTTGGTCACGGAGAAAACGGCGGGCACGGAGTCGAAGGCAAAGATGATGTCAGAGAATTCGATGATGAGCAGGACGATGAAGAGTGGGGTGCAGAGCCATTTTCCATCGACTTTGGAGAAGAAGTTGTGGCCGTCGAAATTAGGCGTGCTCCAGTGGCGTTTGGTGAAGAACTTGACGACGGGATGATGCTCCACATCGATGTGCTCGTCCTTGTTCCGCTCCAGGAACATTTTGACACCCGAATAGATTAGCACGCCGCCGAAGATGAAGAGGACCCACCGGAATTTCTGAATGAGGGCTGCCGCCGCGAAAATGAAGATGAAACGCAGCACGATGGCTCCGAGGATTCCGTAGAAGAGCACACGATGGTAGTATTTTTTCTCCACACCGAACGACATGAGAATCATGATCATGACAAAGATGTTGTCGATGGAGAGTGTCTCCTCCATGGCATAACCCGTGATGTATTCCAAGGATAGGTTCTTGTTGTAGAGTTTGAGATTTTCTTCAAAGGGCGCAGAGGGGTCGATGTTCAGGTCGTCATGGTACTTTTGATGCAGTTCCACGATCTTGTCATTGTCGTGCACATTGTGGATGAGGTGCCCCCCAAATCGGATAAAGAAGAAGAATGCGATGGCTAAAGTGACCCAAATTCCCGTTTGGATTGCTGATTCCTTAAAGGTGACCTCTTTGTCTTTCTTGTGGAGCACGCCTAAGTCAAGGGCGAGCAAAAAGGCGATGAGGATGATAAAGCTGATGAAAAATATGGTTTCACTCATAGTCGTTTTTTTAAGGGCGGCAAAGATATATTTTTTTCAGGCGTGAACTTGCAGGGAAAGGCTTTTTTTGATGTCCCTGCACATTGGTGCCTGAAAAGGATGCTGGCCATACAGTTTTTTTTGTATGTTTGCACTTTAAAAAAATACAATGAGTACGAACCCTATGTTTTGCATCCAATACGGATTGTTTGTCGTGACGGCCTGCCATAATGGCCGCGACAACGGCTGCATCACCAACACGGTGGCGCAGGTGACCCAGGAACCCAACAGGATTTCCGTCACCGTCAACAAGATGAATTACACACACGATATGATTAAGGAATCAGGGAGATTCACCGCCTCCATCATCAGCGAGAAGGCGGGATTTGAGCTGTTCAAGCACTTCGGATTCCAGTCGGGACGCGAGGTCGATAAGTTCGCGGACTTTGCGGACTGCCGGCGTGTGAAGAACGGCACACTGGCGGTTACCAAGGGCACCAACGCATTCATCTCGGCAGAGGTTGAGCAGATGGTGGATTTGGGCACGCACACCATCTTCGTCGGCAGGGTGGTGGAAATGGAGCCGCTGACGGATGTGCCGTCGGCCACATACACCTATTATCAGGAATATATCAAGCCGAAGCCGGAGCCTGTGGGCGTCACGTCGGAGGGTAAGACGGTGTGGCGCTGTGTTATCTGCGGTTACGAATATGAGGGAGAGGAGCTACCGGAGGATTTCATCTGCCCGATTTGCAAGCACCCGGCGAGCGACTTTGAAAAAATTGTCCGCTAATTTTTTGTATTTTTGCGGCTCAGTGTATATAACCCCGCAAAATCAAAAGGTATGAGAAAATGTTTTATAGCCCTGGCGTTCCTCTTGATCGTGATGACAGGCTTGCACGCGCAGTCCGTGCAGCAGCTGCTGGCCTCGGTGCCGGATGCCGAATATTCAGGACATGACATCGTCACCCTCTTCGACAGCACCCGTGTGGTGATGGAAGAGAGCGGACTGAGCCACGTCTATGGCCATGTCCTCTACAAGGTGCTCACCCCCGCCGGCGGGCGCGACTTCAACTGCGTGAAAATGGACTACGACCCGCTTTCCGCATACGTGGAGATTCGCGAGGTGAAGGTGTACCGCAAGAGTGGTCTGATGGAGAAGATCGACAACCCGGTGCTTGACTATCCTGCGCCAGCCCGCATGATCTATTGGGGCGCCTGTCAGAAGATGGTGGCCATCGGTCGCCTGGAACCCGGCGATGCCGTGGAATATGTGACTTACAAGAAGGGCTTCACCTACGCCTTGTTGCAGGGTGAGGACCCCGATGCCAAATACATCCCGCCGATGCGCGGCCACTTCTACGACATCGTCCCTTTCTGGAGTCACCAGCCTGTGCGCGAGAAGGTCTATTCCCTTAGCGTGCTGCCTGCCAAGAAGGTTCAGTATGCCATTTACCACGGCACGTTGCAGGCCGACCGCAAGGAACTTGGCGGACGTGTCATATACACCTTCGCAAAAAAAGATATAATGCCTCTTGAAAAGCCTGCTCATACACTGGCTGACAACGATGTGCAAACCAAACTGCTGCTCTCCACCGCCGAGAATTGGCAGGCCAAGTCCACTTGGTTTTATGGCGTGAACGAGGACTACGGCAGCTTCGTGCCCACCGAGGAGGTGAAGCGGAAGGTGGCGGAACTGCTCCGTCCTGCTAAAAGCGAGAACGACAGCATCTCCATCCTGACGCACTGGGTGGCCGACAATATGCGCTACTCAGGCATCTCGATGGGTGAAGGCGAGGGGTTCACCCTCCACAAGTGCGAGATGAACTTCACCGACCGCTGCGGCGTCTGCAAGGACAAGGCCGGCATGCTGATTGCGATGTTGCGTGCTGCCGGCTTCAAGGCGTATGCCGCCATGACCATGGCCGGAGAACGCATTGATGACATCCCGGCCGACCAGTTCAACCACTGTGTCACGGTGGTCCAACGCCGTAATGGCAACTACCAGCTGCTTGACCCCACTTGGGTGCCCGGCGTGCGCGAGCTGTGGTCCAGCGCCGAACAGCAACAGAACTATCTGATGGGCCTGCCGCAAGGCGCCAACCTCGGCCTTACGCCTGTCTCCAGGGCGGAGAACCATTATCTCAGGATGACTGCCACCACTAAGTTGAATAGGAAAGGCGCACTTTCCGGCACGGTGACGGTCACCGCCGAGGGACAATCCGACCGAACTGTGCGCGCCGTCTTCCGCGGTCGCCGCACCGAGTGGCGCGAAAACGTGGAGCGCCAGCTGCTCTCCCTCTATCCCAACGCCGTCATCAAGAGTGTCAAATATACTGACGAGGACCGCTACCTCGAGCAGCCCGTTTCCATAACCTACAAGTTTGTCATCCCCGACTACGCTACGGTTACCGACAATGTGATGGTCGTCACACCGTTCTTGGCCAAGGGCTTCTATAAGTTCGCCATGCCGCACCTCTATTACGACACTTCGTTGGAAACGCGCACCTTGCCTTTCAACGACCGTTGCTCCCGACTGGTGCAGCTTTCCGAGACGATGACGCTGCCTTCTGGCTATACCTCCGCGCAAATTCCCAAAACACGTACTAACAACAACGGGGTCGTTACCTTTGATGGCGGCTATCAGTTGGAAAACTCGATGCTCCGCTTTCACGAAAACATCCGCTTTAGCAAGCGAGTCTATGAGGCCGGGGACTGGCCATCGTACCGCCAGGCCGTCATTAACCAACATTTTTATATGGACACGCCTGTCGTGCTGAGTCGCTAACCTTCAAAACTTGATTGTGATGAACAGACATTCATTTTGTATATTGCTATCCGTGATTTTTTTCATCGTCTCTGCGACGGCACAAGGGTATGAGGCGACTTATCATCTGATTTCGAGATCTTACACCCTCAACGAAGATGGCAGCATGGATTATCGTTATCGCAAGGAGCTTCAGCTTTTTACGACCGCCTCCTTCGATAAATACGGTGAGACATTTATTGTCTATAATCCAGAATATCAGACTCTGACAATTAACGAAGCCTATACGGTGCGCAAGGACGGCAGTGTTGTGAAAACGCCTGAAAACGCTTTCAATCCCAGTTTGCCCTACTCTTGCACGGATTGTGAACGCTTCAATCCTTTGCGAGAGATGGTGGTGACCCACACGGCCTTGGAGTATGACGCAACTGTCGTGCTCGACTACACCATCCATACGCAACAACCCTTCTTGCCGTCGCTGATGGAACGTGTCGATCTGTATGAAGATGCTCCTGTGGACCACTATGAGATAGCTGTCACCGTGCCGAAGGACCTGAATTTATATCATAATCTAAACTGGCAGAGGTACATGTCCCGGACACACGCGGTTGCAGATGCGGTGGAGTCCACGGAGGGCAATGTCCGCAAGTTGCAGTGGAAATTTGATAATTTGGAACAGAAGACGGCCGAGAATTACTTGCCCCACAACGAGCTTCCCTATCTGATGTTCACCACATTCGATAGTCCTACCAGCTTCATGTCGGATTTCACTATGCAAAACGCCTTCATGCCGGCTCCCGCCAATTTGTACGATGCTGTTCTGAAGCCTATCATCGACAAAGACGTGTCCCCTATGGAGAAGGTCATCGCGATTCGCGATTATGTGCATGACAATATCCATACCAATGCGCTTCCGATCCGATACATGGCATACGTCGTGGCATCGCCCTACATGGTGTGGACAACCAACTGCGGTACACCGGTGGAGAAGAACTTGCTTCTGGAGTCGATGCTGCGCACGGCAGGCTTCAATGCGCGTTTTGGTCTTCTATACAGCCATCTGATGGACAATCCGGAATCGCTTCTGCGCTTGGATATGGATGGCAAGCTCTTTTACATCTCCGCTGCGTCGAAAAGCCGGCTCTCCCTGGATGTGAGTCGTGCCAATGACAGCTTTATCGATAAAAATGGAAATGTGTTCAATTTCCAGCCGGAGAACCTTAAAGTGGAAAGGGAAGTGGAAGTGAATCTTACGAAATCGGAGGATAAGCTGGTTCCCGATGTGATGGTCAGGAATGCAGAGATTGTTTCACCAATGGAGCGTACGCTTCAGCAGAAGGGGAGTGGCTTGATTGCAGAAGTGGATCCTTTGACCGGTCGTTATTGCCAGCTTTTGTTACACGATGGCGACTATGGCACGGCGGTGCGGTCTGTCAACCTGCCGCGTCAGCGCAAGCATCCCGTGGCTGTTGTCCCGACAGAGGAACGTTACCTCTATGAGGTCTCTCTTCCCGCCGATGCAAAATGGATAGTGAGCCCGTATGAGTACAGCAAATCGTATCCGTTTGGCTCCGTCACGATCAAGGTCTCGGTGTCGGGCAACAAGTTGACGGTGTCCCGCCAGTTGAGGCTTACGGAGAGCGTGATTTCCCTGAAGGATTACAAGAAATTCCGCGATATGATGACGCGATGGGAAACACCCCATCCCTTTGTCATCCAATATTGATTGTTTGCATAAAGCATTGTTCCAAAATGATAAAGAGCCCTGAACTTGTAAAGATAGACCCATATCTCAAGCCATACGCGGCGGCGCTGCAGAAACGGCGTCAGCGTGCGGTGCTTCGTGAACTGGAGTTCACCGACGGCAAGCGCCCGTTGTCCGACATGGCCAATGGTTACCTCTATTACGGCCTGCACCGCACCGAGAAGGGGTGGGTGTTCAGGGAAAAGGCCCCCAATGCTGTGCAGCTCTACCTGTATGGCGACTTTTCCCGCTGGCAGGTGAAGCCTGAATTCGCGCTCCACGCCCTCGGCAACGGCGACTGGGAGATTGAGTTGCCGGACTTTGCGTTGAAGCACGGGATGCTCTACAAGCTCTGGATGGTTTGGCGCTCCGGTGCCGACGAGCGCCTGCCCGCATACGCCACCCGAGTCGTGCAGGACGACACCACCAAAGTCTTCTGCGCCCAGGTGTGGGAGCCGGAAACACCCTACCCATGGCAACATGACGCGCCCGCGAAGGTCACGCACCCGCTCATATACGAGGCCCATGTGGGCATGTCTTCGCAAGAAGACAAGGTCGCCTCCTACTGGGAATTCAAGGAGAATGTTATCCCGAGAATCAAAAAACTGGGTTACAATATGATACAGCTGATGGCCATCCAAGAGCATCCCTATTACGGCTCTTTCGGCTATCAGGTCTCCAACTTTTTCGCGCCCTCGTCGCGCTTCGGCACGCCCGAAGAGCTGAAGGAGCTCATCGACACGGCGCACCGAGAAGGCATCGCCGTGATCCTCGACATTGTCCATTCGCACTCCGTCTCCAATGAAAAAGAGGGGCTTTCCCTCTTCGACGGCAGCGACAACCTCTATTTCCACTCCGGCGAGCGCGGGCACCATCGCGTGTGGAACTCCCGCTGTTTCGACTACGGGAAGCAGGAAACGCTGCTGTTCCTCTTCGCAAACCTCAAGTATTGGCTGCAGGAGTTTCATTTTGACGGCTTCCGCTTCGATGGTGTCACCAGCATGTGCTACCTGAACCACGGCTTGGGAGTGGACTTCTTGGAGTATGCGCAGTATTTCGACGACAATGTCGATGAGGACGCGGTTGCCTATCTGACAATGGCCAACAACTTGGTACACGGTCTCGCCCCGCAGGCGGTGACCATTGCCGAGGATGTGAGCGGCATGCCGGGTATGGCCTTCCCAACGGAACAGGGCGGCATAGGCTTCGACTTCCGCATGTCGATGGGCATTGCCGACTATTGGACCAAGACGGTCAAGACACTCTCCGACGAACAGTGGGGGATGGGTGACATCTATTTCCGGATGACCGACAAACGTCGTGAAGAACAAACCATAAGCTATGTGGAGTGCCACGACCAGGCGTTGGTGGGCGACAAGACGCTCATCTTCCGCATGATCGACAGCAAAATGTACACGGCCATGTCGGTTCTTACACCAGACATGACGGTGGACCGCGGCATTGCCCTGCACAAGATGATCCGATTGGTGACGCTGACCCTGGCATCAGGCGGCTATCTCAATTTCATGGGCAACGAGTTCGGACACCCCGAGTGGATTGACTTCCCCCGCGAGGGCAACGGCTGGTCGTGCCACTACGCCCGCCGCCAATGGAACCTCGCCGACGATGAGTTGCTCAAGTATGCAGGACTCAACCGCTTCGATGCCGACATGATACACCTCGTGAAGCGCGAGAATCTCCTCGACTACCAACCCGAGAAGTGCTGCGACAACAACGGAGACCTGATCTTGGCCTATCATCGCGGGCCTTGTTTGTTTGTCTTCAACTTCAATCCCGCGAAATCTTTCACCGATTATGAAATAACTTGCAAAAAAGGCCGTTATACCATTTGCTTGGACAGCGATTCGCCCAAGTACAACGGTTTTGGTAACATCGACGAGACGACCGAGTACTGCGCCACTACACGAGCAGGCCTCCCGCGAGTGAAGCTCTACCTGCCCAGCCGCAGCGCCATCGTCCTGAAAAATCTGGATAGTAAATAAACGACGAAAATGAAACGAATACTCATCTTGATAGGCTGTCTCTTCGCCATCTCATTGTATGGCCAGGACACCGCGAACATTAACAAGACCGATGCCCAGGGCAGAAAACAGGGCGTATGGAAAAAATATGAGAAGGGCAAACTGATATATGAAGGCCAGTTCAAGGACAATGTGCCCTACGGCACCTTCCAGTATTACCATGCCAACGGCAAGCTCAAGAGCACCACTGAGTTTGTGCAAGGCGTTCACAAAGTGAAGACGGTCATCTATCATGAAAACGGCCATAAGGCATCCGAAGGCGTTTTCATAGACCAAAAGAAAGACGGTGTTTGGCGTTATTATGCCAACAATGACCAGCTGATCACAGTGGAGGAGTATGTGCAGGGCAAGCGCTCTGGCACATGGCAGGTCTTTTCCAAGGAGACCGGCAATTTGTTGGAAGAGACGCACTATTTGAACGACCGGCTCAATGGTGTCTATAAAACTTTCTACACAGACGGGACGGTGAGCCTGGAGGAGAACTATTTAGAAGGCAAGCGCAATGGACGTTCCACTGCCTATTTTCCAAAGGGAAAGATTTCTGTCACAGGAGATTATCTCAAGGGTAAGCGCATTGGAAGTTGGGAATTTTACGATGCGAACGGCAAACACCGATCCACGATGGAATATGCAGAAAACGGCACGTCCAAGACATACGTTTATTTGTACAACAACGGATATGGCCAAAAAATAAACCAGGACATTATCGCCTATTTTCTCAAGTCGGGGGAGAAGGCGGTGGCGGTCTTGCGCGATGGCAAACGGTTGCCGATGAGCGAGTCGTTGGAGGAGATCGCCATCTGGGCCGACTTCATGGTTTTCACTCGCATTGCGCCCAGCGTGATTGCTGCCACCGATGCCATTGTGGGCTACAAGGAGGTGGAGGGCGCCGCCAATGATGCCATCATCATCAAGCTAAAACCCTCGCCGGGCGAAGATATCTACTCCGAGGGCGATGAGGCCAAGATGGTCAAAGCCCTTTTTAACACTGAGAAACCAAAAGAATAACCAATCATCGGCGTGATGCCGAAAAAACTGTTTTATGAAGAAGATTGTTGCACTTTTCGGGGCAATAGTATTGTCCATGTCTGTCTTTGCACAGACAGAATATACGTTCACGACCTATCGCAATGTGGTGAACAACGGCTATGATTTCTGGATCTCCACACCGGACGATTATGCAGTGAAAAAGAGTGAGATGCCCGTTATACTGTTCCTTCACGGGCACAGCCTCTGCGGTACCGACCTGAATCGTGTGCGCAAGTACGGCTGCTTGGATGCCATCTCGATGGGGCGCGACATCGACGCCTTGATCATCGCCCCGCAGAACCCCGGCGGCCCGTGGAACCCTGACAAGCTGATGAATGTGCTGAATTGGGTGAAGGCTCGTTTCGAGATGGACACCGACCGCGTCTATGTCATCGGCATGAGCCAGGGCGGTTATGGCACCTTCGACCTCGTGTCGGCCTATCCCGAGCCGTTCGCGGCTGCCATGGCCCTCTGCGGCGGAAAGTCAAGAGGCGATGTGTGTGGACTCAATACATTGCCGTTCTGGATTTTACATGGCACTGCCGACAACGCCGTGCCCCTCAGCCAGTCGCAGATTGTCGTGGATGCCATGAAAAAGTGCGGCTCCACGCATCTGCTTCGTTTTGACAAACTCAACGGGTACAATCATTCTCAATTGGCCAAAGTGTTCTATGTGTCGGAAACTTACGAATGGCTGCTGAGTCACAACCGTAAGGTGAAGAAAGTCAACAAGGATGTGAAAATCACGACGGAAACGCTGAGCAAGGCCTATCAGGACATTGACAGAAATTCCAACAAAATCATTGTGCGCGACAATGGCCGCAATGTGCCCGATCCGATGGAGGGTAGGGGGGAGACCGTGACCGCCCAGGACTCATTGGCGAAGATTGCGAACGAGGTGGTGCAGCCCGCGCCCAAGGCCAAGCCCGCTCCTGCTCCGGCCAAGAAGCCGACCGTTCATGTTGTCAAGAAGGGCGACACACTTTCGGCTATCGCCCGCAAATACCACACGACTGTGGCAAAGTTGTGCAAAATCAACCATATCAAGGAGACGAGCATCCTTTCGTTGGGCCAGCGCATCAAGGTGCGGTAGTCGTTTTCCGCAATTGGCTGAGCACCACACCGGCAATTACAATGAAAATACCGAGGATTTTCCGGGAGGTCAGCGCCTCCTGTCCCAACATGGCGGCCCCGCAGATGGTGACGATGGGGATGGCGTTGGTGAACACCGTCAGTTTGGTGATGGAAATCTGCTTCGCGGCGTAGGAATAAAGCATGTAGGCTCCGGCGGAACAGAGCACGGCCAAACAGACCAGGCAGAAGATCGCGTTGGCACTCCAGATGATTTCGCCCCATTGACGGAGGTCGAAGATGCACACAAACGGCAAATAGAAAGGAATGGCCAGAAGGTTCTGGTAGGTGGTGATGGTGATAGGACTGTATTCTTTGACCAAGCGTGCAAGCAGCACACTGTAACCGCATGCTGCCAACAGCGCCAATAAAAGCCAGAGCAATCCCTTGACGTTGAATATGATGTTGCTGTCCGGCCCGAAAGTCATGACGGCAATGCCGAAAATGGATATGACGGCACCCAACAACAGTCTCCAGGATAACGGTTCGTTTTCGGCGAAATACATCGTGACAGACACGACAATGGGGATGAGCGCGATGATGACCGATGCAAAGGAGGGAGAAACCTGTTGCAAACCGAAATCCTCACCGATAAAATAGAGGAAGGGCTCGAAAAAGGCCAACCACAGAAATTTCTTCCAGTCGCCTTTGCGCACCTTCTCCAGTTTACCTTGTATTTTGAAAAGGGTGACAAAAATGACGGAGGCGAGGAAGAGTCGGAAAAAAACGATGGTGAAGACGGGGAAGCCGGCGTTGAGCAGCTGTTTGCTCCATACAAAGCTGAATCCCCAAAAGAGCATGGAAAAAGAGATGGCAATATAGCCCTTGAGTGTTTTGTCTTGAGTCATGGAGTGCGGGAATTAAAAGACGGGTTCGGGTAGAGTGCCCTCATCGGAATGCTCGAGAGTCAAGACGGCAGCAGTGGCAACCTCGGCAAGTTGCAACGGATGGGCTTGGTCTGTTTCGATGCGTTCAGCCTGTTTATTGTCTTGAATGTTTACTTTAGATTCTGAGTTTATATTGCTGTAAACCACAATGATGTATTTGTATTTGCCATCCTTGAGCAATCGCTCGGCTTCGGCGTTTGCGGAATGGCCATGGATGTTGGTGTCGCTTATCAGGATGGGGGTGTTGGAGTTGTCGAAGAACTCGACGACCGTTTGTGCCACCTCGTCCAGATGGGGGGTGTCGTGGGATATGATGAAGACGGCATTGTCGCGGAAGGGGGCGATGTTGGCCTCCTCGATGGCTTGGTTGGCGGCCACGATGAGCGCCATCTCGGTGCGGGTGTAGCCATCGCTCCCGAACTCGGTCAGCGCCTCGAAGGAGTTGCGAAGATGGGTGTCGTCCACCTTGACGAGGTGGTCGAAATCAACGCCCGCAAGCTTGTTGTCCTGACGAGCCTGGGCCCAGTCGCTCAAGGCTTTGCAGGCGGCATCGGCATTGAATCCCGTCGGTGTGACACCTCCCCGTCCGATGATGATGGCCTGGGATTGCGGCGGGGTTTTGCGGCCGGTATCTTTATGTTTTGTCATTTTCGTGTGGTGTGTTATAAGTAATCTGCTTTAGTATGTTATTGTTTTTCAAAATTTTACTTTAAATAATAAAATGATTTCCTGAAAAATTTCAAGGATGCAAAAATAAAAAAAGGGAATTATATACTTGATGGCACAAATCAGATTTTCTTCATCTTTTTTTTATTTGGGCGTGCCGGCGCGGCGGCGGAAATCACGTCACATCCGCATACGCAATCCAATGCCGCCGCGAAAGGGAGACGTTGGAAAAGTGTGTTGTTTATCCCGGCCCGGTGCCATCATGTATATAACTGCCTAAAAAATAGAAAATGACAGAAGGGGCCGGAAAACAGGATATAAGCGCATCTGGCAAAGTGTGGGGGAGGTTAGAAAAAAACTGTGTGTTTCAAAAAAAAGGTTACTTTTGCACTCTTTATCAAAAGTTGCACGAGTAATCTGTTTTGCTATGCATCTTTTTGAAAAAGAGATGTTTAATTCGATAATTCATAAATAAACACAAATATGACAATGAAAAGATTACCCAACATCGAAAAATTCAAGGGCTTATTAGCCGTTCTTTGTTTATTGCTCTGCACCCTGGGCACAGTCCATGCTGAAAAGGGATGGCAATTAGTCACCAGCACCAGTTCCCTGAGTGCAGGCGACAGTGTCATCATCGTCGCTGCTGACTACGACTACGCGCTCAGCACGACCCAGCAATCCAACAACCGTGCGGCCACGGCCATCACCAAGAGCGGCGACATCGCCGTCATCACCAGTGACGTGCAGATCCTGACCCTGGAGGCTGGTGTCTCCGCGGGCACCTTCGCCTTCCAAACTGGTACGGGATACCTCTACGCAGCCGGCACAACCAGCGGCAACTATCTCCGCACCAAGGCCACTTTGGACAGCCGCGGTTCGTTTCTCATCACCATAGGCGCCAACGGTGAGACCACCGTGGTGGCACAGACCACGGAGACGGACAGGACGCACATGCGTTTCAACGAGAGCAACAACCCGAAGATCTTCAGTTGCTACACCAGCGGCAGTTCCGTTTCCAACCTTGTCGCCATTTATAAATATGTGGAATTAGGGGCTATGACCGTAGCCACGCCCACCTTCTCCGTCCCTGCCGGGATGTACACCACCCCGCAAACGGTGGGCATCAGCTGCGCCACAGCCGGGGCCACGATTCTCTACACCACCGATAACAGCAACCCGGCTGTCAACGGCCAGGTGTACAGCTCTCCTCTGACGATTTCCAGCACCACCACAGTCAAGGCTATTGCTGTGGCAGGCAGCGACACCAGCTTCCAGGCCTCCGCCACCTACACCTTCCCGGCCACTGTGGCCAACATCGCTGCTTTCAAGGCTCAGACGGACAACAACCCTCCCTACTATTTCAGTAATGATGTCACCTACGTCTTCAAGCAAGGTGCCTACACCTATGTGAAAGACGCCACCGGAGGATTGCTCCTTTATGCCGGCCAAATCACGACATCCTATCAAGAGGGCGACCAAATCAGCGGTCTCATGGGCACACGCTCTGTCTATAACGGCCAAATCGAGCTGACCCCGACGGTGAACACCCCCGTGGCAACCTCCAATACGGGTGCGGTTGCGCCCGTTGTGGTGACGATGGCTGACCTCTTGGCCAACTACAGCCAATATGACGCACAGCTCATCACCCTGCAAGGCGTGACATTGCCCAATGGATTTTCTGGCAGCACCACTGCCATTACACAAGGCGGCAACACCTGTGACATTTATAACCGTTTTGCTTTGGACACTATTTTGCCTGCCGGTACTGTGACCGACGTGACGGGCTTCGCTGCCATTTACAACAGCACCATCCAAATTTATCCGCGCTACAACTCTGATTTGGCAACAGCCACGCCTCCCGTGCCGCATCCCACCCTCACCATTGTGAGCCCTGCCGACGGCAGCAACTATTCCACTTTGGACACGATGCATGTGGTGCTGAACATAGAGAACTTCACGCTCGGCACCGACGGTTTGCTCAAGGTTGAATCCAGCATTCTGTCCGCCCTCAACATGCCGAGTCCGTTCTATTTCAACGCCATCACCTGGGCCGCCTTCCAGAATCAGGTGCTGAGTCCGCTGCCGGCGGGCTCGTTCAGCGCCACGGTCTCCTTGGTGGGGCTGGACTCGCTTCCTTTGACACCTGATGTCAGCGCTACCACCGACTTTACCGTCACGGCTCCCGTGCTGCCCACCCCGACCATCACCGTCACCGGTGATGTCGCCGGCCCGGACACATACTATTTCACGGCAAACGTGACCTTGGCTGTGTCCGAACCCGGTGCTGAAATCCGTTACACTACGGACGGCACCACTCCGACAGCAACGTCCACGCTCTACACGGCGCCCTTCAATGTGACCACGACCTCTACCGTCAAGGCCATCGCCCTGAAGGCGAACTATGCCAACAGTGATGTGGCCACCCAAAGCATCACCATTGCCATCCCGGTGGTCGCCACCCCGACCTTGACGCCGGGCACGGGTATTTACGCCGACAGTGTTGTCGTGACGATGGCCTGCGCCACCACCGATGCGCAAATCCGCTACACTACGGATGGCACGGAACCGACGGCTGCTGGCACGCTTTATGCGGCTCCAATCACATTGACCGCCAATACGACGCTCAAAGCCAAGGCTTTCAAGGCGAACTGGACGACCAGTGAGACGGTCATAGCCACCTACACCATTGCCCACGAGCCGGCATTGGCTGTCACGCCGGGTGCGTTGAACTTTAACAGCACAACCTTGACGGGTGTGATTGATGTCACCTCCGCCTTCCTCACCAGTCCCGTCGCGGTGACGTGCAACAATACGCATTTCACGCTCTCCACGGCCTCCATTCCGGCAAGCAGCACGTCCGCACAGGTTACGGTGACGTTTGACGGCACCGAACCCGCCACGGGCATCGTTACCTTCAGCAGCGACACCCTGACCGCACAGGTCTCCTTGACCGCCACGGCCACATTACCCATGCCGGTCATCACTCCCGCATCAGGCACTTCTGACACGATGATTGTTGTCACGATGAGTTGTACCAACAGCAACGCCGGCATCTATTACACCACTGACGGCACTGCACCCACGGCCGCTGCCACTCTGTACACGGCTCCTGTTGTGCTGAACACGCCAGGTTCCCACACAGTCAAGGCCATTGCCATCCTGAACGGTTGGGACAACAGTGATGTGGCCACCGCCACCTACACCATCACCGTGCCGGAACCGCCCGCCCCGGTCTATAACGACACTGTCATCTATTACACCAGTTTCGATTCCACGCAGCAGTTTGTCGCTGGAAGCGTTTACGACAACGATGTCGTGGCCTTCTCCGGCCCTGTTGGCCAGCAGTGGGGTACCATCCACGGCACCCCGAGCACTGTCAGCGCCATCAGCGGCGACCAGTCGATGCAGATGCGTTATTACACCAATGCCTCACACGGCGGCCATATTGGTTACACTTACACCAATTTCGACCTCAACGATGTCACCCGTGTCACCTTCTCCGCCAAGAGCACAAACGGTCTCAATGTGGCCGTTTCCTATTCCAACGATGGTGGCAACACATTTATCAACGAGCAGATCATCACATTGACCACAGCTGCGCAGACCTACTCATACGCGGTCAGCGACTCCGGCGAGAATGCCGCCTTCGTGCGCCTGCGCTTCGCTGTCTCCCTGCCCACTCCCGCTCCCACGAGCACATCCAGAGTCTATCTTGACAGCCTGACTGTCTTTGGCATCCCCGGCATTGTTCACAACAATGTGGCCACGCCGGAAATCACCCCGGCCAGCGGATTTGTGTATGCCGCATCTCAAACGGTGACTATCACCTGCGCCACGGCTGGTGCAAGCATCTACTACACCACGGACGGCAGCATTCCGACACAAAACTCCACGCTCTACACGGAACCTTTCACCATCGATAGCAATGTCACTATCAAGGCCAAGGCCTTCAAGGCGGGCGATGTGCCCAGCATGGTGGCCACCGCTACTTACGAGTTCCCTGTCACTGTGGCCAACATCGCCGCCTTCAAGGCTGCCAACACCGCCACAAACAGCACCGTTTACAAGATTGACGGTGATGTGACCTTCGTTTTCAAGAATGGCAGCAACATCTATGTGCAGGACAATACCGCTGGATTGTTGGTGTACGACAACCAGGGCATCATTACGGGCAGCTATGTGGAGGGTGACGTCATCAGCGGCGGCATCTTCGGCAGCCACACGCTTTACAACGGCTTGGTGGAAATGGTTCCCACCCATGACTGGGCCGTTTCCACACAGAACACCGGCACAGTTTCCCCGGTGACCGCCAGCGTTGAAGACATCGCAGCCTTCTACTATCAGTATGAGTCCAAGTTGGTCACCCTTGCAGGCGTGACGTTCCCCACCGGCGGCCAGTTCACCACGGCCAGCGCCACGAACCTCGACATCGAGCAGAACGGCGAGACCATGCAGGTGCGCAACACCCATAAGACCCTTGACATGACCATTCCTGCCGGCAGTGTCGCCGATGTGACTGGTTTTGTGCTTCAATACAACGGTACCTATCAAATCGCCCCGCGCGACAACGACGACATCGTGCTGCAAGGCGCTGAGGCCGTCGCCGACCCGGTCATTGATATCCAGCCGCTCACCAACAACATGTCTGCCATTACCATCACGTGTGCCACGGAAGGAGCAATCATTCACTACACTTTCGATGGCACCGACCCCGACGAGAACTCTCCCGTTTATACGGATGTCCTTTCCCAGGAGGGTGTTTTCACCATCAAGGCCATCGCCATGAAGGAGGGCATGAACAACAGTAATGTGGTCATCGCCACCAATAGCGGCATTTGCGACCGCGAGCTGGCTGGCACGATTTCGGTCTATCCGAACCCTGCCACCGACAAGGTGACCCTCAGCAGCGAACGCTATACCATGGACAAAGTGGCCGTTTACGATATCTTCGGACAACAAGTCCGCACTTTCAACGTGAATGACCTGACTCAAGACATTGACTTGTCTCAATTGCGTCCGGGCACCTATTTCCTGTATATATCGACAGCCAACGGTGTTGCGGTGCAGAAGGTGGTGAAAAAATAATTACTCAATGCGGGGACGTACGGAGGTGCGTCCCCGTTTGATTAAAACAGAAGATCAAGACTTTGACAAACGACGAATGCCTCGATTTGATGAAAAGGCACGGCATCAGACCGACTGCGAATCGCATTTTGGTGACTAAGGCGTTGGCGGATGCGGGGTGTCCTCTTGCGCTCTCCGAGTTGGAAGAGGTGATCAGCACGATTGACAAGTCCGGCATTTTCCGAACCGTGACACTCTTTCACGATCGCCATCTCGTCCATGCCATCGAGGATGGCAGTGGTGTCCGTTACGAGCTGTGTCGAAGCCATCACGAGGACATGGATGACGACCTGCACCTCCATTTCCATTGCCAGCGGTGTGGTCGCACATTCTGCCTTGACCAGATTCCGGTGCCGGAAGTGGCATTGCCAGAAGGATATATGCAGCATTCGGCCAATTATACGATAAAGGGCTTGTGCCCTCGCTGTGCGAAAAGGAACGATGGATAACAGAAGCGTTTTTTTTGTACTTTTGCACCCAAGAAAATGTTTGTACAATAACAATTTATAATTACAAAAATGGAAAAGAAAACTTCAATGATTAGACTGAGAATGAGCTCTCAAGACGCTCATTATGGTGGTAATTTGGTGGATGGCGCACACTTGCTCGCCTTGTTCGGTGATGTGGCCACGGAACTGCTCATTATGCAAGATGGCGATGAGGGTCTGTTCTGCGCATACGACAATGTTGAATTCTTGGCTCCTGTTTATGCAGGGGACTATATCGAGGCCGTCGGTGAAATCACCCATGTGGGCAACACCTCCCGCAAAATGGTCTTTGAGGCCCGCAAGATCATCGTTCCCCGTCCTGACATCAGTGCTTCCGCTGCCGATGTGTTGGAAGAGCCCATCGTGGTGTGCCGCGCATCCGGCACGTGCGTGACTCCCAAAAAGTGCCAACGGAAAAACAATTAATTTATTAAGTCATTGAGATATTAAGTTATTAAATTATCAGAGGTTGTTCCTTGCACCCTCGTGGTTTTATAACTTCATTATCCAATAGTTTCATAATTTTACAGTATAAATATGGAAAAATTGATTATTACCGCCGCCATTTGTGGCGCGGAAGTCACAAAGGAACAGAACCCCGCAGTGCCCTACACCGTTGAGGAGATTGTAAGGGAGGCCAAGTCGGCCGTGGATGCCGGAGCCGCCATCGTACACCTGCATGTCCGCGAGGACGACGGCACGCCCACGCAGAGCCGCGCACGTTTCCAGGAGTGCGAGGATGCCATCTACAAAGTGTGCCCCAACGTCATCCTGATCCCCTCCACGGGCGGAGCCGTCGGCATGAGTCCCGAAGAGAGACTGCAGTCCACAGACACCACTCCCATCCCGGAGATGGCCACCCTTGACTGCGGCACTTGCAATTTCGGCGACGAGATTTTCGACAACACCATGCCGACCATGCGTACTTTCGGCAAACGTATGTTGGAACGTGGCATCAAACCCGAGTATGAGTGCTTTGAGATGGGACATCTGGACACCATCTTGACGATGGCCCGCAAGGGACAGGTTCCCGGCGCCCCCATGCAGTTCAACTTCGTGCTGGGTGTGCCCGGCTGCACCCCTGCCACGGTCGATAATCTCTGCTGGCTTGTGAAGAACATCCCCGCCGGTTCCACATGGACCAGCACGGGCATCGGCCGCCACGCTTTCACCCTCGCCGCTCCCACCATCGTGATGGGCGGCAATGTGCGTGTGGGCTTCGAGGACAACCTCTATCTTGAAAAAGGCGTCTTGGCAAAATCCAACGGAGAACTCGTGGACAAGGTCGTCCGTATGGCCAAACTGTTGGGCCGCGAGGTGGCCACTTCCGACGAGGCACGTGTGATTCTTGGCCTCAAGAAGTAGTTCAGTTCTTTTACGCAAACAAAAAAACTGCCTTTTGTTTTAAACCCCATAAGTTGGACAAAAACTTATGGGGTTCATAATATACTATTACATGCTAAGTGAGGAGTAATCACTGATCACTCCTCACTGATCACTCCTCATCGATCACTGTTCACTCGTCTTACCCCTCTTACTTGTTGATGAGCTCTCGCACGGCATTCTCCAAGGCGGCACCGCGCAGGTCCTTGGCCACAATGCGGCCTTCGCGGTCAATGAGGAACATGCTGGGGATGGAACGCACGCCGTAGATGGCGGCGGCCTCGGAGGACCAATATTTCAGGTCGCTGACGTGGTTGGGCCATACCAGCTTGTCATCGGCGATGGCTTTCTTCCAGTTGTTGGCGTCGCGGTCGAGGGAGACGCTGAACACTTCGAAGCCCTGATCGTGATATTTGGCATAGACGTTGCGCACGTTGGGGCTTTCGCGACGGCAGGGGCCGCACCAGGAGGCCCAGAAGTCGAGCAGCACTACCTTGCCGCGCAAGTCTGAGAGCTTGCGAATCTTGCCATCGGGGTCGGGGAAGGCCAGATCGGGGGCCATTGCTCCAATTGAGGTCTTGTGTGCAGGGGAGTTCAGTATGTTCCAACGCTCCTTCACAATGGGATGGTCGGGGTTGGTGACATGCTGGGCTTGGATGACCTCTTCGTGCAAGGCGGCGTTCTGCTCGCGCGGGAACATGTCCACGAACATCAACACGGCCACGTCGTCCTTGTGGCTTTTGATGAGCTCTATGAGCTTTCCGTTCAAGTAGCTGTCCGTCTCGTTGTATTTGGTCTGATAGGTGTTCACCACTTCGCGCAGAATCTGCTGTGCGTCGGAAACCAGGCCGCTGCCGGAACCCTTGTCGGCAGCCACCAGTTGCTTGTAGTCGTTGGCTTTGGCCGACATGGGGACAATGTGCCCGTTGACAAGCGCGATTACTCGCTCTGCCCATCCGTTGGCAACCTTCTTTTGCTCCATAAGATTGTTGAACACCAAACTGTCACGGTCGGCGATAAGTTTGCGCACGATGTCCATGTAGGAGCCGATCGAGGAGATCGCCATTTGGTGGCGGCCATTTACACTTTTGATATAGTGGTCAAGTTTGGCATAGAAACCAGCGTTGCCCGCCAGGCGTCCGGTTGAGAAGTCGTAGTAGTTGCCCGCGTTCTCAAGATAGGAGGCGAAAGGACGATAGTTGTTGTCCACGCTCTTGAGCAACTTGGTGGCAGAGGAGAGGAAAAGGTCCATCTCGGAACCCTTGACCTTGTTGGATGGGGCCATCTGTTTGCAGAGCATCGTCAGGGAATCCGCGGATTGGAAAGCGGAGATGATGTATTTGTCCACATCGTCGTTGGTCTGCGTGTAAAGGTTCACGTTTTGCGTGATGTTGCTCCAATATTTCTGATTCGGGTCGGACTGCAAGGCGGTGTTGAGGCTGTCGAGCACCACTTTTTTGCGGGAGGTGAGTCCGGTGGCCTCTTTCACGAACGCCATGGAAGGCGAGCCGGTCACGGAAGGGACGCTTTGCAGATTTTCGGCATCAATGGTGAGTTGGACGTTCTCGCCGGGCTTGACAACATAGAGGAAGAAATTGTCGTTGCCAAAGTCAAAACGATAGATGTCGTTTGCAAGGTTGAGACTCATCGCAAATTGGTCGTTTGCTATGTCGGCGGATGCATAAACTTTCCTTTCGTTTCCGTAGGAGTTGACGAGATCGACGTGTGAAAAATCGTTGTTCAGCAATCTGACCTGCACGGTAGATGTGGCCGGTTGAGTTGTCTGGGCAAACGATTGCCCGCCTATCATCATAACACAGAACAGAATAGCAAAGTTTCTAATGTATTTCATATTTATTGTTGATTTTTTTTGGGCGGCAAAGATACAAATTTATTATTTTTGCAGCTCAAAAAATAGTACAATGTATAATTATAATATTGTAGGAATACAACAGGTGGGTGTGGGTACTGAGAATATGGTGGAATCTTGGAAATGGTATGCCGAGATGTTCCAGATGAACGTCCGCATCCTGGAGGATGATACCATCGCGGAGTTGATGCTTCCCTACACGGGAAACCAGCCGCAACGTCGCCATGCCTGCATTGCCGCCAATCTGCAAGGCGGCGGCGGTTTTGAAATCTGGCAATACTCGGAGCGCAAGCCTCAACCTGTCGCTTTCGATATCCAAATCGGCGATCTCGGCATTTTCATCGCGAAAATCAAGAGCCATAACATCGCGGCTTATCACGAGGAACTGACGGCAAAATATCGGGACATCACTCCGATTTTCACCGATCCGAGAGGCTTGCCGACCTTTTATGTCCGTGACCCGGCGGGCAATTGCTTCCAGGTGGTGGAGGACAACTATATCTTCATCGACGAGAATCGTCTTTCGGGCGGCATAGTGGGTGCCATGATCGGTGTCACAGACATCGACCGTTCGTTGGCCGTCTATCAGGATATCCTGGGCTACGATACGGTGCTGTACGACAAAAATGGTGTTTTCAGTGACTGGCGTACTCTCAGGGGCGGTGAGAGCCGTTACCGTCGTGTGCTCCTTGGCCGCTCCACACCCCATACGGGACCGTTTTCAGGTTTGTATGGTAATGGCACCATCGAGCTGGTGCAAGCTTTGGATCGTGTTCCGCGTAGAATCTACGAGGGCCGCTATTGGGGCGACCCGGGCTTTATCCAAATTTGTTTCGATGTGGTCAACATGCGCGAATTGGAGAAACATTGTGTCGAGAAGGGATTCCCCTTCACAGTGGACAGTTGCGCCAACCAGTCGAAATTTGACATGGGCAAGGCCGCCGGCCATTTCACCTATATCGAAGACCCGGACGGGACGCTGATTGAGCTGGTGGAGTCGCACAAGATCCCCATCATCGATTCTCTCAACATCGGCATCGACATGATGAAGCGCGACCGTACCAAGCAGTTGCCTAAGATGCTTTTCCGGATGATGAAATTCAACAAGGTCAAATTCAAATAGCCATGGGTAATCTTGTAAATCTGATTAAACAGGATGTCCGCTATCAGGAGGCTTTGAAGGCCTGCATGAATTGCGGCATGTGTACGGCGGTTTGTCCGGCGGCGGAGTTCTATGACTATGATCCGCGCCGCATTTGCGACACCGTGCAGCGTGGCGATGAAGCCGCAGTCGAGAAATTGCTCCGTACCGACACCATTTGGTATTGCGGCCAATGTATGTCGTGCAAGCCTCGTTGCCCGCGAGGCAACGCCCCCGGCGAAATCATTAACGTGCTGCGCAAACTTTCCCAACAGTTTGGCTATTTCAAAGACAGCGAAATGGGACGCCAGCAAATCCAGCTGATGCGCGAGATTGAGGGCAATATCCTTGAAATAGGTTATTGTGTCCACCCCGACAAGGTCATACCCTCCAAGCATGTGGAGCAAGGGCCCGTTTGGGAATGGTATATCAAGAACATCAAGGAGGTAGCCCCCAAGTTCGGTGCCAATTACCACGGCAAGGGAGCCGGCGCCCTGCGCGACATCCCCCACGAAGACATGGCCGAGGTGCGCAAGATCTTTGAGGTCACCAGCGGTATGGAACTGCGCGAACAAGTACTCGGCAAAGAGTGATATTTTCATAGTACCATTTTAAAACAAAAATATTCGGAGCCATTAGCCTCCAACGTTCAAGAACTATTCAAATGGCAGATTTTGGATTTTTCCTCAAAAAAGCACGAACCATAAACCTTTCGCAGGCGGATATGCGGAAGGCGGAACAGCTTCTCGAAGCCGTGCCGTCCTACAAGCGCTGCATAAGCTGCGGCGGCTGCACGGCCTCCTGCTCGGCTCGTCAGTTCACCGATTTCAATATCCGCAAAACGCATCTGTATTTCAAACGCGGCCAGTATGACCGTTTGGAAGAAGAACTTCAGAAATGCATGCTTTGCGGCAAGTGTACGCTCGTCTGTCCCCGGGGTGTCAATCTCCGATCCTTGATTATCAACATGCGCCAGATTTTGTCAAACACCACTGAAATCTTAGCATAATGGAGAACTTTCATCCTTTCGTGTTGCCGTTTGTGCTGGGTGCCTACGCCCTTTTTGCGGTATGTATTTATAAATTCGTGCGCTGGATACGCCAATTTGACCGATTCCAACGTGCCGTCATCCGGAAAAATATCTTTACCAGGAAGTTCCTGCCCGCTGTTTGGGAGATGTTCAAGGAGTGCCTGCTCCATCTGCGCATCACCAAGAAGAACTGGCGTTTGGGCTATATGCACCGCAGCATCGCTTTCGGATGGTTTCTGCTCATTGTGGTCGGTGCCATCGAGAGCCGCATAGGCACCCCCAAGAACTTCCATTTCTGGGTCGCCATCTTCTATCGCTATTTCCATCAAACACCTCCGGAGACGCAGACAGCCCTGATTTTCACCCACATCATGGACGCACTGCTGCTGTATGTGCTCTCTGGCGTTACCTTGGCGTGGGTCAAGAAAATCCATTCCCGTTTCCTCGGCATGCACCGCGCCACCAAACATACGCTTATGGACAACACCATCAGGATCTCCCTGTGGTGCATTTTCCCCTTGCGCCTGCTGAGCGAGTCGGTGTCGGCCTGCCTTTACCACAACGGAGGCTTCCTTACGCAAACCATTGGCGACCTCTTCAGCCCGTCTGTGGCACAATTCTTGGAACTTCCTTTCTGGACGCTCTATTCCGTTGCTCTGTGCCTCTTCTTCGTGCTGATGCCGTTCTCCCGCTATATGCACATCTTCACGGAGATATTCCTTATCTATTTCCGCAAGCTTGGGGTCAAGGAGCGCGTCAAGATGACGGGCTATACCAAGATTGAACTCAGTGCCTGCTCGCGTTGTGGCATGTGTATCGACAGATGCCCCCTGTACAAGGATCTCGGCATCATGGAGGTGCAGTCGGTCTATCTGTTGCGCAACTTGCGGAACCTGGAGCACCACAAGGACATTGTGGAAGCAGGCAAAAACTGCCTGATGTGCAACCAATGTGCAGAGGATTGTCCTGTGGATATCGACCTGATGTCCATCCGTCGTATTTCGCGTGACAAAGGCGAGCTCGACACCGATGGGAACTACCAATATCTACACAAAGTGAAGGCCTTCAACGCCATCGGGCGCGTGGCCTACTTCGGCGGTTGCATGTCGCAGCTTACGCCTGCCATCGGCAGTTCCATGGAACGTATTTTCCAAGCCGTGGGGCAGAAGTATTGGTACATGGATCGGGATAGAAGTATCTGTTGCGGTCGTCCGTTAGCGCAACAAGGCTTCAACAAGCAGGCTGCGGAACTTCGTCGCAAGAACACGGAACTCATCCACAGTTCCGGTGCCACCGCACTCATCACCTCATGCCCGATCTGCTACAATGCCTTTAAAAACGAGTATCAGCTCTCCATACCCGTCTATCACCATACGGAATACCTCAACCACCTCCTTCAGACGGGCAAATTGAAGGTCAACAAGAGCGGCCTTAAGGTTACCTACCACGACCCTTGTGAGTTGGGACGCGGATGCGGCATCTACGACGAGCCTCGTAATGTGCTCCAAGCTGTGGCTGTCCTGATGGGGACGGAAAACGACCGGGAGAACAGCCTCTGTTGCGGCATGAATCTCGGCAATACGGTCATTACGCTGGAGCAGCAGACAATCATTCGCGACAAGGCCCTTGACAACCTCACGGCACCGGATCCCGATGTTGTGGTGACGGCCTGCCCCATGTGCAAACGAGCCTTCCAGCACGGCGGCACCTCCGTTCAGGTGATGGATATTGCGGAGGTGGTGGCAAACTCCACTGCAAAGGGTTGATTCCCTCCAGACCGCTGACAAAAATTGAATAAGTAAAAGCATCAAACCAGGATTTTATGAAACGCAGGATTATTTCTCTTCTTCTGATGCTTCTGCTTGCGGGGGGCACCATGGCCCAGCACCCCGCCAAGTATTGGGTGCAGTTCAAAGACAAGGCCGGCTCGCCCTATTCCGTGACCCGCCCGGCGGAACTGCTCTCCCCGAGGGCTCTGGAGCTGCGGCAACGCTATCATATCCCCGTTGATGAACTCGACATCCCCGTCAATGAATCCTATATCCGCCAGGTGCTGGCCCTCGACGACAGTATGCGCCTGCTCACCCGCTCGAAGTGGCTGAACGGCATCACCGTCTATTCAGAACGTGAGGACATTCTGCCTCGAATATCGGCACTTCCTTTCGTGGCATTCGCCGAGCGCACCATTGCCATGCAGTCGGCCGAGACATGTCTTGATACTGTTTTTTTGTTCATGGATGCCGCCAGGCCGTCTGCGGTGTCCAACCCTCCGCTTTGGGTGCAGGGAGATGACTACGACTATGGGAAGGGCGATTTGCAAGTCCGCATGAACAATATCCATTGGCTACACCGTCTCGGCCTTCGGGGTGAGGGTGTACAGATGATGGTGATGGATGCCGGGTTCCTGCATGCGGACACCTTGCACTTTTTTTCTGCTTTGCGCAACGACCATCGTCTGCTGGGCGCGCGTAATTTCGTGCAGCCGGGCAAGTCGCCGTTCACGACTGGCTCTCATGGCACCAATGTGCTGTCTTGCATCGCCGCCTGGTCGGAGGGCGAGTTAGTGGGCACCGCTCCCATGGCGATGTTCTACCTCTGCCAGACAGAGGACGGGCGTACGGAGCATAAGGTTGAGGAGGATAACTGGGTGGCGGGTCTTGAGTGGGCCGACAGCTTGGGCTGCCAGGTGCTGAACTCGTCGTTGGGATACACCAAGTTTGACGATACGACACAAGTGCGCACGCGCGATTCGCTCACCGGTCAGGTGAGCCGCGCCTCCCGCGCCGCCACCATCGCCGCCTCCAAAGGGATGCTCGTCTGCAACAGCGCCGGCAATGAGGGCGGAGGGAAGTGGAATTACATCGGCTGTCCCGCCGATGCCGAGGGTATCCTCTCTGTCGGAGCCGTGAACACGCGAGGCCAAAAAGCCATGTTCAGCTCCGTGGGCCCCACTGCCGACGGACGTATCAAGCCCGATGTGGCAGCCATGGGACTGGGTTGCTATGTGGGCGGTATCAACGGTACTGTGAATCCCTCCGCAGGCACTTCATTCTCGTCCCCCCTGATGGCCGGAATGGTCGCCTGTCTTTGGCAAGCATTCCCCAGTAAGTCCAACTACGAAATTATGGAGGCCGTGCGTATCAGTGGCTCCCAAGCGTTGCATCCCGACACGGCACTCGGCTACGGCATCCCCGACTTCCTGAAGGCATACAACTACCTTCTCCAGCCCCAGCCGAGATCGTACAGCATAGAGTTCGATGCCTTTGACACGCAAAACGACACTCTCTTCTTCCATGTGGAAACAAAAGACGGAAAACCTTTTGATTTCAATCGTCTCTCCGTACAGGGCGTCACCCTTGGCCCTCCATCTTTTTCCAAAATCATTGTCATTGAAAAACAAACCATAAAAAGAACCATTGACTTGGCTGAGATGGAGATTTTGCAAGACACAACGACTTCGTACAAACTGGTATTGCCACGCTTGAAAAATAAAACTCCCTATTTGCTCACCAAACTGGAAATTGAATACAATGGCGAAAAACTGCACTATATTGTCGGACAGGAAAAACTCCCCAAGAAAAAGAAATAATTCGAGACTTGTGTTTTTCGTTGTCTTGCTGACGGGAGGCGGTTTGTCGTTCTCCTCTTGCGAGGCGATGGAACATTGGCTCTACAATGCCTCCGACTATTCCATAATCACTTCCAAAAACGACCCGGAAACCGATATGAACCGTATGGATCAATACTGGGACGACCTGGATTATGACATTTGGTATGAGGAGAATGAATATGATTGAGATTTAATACTTAAGACTTAATTTCTTAGTTTCTTAATTTCTTAATTTCTCAATTATAGTACCCCACCGTGTCCTCCCAGAATATCTTGTCGATTTTGGAGGCGAAGCCGCACCAGGCGCCTAAGACGTTCTCGCCCTCGATGTTGGAGACCACGGGCGCGGGGTTGGTGAAGGGGTTCGAGCCGAGGATAGCCTCGCTGCCGCCGGAAACCATAAAGCGGTAGGTGTTGTAATCCATCAGACTGTGTTTCACATAAACGGTGTCGCCGGGCCGGAAGGTGAGGCGCCTGCAAGCTTGGCTCTGCGCTTCGCTCATCCCGAAGGTGTGCAGCATCGTGATGCCATAGCGCTCCAGCTCGTAGTTGAACGTGATCCCGTTGAAGGTCTTGTCGTCGAAGGCCACCGGCACGGTGCTGACCCATAGCCGGTCGGTGAACTTGGGACAGCTGACTTTGATCTGGAAGCGGTAGTAGTTGGCCTCAGCGCCGTTGTCGCTCATCAGCACACGCACGGTGCGCATGGTGTCCTTGTTGAGAATTTCAGTAAGATAGCTGAACCAGACAGAGTCAAGGTCGAAGGTGTGGGGGATGGTTGTCACGGCATTGTACTCTTGGCCGTCATAGTTGACCGTGAGCGTGTAGGAGGTGTTCTCGCGCCCCCGCAAGGTCGGACTGACGTAGGCAATCATCAGGGGCGAGTCGGGGCAGAACTGCAAGGTTAGCGAGTCGCGCTCTCCGTCGGAGGAGGTGACAATCACCGATGCATTGCCGATGAACAGGTTGTTCATGATGTACTGCATATCCATATCGGCGAAGTAGGGGATGCTGCGTGTCAACGTCACGATGGCGGGCTGTCCGTTCTCGATGGTGCCCTCGATGACCAGCTTCGGCTCGTAATCCGGCAAATCCACCTCAATCTCGGTCTCGCACGCCCCGAAAAGCAGCGCCGTGACAAACACCGTAACCAACACCGGCAACCCCACCCGGATTCGCCTCCACCAAACCTCAAACAAAACCCCAATATCAATCATAATATCAATTTCTTAGTTTCTTAATTTCTTAACCCCTTAAATAATTTAATATTTTAATGATTTAATAATTTAATATGTTAAAACTTGAAGTTCCACGTCACCGACGGAATAATCGGGAACAGGCTCATCTGGTAAGCCTTGTTGTCTATGGTGAAATTGGTCTCTCCCGGCTCTATGTCGGCGTGGGTTTCCAGATAGATGAAGAAGGGATTCTTACGGTTATAGACGTTATAGACGGAAAAGTTGAGTCCCGTCTCGAACTTGCTTGTCTTCTTGATGGTCCAGTTCACGGCGAGGTCGAGGCGGTGGTAGGGTGGCATCCGGTAGCCGTTGCGCTCGCTGAACTCGGTGATGTAGGAGCCCATATAGAAGTAGTACCCCACAGGGATGGTCATCGTGTTGCCCGTTTGATAGACCCACAGGGCGGAGACACTCAGCTTGTTGCGCAGAATCTCGTAGCTGAGGCTGATGGAGACGTCGTGACGGCGGTCGTACTTGGCCCAGTAAGGATTGCCGTTGTTGAGTTCGTCAAACTGCCTGCGGGTGTAACCCAATGTGTAGCCGATGAAGCCGGTGATCTTGCCCCGCGTCTTCTTGAAGAAGAACTCCGCACCGGCCGACCAGCCTTGGCCGTACACGTACAGTTGGTCGGGATTGAGCACGAAGGCGCCGAAATCCAGCCCGTCGCGGTACTCGGCCAGGTTATACATCTTTTTATAATACAAGTCCACATAGCTCTCGAACATGTGGTGGTAGAAGTTGCGGAACACCCCTAATGAGACCTGCATCACCGTCTGCGGCTTCATCAGGTCGGTGCAGGGCATCCACACGTCGGTGGGCAGCGATATGGAGGCGATGGAGATCTGGTGCAGGAACTGGTAGTTCAGGGTGGCGGAGGCCTTCAGGGAGGTCATCGAGTCGATGAGGAAACGCACCGAGAGCCGAGGCTCCACCTTGTTGTACTGGCTGACGATTTCGCCGGGCTTGTACAGGATGGAATCGACGACATTGCCGAAATCGTCCGTCACATAGCGGGTGAAAGCGCCGATATGGCAGAAGTTGGTGTACCGCAGGCCCATATTGAGTTTCCAGCGCCGCGAGATGTCGTACTCGTCGTTGGCGTAGATGCTCAACTCGTTGGCAAAATAGGGCTGCACCTTGGGCAGGGCGAAATCCATCCCTTCACCAGCTTGCACCGCATATTGTCCGGGGATGCACTGGTGCAGCAACTCGTGCACGCCGAAACGCAGGTTGTGCTTCGGCGTCGGCATCCACGTCAGCTCGCTCTTCAGTCCGTAGTCGCGAATGCCCGACCCGAGCTTGAATTGGAAGACGTCCATTCCCATCTCCGTGTTGAAATCATAATAGCTGAAGGTGGCGGACGTGTTGAGGAAGAGCTTCGGACTGATGATGTAGTTCCAGCGGGCCGAGGCCGTCGCGTTGTACCACTTGAAGGTGGCACGCGTCATCCCCGACGACGACTTGAACCCATACACATCGCCGCCGTAATAGGCGCCGAAATAGAGCCTGTGCTTGTCGTTGACGATGACATTGAACTTTGCGTTGAGATCGTAAAAGTAGAAATCCATACCCTTGAGGGGCGATTTGGGCTTGAGGAAGGGCTGGATGAGCGCGTCGGCGTAGGTGCGCCGCCCCGAGATGATGAAGGAGGCCTTGTTCTTCTTTAAAGGTCCCTGCACGGTGAGGTGCGAGAAGATGAGCCCGATACCTCCGTCCACCCCGAATCGTTTCAGGTTACCCTCTTTTTGGTAAACATTCAGTATGGAGGCGGCGCGCCCTCCGTAGTAGGCGGGCATTCCCGACTTGACCATATCGATGTCCTTCACGGCATCGGCGTTGAAGATGGAGAAGAATCCGAAGAGGTGGCTGGTGTTATAGACGGTGGCCTCGTCAAGCAGCACTAAGTTCTGGTCGGTGCCGCCGCCGCGCACGTAGTAGCCGCTGTTGCCCTCGCCCCCCGACATCACGCCCGGCAGCAGCTGTATCGACTTGATGATGTCGGCCTCGCCCATCAGCGCGGGCATCGCCTTGATGGCCTCGATCTTCATCTCCATACGGCCCACATCCGCTGAGGCGATGTTGCGGTCGGTACGCTCGCCCTGAATCACCACCTCCTCGCCCGCAATGGCCGTGGGCTCCAGGTCGAACGCCCGGTTGACTGTCTTGTCCAACACCAAGGTCTCTTCGATGGTTTTGTACGACAAGTAGCTGACAGACAGCTTGTAAGTGCCTCTCGGCACGGAGATGGAGTAGAATCCCGCCTGGTTGCTGACACACCCCTGCGTCGCGTTGGGGTTGGCGGTGTCGGTGAGTATGACATACGCCCCCATCAAGGATTCGCCGTCAGACGCATCGCGTATGGTGCCCGACAGGGTTACACGCTGCCCCTGCGCCCATATTGCTTGGACGTTGCAAAGAAGGGGCACGATGATCAACAGCAAGAGTAGAGTTTTTCTTCTCATCAAATAATCCTTGAAATGCAGGAGTTTTTAACGTCACTTTTCTTGTTTTATTTTATACAATATTTTGGTGATGATGGTTTTCAAAGATTGAGTGGGGATCTCGTTGCAATGTCGTTCAAAAAAAGATTGCGAAAAGGGCGTTTTTATGATCAAAAAAATTTTGATATGTTCCAAGAATTATTTACTTTTGCACCGTTAATTGCGTAAATTTTTGTCGCAATGAAAATGGATTATAAATTAAAATATTGATTATATGGAATTTAAATTCAATGACGCTCTGTTTGCGGTCTCCATGGATGAACTCCAAGGTCATGCATCTTTGGCTGAGGCTGCGTATCAAACAGCCGTCCAGAAGAACGGACGCGGTAATGATTTTTTGGGATGGATAGACCTTCCCGCCGAGATTTCGGACGATGATTTCAATGTTATAGAGGCCTGTGCTTCCGACATGGCTGCCCAGTCTGACGTGGTGGTGGTTATTGGCATCGGAGGCTCCTACCTCGGTGCTCGCGCCGTCATCGAGGCCCTGCAGCACAGCTTCCGTCCGATGCTGCCCGAACAGAAACCGACTATCCTCTATGCCGGAAACAGCATGAGCGAGGATTATCTGCACGATCTGCTTGATGTGTTGGACAAGAAAGACTACTCTTTGGTGGTCATTTCCAAGTCGGGCACGACGACGGAACCCGCCTTGGCGTTCCGAATCCTCAAGCAGCATTGCGAGCGGAAGTATGGTCTTGACAACGCCCGCAAGCGTATTGTGGCCGTCACCGACCGCGCGCGCGGCGCCCTCAAGACCCTTGCCACCGAAGAGGGTTATCCTACCTTTGTGATTCCCGATGACGTGGGCGGACGCTACTCCGTGCTGACACCCGTGGGACTTCTTCCGATTGCCGCAGCAGGATTCTCCGTGCGCAAGCTCGTGGAAGGCGCCAAGTCCATGCGTGCTCAACTGCTGGAAGCTGTGAAATTCGACGCCAATCCCGCCATGCAGTACGCCTTGTTGCGCTATATGCTCTACAATCAAGGTCTTAAACTGGAATTGATGACCTCCTTTGAACCCAAACTTTTCTATTTTGTCGAGTGGTTCAAGCAACTTTTCGGCGAAAGCGAAGGCAAGGAGCACAAAGGCATATTCCCCGCCGGGGCTATCTTCTCCACTGACCTGCACTCCCTTGGCCAATACATCCAAGAGGGCACGCGCCAGATCTTTGAGACTGTGCTCACCGTGGAGAATGCCCATCACAAGGTGGCCATTCCCGCCGATGAGAAAAACACCGACGGACTCAACTATCTGCAGCACCGCTCCATCAACGAGATCAACCACATCGCCCAGCAGGGTACCTGCATGGCACATGTGGATGGCCGTGTGCCCAATCTTCAGGTTTCCATCCCTGAAATCAACGAGTTCCACCTTGGCGAATTGATTTACTTCTTTGAGATGAGTTGCGCCATCAGCGGCTATATGCTCGATGTCAACCCCTTCGACCAGCCCGGCGTGGAGGCCTACAAGCGTAATATGTTCAAACTACTCGGCAAGCCCGGCTTCTAAACCTTCTCCATGTCCGGCTTCATATTTGCGTTTTTTGTGTTCTATGTGGCGATGCTGTTTCTGATTACAGGCATCACCTCTCGCAAGGCCGACAACCAAACCTATTTCACCGGCAACCGGAAATCCCCGTGGTTCGTGGTGGCGTATGGCATGATTGGCAGCTCCCTGTCGGGCGTGACCTTTATGTCTGTGCCCGGTGACGTTTACACCACACAATTCACCTATTTCGGGGTTGTGCTGGGCTATATTCTGGGATATATCGTCATCGGCTGCCTGCTGTTGCCGCTTTACTACAAAATAAATGTCACCTCTGTCTATGAGTACCTCGGCATGCGCTTCGGCAAAGAAGCGCACAAGACCGGATCGGTGCTCTTTTTTGTATCCCGCCTTTTGGGCTCGGCATTGCGGATGTATTTAGTCATCTTTGTGCTGCAAGTCTTCGTCTTCGACGGCTGGCACATTCCCATCTGGCTCACTGCCATTGTGATGATTGCCATCATCCTGCTCTACACAATGCGGGGCGGCATCAAGACGGTGGTGTGGACCGATCTTTTGCAGACCACTTTCCTCATTGGTGCGCTGGTCATCACGATTATCGTGATCATGCGCAACACCGGCGGTTCCTTCTCCGACCTTTGGGATGGCATGGCCACCGCAGGCAAGGACGGCACCGACTGCCGGACTGTGTTCAACCTTGACTGGCGCAACAACAGCTATTTCCTGAAACAGATCATCGGTGGCATGTTCATTACCATTGCGATGACGGGATTGGATCAGGATATGATGCAGAAAAACTTGTCTTGCAAGTCGTTGCGCGATGCGCAGCGCAATATGCTCTCCTTTACTTCCATATTGGTGGTGGTGAACATTCTCTTTTTGACGCTGGGCGGCATGTTGCTGGTCTTTGCACAGCGCAACGGCATCGATATTTCCAACATGCCCACCGACCGCATTTATCCGGAAATTGCCTTCAACTACCTTGGCAAAGCGGGTGCTATGGTCTTCGTGTTCGGCCTCATCTCAGCCGGTTTTTCCTCTGCCGACGGCACCTTCACGGCACTCACGACAACCGTGTGCTACGACATCCTCCGCATTGAAGGACGTTTCCCCACGGAGGCGCAGCAGACCCGCGTGCGTCGTATTGTCCATGTGCTCATTTCGCTGCTCTTCCTGATGGTCATCATCATTGTCTCCAGCCACCACAACGATGCGCTCATCCGTATCATCTTCATGGTGGCCTCTTATACATACGGACCGCTGCTTGGCCTCTTCATGTTCGGTATCTTCACCAAACGCGAGGTGCCAGTCAACCGGCGTTGGCTGATTCCTGTGATCGCCCTGCTGGTCCCCGCATTCTGCTATATCCTCTCGTCGCATTCGCAGCAATGGTTGGGGGGCTACAAATTCGGCTATGAACTGCTCATCGTCAACGGACTGCTCGTCTTCGCTTGCCTGTTGGCCGTGAGCGGGAGGAAAGGGACTGGTGAGGTGTTGAATCGTTAAGTTATTAAGTTATAAAACTATAAAGCTATAAAACTAAGAAATTTAAGAGCTGTTTTTCCTGAGAACTAACGGATGATTACAATAAAACAACCCTATTTATTAACTAAAAACAACGCTTATGAAAAAGTATTATGCTGAATTGGTTGGAACTTTTGTTCTGACGCTCCTTGGCTGCGGAACAGCCATGTTCATCGGTTGCGCTACTCCTGCCGGAGTCGTGGGCACGGCCATTGCATTCGGTCTCACCGTTGTGGCGATGGCTTACACGATTGGCGGCATTTCCGGTTGCCACATCAACCCTGCAATTACCTTTGCCGTGGCACTCTCCAAGCGCATGAGCTGGAAGGATGCTTGCGGTTACTGGATCGGACAAGTCCTCGGTGGCATCCTTGCCGGTGCTGTGCTGTTGCTGCTTGTCAATGTGGTTACACCTGGTGCAGGTGGATGCATGTTCGGCGTTGACATCGCTGAAAACATGCAAGGTCTCGGCACCAATGGCGTGGCCAACGCAGGTGGCGCTGGCGGTGCTTTCCTCGTTGAGGTGATTGCCACATTCATCTTCGTTCTGGTGGTGCTCGGAACTACCGACGAAAAGGTGGGTGCCGGCAACCTCGCGGGTCTCGCCATCGGCTTGACGCTGATTCTCGTCCACCTCGTCTGCATCAACTTGACCGGCACCTCCGTCAACCCGGCTCGTTCCATCGGACCGGCTCTGTTCGCTGGCGGCCAGGCTCTGTGCGACCTTTGGGTGTTCATCTGCGCTCCGCTCGTGGGTGCCGCTTTGTCCGCCCTCGTGTGGAAATGCTTCAGCTGCACCAAGAAAGCCGAATAATCTTCGGTTATCCTATTCTACACAAAACGGGACCGTCTTCTGGCGGTCCCGTTTTTATGTTATATGTTGCAAAAGTGCCTTCTAATACTCCCTCTGCTCCGCGTTTTTGAAACTGTAATAGTTGAGGTCGTCACGCTCTGTCCAACCTTGCGAACGCCAGAAGTTGTTCCCGATGTTGTTTCTTTTCATGACCAACAGGCCGCTCTTCTTGATGCCCTCTTTTTCAACCGCTTCATAAACGGCATGCAGCAGGGCCTTGCCGATGCCTTGGTTGCGCAGGTCGGTGCGGACCACGGTGTGGTAAATGTAGGCGCGACGGCCGTCCATGCCGCACAAGATCACCCCGACCAGCTCGTCACCGCGCATGGCCACAAAGTTTGAGGTCGGATTTTTTTTGAGAAAACGGGTGATGCCTTCGGCAGAGTCGTCGTATCCCCGCAAGGCCATGCCGTCTGTGATAGTCCAAAGATTATACACTTGTGGATAATCTTCCGCAGTCATCAATCGTATGGAAATGTCTGTGTTCATAGCTTTTTCTTGTTGTGAATGAATTTGTTGTGATTATTGCGGGATAAGTCTTGTCCCAGATTGGAAATGATTGGGTGCTTGACGGCCGTATGTACGCGTCATTTTTAATAGGATGCTCTCGAATTCATGTGAATCTCCCAATGGTTGCCTTCAGGATCGGTGTAGTCATAGATGAGCTCTCGCTTTGTCAATTTCTGAAGGTTTGCCAAATAGGTGTAATGGTAACCTAAAAGCGTGAAGTTCATTTCTATGGACTTGTTCCTGTTGCGTAAAATCCAGTACCCACTTGTGGATTCGCGGATTTGTCCGTTGTAGGAGGTCATCACGCATAGCACGCAGTCGGCATAGATGTAGTAGAAGGTGCCGGGGCGGTTGGCATAGTAATCCGTTTCTGTGATCTCTTCGCCATTCAGGTAGGTGTGTGTGATCTGCCATGGCTTGACAATGCGATATTCGGGCTCGTTGTAACACGAGGAGGCCAATAAGGAGGTGAAGCCCCAAAGGAGGATGACGATGAATTTGTGCGACATCTTTGCGGATTATAAGATTGGTTGAAAATGCGGTTTTACAATCGTGGGTGAAACAGGAGATGGAACAAGATGAATCTTATTCAGTGAGGGTTTTGAACAATTTCCTCATACCGGCGGTGGCCACGTCCTTGATGAAGTGGACGTGTCGGCTGATGGGCTGCACGTCTTTGGGGTCAATGACGTAGATGGGCGTGTTGGATGGGGCGTAGTAGAGCAGCCCGGCGGCGGGATAGACGTTGAGGGAGGTGCCGATGATGATGAGGATGTCGGCTTGTTCAACAGCCTTGACGGCCTCGTCCATCATGGGGACGGCCTCGCCGAACCAGACTATGAAGGGGCGCATCCGGGCCCCATCGGGGGTGCGCTCGTCGTTGCCCACGGCGCGGTAGCCGATATCCTGTATAAAGCGCTTGCCGTTCTCGCTGCACACCTTGGTGGCCTCGCCGTGCAGGTGGATGATGTGGTGGGAGCCTCCCCGCTCGTGCAGGTCGTCGATGTTCTGGGTCACCACGGTGACATCGTAGTGCTTTTCCAGTTCGGCCACGAGCTTGTGGGCCTCGTTGGGCTGCGCCTTCTCCAGCTGGGCGCGTCGCTCGTTGTAGAATTTCGTCATCAGGTCGGGGTTGCGGTACCAGCCGTCGATGCTGGCCACGTCCTCGACATTATAGTTCTCCCAAAGTCCGTCGCTGTCACGGAAGGTGCTGATGCCACTCTCGGCGCTGATGCCGGCACCTGAAAGGACGACAAGTTTCTTTTTCATATTGTTTTTTTTAAAATCTATTCTCCGTTAATCTCCCCACGGCGGCTGCGCCTTGTGTGGGGCCACCAAGCTCTTGCCCCTACGGGGCTGCTAAAGGTAATTCTCAACTCTCTTCGTCTCCAAAGCAAATCCCCACGCCTTTGGCCGCGTGTACGAGGAAGTCCTTGTCGGGCTGCACCAAGTGCGGGCTGCGCACGGCCTCCTCGATGGGCACATAGGAGATGTCGTTGTTGCGATAGACCACGAGGTTGCCGTATAGGTGCTCCTTGACGAGCTCGAAGGCCTTGACGCCGAACTGGGTGGCCAGGATGCGGTCGTAGGCCACAGGGGTGCCGCCGCGCTGCAGGTGGCCGAGCACCGTGACACGGATGTCGTGTTCCACGCCGCAGTCGAGGAGCTCATGCCGAAGCACGTCACCCACGCCGCCAAGCTTGATGTGCGGGTCGCCGGCCGCGGTGGGGGCACTGCCGGTTACCTTGCCGTCGGCTTTCTTGGCGCCTTCGGCGATGACGATGTTGCAGAAGCCCATCCCGTTCTTGTAGCGGGTCTCTATTTTCTGGGCGATGATTCTGGGGTCGTAGGGGATTTCGGGGATGATGCAGACCTCGGCGCCGCCGGCCAGGGCGGTGTGCAAGGCAATCCATCCCGCATCGCGTCCCATGACTTCCATGATGAAGACGCGGTTGTGGCTCTCAGCGGTGGTCACCAGCTTGTCGAAGGCCTCCGTGGCGATCTGCACGGCCGTCTGGAAGCCAAAGGTGAAGTCGGTGCTCGACAAGTCGTTGTCAATGGTCTTGGGCACGCCCACGACGTTGAGCCCCATCTCTGCCAATTGCAGGGAAATGCGTTGCGAACCGTCGCCGCCGATGTTGACGATGGCCTCGATGCCTAATTGTGCCAAGCGCTCCTTCATCAGCCGGGAGCGGTCTTCTATCACCCACGAGCCGTCGGGTTGGCGCACAGGAAAGTGGAAGGGACCGCCCTTGTTGGTGGTCTTGATGATGGTGCCGCCCTTGACGTGCAGGCCGGAAACCATCTCTTCGGTGAGCTCCACAATCTCAATGTCGTCTTTCAGAATGCCGTTGAAGGACTCGATGCAACCATAGATTTTCCAATCTTCGTCATCGAGGTGTGCGCGTTTGACAAGGCCGCGAATCACGGCGTTCAGTCCGGGGCAGTCGCCACCGCCCGTGGCTATCAATATTTTGTGTGTCATTATCTGTTTTTTTTGGGAAAGCAAAAGTACAAAAAATAACGATTGATTCCGGCTTTTCGAACGACTTATTTGCCGATGCAGAATTTTGAAAAGACATGGTCGAGCAGGTCGTCGGAGGAGATGGCGCCAGTGAGCAGCCCTATGTCGTGCAGGGCAGCGCGCACCTCCTCGGCCACAAGGTCCGTGGGGAGCTGCGTTTCCAACCCCTCTTGGATGCGCCCGATAGCGGTCTCGATGTCGCACAGAAGGGCATAGTGGCGTTCGTTGGTCAGCAGTGACAAGTCTTGTATGTGGTGTCTCTTTACATAGTCGGCGAGTCGTTCCTCGATGTCTCCGAGGTTTACACGCCGCTTGGCAGAGACGAAGAGTGTGCCCATATCGTGCCACTCTTTGTAGTCGGCGGGCAGCGATTCGAGCTCGTCGATCTTGTTGGCGACAATGACAAGCTCTTTGTCCTGGAGACTTGCATTTTCGCTGAATTCCCGCATTTCGGCGCGTGCGGCATCAAGGGTGGTGTTGGAGGCATCCACGAGATAAAGCACGACGGTGGCTTGCTCGACAGCTCGGCGCGTGCGCTCGATGCCGATGTTTTCGATGGTGTCCTCGGATTGCCGAAGGCCGGCGGTGTCGATGAAACGGAACAGTGTGCCGTCGATGGTGAAGGTCTCCTCCACAGTGTCGCGTGTGGTGCCGGGGATGGGGGAGACGATGGCTCTGTCCTGTTGCAAGATGGCATTGAGCAGTGTTGACTTGCCTACGTTGGGCCTTCCCACGATGGCGACCGGGATGCCTCTTTTGAGCACGTTCCCTAATTTGAAGGATCGTATCAGACGCGACACTTCCTCGCTGATTTCGTCCAGGAGCGCCTTCAGTTCACTGCGGTCGGCAAATTCCAGGTCCTCTTCGCTGAAATCGAGTTCCAGTTCCAACAACGAGGCAATATGCACGAAATGCTCCCGGAGCTGGCGCATGCGGTTGGAAAATTCGCCTCGCAGTTGATGGATGGCCAGTCTGTGGGTGGTCTCCGATTGCGATTCGATCAGGTCGGCGACAGCCTCCGCCTGCGGGAGGTCGAGTTTGCCGTTGAGAAAAGCGCGCTGGGTGAATTCCCCCGGTTCGGCTAAACGACAACCTTTTTCTACAAGTAATTCAACGATGTGTTTTTGAATGAAGATAGAGCCGTGGCAGGAGATCTCCACCATGTCTTCGCCCGTGTATGATTTGGGCGCGGCAAATTTGGTGACCACCACTTGGTCGAGTAGCTGCCCGTTGTCAAAGAGCTGTGCGAAACGGGCGTTTTGAGGCGGCAAGGCGAGCAAGTCCAATTGGGGGAATAACTGTGCCGCGATGGGAAAAGAATCCGTGCCCGAAGTGCGGACAATGGCAATGGCCCCGATGCCGGGAGGCGTGGAAATGGCGCAGATGGTCTCTTTCATAGCATGGAATTTTGGACGGCAAACATACAAAAAAAGCAGCGGCAATCCGCTGCTTTTTGCATTTATTTTCAAGATGACTCACAGATTATTCTGTCACGTTGTCAACCTCATCGGTGGAAGCGAAGTCTCCATTTTCATCGATGTAGAATTTCGTCTTTTCCAGCAGAGAGTTGTCTTTCCTGTACAGGCAGTAGTAGAAATAGTCGTTGGCGCCCATGTGAGCTTTGATTTCGTTGCCGTGGGCCAGGATGGCGAGCTTGGACTCGACATATTTGGTCTCGGCCTTCACATCGGTATAACCTTCATCGTTGCCGGTGAAGGTGTACTCACCGTTCCAGTACAGGTTGATGGTGCCCAAAACAGCCTTTGCAGCAATGACATCGTCATTGTTGGCGAACTCGAAGTTGGTGGTCGTGTAGTAGGAGTGTTGGTCTCTGTTACAGCTGGTGAAAATCATGGTGCAACAAACAATTGCAAATAAAGCGATCTTTTTCATTTTTAGTTGGGTTTAGTTAATAATAATGTGGTGTGGTATAAACGATTGCAATGTAAAAATAGTATCGTTGTCTTGTTATTTTATCACGCCGAGTTCCTTTCCGATCTTGGTGAAGGCTGCGATGCACTTGTCAAGATGCTCGGGCTCGTGGGCGGCGGAGATTTGGACGCGGATACGGGCCTGGTCTTTCGGAACCACAGGGTAGTAGAATCCGGTCACATAGATGCCTTCCTCCTGCAGCTTGGCGGCCATCACTTGGGAGAGTTTTGCGTCATAGAGCATGACGGCGCAGATGGCGGACTCTGTGGGCTTGATGTCGAAGCCGGCGGCTTTCATCTTGGCCACGAAATAGTCGGTGTTGCTGTGCAGCTTGTCTTGCAGCTCGTTGGTCTCCGACATAATATCGACCATCTTGCAGCCGGCAGCGGCCACCATGGGAGGAATGGAGTTGGAGAAAAGGTACGGGCGGGAGCGTTGACGCAGCATGTCGATGATTTCCTTCTTGCCGGTGGTGAAACCGCCGATGGCGCCGCCGAAAGCTTTGCCGAGGGTGCCGGTCAGGATTTCGATCTTGCCGCGCAGGTTGTAGCGCTCGGTCACGCCGCGGCCGGTCTGGCCGACCACGCCTGCGGAGTGGCTTTCGTCCACCATGACCATGGCATCGTATTTCTGAGCCAATTCATAGATCTTGTCAAGCGGGCAGACATTGCCGTCCATGGAGAATACGCCGTCGGTGACGATGATGCGGAAACGCTGTGCCTGAGCTGCTTTGAGCTGTTCCTCAAGGTCTGCCATGTCAGCATTCTTGTAACGATAACGCACGGCCTTGCAGAGACGCACGCCGTCGATGATGGAGGCGTGGTTGAGGGCATCGGAAATGATGGCGTCCTGATCGGTGAGCAGAGGCTCGAAGACACCGCCGTTGGCATCGAAGCAGGCGGCGTAGAGGATGGTGTCCTCTGTGCCGAAAAAGTCGGCGATCTTCTTCTCCAAGGCCTTGTGCAGGTCGGAGCAGCCGCAGATGAAACGCACGGAGGCCATGCCGTAGCCGTGGGTGTCAAGAGCTTCCTTGGCGGCAGCGATCAGCTTGGGGTTGTTGGCCAAACCGAGATAGTTGTTGGCGCAGAAGTTCAGCACATGGCTGCCGTCTTGCAGCACGATTTCGCCGCTTTGCGGGGAGACGATGATGCGTTCGTTTTTGTACAGGCCGGCTTCCTTGATGTCGGCTAATTCTTTCTGAAGATGTTGTTGGAAATTGGTGTACATGATTATTGTGGGTTAATTTATTTAGTTGCTGGCGATTGGTTGTTGGCTTTTGGTTTCAAAAGCGGATGCAAAAGTACAAATTTTTTCCGAAATCCGCTCAACCTACTTCTTTTTCCCATATTCCACACTGTCTTCCGCCGCCATTCCCAACATCTGTTCCTCATCCTGTTGAGGATAAAACTTATAAACGTGCTGTTCCAGCGTGGAATCCTCCTCGTCATCGACGGAATTGTATTTCTTGAAGTTCTCGGCCTGCTCGAAAATCTCCTTGAACACATCGTCTTGGGGCACTGGTGGGTATCCGTGTTTTGCCAAGATGAGAATCAAATCCATCTGCAGCTCCGCCTTGATGTCGGAACGGTTGGCCCAGTCGGTGTATTTTGACTTGTCATCGACCATCTTCTTCACGTCTGCTGACAGTGTCAGGAGTTTGTCTTCGGGATATTCAAAGCCGAACTTGTGGGCGATTTCTTTCAGGATGTCGTAAAAGGCTTTCTCTTCGTAAGTTATTCCCAACTCCTTGAACGATTTCTTTTCCTTGTTGACCTCTTTCAGTAATTCCGCCATCTGCTTGGCCACTTCATCCAACACTTCCTGTGCGAAGATTGCGTTGTCGCTCCTGTCGTTATATCGCGTTACCAAGGCGTTTAGCCGTTTGGTAAAATCAACGCCTTTGATTTTGTTTACCTTTTTGAAATCGTTAATGACGGTGCGCAGCAGCTTCTCCATCAGCTTCACTTTCGTGTTGGGCAGTTCCAACTTCTCCAGTCGTGCCATATACTCCACACTCAGCAGATCGAGGTCTTTAGTGTTGGCATTCACTTGGGCCACCTCCTCCACACCTTCCGATTGCAACGCCTGTTGCAGCATTTCGCTTACCTTACGGTTCATCTGGGTTACATCGGGCGCGTTGCCTTTGGTCAGCTTGTAGATGATGGAGCGCACGGCCGTGAAAAAGTGGACGTCTTCGCGGTCTTTCTCCGTGATGTCGTCGTGGTTCGAACAGATGTTGAAGGCCGACTTCAGCTTCTTTACATGCCCCATAAAGAGGTTCTGGGTCTTTTCGGTGGTCTGGACAAATTCAGCCGCCCTGTTCAGACAACCCAACTGCTCTAATGGGGTTCCTGTGGTGAATTTCGAGTAGTCAAACGGTGCGAACATCCGACGCAGTATGTCCAATTCGTCCTTCACTAAGGTCAGCGACTTGTCAATGGTTTCCACATTCTCGCCCAAATCACCGCCGCCGGCATATTGTTTCAGCGCGTTGTTCAAATTGCGCTTGATGCCCAGATAGTCCACAACCAATCCCTTGTCCTTGCCCTCATACACGCGGTTCACGCGCGAGATGGTCTGGATGAGCGTATGTTTCTGGAGCGGCTTGTCAATGTACATTGTGTCGAGACAGGGCACATCGAATCCGGTAATCCACATATCCACCACGATGGCAATCTTGAATTCCGATTCCGGATCCTTGAATTTCACATCCAGCATTTTCCGGTCATCATCCGAGCCGAGCAGTTCGTACAGTTTCGGCTCGTCGTCTTTCGTGCGGGTCATTACCATCTTGATGTGCTCAGACTCCCATTCGGGACGCAGGGCGATGATTTGTTTGTAAAGGTCGTAGGCAATGAGACGGTTAGAGCAGACAAACATTGCTTTGCCGCACACGGTACTGCCTTCCTTGATACGTTTCTCGTAATGGGCTACAAAATCTTTCGCAACAGCGGCCAAGCGATGGGGATCGCCCAAAATTTTGTTCATCTGCGCGACCGCCTTTTTGCTTTCCTCGATTTGGTATTCGTTGGCACCTTCTTCGGCACATTTGTTATAGTAGTTCTCAATCTCCTGCAACTGTTGGTTGTCGGCGAACACCTTGGCTGCGCGTCCCTCATAAACAATACGTCGGGTGATGCCGTCGGCCACAGATTCTGTCATAGAGTATGAATCGACCACCTCGCCGAAGACATCGATGGTGTTGTCAATCGGAGTGCCGGTAAAGCCCACGTAAGTGGCGTTGGGCAGCGAGTCGTGCAGATACTTGGCAAAACCGAAGCTGCGTCTCACGCCCTGGTTCGTAATCTTCACCTGCTGGTCCACGTTGGCCTGCGAGCGATGGGCTTCATCCGAGATGCAGATAATGTTGGCACGATCGGATAGCATATCCGTGTCTTCGCTGAACTTCTGAATCGTGGTAAGAAATACACCGCCGCTCTTCCTGCCTCTAAGCCTTTCGCCCAGCTCCTTGCGGGTTTCCACATTGACAACCGTCTCGTCACCGATAAACTGCTTGGCATTGAGGAAGAGACTTGACAGTTGGTCATCGAGGTCCGTGCGGTCGGTGATCAGCACGATGGTGGGGGATGCCAAATGGCGGCTGCGCATCAGCACGCGGGTGAGGAAGAGCATTGTCAGACTCTTGCCACAGCCGGTGGCGCCGAAGTAGGTGCCACCCTTGCCGTCGCCTAACAGGTTGATATGCGAATGTTCCAGGATGTTGTCGTAGAGCCGGTGGGTGGCGAAAAATTGTGGATAACGGCACACAATCTTCCTCTCGCTCTTGGAATGGTCGGGGAAGAAGACGAAGTTTTTCATCACACCCAACAGCCGGTCTTTACGGAACAGTCCCTGCATCATCGTATGCAGCGAGCTGATGCCATCGCCGGCCTTGTCGGTGCGTTCCACTTTGCGCCAGGCGTAGAAAAAGTCATAGTCGGCGAAGAGCGAACCGTACTTGTTGTTCACCCCATCACTGATCACCACAAAGGCGTTGTATCGGAACAGATTAGGAATATCGCGACGATAACGTACGGTCAGTTGGGTGAAGGCATTCATTATGGTGGCCTCCTCTTTCACGGCGCTCTTGAACTCCAGCACCACTACAGGCAGACCGTTCACATAAACGATAGCATCGGGAATGCGTTTTTCCGAGCCTTTGATTTCCAGTTGGTTGACGACCTTGTAGATATTGCAATCCGTAGAGACACCACATTGTGACGTCTCTAACGGAGAGAAGTCGATTACCTCGACAAACAGGTCCGGCAGAGAGGCATCCTCGCGCTTGATGGTGAAGCCCTCGGTCATCAGCCTATAAGTCAAGGCATTCTGTTCATAGAGCGGCGCACCGTTGTCGGCGGTCAGCTTGGCAATCACCCGCTCTACTTCCAAGGGGGTGATGCCATCCTCGCGGTAACGGTTGTTCAGATACAGTCTCAGGTCATCCAACAGCAGCACCTCCGACAGTTCCTTGTGCACTGTCTCGCCATCCTGATATACATAGCCCTGTCGTTCAAACAGTTCCATTATGGCCATTTCGAGGCTGTGTTCGTTGAAAAGCAACATCTGTTATTCTCCTTTCAGTCGTTTGATTTCCTTGTCGAAATCGGAAAAAATGGGTTGTGTCTTGTTGAAAATCTCATACTCACTTTCGGCTTTTGCATCGGCCTGTTCCTTTGAAATCCTGCCTTTGTCGGGAAGGATTTGGAATTTGCGGAATGACAGAAATGCGTTCACACTCTCCGAAAACTGCGACATGTTGAAAGTGTTTTCATTTTCAATCAAATCCTCGATATAGTCGAAGAAGCCCGAAACGGCACGCTCCAATCGTTTGATGTCGTTCTCCGACAGATAGTTTTTGGCGACGGTCACATCCGATTTCAGAATCCTGCCGTCAGGCGCATTTTTCCATGTGGTAAGCCCCATATTGGCTTTCTGGTGGTCGGCATTAGTGTAAATGATTTCCGCAGCCGTTTGCCCTGTGATGGCATAGTGGAAACGGTTCTGGATCATGGCGTAAAAATCGCGGGTGGTGGGGGCGTTTCGGTCGTAGTCGATGCTGCATTCCGCATAGATGTCGGTAATCTGTTGCCAGATACGCCGCTCGCTGGCACGGATGGAACGCACACGCTCCAACAGTTCGCGGAAATAGTCTTTCCCGAAAATCTGCTCGCCCTGTTTCATCCGGTTGTCGTCCAAAACAAAGCCCTTCCGGATATACTCATTGAGGATCTTGGTGGCCCAGATGCGGAATTTGGTCGCCCGTGCCGATGAAACACGGTAGCCCACGGCAATGACCGCATCAAGGGAATAGAATTCCACCTGCTCCATGATTTCACCACGGAAGCCTCTGTTTACGACTATTTCCATTTTGGAAACAGTCGTATCCCGGTCTAATTCTTTTTCATCAAAAATATGTGTTAGATGCTTGCTGATGGCGGGCACACCCACGCCAAACAGCTGTGCCATCGCTTTCTGCGTGGCCCAGATGGTCTCATCTTTGATCACCACCTGCACCTTGCCCTCCTCCTCGGGCAACTGGTATAATATGAATTGGATTTCGTTCATTGGATTTCGTTTTAATCTGTAATATTTACACTACCATTTGAGGAACGTACCACTTCCCAATGGCCAGTTTTGTCAGAACCTATACGTTGGATTAGCCCTAACTGTTTGAGTGCCGCCAATTCCCGATAGATAGTCCGTTCGGACAAGTTGAGTTTCGAAATGATTTCTTTGGTGGTAAGTCCTTTTTTTACCCTGCCATTTACCCTGCCATAAGTGTTGACAGCATCTTTAATCAAATTTAGTATATTCAACTGTCTTTTAGTGGGTTCCGTTTGATTTGCACTGCCATTTACACTGCCAAAATTATTATTTTCATTACCAAATATTGTTTCATCGTCAGGGTTGTTGACCGTTTTCTGCGAGTGAAACGGTATTGAGGTGCGAATGAAATTAGTAGAAAAAGAAAAAATACTCTTGAGAGAATATACTTTCCCGATTCGTCTCATTCCCGAACCAATAGATTCCACAAGGTCAACATCACGAAAAACACGCATAAGTTCTTTGTTTCGGGGCGAACTTACTCCGCGTTCGTTGTTGGCAATCAGAATGTCTCTATCGGTGCCTGCATATTTTGCGACCTTAATCGAGGTGCTGTTTTCGTCGGCAAGCAAGTAGGCCACATAGTTCGGTTCGTCGGCATCGGTAAGCAAATCAAGGTTTTCCATAAAATGCTCATTAAGCGTCAACCCCTTGCTCTCGTAATAGATACGTAACTGACGGAATGTTAGATTTTTGCGTGGAGAACGGATGTTTCGGAGAGAATTGCGCACACGATGGGCGTAAAGATCATCGATCATAGCTGTCGGCATAGGCTCGGCTGCTGTGCCGACACGAATGAAACATCCTCTTTCGGACAGCCCATACTTGGATTTGCAATAAGGTTTCTCGCTGCCAGACGAGACAAATATTTTGATGACAGGCACACCTTCAACATACTCTATTGTAACATCGAACAATCCCATCGGAGAAGGAGAGATGCCGGTCCTGATGCGGTCTTTTATCCTGAGCATAACATCATCAATGTCTTTCACACCAACAGGTTTCCCATTGTCATCAATGCCGATATAGATGATTCCACCCTCTCGGTAATTGAGAAAGGCCACCACCTCTTTTTCAATATCAAGTTCTTTTGTCAGCTCCCGCTTGAATTCTATGCGATTGGTTTCTGTCATAATGTTTTTCAGTTATTATGTTAGTGCTCTATATGTGCTAGCGATTTTGCCAATATTATGCCATCGCTTTCTGCGTGGCCCAGATGGTCTCATCCTTGATCACCACCTGCACCTTGCCCTCCTCCTCGGGCAGCTGGTATAATATGAATTGGATTTCGTTGGTCATGTTTTTTTTAATGTTCCAATTGGCTTTCGTTGAAGTATGGCATAATGCTATTCTCCTTTCATTAATTCGTTATATAGGGCCACACCCTTTACTGTCAACAGGTATTTCTGGCGGGGATGACGAGGGGATTGTGGATACAACATTCGGATATAACCATCAGATATAGCAGGGTTAAGATGGTATTCCAAGAAATTGGGTCTATGCTTTAATGCCAATATTTCCATAAGTTGAGATATTGAATATGCTTTAAGACCTATTATTTTTATCAATTCAACAATTAAAGGATTGTCAGTATGGAACATATCTTGTTCTTGTTCGGGTACTTGTTCGGGTACTTGTTCGGGTACTTGTCCTGTACTTGTGGGGGTGGCCAGATTAGGTTGTACGCTCCATTCCGGTGTCGGATGGATATGAAGATATCGGTTACGCAAATCCCATTGCTCTCCAAGCAAAAGATTGCGGAAGAAGCGTTCCAGATAGACGGGAGAATAGTCAATGCCTTTCACTGCATTTTTGTAATTGGCCCGCACCAGTGCGTTGCGGAAGTACCACGAATGGTGTGCAAACATATTGTTATTCACTGAGAAACCCAACGAACGCAAATACTTGACGACAAAAATGGCTGTGGCTCGTGTGTTGCCTTCACGAAAAGGATGTATCTGCCATAATCCTGACACAAATTGTGCCACGTGTTCCGCCAGTTGTCCTTTCTCCAAACCAGAATACACAAATTGTTTTTCCTGTTCCAGGTCGTATTCCAGTGTCATTCGCAGTTCTTGCCAACGGGCATAAATTATGCTATCGCCTTCCAACACCCATTCTTTCTTGGAGATGTCGTAGTCGCGGAAATTACCAGCGTGTTTGAACACTCCTTCAAATATGGCCCTGTGAATGGCTGCCAAGCCGGCCACACTGTATGTGAAGGCATCAGTTTGAAGCAACTTTGAAATATTACTGGACACTTTGTCGGCCTCTTCGTTGTCTGCACCAGTTGCATCGTGGGAAGTCTTGGAAATGTAGTACTGTTTCACAAGTTCCCGTGCCTCATCGATGGTGATTTCGCCTTCAATGTTCTTGCGAGCAGTTTCTTGTAGATATTCAGAGGTGGTCAAACCGTCCACCGCCTGCAGTCCGATGGCCACACGCCACGCATCCGCCTTTAGGCGTTTCTCGGGCTCTCCTTGCCGGATGTATTCGTCAAAGTTTGAGTATCCTTCGCTCATTTTATTCAATAATTGCACTCTCTGTTCGCAACTGCAAAAATAATAGTTTTTCTTAATAAATCACCTTACTTCTCGTCTTCTTCTTTCACTGGCGCAACCCCAAAAGCAAGTTCATCTTCATCAATTTGATAGAGCTTGAACAGATTCGTTAGAATCGCCATTTTGTTCCAAGTGCTACTGTGCGATGGACAAAAATACAATCCCGGAGCCAATTCCTGATAATGGGTTTCCGGCGTGGTTCTGAACCATACATTTTTCCGGCTACGCGCTTCCTTATACAAGAGGGAGGGATTGATGATATAGAGAAATGATGCCATCTCCCACATCATCTTAGCCCAATCACCGACATTGCTTCTGGAGCCTTGGAAGATAAAATAGGTGATTTTACGGCCTGTGGCGGCTCCATTGTCTTCAGAGAGGCTGATTACATCGTCCTCTTTCTTGGCAGGTTCGAAGTTCGTGGATGGATATGACCAAATTTTCAACGCCTTTTCAGACAATTCTTTCTTTCTTAATTCCAGTTCTTCTTCTGTCCATTTGTCAAACTTGGCGATATACTGATTCAGACGCAATCCGCTCTGCAAGAATCCATTTTCTATCGTTTTCTTCTCGGGAAACGACTTGTTGCTATAGGTGGAATTATAACCAGTTAATGTCAAATTGGCAATGGTATGGAGCCATTTTTCATGTATGGTTTCATATTTATCACCCAACTCTTGTCTCCACCAAGGACTAAGCGTTTGCGGCATAATGTGTTCAATAGTCAGAGTACCCTCCGCAATATTGCCGACAATGTCGTTTTTCTCCTTGCTGCTGCCATTCTCGAGCCGTTCGAACAAATAGGTTTTGTTTTTGCCACGCATTGCGTAGATGTTCTTGGTGGTGAATCCGTTCAAGAACTCTTCGTCTTTAGGGAATGTGCTTGACAACTTCCTGGTTTCCAAGTAGTAAACCATAACATCGGAATAGGTGTCTGTCTCTTTTTTGTTCTTCACAACAAACTTGTGCAGCGTGGCGAAAATTTTGTTCAAAGCGTTGGTCGGAAGATCGCACATCAGACGGCGGAAAATGAATGACTCAATGCAAGACAACACCGGTACCAACTCTTTCTCGTAAATTCCAGTATCCGAAGCATAAATCATAAAGGCCATCAGGAACGGATAGGCAACTGTTATGTCTAACAAGTCAAGACGTTTGGCGATTTCATTTGCCTCTGAATCTCCCAAATCAAATGTGGTTAGTTTCTTGTACGCGGTAGCGTAGGTGAGCATTTGACCTAACAACTGCTGAATATCCTTTCCCTTAGCGTAAGCCTTAAATGCCTGATACACATTACGGATATTGGGAATGACACCCGTCTCAATAGTCAGATAATTACGGACAAAGGAATCGAGCTCGGATCCAGTACAATTCTCGATTTTATTCCAATAGTCATCGTAATACTTTTCCTGAATGTCAGGCTTAAGCCCCATCAAAATGAAATTCCGGATTTTGTCGGCCTCAGTCAAGTCCAATCCAGTGGAGTTGAGACTCTCGAAAATCAGCTGCGGATCATCGCCGTGTTCGGGCTCCAACACTATGTCAATGATTTCCAGACTATCAATGGCCCGATAGAGCTCATCCATTGTCAATTCCTTGAGATTGGTGATTCGGTCGTAGAAATAATGATAGTTGTGAGTGACTTTGGAGTCTGCCACATAGTCTTCCTCCTTGTTGAAAATCAGCCGGTCGAAGGCGTTGCAGTCATCACGGAAGGGTTTCAGCCTGACTTTGCGTTCCTCTTTCCGATATTTGTCGATGATGTAGGTATCTTGCAGAATATCCACCAGATTGCTGTCCTCCGATGCCATAATTCCCTGTTTCATAGCATTGATCATAGCGATGAGGATCAGCGAAACTGTGGTGATGCGTTGTTGTCCGTCAATCAGCACCACTTCGTCGCGCAAGTGGGCGTACGACACGATGCTGCCGAAGAAGTGGGACTGTTTATTTTCCCGTATCACCTGCACCAAGTCGTCAAACAGTTGCTTGCAGTTCTCCTGTTTCCAATCATAGTTGCGCTGATAGACCGGGATGATGAACCGTTTTCTGGAACCTTCCAAAAACTCTAAAAGATGCGATGCGGAACCTTTCATATAGTTGAATTATTCTTTTTTGACAATAATTGTTGTATATCTGACATTTTACTATTGTTTAAAGATGTTTAAACAGCTTTTTCTTCTAATTCAAAAGAACCATTCGCCTTTTGATGCATTTGCGTAAACGTCACATGTTTAAATCCGTTTTTCTTGCATAAATTCTTATATTTTTCAATATCGGTTTTATGTGCTTTACATCCGAAAATCACTTTTTTCAAAGCAGCAGGATTGAAAGCGAATGACTGTTTCCCATTACATTCAATGTCGCTTTGGCGTTTTATTATTCGAACTTCTTCCTCGTATTTCCATTCTGCTGATTTGGGTTGTATTACTTTCTTGATAATTTCGTCACTATCTATAGGATAGTTAAATTTTGGCATAGCGTTGCTATAATTGACAGGCATCGCAAAACAAAAGAAATTAGGATCTTTAAGAATATCAAATTCAAGACAAATTCCTTGATGAAAATGAGCGTAGTGAGACCACATCAAAATGCTTTTAAAAGTTTTGCTAAAACAACAAACGCCAATCTGATTCAGCACTGAATCAATGCATTTTTTCAAATCTAATGTGGTGAAACTTCTCATTCCAGCCTCTATTATACGTGATTTGTTTTTATCATTTAAGTTTCTCTGTTTTAATGCTTTTGTCAGAGATTTCTTATCAAAAGATTGGATGTTTGCCCAACAATCAAAAGGGTCGTTAAAAGCACTTGGGTGCGAAAACCATAAGCTCTTTTCAGTAAAGATTTTTTCAGTATCTTTGCCATCTTCTCTGTACTTATATAGTATGCGATTAACGACTCCTTCTGACACCATCTTATCTAATGCTTCTTTTTTTACTCCCGTTGTGATTTCTTGCATATTCTCAACAATAGTTTGCTTCCATCCTCCCCAAAAGCAAAGATTTCACTATTAGTATTTTTTTGAATCAGGGCATGTTTTTATCCGCCCAGTTCTTATATCATTTACAACCCACGTTAATTGTATAATGGACGATTGGATATATCACGTATTACATCTATTATTAGATTAAAATTACTAAAATCAAAATCTTGTATAAATCCATCATCCGTTTCTATCAATGTTGTAAATGCATCTTTTGTTAACGCGATTGAATGCAATTGCTCTAAATCAGTTGACATATAAACCTTCTCATCAATAACCCCATTTACTTCAACTTTGCGTTTGATTTTTGATATTTTTGTTTGATAATTGGCATCTTTACTATTACCACTTGGATGGAATTCACTTCCAAGAAATAATCTACGGTGGTTTACAGGGTCTTCTTTTAGTAAATTGTTTCTATTGTAGTAATGTTCAATAGAGATTGAATCTCCATATATATCTTCATTTACTAATGGAATGGCAAAGGCATAAACATTACTATCACCATATGACTTGTACTGTTGATTTTCTACGTCTAAATAAGACAAATAGTTAGGCTCATCTCTATCAAATATGCCAATAACAATTCTTTGTTGCTTGATTCTTGACAATGACTCCAACATCCCTTTCAACTCAGAGGACCCCCAATTATCTGGCACTTGGTAAAAATCAACATCAATATCATTTCTCTCAAGAACACTCATTGCTTTTTTTATGTGTCTATAATCAGTTTTACCTTCAGTGATTATTATGGGTTTAGCATTCATCTTTATCTGATCGAGCAAGTTTTTATATCTGTCTGCAAAACGCTGATTTTCATTTATCATCATTTCGTAAACTTCCTTGTATAGATCATTGTTTGTAGGCTCACAGACAATACCATTATTATCCAAATCAATAATTTGTGTTCTTTCCATGGCTTCATCAGCAAGACCCATATTTAAAAATGGAGAATGTGAACTTACTATAAATTGAACATTAGGAAATAGATTAAAAAGCTTGGGTAACACTTCTTTTTGTAATGTAATATGAAGATGTTTATCCACTTCATCAATCAAGACTATTCCATTAATGTTTTTTAGTTGGATGTTATTTTGAATGTTATCTGCTTGATGTAATACTTCTCCGAAAATAGAGATTAGAGACAATTCACCTGCTGATAAATTAAATATAGATGGACAAATGGTTCTCATTTCATTTGTCGCTATATCATTCATAATAGAAATTCTAGTTGAACCGCTATTTCTTGAGCCAATTCCTAGTCTAACTTCACCAGTATAACGCTTTGATGACAACGAACTTGACACGATTTTATTAAGATTATCCCACACAAAAGTTTTTTCTTTAGCTGGAATAGTAATTGGAATAAGACTATCGCCATTCTTAAGCAATTGGGTCTCTTCATGTAATTTCAAATCAAGTAAAACGTCAAGAAACCAATTTACTAAAGAAGGCATATCTGAAACGACCTCGATCTGATTTTGGAGATATCCAGTGAATCTGGTTTTTATCGCATAATCTAACTTGATATTATATGGTTCATTAAGATAACTTGGTGTTTCATACCTATATGAGGGGAAATAAGTTAATATTGACTTTGCAAAGATTTCTTTTTTTATCTTATTATTGTCATCCAGCGACCATAGCTTAATGTTATTAGAATCGGCGAACTCCCTATTTATTGTACTAAATGGAATTTTGTATTCTATAACAATTGCAGAATTATATTGTTCTTCTGTACATTTATTCCGAATATCAATATAGTCAACATTTTCGCCATTAAGTTTGAATCGGAAATATACAAATGAAGTTTCTTTTAGGTTAATATTAAACAACGAAGATGATACCCGATAATACTTATTCTCCTTCCCCTCAAATTCATTGTGAAATACTTTTTTCGCTAATTCAAAAAACGCGTCGGTTATATGCGATAATATCGTGGTCTTGCCGTTGCCATTAATAGCGGATAAAACATTGATTCCATCTTTTTTGAAATCAAGCTCTATATGCTCTAGAGGTGCACGATTAACAAAAATTGCTTTTTCTAAATAAAACGCCATAATTCGTTCTCCTTATCCATTTTTATTTCCCCATCCTCGCCAATAGCAAAGACTGTAATTCCGTTAATTTATCGTTTTCTTGTACGTACAACATCTTGTTGTTGTAAAGTGTTTCTACCTTCTTTGAAAAATCTATGCAAACCTCTCTTTTTGGTATCAACACCTCAAATGGTTCCACATTGTTAATTGTTATCTGTGCTTGGGCAGAACCTGACCGTAAAGACATCGTATCGGATTCTAACAGATGATAATACAAATAGTTCTTCATTAAAGGTTCCTTTGTTTCTATCGAAATAGCGAGATTCGACAAGAAACATTCTTTAGGAGACATGCAAATTCTTCCTGTTCCCGCATCGCCTCTTGCAATAATAACAATTGTAGGCTCTTTCAACGTGTATTCACTGGTATAGCCAGTCACTGCATAACCACTAAATATAGGATATGGAAACTTATCACTTTTAGAGTGCTTGTCTGCCATTTTCCCATATTTGAAAGTCGCTATTTCTCCCAACTCCCCCCTTCTCCACCCCTCCGGCAAATTCTCCTTATCCACGCCGTCCACGAACATCTTGCGGTAAAGCGCCTGTGCGGTCTCTTCCAACTTGGCAATCATCTGCTCGTTGAGGCGGATGCGGCGCGTCAGCGTCTCGTATTCCGACACGATTTCGCGCTGGCGCTCAATGCTCGGAACAGGGAGTTGCACGTCACACATTGATTCCCACTCAAAGAATTCGTGTGCACTACCATGTGAGTAAAATAATGCCAGCCTGTCAAACTCTGGACGTTTAAACCACATCATTAGATATTCCGGCAACAATAAATCGGGGCGAGAGACCTCAAAGACTTGGTATGCAGCCGACACGGTGCAATCCGGCCCTTGACGAAGTGCAATTGACAATTTATCCCCATTACGCGTTGTTGCTCTGTTATATGCGAACTGTCCTGTTCTTACAATCTTGTGCGTCTCAGGATTATCTGCAACTTGCTTCGGATTCTGGAAATATTTGTCGTTGCATATGCCCTGCGAAAGATTCACCTTCAACTCGCGGTTGCGGACGTTCACCTCACGGATGTAGTCGCCTAAACGTTTATAGTCTTCCATCACTCTCCTATTTTCAGTTGTTGTTGAATACCTCAATCATTGCCGATGGATTAAACCCATTCTTCAAGTGTTCATTATCCGACACATAGCCTAATTGATTGGACATGATGAGCGTTTCGCCTATTTGTGCTTTGATGTTACGGTGCGAGTGTCCGTATATCCAATAATCAATGCGATAGTCGGCAATAAATTCACCCAACTCTACAGTGAAAGCCCCGTTAATGGTGCTGTTCTTAAATTCTACCGCGGTGCATAATTGCGTGGGAACATGGTGTGTGACAACGATGATCTTTTCAGCGTCACTCTCCGAAATGGCCTGTTCGATGAATGCTAAACAACGCTCGTGCTCGCGGTTGAAATCATCTGCTGTCAACCGGTGCCCATTATACTTGATGCGATAGAAGTCGCTGACATTCTTTTCCGTCAGGAATGCATCATACGGCTTTATCTTTGACCATAATGTAGAAACAATTATGTCTATGCTGTCAAAATGCACCACACTGTTGTAGTAGGCATGCACATTGTGCCGAATTTCTTTGCAAAATCCGTTTGACATAGTGGCAAGGTCATAATACCCGTAGAAGTCATGGTTGCCGAAACACACGATGACTTGTTTGTAATGCTCGCTCGCCCAATCCCAGAACTTGTAGGCCGAATAGGTGTCGTTTCCCGATTCTGGCAAATCAAGATATGCTGAGTCTCCAGCGACAAGCAAAATGTCTCCCGTTACTTCAAGAGGATGTTTTGCGATCCACTGCCGATTCTGAGGGAACTCCAAATGGAGGTCGCTGACATACTGGATACGCATGCCAAGTGGTATCTGGTTAGAATGTATGTTTTCTCGTTCTATCATATTTGTCGCATTTTCCCCGAAATATTACTTGACAATTCTTGCAAGTTTTTGCAAAATTTGCAAGAATATTTTTGTTGTTATAATTTATACCCCAACTTTTCAAATAACTCCTTCAGTTCCTTCTTGTTCTCCTCTTCCTGCTTCAACAACTCCCGCAACTCACCTTGCAGCTCCCGCATCTTCGCGTCGTAATCGATTTGCTCGTCGCGGTTGCGGAATTCGATATACTTGCTGGGCACGAGGCTCCATCCTTTCTGCTCTATTTCGTCAAGGGTGGCAGAGTAGCAATACTCGGGCTCGTTGTGGTAACTTTGTTCGTGCCCCACGCGTTGCCAACTGTGGAAAATGTCGGCAATCTGCCGGATCTGCTCCTGCGAGAACTGGATGTATTTCTTCTCGAACGGCTCGCCCCACTGGCGCAGGTCAATAAAGAGCACTTCGTCTTCTCGGTCCCGATACTTCACGAGCTGGCCGTTCTGCTCCACGGCGCGGGCTTTTTTGTTGTGGTTCAGGATCCAAAGCGTCACGCTGATGTCGGTGGAATAGAACATATTGCGGGGCAGAATGACGATGGCCTCCACCAACTTGTTCTTCAGCAGCTGCCGGCGTATTTCTAACTCCGTGCCGTCGCCGCTCAGGGCGCCGTTGGCCAAGAGAAAGCCGGCAATGCCATTCGCCGAGAGTTTGCTGACGATGTTGAGAATCCAGCCGTAGTTGGCGTTGCTGGTTGGCGGCACCTCGTAACCCACCCAGCGCGGGTCGTCCTTCAGCTCGTTCTCCGCCCGCCACGACTTCTGGTTGAAAGGCGGGTTGGCCATAATGAAGTCGGCCTTCAGGTCCTTGTGTTGGTCGTTGTGGAAGGTGTCGGCGGACATCTCGCCCAAGTTGCAGGCGATGCCACGGATGGCGAGGTTCATCTTCGCCAACTTATAGGTGGTGTTGGTGTATTCCTGCCCATAAACCGAAATATCCTTCTTGTTGCCGTGGTGCGCCTCTATGAACTTCATACTCTGCACAAACATACCGCCCGAGCCGCAGCAGGGGTCGTAAATCTTGCCGCGATAGGGTTCAATCATCTCCGCAATCAGGTTGACGATGCTCTTGGGCGTGTAATATTCGCCCTTGCCCTTGCCTTCCGCGATGGCAAACTTGCCCAGGAAATACTCATACACACGACCAATCAGATCGTTTTCAGGGTCTTTCAGCGTGTCAATCTTGTTGATTTCGTCAAGCAAAGCAGCTAATTTGGTCCGGTCGAGCGAAAGATCCGCATAGTAATTGCTCGGCAAAGCGCCCTTGAGGGTCGGGTTGCTGTCTTCTACCTTGGCCAATGCCTTGTCAATTTTCACTGCAATGTCGTTCTGCTTGGCATTTTCTATCAGCCAGTCCCAGCGGCTTTCTGGTTCCAAGTAGAAGACATTCTTGGCGTTGTAAAACACGGGATTGTCTGCAAACGCCTCCTTGCCTTCGGCAATCAACTCGTTGCGCCGCTCCGTAAAGCGGTCGTATGCGTATTTCAGGAAGATGAGGCTCAGCACCACGTGCTTGTACTGCGACGGCTCCATCGAACCGCGCAGCTTGTTCGCCGATTCCCAAAGGGTTTCTTCAATGGATTTTGCTTGTTTCTTATTGGGTTTAGCTGTTTTTGGCATAAAAGTGATGGTTAAATGAGCTGATTTTCCGATTTGCGAATGTTGGAAATTTTCAAATTCGTTTTGTCATTTTATGACTGTAGTTTTGGACTGTAAAAGAAAGTACAAAAATACAATTTTTATCAGAAAATCAACCAATTTTCCTTCACTTTACTGTCCCCCTTTCACTATGGGATGCTTGTCGATAGCGATCCGCGCAGCCCTTGCCAGGGGTGCATATCAGAAATAGACAGGAACTAAATCTGTCCATTTGGTTACTCCACGATGATATTGCTGTGTCCTTTGCGGATTTGCTCGTCGGTGGGGAACAATTCCGTGATGGTGTCCACATTGATGATGACGGGGCGGCCGTGGATGGGCTCGGGCTTCTTGTCCGTATGAGGCTTTGTGGATGTGCGGGCAGCAGGTTGGGGTGCCTCCTCCATGACAGACGGAGTGGTGTTTTGGGGTGTGCGGGCAACTGCAGGCTGCAGTTGCGGAGATGCGGGGACATCAACTGTTGTCGGCAGGGTGTCTTCGGAGACGGCATTGGAGTCGGTTATGACGACGGCGACCTCCGCAGGTGCCGGTTCGGCAGGGGTGGGGGAGGACGCGTTGTGACGGACTACACCCCAGGTGACGAGGGCGGCCACGGCCACTCCGGCGAGGGAGACGGCTGCGATTTGCCCCCCCGTGAGGACTGTGTGCAACCCGCTGCGGCGGAGAAAGTGTCTCCACGCCGTGTGGCGGTAGGGGTAGTCGGTCTGCTCGACCTTTTGCTTGAGTAGTTCGTCAAATTCAGTCATACGCTTCTTTCTTTAGTCGTTGTTGAGTTGTTGAATCTGGGTTTTGATGCGGGTGCGGGCAGCGTTGACGTGCCACGCGGAAGTGCCCTCGCTGATGTTCAGCTGTTGGGCGATCTCAGCGTGCGAGAAGCCGTCGAACACGAAGAGGTTGAAGACTGTTCGTGTGGTGGGGGGCAGTTTCTGTATCAACGCCATCACTTCGTCCGCGCTCATGCGTCCCATGGCGGCGTTGATGTCATATCCTGCGGCCGCACTGTCGGCCACCTCCTCCAAGTCGGTGAAACCCACCTTGGCGTCATATTTGCGCCGGTGGTCCAAGGCTGCGTTCACCATTACCCGCTTCATCCAAGATTCGAAAGAACCAGTCGTTTCATACTTTCCGATGTTCGTGAACACCTTCATGAAACCTTCGCTGAGCATGTCCTCCGCCTCGTCGGTGCTGTCTGCATAGCGCATGCAAAGACGGAACATCGGGCTGTAGAAATGCTTGAACAGCTTGTGCTGCGCGCGACGGCTGCCTTCCTTGCAGCCTTCAACCCAGCGGGCTAACTCTTCATCTCTACGTTCACTCATGTAGTATAACGGAATTTGTGAAACAAATCTTGGGTGGGAATTGTTTTTTTTTGAAAAAATAAAACGAGTGTTCTCTTTATTTATTATAGTTGTGAGAATCGTGACCGGGTGCCGGCCTTATGCATAGAGGTTGTCCTCGTCGTGACGGTGGGTCGCGTACCATGCCTGCGCGAAGAAGGGGTTGTGCTTGGCTTGGTGGTCGTAGTTCCATGCGGGCGGCAAACAATCTGGGCAGAAATGGCCGCCCCAAAGCATCAGCTTGGGCGACATGCTGTAGCGGTGCCCGTCATGGCACTCCCATTCCAACTGCTTCTCGGGGTTGCCGTCATATTCGGGGGATATCAGCTTGGAGCCTCGGAACGCGCCGGCCTGTCGCAGCTCTTCGGTGGTCAGCTGTTCCAAGGGCTTTTTTTCGTCATAGCCGTGGTCCATGCGATGGGCCTTGGCGGGGTCTTTCGATACGGTAAGGTCCATCTCTTTCCACTTGGGGATGTGTTCCCACTGTTCCCGTCCGCCGAAGAAGGCCTTGACGCGCTGCTCGTCGTGCTTGAGCCACCATTGGGTGCCATATTTCTTCTTGTACGCCATTGGCAGCATGGCGGCCTTGATGATGGGCGCGGGCACGATGCCCGCCAACTTGAAGTACTTGGGCAGCCGGTCGCCCATCTGCCGGAAATAGTCGTCCACGGGCACATTGGCGCGGAAGTGGAGGTATTCATCCAATCTGTCGGCATCCAGGTAGAACTGCCCGTGGAAGTTGCGCAGCACGAACCACTTGGAGTTGAAGATCTTTTCAGGGCTGGGACAGTGGATGGCCTTGAGCAGTTTGCTCTCGAATTCGTAGTTGCTGAGACGGTAGTCGGGGCCGCTGCTGATGTTGTAGAATCGGTTCCAGAATTCGTCAGGCAGATCCAAGGTGCAGAGGTTGGACAGCAGCCGCCCCGAGTCTTCGATGGTGGCCCACTCCAGAGCGCCCATGATGGGCACGTGGAACATGATGGGGTCGTATTTTTTGAGGATGCCAGGGTAAAGGATGCCCGACTGCCGCAGGCTGACCCAGCGTTTGAGGCCTGCATCTGCGAAAATGCGCTCGGCGACGATCTTGCTGACGCTGTAGTAGTCATAGACGCCTGCAAGAACGGGGTCGCCGGTGCGTCCCCACCGGGTGCCGGCCCCGCGGTCGGAGGTCTGTGCCACCGAGCCGATATAGACCGCACGGATCTCCTCGGCGTTGGGTTGCGCCAGGATGGCTTTCACCACATTCTGGGAAGACGTGACGTTCACTTTCAGCGTCTTTTCCGGGTGGTAGTCAGCCTCGGGTGAGACCATGCCCCCCACATGAAGCACATAGTCCGCCCCCGTCACGCCCTTCAACACGTCTTCGTAGTTCATCAAGTCGCCCCATACGATTTGGATGCGGTCTTGCAGGGGAGCCAACTTCTTGATGTTCTTTTCGCTATGCCGTGCCAACACGACAATGTCAAGCTGATCCTCGTGTTTCAGCATCTCCTGTAGCCCGGCCCAGCCCATGAGACCTGTCGCCCCTGTCAGGAAAACTCTTTTTTTCATATCGAACAGAAAAAATTGTTAGTATCCGAAAATATCTTCCAGCGTCAGCTTTGTGACGGGACCGAATTGTTTGGCCACTGCGTCGAGATCCACTTCGCCGTCGGTGGCAAGAATCATGTATGTTTTGGGCTTGTCCTTGATGTATTGCTTGTTGAATTTGACGATGTCATTGAGAGTGAATCCGTTGATAAGCTCGTAGAAGTCTTTGCGATAGTCGTGGTTGATGCCCATGCGGCGGTTGTTGAGATAGGTGTTGAGGATAGCCATCTTGGTGATGCGGTTGGTGGCGATGCTGTTGCGCGCGCCCTCCTTGGCTAATTCAAAAGCGCTTTGCGATACGGGCATGGCGTTGAACAAAGAGTCGAAGGCGGTCAGGGCATCCAGGATTTTGTCGTTCTGGGTGCCGATGAACGAGTAGTTGTACATGTAGGCCGCGGTGTCGGAAGGAATCAGGAAGGAGGATTGTGCCGTGTATGCCAAAGAACGTTTTTCGCGCATCTCTTGGAAGACAATGGCGTTCATGCTGCCGCCGAAGTATTGGTTGTACATCCGGGAGATGGGGATGAGCTTGGTGTCGAGTTTGCCGGCGCGATTGATGGTGACCAGACGCGACTGCTTGGCAGGGTAGGGGGCATAATAGACCATGTTGCGGGTCGTGGGCAGGCGGTCGAACTTCTTGGCGGGCGGCGGCGTGCCGAAACTCTTGGGCGGTTTGTAGCTGGCAGCGAGCGACTTCTTGAGCTGCTTCACCGTGGCCGGACCGTAGTAGAGGATCTCAGGCTTGTAGCTGAAAAGCCGGCGCAGCGACTGGAGCAGTTGCTCGCCCGTGAGCTGCTGCAATTGTTCGTTGCTGAGTTGGTATTGTACCAGATCGGGCCCATATTCGCAGTAGGTGCGCAAGCATTCCAGTACGCTGTTTTGTGAGGACTTTGCGTTCTTGCGTTGCAACATGACATCGTCAATGAGGTTTTGCAGGGCCTTGGCATCGGGCTGGGCGTTGCGCACCACGTCCATCATCCGCTTGAGGGCCTTGTCCATGTTGTGGCCAAGGCCGCTAATCGACACATAGGTTTCGTCATCGGAGCAGGAAATGCTGTAGTTGCAGGCTAATGTGTAGAAATCGGTCTTGATTTGTTCCACGGAACGGTCGGGCGTGGCCAAGTTGCTGATGTAGCGGGCAGCGTACGGCAGAAGGATGTCGTTCATTTCGCCGGCGGGGAAGACCATGCGCAAGGTGAAGGTCTGGTCCTCGTTGTTGTGCAGATAGTCGATGGGCACACCCTTGTATTGGTCGAAGGTGATGGCCTGCTGGAAATCGACAAACACCGGCTCGATAGGCTTGACAGGGCGTGTCTTGAGCTTGGTGAAGAAGTCGGACTCGGCATCCCTGTTCACCTGGATGGCCGTGATGGCGGGCTTGGTGACCTTGGCGGTCTCTATGGGTTCACCTTGACGTTTATAGACGACTACATAATTATTGTTGCCGAAATAACGGTTGGCGAATTTGACAATGTCCTCCTTGGTGACTTTTTTGTAGTAATCGAGTTCCTGTGAGGCGTGGTACCAGTCGATGTCGTTCTCGAAGGCGTGCGCCATGGCATTGGCGCGGGAACGATTGCTCTGGAGTTGGCGCATTTTGGAGGCCTCGATGTTGTTGATGGCGGCCTGTAGCAGCGACTCGTCGAACTGGCCTTTCTTGATGAGCTCGAGTTGGGCGAGCATCAGGTCGCGCACCTCTTCGAGCGTTTGTCCATCGTTGGGACGGCCGCTGAGCACGTATGCCGAGTTGTCACAAAGACTGTAGAGATAGGCTGAAGCGCGGGAGGCGAGGTGCTTTTGGGTGATGTTGAGGTCCATAAGGCCGCAACGGCCGTTGGAAAGAACATTGTCGAGCATTTCTACGATGTAGAGGTCGCGGTGGTTGGCAGGCAGGTCGAGGCGGAAGGAGACCGTCACAAATTCTGCCTCGTGGCCCGTCACCTCACGCACGACAGGCGTGGCAATCGGCCTCTCCTTGGGCACGACGTAGTGAGGCAGATCCTTGCTCTTGAGTTGCCCGAAGTATTTGTCGATGATGGCGATGGCCTCGTCGTAGTCAAAATCGCCGGCCAAGCAGACGGCCATGTTGTTGGGCACATAGTAGGTGTCGAAGAAACGGCGGATGTTGGTCAGAGAGGGATTCTTGAGGTGCTCGGTGCTGCCGAGGGTGGTCTGCTGCCCGTAGGGGTTGTTGGGGAAAAGGGCGTTGAGCATCGCCTCGGAGGCCTTGCGGCTGTCGCTGGACAACGACCGGTTTTTCTCCTCATAGACCGTTTCCAACTCGGTGTGGAAGATGCGGAACACGGGGTGTGCAAAACGGTCGGCCTGGATGTATGCCCAGTTTTCCAATTGGTTGGCTGGGATGTCCTCGATATAGACGGTGTAGTCGTTCGATGTCGCGGCATTGGTGCCCTGCGAGCCGATGAACTTCATCATCTTGTCGTACTCGTTGGGAATGGCGTAGCCCGAAGCGATGTAGGAGAGACTGTCGATGATGCGGTAGATGCTGTCGCGCTCCTGCTTTTCATGAGTGCGGCGATATACCTCGAATTGGTGCTCGATCTCGTCGAGCAAGGGCTTTTCGGCATCGTAGTCGAGAGTGCCGAAATGCTGGGTGCCCTTGAACATGAGGTGCTCAAGGTAGTGAGCCAAGCCTGTGGTCTCGGCAGGGTCGTTCTTGCTGCCCACACGCACGGGGATAAGCGTCTGAATGCGCGGGGCATCCTTGTAAACCGACAGATAGACTTTGAGGCCGTTGTCAAGCGTGTAGATGCGCACGTTCATGGCATCGTTCGAGTAGCTGATGTAGTCGTAGTGCTTCTGAGCCAGCAGGAACGGGACCATCAGGAATAACATCAGGAAAAGGAGGAGAAATCGTTTCATGACAGTATCATTTTTTAGGTATTAATGGTTAATTCAATATAGCGGCAAAAATACATTTTTTGTTGGAATAATGTGGAAACGGGGCGATGTTGTTTTTGTCGGCAATTTTCATTCCCATATCCATATATTGATTATTTTTGCACCCCTAAACCGCACTGTTATGTTGTCGCTGGACGCCCTGAAATATACTGTGAATCATTTGCTCTCCGTGGCCCTGCCCGCAGAACCTGCCCTTGAATGCCGTTTGGAACGCACGGATGACGCGGCGGTCGTGGCTCTCCCTGGCGGCGGCTCCTTTCGCATCGCGCTGCTGAACGACGACGAGGTGCAAACCTGGGTGTCTGGCGGGGCTGTGCCGGTGATGCTCCCCTCTGCTGACGGTCGGGAACAGATCCCCCTATTCCGTCCTGTATCTTCCGGTGAATTGAACGCCCCCGATGTCCGTTTCTCTTCCGATAGTCGGGAGCTGCACGTCCCATACGATATCATCACTCCCAGTTTCCTCATGCTTTCTCGCTGGGAAGAGTATCAGGAGTCGCCCCGCGACCAGCATAATCGCTTCCCATACGTTTCCAGCTTGGCCGCCCGCTATCATTTTATCCATCTCCCGATTGTGGACGAGTATGCGATGCTGTTGCGCCAGTGGGTCATTGAGCGGTTGTGGCCCGACATGTTGCTGCGCCCCCGAATGCCCCGCGTGGTGCCCACGCACGACATTGACCACCTGTGCCGCTATACCGGCACCCTTCAGGCCATGCGTTCCATTTTGGGGCGTGACCTGCTCATCAACCGCAGTGTGCCACTTGTGCGTCAATCGTGGCAGGAGTATCGTGAGTGGCGCATCGACAAGCGGCAAGACCCCTATGTGTTGGCGGTCTCTGAGCTGATCGAACACGCCCGCCGTTGTGGCGAACACGCTGTTTTCTTCCTGAAAGCTCAAACAATAGGCGAATATGACTGCACTTACGATGTCTGTGACCCGCTGGTGAGTCACATCGTGGATCTGATTCAAAAGAACGGCATGGAAGTTGGCCTGCATGGCAGCTACCGGAGCTATGACAACCCGGATCTTTATTTGCAGGAGAAAAAACGGTTGGAGAAAATTGCAGGGAAAGCGGTGACTGTCGGGCGGCAGCATTTCCTGCGCTTTAATCTCCTGAAAAGCTATGTCAACGCCGGATACTCGGTTTACGGTGGTCAAGACACCCGCCAGATGATGGAGGTTACCCATCCCGGCACCCTTGAGGTGTGGCAGGCGGCGGGTCTTCGCGACGACTACACGTTAGGCTACGCCGAGCAGCCCGGTTTCCGTTGCGGCACCTGCCATCCCTTCAGGCTCTACAATCTCTTTGACGACCAGCCCACGGATGTCGTGGAACATCCGCTTGTCTTGATGGACGGTTCCCTTTTTGACTATCTCAAACTTGATATTGGGCAGAGCAGGACACTCTTCAAACGCTTGCGTGAGCGTTGCAATGCCGTGGAGGGCGATTTCGTCTATCTATGGCACAACCACACCGTGGGGCGGAATTACCGGGAATTGTACGAAGGGGTCGTGGCAGATTAGACGGCTGGATTGCTTTGTCTGCGGGCTTGGTTATTTTTTCTTTTTCTTTCTCTCTTTCATCTTGGCCACGGCTTTGAGGTAGCGTTCGTGGCATCCTTGGATGTAATCCTTGTCGAATCGAGGGTTCCCATACCGGGCCATGCGCCCTTGTATGACGGAGGCATTGTGCGACAGGTGTCCTGACGGGCGGGCAGGGTTGCGTTTGAGCGGAGCCGGGTAGCACGCCGTGATCAAGGCGGCTTGATGGGCGCTCAAGTGCTTGGCGCTGCAGTGGAAATAGTGTTGCGCGGCCGCCTCGGCACCGTAAATGCCGGGACCCATTTCGATGACGTTCAGATAGACCTCCATGATGCGCTCTTTGGACCAAAATAACTCAATAAGGAACGTGTAGTATGTTTCTACACCTTTGCGAATCCAGGAACTGCGGGGCCAGCAGAACACATTCTTGGCCGTTTGCTGGGAAATGGTGCTTCCGCCGCGCTTGCGTGTGCCGCTTTTGCGCTCCTTCAGCACCTGATCCAATGCGATGACATCAAAACCGTTGTGCCCCAGGAAATAGTTGTCCTCCGAGGCAATGGCTGCGCGCACCATGTAGGGTGAAATCTCCTCTATGGGTTTCCATTTCTTTTCAATGCTGTAACCATGCTGCACTTTACGGATAACCATGAGCGGTGTCACAGGCGGGTTGACCCATCGGTACAGGAGGGGGAAGAGTATGCTCAACAAAAAGCATATCAACAAAATTTGTCCGACTGTTTTCCAAAAACCGCGTTTTTTCGTGCTTCCCTTTTTTGCCATGCTTTTTAAATCTTACTGTTAATCAAAATGTTGTCGTAATTTGTCGTCTTTATAAAGGCGCGGCAAAAGTAAAAAAAAAAGCCGCCGTGCAGGGCGGCGACTTTTTATGGCATTATTTCTTTTCCAATTGTATCTTGATATCGTTCAGAACATTCATGTAATTGATGAATGCTTGATACGGGGATGGATAGACTTCAAAATTACGTTTGACGAAGCGGTGTCCGAACCATTTGGAACTCATGAAGTTGAAGTGATCGGCACCTTGTAATCGGAGCCAGCTGAGCTTGGCTTCTTTGTTCTTGGACTTCTTGTACAGCGGCTCGAGCTTGAAGAGCTGGTTGAAAGCCTCTTGCTGGAGCACGTTGCCGACCCACTCGTTGGTGTCCTTTTCTTCACCGGAGCATGAGATGGGCCACGGTGCGTGCATGGTGGCGGGGCTGGCATCCATCTTGAGCACCTCCTTGGGCGTGATGAAGCTGTAGTTCGGGTTGGCGGAGAGCTGGTCGATGAGGTTGCGGAAAAAGTCGAATATGCCGGTGTCGGCGGTGTAATGCTCGCCGATGGTTTCATAGTCCCAATAAAGGTTGATGAAGGGGGCATCGCCGCTGGTGTTGGTGCTGTCAAGGAATTTGATGTACTTCTCGGCGGTCAAGGGATACTGATCCCAGCTGTGGTCGTTGAACCGCAGGGTCACATCGTCGCAAAGACGGTAGGAGCGCAGCAGCAGTCGCACGTCGGTCTGGTAGGGGTTGCAATAGAGGTATTGCGGGCTCTTCCAGCCGAGGATGTGCCGTGCGCCCTCCGTGAGGACGACTTCGTAGCCGGCCTCGCCAAGCCACTCGCCGATCTCGTCGGAGTAGATGACCTCGGTGTTGCAGAAAGAGACGGGCTTGACGCCAAAGGTCTCCTTCAGCAGCTTCTCCTGCAGGTGAACCTGCTCCATGAAAGCGTCTTTGCCATGCAAGGAGGCGATGCTGTGGGTGAATGTGTTGCCCGTGATTTCGACGCACCCTGTGGCAATGAGCTCCTTGAAGCTCTCGATCACCTCGGGGCAGTAGTTCTTGAAGAGCATGATGGAGCTCCCCGCGATGCTGAAACTGAGCTTGAAACTCTTCGGATGTTTGCGAATGAGTTCCAGCATCATCTTGTTGGCGGGAAGATAGCATCTTTCTGCAAGACGCTGCGCCAAGTAGTGGTTCTGGTAGTCGTCGAAATAATCGTGGTTTTGGTTGATGTCAAAAAAACGATAGGTGCGCAACCGGAAAGGTTGGCTGATCTGGAAATGGAAGCATATTCTATTCATAGTGGAGCGTTTTTTCATAAATGACTTTGAGTTTCTTGGCTACGTTTTCCCATTTGAGGTTGTTGACCTCTTCCTCGCCCTTGTCGGCGAAGAGTTTGGAGAGGGCAGGGTAGTGCAGCAGGCCGTAGATGGCGTCGGCGGTGGCGTCGATGTCCCAAAAATCGACCTTGATGGCATGTTGGAGCACCTCGGCAACGCCGGATTGCTTGGAGATGACCACGGGCACCTTGGCGCGCATGGCCTCCAGCGGGGAGATGCCGAAAGGCTCCGAAATGGAGGGCATCACATAGACATCGCTCATGCCGAACATCTTGTCGATGTCGGCGCCGCGCAAGAAGCCCGTGAAGTGGAAACGGTCGGAGATGCCCAGCTCGGCCACGCGCTCGATGACGTGCTGCATCATGTCGCCGTCGCCGGCCAGCACGAAGCGCACGTTCGGGTCCTTGTCGAGCACCCTCTTGGCTGTCTCCACGAAATAGTCGGGGCCTTTCTGGAAGGTGACGCGCCCGAGGAAGGTGACAATCTTCTCGTCAACGTTCTTCTCGCGCTCCACCTTCTTGTCGGTGGGCACGACAGCGTTGTGGAGGGTGAAGACTTTATGGGCGGGGATGCCGTATTTGCTGATGACGATGTTGCGGGTCAGGTCACTGACGGCGCAGACGGCATCGGCGGCCATCATGCCCTCGCGCTCCATCCCATAGACGATGTCGTTGCGGTTGTGCTCGCCCGAGCGGTCGTACTCGGTGGCATGGATGTGGACCACCAGGGGCTTGCCGCTGACTCTCTTGGCGGCTATGCCGGCGCGGTAGGTGAGCCAGTCATGGGCATGGATGAGGTCGAACTCCTCGCTCTTGGCGATATCGGCGGCGACTTGCGCGTAGAGGTTGACCTCCTGCATCAGGTTCTTGCCGTAGCCGGAAGAGAAGGTGTGCTTGCGCCGCGCGCCCGTGAACTCCTGCTCCAACGTGCCGCTGTTCATCTGGTCGATGACGTTGTAGTAACCTTCCAGCCCCACATAGGGCACCAGCCGCGAGTTGACTTGGATATAGCTCACGCCAGGGAAAATATGCTCGCGATAAGTGACGCTGCTGGTGTCGATTTCCACGTCGGAGGCGTTGCGGATCTTGACATAACGCTCGTCTTCATCACCCGAGGCATGAGGCATCACGAAGGTGACATCCACCCCGTTGAGGGCGAGTCCCTTGGTCAGACCGTAACAGGCCGTTCCCAAGCCTCCCGAGATATGTGGTGGGAACTCCCACCCGAACATCAATACTTTCATATTTAAAAATCAAAATTCAAAAAACATAATTCAAATTTGGATGAACTGTCCGCTATTTGGCGAAGGATTCAATTCTCCATTTCATATATAACAGTGCTGCAACACTCCATGCTTGGGAGATGCATCCGTTGGGTTTGTAAGGAGGATCGCCGTCGGTGATCTCGGCCACGGTAGAGACGCCGTACGAGGTCATGCAGCTGTCGAAGTTGTAGAGCTGCTTGCGCAGAACGGGGATGGCTTGCTCTTGATAGACGGCAAGCATGCCGTCGGTGAAGGGGTAGAGCAGCCAGGGCCAGCATGTGCCCTGGTGGTAGGCTTTGTCGCGCTCGGCCTGGTTGCCGTGATAGTGGCCCTTGTAGTCGGGATCGTCGGGCGAGAGCGTGCGGATACCCTTCTCGGTAAGCAGTTCCTCGCAAGTGCGCTTCAGGATGAGCTGGCGGATCTTCTCGCTGATGGGCGAGAAGGGCAGGGAGGCTGCAATCATCATGTTGGGGCGCACCTGGAAATTCTTGTAGTCGCCGTCCACATAGTCGGCCAGATACCCCAGCTCCTTGGACCAGAAGGTCTCCTTGAAAACGGTGGGGAAATCGTGGATGAGCGGTTCCCATTCGTCGGTGAAGGCAGTGTCCTTGGCCACGCGGGCAAGGTCTAAACAGAACTTGACGGCGTTGTACCAAAGGGCGTTGATTTCAACTTGGCAGCCAGTGCGGGGGGTGACAGGGCGGCCGTCCACGACGGCGTCCATCCAGGTCAGGGCCAGACCGGGGCCGCCGGAATAGATCAGCCCGTTGTCAAGGCGGCGGATGTGGTTGAGCGTGCCGTGACGGTAGGCGTCAAGGATGTTGCGCATCACATTCCCGTATTCTTCCCATATCTTGCGCTTGGCGCGGGTTTTTTCCGAATAGAGCTGCAGGGCGCGGAAGAACCAAAGGGGCGCATCGACAGAATTGTAGGCGGCGTTGTCGCCCATGCCGATGTTGGGGAAGAGACCGTCGTGCATGTCGGCGATCATGTCATCCAGGATCTCCTTGCAGAGCTGGTGGCGACCCAAGGCGAGCGTGAGGCCTGGCAGGGCGATGAAGGTGTCGCGCCCCCAACGACCGAACCACGGATAGCCGGCGATGACGAAGGTCTTGCCGTTGCGCTGCACGATGAACTGTTCGGCGGCGTTTTGCAGGCAGTTGAAGAAAGAGGAACGGGCTGTGTGGCGCTTGCTCTCGGCCTTGTACAGCTTGGCGATCTCGGCGGGGTCCATAGGCTCGGTGCCCAGGGTGATGTAAAGCTCCTTGTTGGCTACCTTCGCCGTGATGCGGCCCGGCACCAGCAGGTCCTCGTGCCCCTCATAACCGCGGTTGAGCTCTTCCTCATATTCCACCCCCTCGTGCCAGTGAGGGTCGTGTTGGTAGGTGATCTCCTCGGAACACTGGATATAGACGGGCGTGTAGCCGTCGTAGAGACGGAAGCCCACCCCGTGCTCGACAGGATGAGGCTGACTGTTGGCCGCGTCGTTGCGATGGGTCAGGGCATGCATGTTGCGGAACGCCAGCATGGGCTCGAATTGGAAGGCCGCTGACTCGTAATCGTCAAGAATGGTGTATTTGATGATCATCCGGTCAGCGTCGTTGAGCAACAGAAACTCCTTGGTGAAGTTGAACTTGCCCACACGGTATTGGTAGAGGGGAATGTTGTCGGCAGTGAAATGCTGCAAATACTTGTTGCCTTTCGGGTTGATGGCGCCGCCTTTGTACTGGTGAACGCTGACGTGGAAATCCATGTCGTTGATGACAATGGTCTCGTTCAGGTTGGAGACAAGCACATGGCGCTCTCCGCCGAAGTTGTCTTGCGGTACAATGAAAAGTCCGTGATATTTGCGGGTGTTCAAACCCGCCAATGTGGTCGTGGCAAAAGTGCCCGTGCGACTGCATCGGAGAATCTCCTTGTTTTTCGTGAAATTCAGGTTCACCAATGCGTTTTTGTCAAATTCTATATAGCTCATAGTTATAACGATTTCATAATAGGCTGAGGCTTGATTGCAATGCACAAAACGCCCCTTCTGTTTAAACTTGCAAAAATAGTTTTTTTTCAGATATGTCAAGAGCATAATATCATTTTTTTGTCTATTTTTGCGGCCTGATTTAAAAAAATGAAATTATGAAAGTTATATTCATCACTGGTGCGACGAGCGGCTTCGGCGAGGCCATTGCCCGCACGCTTGCCAAACAGAATGTCAACATGGTAATCACAGGCCGCACGGCCGACAAGCTCCACAAGGTGGCTGAGGAAATCGAGGCTTCCACGCAAACGAAGGTGCTCCCGCTGGTCTTTGATGTGCGCGACCCCAAGGCTTGTGAGGAGGCTGTCAACAGTATGCCGGTGGAATTCCGCGACGTGGATGTCCTCGTCAACAATGCCGGACTGGCCGTCGAGCTCAACCCCGTGCAGAATGGCCTTCTGGAGGATTGGGAGCGCATGATCGACACCAACGTCAAGGGATTGCTGTATGTGACGCGCCTTATCTCGCCAGGCATGGTGGAGCGCAAGCGCGGGCATATCATCAATATCGGCTCTACAGCCTCCCATGAGGTCTATTATGGCGGCAACGTCTATTGCGCCACCAAACACGCCGTGCTCGCCCTCACCAAGGCTATGCGCACCGACTTTCTGCCCTATAACATAAAGGTCACGCAAATCTCGCCGGGTGCCGCCGAGACCAACTTCTCGCTTGTGCGCTTCAAGGGCGACAGCGCACGTGCCGACAAGGTCTATGAAGGCTACGACCCCCTCGTGGCGCAGGATATCGCCGATGTGGTCGAGTTTGTGCTCTCCCGCCCGCAACATGTATGTCTCAATGAAATCGTCATGACCCCCACGGCCCAGTTCAACGGCGTGATACACAAGGAAAAAAATATTTGAAAAAACGAAATAAAATCTGCAACATTTTTTTTTGAAAATCGTTTGGCTATAGTTTGAATATGTCTTTAAACTGAAAAATATTTGAATTCATTTGTTGTATTTTGTTGATAATGAAAATTTTAGCAATATGAAAAAAATCTTTTCCGCCTTGATCACCCTTTTGTTGCTGCTGACCGCCCCGGTGATGGTGAAAGGACAAAGCTCGCCATGCGGTGCCAACGCGATTCACCCGTTCACCACTGGCTCGAATCCATTTGGCATCACTTATACGTCAAGCACAACGGGTACAGCCACTTTTTTTGTTGACGGTGGCGCAAGTCCGGGATGCCTTGGCTCCACACCAGGCCCTAACTGGTACTATTTCCAGAAACGTACACAGGGGGATATTCTGATCTATATCCAGCAACCACAAGGTGATGTGGATTATGCCTGCTGGGGTCCGTTTAAGACTCCGAACGACGAGCCGGGTGAGTTTTTGAGCACCCTATGCAGCAATGGTTATAACACCAACAGCAATAACTGCTACTACCATCTTTTCACGGGAGACGGCAGCCAGTCAAGTCTTGGCAGCGGTCCGGGCAGCCACAGACCTTCCGGCGGCAACCACACTAATAATCTGGGTGGGTGGCCGTATCCCGACGCGACTGGCCATCCGGACTGGGCATACGGCAACACGGGCCATAATATCCCGATGGTGGACTGCAGCTATTATGCGGATGCGACAGAATGGTGCTATGTTCCGGCTGATTGTGGTAATCCGGGAGATTTTTTCCTGCTGCTGATCTGCAACTATAGTCGTCAGCCAGGCTCCTATACTTTTACGCAAAGTGGCGGCACAGCTGCCACATCGGGCGATATTTTCGTGCAGGTGCGTGGTGCCGAGGAGGCATTGTGCGAGGGTCAGACACTCATTTTGACCTATCACGAGTGGCTGCCCTATCATAACCCGAACTATCAGTGGATTTTGCCGGACGGAAGCACTCTTCCGGGTACACGTGACGCCTCGGACAATGTTGTGCTGGAAATACCCAATATCACCCCTGCCCATGGCGGACGTTACCGCTTGCGCAAAACATTTGCAAGTGTCGCAACACCTGAGGATGTCTTTTCCGATTCTCTTGTTGTCAGACCGGCTCCATTACCAAGCTTCAGCGTTGCACCAGGTACCACATTTTGTGAAGGGGATACCCTTGCCCTGATTGTGACAAGTGCTTTCCCAAACACCTTCTTTGACACATTGTCGTCGGATCCCGACTGGTCTTATATTATCCCGGGAACACCAACCAACAGATTTGTTTTCCCAGCTGTCGCCATGACGTCGGATAGCATATCTTACCGTCTTTTTGCCTCCACCAGTTCCATGTACGGCATGGGTTGTGAGGTGGACACTGTAGTTACTTTTTATTGTGCACGCACCAGTTCGGGAGAGATTCCGGACACGATCTGCGTGGGGGATTCCTACAACCGCTATGATTTCACCCTGCCGGTGCAGACACGGGCACGCGATACACTGCTGGTGCGGAGTGGCCTGATCAATTCCGCGGATTGCGACAGCACCTCTGTGGTCCATCTCTATGTGATGCCCAACCCCAAGATCGAAACCCTGGCCAAGGGACCTGAACACTGCGGCGGAGCTGCCGGAGACGGATTCCTGCACATTGTTGTCACAGAAGCGGCGCGTCCCTTCGTGTGTGCTTGGAACCCATCCGTGACATTGACCGTGGACAGTGTGTCAGGTGATACCACGTTCATGTTCCTGGACAACATCCATGGCCAAACCTACTCCCTGACCGTGACCGACACTGTCGGCTGCGAGTCGTCCTTTACCGTCGAAGTGCCCGTGCTGCCCAATCCGGTGGCCTGCTTCTCCCTGATTCCAGAAGCCCCGTCTTATCTCGTCGGCGAGAATATTGTTTTTAGCAACTGCTCCCAATACTACAATCTCTGCCATTGGGATTTCGGCGATATTTCCGAGAGCACTGTTCCGTCCCCGTCCCATACCTACGCGGAAATCGGCACGTATGACATTACGCTCCATGTTTCCGACACCACGGCCGGTTGCGATGATACTTTCGAGAAAACGATTATTGTACACGAAAAGACCCGCTTCTATCTGCCCAACAGCTTCACTCCGAACGGCGACAACGTGAACGATATCTTCATTCCTGTCCAAATGGAGGTCAAGGAGGATTCTTACACGATGCTTATCTACGATCGGTATGGCATGTTGGTGTTCAAATCCACCGACCTGAACCGCGGGTGGGACGGCACCGTGAACGGCAGACTTGTGCCTACCGGCGACACATACGTCTATCGTGTCTCCTACCAGGATTTCGATGGCAATGTGTTTGAGAAAAACGGCAAGGTTACCGTAGTGTACTAACCACCTTTAACGCACCTCCAACTTTTATATCATTATTTTATTTGGGCGTGCCGGCACGGCGGCGGAAAATGCATCCGTACAATTGTGCACGCCCCCGTTTCTACCGAGCTTATGTCCCTGCCGGGACATCGTTTTCATGTGCTCCCACCAAAGAGCAACGACCAATCACCATATTTTCTACCGAGCTTTCGCCCCTGACGGGGCTACTCAAGGAAGAGCATTGACTATTGGATGTTAGCTGGAATCAATTTCTTAATTTCTTAACTCCTTAATTTATTAATTATCAACGTTAAAGACCAATGGCCAACCGCCAACGGCTAACCAGCTATCACCTTTTCGATTTCCGGCACCAGACGGTCAATGTCTCCCGCACCGATGGTGAGGAGCACCTCTTGCGGGTGGGTGGCCAAGTAGGGGAGAAGCTCCTCTTTCTGAAGGACAACCTTGTGTGGATTGTCGATAAGGGAGAGCAGGTACTCGGAGTCAATGCCGGGTATGGGCTGCTCGCGGGCTGGATATATGGGCAACAGGATCACCTGGTCCAGTATGGCCAGCACGTCAGCGAAATCCTGTGCGAAGTCGCGGGTGCGGCTGTAGAGATGCGGTTGGAAAATACCCGTGATGTGTTTGTCCGGATAGATTTTGCGAACGGCCGTGATGAAGGAGTGCATCTCTTCGGGGTGGTGGGCATAGTCGTCGATGAAGACCACCTTCCCGTTTTCCACGATGTAGTCGAAACGGCGCTTCACACCCGAAAAGGAGTCGAGTTTTTCCCGGATGAGGCTTTCTGTGACAGTTTCGTGAACAAGACCATTTCTGTGACTTTCCTCCATCAGGGCGGCCACGGCGGCAGTGGCGTTGAGCGCGTTGTACAAGCCGTTGGCATGCAGTCGCAAGCTCGTCAGTGTGCCGCCGGGCGTGCGCAGGTCGAATGTCGCGCTGTTGGGGGATAATATAATATTGTATGCCTGATAGTCTGTGTGTGGAGAGACACCATATACCCTTTTGTCAGGATGCCGGATGTGACTGGCGACACTCTCTTCGACAATCACGGTCTTGGATTGCAGGGCAAACTGCTGGAAAGCCGCGATGAGGTTCTCATGTGTGCCGTAGATGTCCAGATGGTCGGCATCCATCGCCGTGATGATGGCGACGGATGGGTGCAGGGTCAGGAAAGACCGGTCGTACTCATCGGCCTCGGCCACGGCCATGACGGGTTCCGGGTCGAGCACGAGGTTGTCGTTGAAATTCTTGGCAATGCCGCCGATGAAGGCGACAATGGGCACCTGCGGGGAGAGCAGGTGCGACACCATGGAGGTGGTGGTGGTCTTGCCGTGCGTGCCGGCCACGGCGATGGAGGGCATCCTCTCGGTGAGCGTGCCCAACACCTGGGAACGTTTGTACAAGGGAATCCCTTTCTCCGACAAATACTGGAACTCCGCATTGCTTTGGGGCACAGCCGGCGTGTAAATGGCAAAGTCCAGCGTGTGGGGTATCTTTTGGATGTTGTCGTCAAAATGGATGACGGCACCCTTCTCTTCCAGCATCTTGGTGATGGGTGACGGGGTGAGGTCATAGCCATAGACGGAGGCACCCTCGGACAGGAAATACTGTGCCAAGGCACTCATGCCGATGCCACCAATGCCCAGAAAGTAGATCTGCTTATTTTTCATAGATGAGGAAAACGGTTCTGCGGTTTTTGGCGCGTCCGGCAGCGGTCCCGTTGTCGGCGATGGGCTGCGACTCGCCATAGCCTTTGTAGCGAAGCCGGTCGGCGGGAATGCCTTTGCCGATGACGTAATCGTAAACAGCCTTGGCACGCTGGTCGGAAAGCTTGAGGTTGGCATCATCGTTGCCCACATTGTCAGTGTGGCCTTGGATTTCCACCTTCACCGTGGGGTTTTCCTTGAGAAATTCGATGAAGAGAGCCAGCACAATCTTGGAGTTCGCGGTGAGCTGGTAGGAGTTGGTCTCGTAGTAGATGTCACGCAGGTCGCAAACCTTGCCGGTTTCGATGGCCTTCACTTCGGCATCCTTGACAATGACGGGCTCTTCGAGCTGTTCGGGGGTGACCACCTGCGAGTCGAAGGAGTGTCCCTCCTTCTTGACGGTGACGATGAGTGGCTGCGGGTTGTCCTTCTTGACTTCGGCGGCCACGGCGTATTGCTGGTTGTTGGAGCTGACCACGCCGGTGGCGACCACGTTGGCTGCGGTGTCGCGCACTTCGACGGTGGCGCCTTCCAGGTCGCCATCGTCAGCAGTGACGGTTCCCTTGATGATGGCCATTGTGTGCGGACGGGCATCCTCGTATAGCTCAAATTGGTAGAAGTTCCAGTCGTCGCCGTCAATCTTTCGAGAGCAAAAATAGCCGGTCTTGCCGTCCAGGCTGACGAAAAAGTTCACATCGTCACCTTCGGAATTGATAGGATAGCCGATGTTGGTGGGCTTGCTCCAGACCCCGTTTTCGTTAAGCTTGGAGAAGAAGATGTCCTGCCCGCCGATGCAGTCGTGCCCGTTGGAAGAGAAGTACAGCGTCTTGCTGTCGGTGTGCAGGAAAGGGGAGCGTTCGTCAAGCTCGGTGTTGACAACGGGGCCGAGGTTGACAGGTTTGCGCCAGGTGCCGTCGCTGTTGCGGCGGGTGAACCAGATGTCGGAGCCGCCGATACTGCCGGGACGGTCGGAGGCAAAGAAGAGGATCTTGCCATCGGAGCTGAGGGAGGGCTGCGACTCCCACGAGTCCGGACGGTTGATGTTGTCGCCGAGACTTTTCGGCTCGGTCCAGTAGCCGTCAATGAGTTCGGAATAGTAGAGGTCGTAGTTGTTGTAGCTGTGCCCTTTGATGGTGGTGGGCATCAATTTGGCGAAGATGAGGAGGTCGTTGGTGATGTTGACGGTGGGGCTGCCCTCTCCCTTGGAATTGTTGAAGGGCTCGTCAAGGGGCTTGCCGGCAGGAAAATGGCCGTTTTTCTTCTCGCTGCAACTGAAAAACTCGCGTTTTTTCTTCTCGCTGCCGAAGAAGCTGTCCTCGTTCACCTCCTGCCGGCGGGTGAAATAGAAGAAGTTGCCGTCTGGCGAGAGGGCTCCCAAGTATTCGTCGGCCTTGGTGGAGATGCCCTCCACAGTTTTCGGGTCGAAGGGCACGGGATGGTTGAGGATGTTGTCGAAGAAGGTGGCGCGGCGGATGAGCAGCTCGCATTCGCGCAGCATCGTGTCGCGCGTGCCGGTGAAGGCATCGGGGTTCTCCACGACCACCTTCGCGAACTTGATGGCCTCTGAAAAACGCTCGTGTGCGTAGGCCAGACGAGCGGCATAGTAGTTGCAGTGGATCTTGTAATACGGACAGACATCGTACATGCGGGTGAATGCCGCCAACGCGCGGTTTACATCCGACTTGCTCTGTGTGCGCGATTGCAAGTTGTTGGCCTCTATGGGCAAATAGAGGCCAAGTGCATAGTAGTAGTTGACGTCCAGATACTCTGGATGATCCTCCAAAATCTCGTCGTAAATCTCGAAGGCCTCGTCTTTCTTCCCGCTTTTGTGCAGGTCACGGGCCTTCTTGAAGAGTTTTTCGCTGGCTTTGTCCATTGTTTGGGTGCAGGGGTCATCTTCTTGCGCGCAAGCGGGCAAGGCAAGAAACGTGAACCACACGCCGAACAGCAACGGGAACCAGAACTTTATCATCTTGAGAGGGTGCTCAAAGGTGATTAACGTCAGATTTTGTTTTTAATTGTCCTTGACAACCGTTTCGCCAGCCTCGATGATCTTCACGAAATCGTCGGCCTTGAGAGAGGCGCCGCCGATGAGGCCGCCATCCACGTCTTGTTGGGAGAAAAGCTCGAGGGCGTTCTTGGCATTGCAGCTGCCGCCATAGAGGATATAGGTGCTTACGGCCATCTCGGTGCCGAACTTCTTCTCGACGGCGCTGCGGATGAAGGCGAGCATCTCTTGTGCCTGTTCGGGTGTGGCTGTCTCGCCGGTGCCGATGGCCCAGATGGGCTCGTAGGCAATCATGGTGCGCTCCATCTGGTCGGGGGTGAGCTCGTACAGCGTCTCTTCGATTTGTTTCTGGACCACATCGAAATGCTTGCCGGCCTTGCGCTCTTCGAGGGATTCGCCGCAGCACATCACGGGCACGATGTCGTTGGCCAAAAGGCGTTGCATCTTCTTGAGCACGATGGCGTTGGTCTCTCCGAAGTACTTGCGGCGCTCCGAGTGGCCCACGATGCAGAAGGAGACATCCATGTTGGCCAGCATCTCGGCGGAGACTTCACCCGTATAAGCGCCGTTCTCATATTCACTCACGTTCTGCACGCCGGCGTAAAAGGGCGCGCCCTCCTCGTCGGCCAGGTCGGTGACCAGCTCTGCGTACAGCATCGGCGGACAGAGCACAACTTCGGTTTCAAGGTTGTAGTCCGCCAGCTTTTCAGTGATGTCGTTGATGAGGTCTTGCGCTTCATCGAAGTTCTTGTTCATTTTCCAGTTTCCAATGACAATTTTCGGTTTCATTTTCAATGTATTATTAAGGGTTTTGTTAGATTCTGTGATAAAAGGCAAACATGGTTTTTGCGCTTGCAAAAATAGTAAAAATACTTGTTACTGCCGTCCGGCATTGTTTCTTTGCAGGATGTTGATTGTGGCAGCGGCGGCAAAGCATCCGAAAGCGGCAGGCATGTAAGAAATGGTTCCCACGGTGGAGAGTTTGTTGGCCGTGGGTTCGTCGTCGATTATGACGGCCTCGCCGGGCACAGACTCGGGCGAGAAGACCACGGTGATGCCGTTGCGCACCCCTAATCGGTAGAGGCGTTTGCGCACCATCTTGGCCAGCGCGCAGTGGTGGGATTTCGCAATGTCCGCAATTTGGATCAGCCCGGGGTCCCGCTTGCCGCCCGCGCCCATTGCGGAGACGACGGGCAGGCCGCGCTTGTGGGCTTCAAAGAGGAGATAGACTTTCGGCGACAGCGTGTCAATGGCGTCCAGGACACAGTCGTAAGGTGCGGCGTCGAGAATTTGAGCCGTGCGCTCGTCGCGGAGAAATTCCTGCAGACAGTGCAGCTTGAGTTCGGGGTTGATGTCGAGCATCCGGCGGGCCATGAGCTCCACCTTGCTTTGCCCGACCGTGGAGTGCAGCGCGGGCAGCTGGCGGTTGATGTTGCTGACGGACACGGTGTCGGCGTCCACGATGGTGAGCTCTCCCACACCGGCGCGACAGAGCTGCTCCGCCGCATACGCGCCCACACCGCCCACGCCGGCAACAAGCACATGGGATTGTGCCAGGCGCTCCAAACCCTCTGCACCCAACAACAGCTCCGTACGTGTCTTCCAACTGTCCTGTTTACTCATGTCTATGTCTTTGAAATCTGAAGGTCGGTCGTGCTATTGTGCTGAATCGTAAACGCGCAGGTAGGTGCGGTAAATTTCGTCCCAATTGAAAATGTGCAGGGGATGCAAGTCCGCGATATGTTGCTCCATGGTGGCAAAGCGCTCGCTGGCCAGCAAAACTTTCGCGGCGATCTCCTCCGCGGAATCCAAGTCGGCGGCATAGCTGATTTCACCGTCGGGGCAAAGTCCGTGCGGGGCCTCGTGGGTGTTGTGGATGATGGGCATGCCTTGCGACAAGGCCTCGGCATAGAACGGGTGGATGGAGTCGGCAAGTCGTGGGGCAATGTAGATGTCATTGTCGCGAAATGCCTGGAACAAAGATTCGCGGGTGAGTTCCGGCAGTATCTTGACGGAGGAATCGAACGAGTCAGCGGCACGGCACCCCGCCACGGTCAAGGTCACGTTGTAGTTCTTCTTGTGCAGCAGCTGGACGGCCCTCTTGACAGGAGAGACACTCTTGGGCGAAAGCTGTTCGCCAGCCAGTAGCAGACGCGTGTGGACGAGCGAGACGGGCTTGTGGAGATACAGGTTTTGCAGCCAAAAGGGGGCGAGACCGTCGGGAATGGTCCGCGCTCGGCTGAAAATGCGGTCGGCATCCTGGTCGGAGATGCGGCCAGCGATGAAATCCTGTTGGTTGGTGTCGTGGAAAACGATGCGCTCGGCGTGCTCCAGCACGGGCAGTCCTGTCTTGCGGCCACGTTGCGGGTTCTCGTGCCAGAACCGCATGTCGGCCTGGTCTGCCGCAATGATGTAGGGGATGTGGTGCCGGCAACTCAGCTCGTATGCCACGGCACCGCCCGACCAGATGGAATGCGCATGCATCAAGGTCACATCGGACATGGAGATATGCTGCTCCACGAAAGTCGCCGCTTGCGACACCATCTTGTCGTAATGGAAAAGAGATGTGGGGTCGCAGGGGGCAGGGGAGGGTAGAGCCGGCATTTTCAGGACCTCTGTTGCCCTGTCGCCACGCCCGCCTGCCGGAATGGCGACGCCTACGTTGCAGATGACGCCTTCGGTGCGAGAGACGAGCTCGTTCAAACGGGAGAAGGGGAAGTTGTCGGCGTATAGGTGTAGTATCTGCTTCATTGAATTGATGTTAATCAATCACTCCGCATCGGCGGAAATGAAATTGCAAAAGTATCATTTTTTTGCAGAAAATCTTCGCCGAGATCCATTTTGCATCTTTTTTTTATTTGGGCGTGCCGCCGCGCCGGCACGGAAATGCATCCGTAATTGCGCACGCCATCCAATGCCGCCGCGCCGTCGGGCTTTCCGCTCTAATGATTTTGGCTTGGAACCCACCACCATTTCGCGAGACGCGAAGCGTCAAGCGGAACCTCCGTCTCGCCAGGGAACGCATTACCGCCAAAATCATTCCCGCTTCAATCCCTCACGCATGCTCGTCGAATCCACACCCGTTTCGCGGCGAGCAACGAACACCCTCGTCTCAACCTTCTCCCGCGCCGCGATTGTCGTCAGCGCGCCGTCCTGCCCCACACCTTGCGCTCCTTCGTCGCTTGTATGGGGTTAATAAGATTTTGTCTCTCCGAGACTGCTCAAGGAAAACTATAAACTATTAACTCTTAACTATTATCTGTCCCCGTTGTCCCGGTAGGGACAGAAGCTCGGTAGAAACAGGGTCGTATGCAGCCCACCCGCGGTGCGGGACACAGATGCGCAGACGGAGATTTGCTTCTCACCGCGGAATGGTGGAGGCAACCGATGATGGGAAAATGACCCGTTATTGCAATTTGTCGCCATGATTGAATCCACACTGCATCCATGGCTTTTTGTCTCCCTTTCGCGGCGAGCAGGTTTTATGCATCTTGGATGCCGACTCCCGCGCCGCGATTTTTCCACGCACGCGCCCCGTTTCTACCGAGCTCTTGCCCCTGCGGGGCTGCTCAAGGAAAGCTGTTGATTGTTGGAATCAATTTCTTAATTTCTTAACTCCTTAATTTCTTAATTATCAACCTCACCGTCTCCCCAACATCACACTCCCCTTCTCAATCCTCATTCCCTCCAGGGCGGTCTTGTAGCGGATCACCCAGACGTACATCCCCTCGGGCTTGTCGCCGCCGTCCCAACCTGCATCCATATCCGTGGTGAGGAAGACCATCGAGCCCCAGCGGTCATAGACCATCATCTCGAAGTTCCTGACCTCGCCGGGGTAGCTGAAGACGGGGACGAAGCGGTCGTTGAGGCCGTCGCCGTCGGGGGTAAAGCTGTTGGGCACCCACAGTTCCTGC
>JAFPXF010000005.1 GCA_017394765.1 Bacteroidales bacterium | reverse complement strand
ATTGAAGCGGAAATGATTTTGGTGGGAGTGCGTTCCCTGGCGAGACGGAGGTTCCGCTTGACGCTTCGCGTCTCGCGGAATGGTGGTGGGTCTTAAACCAAAATTATTGGAGCGGAAAGCCCGACGGCGCGGCGGCATTTTATGGCGTGTGCGAATGTGACATAATTCCCGCCGCCGCGCCGGCACGCCCAAATAAAAAAAGATGCAAAAGCCCTGATTTGTGCCATCAGATATATAATTCCCTTTTTTTATTATTTTCGCCACTTCCAAAACCACCGCCGATGAACCGCTGTCGTACATGCTGTCAAATGAATCCCCTAACGGGGATTTGGACCCCTCGCGGGAACGCCCTCGGCTACAGATATGCATCCCCTGACGGGGATGGGTTTCCTGTGGCATACTCCGTCACCCACTCCCATACTGATCACTGATCACTGTTCACTCGTCTTACACCTTTGCTACCAACCCCTGCAGACCTACGGCCTGCATCCCCGCCGCACCATAATTGTTTTTTACCCTTCTTATCTCGGGATTTTAAGCTTCTGCCCGGCTTGAATGGCATTCTCGTTGCGCAAATTGTTGTATTTGGCAATGGCGGTAGCCGTGACACCATACTTGCGCCCGATCGAGGATAAGGTGTCGCCCTTTTTGACGATGTAGATGATGGGCGATCCGGTGGAGTTGTTTGTGGTGTTTGTGGCAGGCTTGGTTGTGGCAGGAATGGTGTCCTTCACCACGACACTGGAGTCGGCGGAAACCATCGTGCTGTCCCTGGCCACCAAAGTGCTGTCGCCGGACGCAGGCTTCGGGGCGGGCTTGGTGATGGTCGTGCCCTTGCGCACCAGCAAACGCTGCCCAATGCGCAAACTGCTGCTGCGGAGATGGTTCAACGCTTTCAGCTTGTTGACCGTGGTTCCGTATTTGGAGGCTATTTTCGACAATGTCTCGCCTTTGCGCACCGTATGGTACTTGTTGGGTGTGGTCTGCACAATGACATCCCCGGTCTCCGTCGTGGTGGTCAGGTCGCGCGTGGGATTGAAGAAGTCGTCGTAACGGTACCGCTGGATGGAGTCTTTCAAAGCAATGAACCGGAGGATGTCCTGCGTTTGCAGGCGCAAAGGATATTTTTCGTGATAGGCGGGGATGATGTCCCGCTTGTATTGCGGATTCAGGATGTGGATCTCGTCCATGTCGATGCCGAGGACCTCCGAGACCTGCTGAAGGTGAATCTCTTTGTCAACCATGACGGTATCGACGTTGGTGGGGATGCGAAGCGTGCTGGGCGCGATGCCGTAGAGATTGTGATAGGTCATCATGTAGTAGGCGCCGATGAAAGCGGGGAAATAGTTTTGGGTCTCCTTGGGCAGATAGGGTGCCACGCCCCAGAAGTCGGTTTTGCCGCCGGAGCGCTGGATGGCCTTGCGCACGTTGCCAGCCCCGCAGTTGTAGGCTGAAATGGCCAATCCCCAATCGTTGAAGATGTTGTACAGGTCCCGAAAATGGCGTGCTGCCGCCTCGGTGGCTTTGTAAGGGTCGCGGCGGTCATCCACGAAAGTGTTGACCTCCAGTCCGTAAAGTTTCCCCGTGTTGTACATGAATTGCCATATTCCCGTGGCACCCGCGCGCGACACGGCCAACGGATTGAGCGCCGACTCGATGATGGTGATATAGACCAACTCCTCAGGCACATTGTATTTGTCAAAAATGGCCTTCATCCAAGGATAATAGTATTGCGCCAGCGCCAAAATGGCCGACGAGGAACGTTGACGTTGTACAGAGTAGAGTTCGATGAATCGTTTCACACGCTCGTTGTAAGCCATGGGCACGGCGGTGACAATCTGGGAGAGACGTTTATAGATGAGCGAATCATTGTTGTCGTAGGCGTAACTGTCGTCTTTGAGTTTGGAGAGCACGGAGTGTTTGGTCGTCAACTCGTTTTTTACATACCATATATTGAGCATGGAGTCCATCTTCTGGATCTCTGCTTTCGCGAAGACATCCATGTCGTCTTCCACCATGTTGGTGTCTTTGAGCACAGTCGGAATGGGTTGTGCAGACAGACATGCGATGAATATGATTTGGATGAATGATAACAGTGTTTTTTTGATCATACGCCTATTTTCAATCTTTGATAGTATAGTTGTTCCATTTTAGTTCCCGCCCCTCTTTGAACAGCGTGGTGAGCAGTTGTATGCCCTCCTCGTTGTATTGAATCCAAGCACCTTCTTGCAAGCCGTTCACATACTTGCCGCTGGTCTTGATATTGCCGTTTTCCCAATAGGTGGTGAATTTGCCGTCGCGGACATCCTGGTTGTACTGGATGCGTGAGGCGATGCGGTCCTTGTCATAGGTGGTGGTCCAGGTGCCCGTGCGCTTGCCGCCGTCATACTGGCCGCTCTCCACGGAGGTGCCGTTGCGATAGTACCAGTTGCCTTCCTCGTAGCCGGCTACATAGTTGCCGCGCGTCACAATCTCGCCCGCCTCGTCATATTCCACATAAATGCCGTCAAGGTCGCCGTCTTCGTAGTGGCAGACGGTCATGGTGTCGCCAGTGGGGTAAAACCAGACCCACTCGCCGTGTTTCTGCCCTTTAGAGTTATAAGCACCAGCAATTTCTATGGTCTTGTCCGGAAAATAGAAATACCATTCCCCAATGGGACGGGAGTTTTTGTATTTGCCCCGCGAGCGCAGCTCTCCGGTGGGGTAGTACTCCTTCCAGAGCCCCTGTCGCAGTCCGTTCAGGTCGGTGATGCCTTCGAATCGGAGCCAACCCTCCTCGAAAAGGTAACCCTTTATGACATTGCCGGCAGTGTCGAATTCGCGGCGGATGCCGTCGGGCTTGTCATTGTGGTAAGTGGCAATGATCGAGGGCCGGCCGTTGGGATGGCGCGCAATGCGCTGGTCCAGTATCTTGGTCTCCTTGGCATCCTCATCCAGCTGGTCGTGAGTGTATTTCTCCACACGGAGGAAGTTGCCGTTCTGGTCATAATATTTGAAAAAGCCGTGCTTTTTGTCATTGAGGTAGGAACCCTCCATGCGAAGGTTCCCGTTTTCCCAAAAATATTTCCAACTGCCCTGCTTGTGGCCGAATTGGTCAGTGCGGTTGATGCGCTCTGTGCGGTTTCGCACGCCATGGTAATACTTGGTGACAGCGACCACCAGCCCTGTTTTGTCGAACTCCTTGGCCAAGCCATGGGGTTTGCCGTTTTCGTAGGGTACCAGCGACTTGAGCCAGCCGGCATTGTCGTATGTGTGCACGTCCCCCATGATGGTGTCTGTGTGCCAATGGGTCACGGTGTAGTCTTGGTCACCATATTGCACCTGCTCGCCCTCTTTTTTGCCGGCCTTATAGTGCAGGGTCAGATAACGCTTGCCCTTTTGGTAAAAAGTCCAGACGCTATCCAGGAGAAAATCTTTCCGATTACCCTCTGAAAGGAGGTTGCCCTCCTCGTCGAAGGAGCGCCACCAGCCGTCGGGCTGCCCGTTGACTAAGGTGCCCTCGCTGGACTTGGCCCCGGAAGGGTAGCGGAAAGTGACAAACCCGTCGGTTACAACACTGTCTTGGGCCTGCACGAAAATGCAGCCGCAAAGAAGCAACGTCAACACTAACAAACGGGTATGCATAGGTTTAAAGGTTTGAAAAAATCCTCCTCCCGAAGGAGGAGGAGACGGGTTTTACTTGCTGCCGGTAAAGTCGATGATACGGATTTCGGTGGTGGCTATGCCGAGGATTTGTACCGTGTAATAGACACTCATGTCCAAGGTGTTGCCTGTAAAGATGGCTTTCACATGAATTTTCTTGACCTGTTCGGTAGCTGTGTTGATGAAATTGTTCTGACCCACCATGGAGGTGAGCACTTGGGTGATCCATTCAACATTCTCACTGGAAGCCTCGAAGGTGTTGGTAGTAGTGTATTCCAATGGCAATACGCCGTAGAGGAGCACACCGTTGGTGGAAAGCGGATTGCTGAGAATACGGACAGAGCCGCTTTTGGTGGTGTTTTCTTTCACGATGGTGAATGTGCCCGTGTATTTACCGGCATATTCGGAGTTTGCGTTGTCACAACCGGCAAGTGCAAAGGCAAGAATAACGATGAGGGGAAGGAGTTTTTTCATAATAAATTGTTTTGAAAAGTTAGAAAATTGTTTTGAAAATAATAATCACTTGGTTTGTGTGTCTTTTTTAGGTTCGGGTTCCTCTTTAAACGGAAAATCCGGATAATAAGTATGTACGAAGGAATAAATCAATAGCCCAAGACCCAGCAAAGCTATGGGGATGCTGAGAATTTGGCCGTTGTTGAGGGCATGGCCCACCTCGCCGGGCACTTGTACCTCTTTGACAAACTCAATGAAAAAGCGTGCGGTGAAGATGACAAAGAGCGTGATGCCGGAGGTGCGGCCGGCGGCCACCTTGCCTTTGGCAAACTTGAAATAGTAAACAACCAAGCCAATGAAAACACAGAGGTAAACGATGGATTCATAGAGTTGTGCGGGATGACGCAGGGTGCCGGCCACGCCGAAGCCGCCATGAATGAAATCGAATGCCCAAGGCACCGTGGTGATGCTGCCCACAATCTCATGGTTCATCAGGTTGCCGATGCGCACGAAGGCCGCGGCAATGGGCACGGCAATACCCAGCCGGTCCCAAAGCCAGAAGAAGTTGACCTTGTATTTCCAGGTGTAATACACAATAAACAGGAAGATGGCGATAACTCCGCCGTGGCTGGCCAACCCCTGATAGCCGATGAATTTCCCGTTGTGGATGGGCAGCAGGATTTCCAACGGAGCGGTGACGAACTGCTCGGGTTCGTAGAAAAGGAAATGCCCCAATCGCAACCCGACAAATGTCCAGACAATGGTCCAGATGGAGATGCGGTCCAACTCCTTCTGTGAGGCTTTCTCGGTGATGAAGATTTTCTGCAATGTCAAGTAAGCCAGCAGGAAACCGGTGGCCAGCAGGATACCGTACCAGCGAACCTCCACGGAGCCCAAATGGAAGGCCACGGGATTCACTTTCCAGGTTATGGTACAGAGCGTGTTCAAAAGATTAGTGTACATTTTTTACCTTATAAATAGAAACTGCAAAAGTAGCAAAAATATAGGGATTGCGCAAAGAAAAAATTTTTTGTATGTTTGCAAACTCTAAAAAAGCGGTAATCCACGCCTTTAGCATGTTGTAATATAGTAGATTCAAGTAATAAAACCGTATATGAAAAGACATCAGATTTCAACCAAATTCCTCAGTATTGACAAGGTGGCCAAGATTGTAGAACGCCGCCAGAAAATTGAACTTTCCCAAGAGGCGATTGATGCCGTGCAGAAGTGCCGTGCCTACCTTGACAAGAAAACCGACACCGAGAAGGAACCCATCTACGGTGTGACCACCGGCTTCGGCTCCCTCTGCAACCGGTCCATCTCCAAGGAAGACCTCTCCACGCTGCAACGCAACCTCGTGCTTTCCCACGCTTGCGGTGTCGGTGCGGAAGTTCCCCAGGAGATTGTGCAGCTGATGCTGCTGATGAAGATACAATCCCTCTCGTATGGCCATTCCGGTGTGCAGTTGGCCACGATCCAACGGCTTGTCGATTTTTACAACACGGGTGTCTATCCCGTGGTCTATCAGCAGGGCTCGCTCGGAGCTTCCGGCGACTTGGCCCCGTTGGCCCACCTTTCCCTGCCGCTCCTCAATATGGGCGAGGTTTACTACCGCGGCAAGAAATATCCCGCCTCTGTCATCAACGAAAAATTCGGCTGGGAACCCATCACCCTGCAATCCAAGGAGGGTCTGGCGTTGCTCAACGGCACCCAGTTCATGAGCTCCTATGCGGTGTGGCTCCTGATCAAATCGCAAAAGCTTTCCTGGATGGCCGACATCATCGGTGCCATCTCCCTCGATGCCTTCGACGGTCGTATCGAGCCGTTCAACCTCAATGTCCATTTGGTGCGCCCGCATACGGGCCAGCTCATCACCGCCGCCCATATCCAGGAGTTGCTTCAGGGCTCCGAAATCATCCGACGCCACAAAGAGCATGTGCAGGATCCTTACTCTTTCCGCTGTATCCCGCAGGTGCATGGCGCCACGAAGGACTCCATCCAACATGTGCGTGATGTGGTTGAGACCGAAATCAACTCCGTGACAGACAACCCCACTGTGTTCCCCGATGAAGATATCGTGGTGTCAGCCGGCAACTTCCATGGCCAACCGTTAGCTTTGGTGCTCGACTTCCTTTCCATCGCCATGGCCGAGTTGGGCAACATCTCCGAGCGCCGCATCTACCAATTGATTTCAGGAAAACGCGAGCTGCCCTCCTTCTTGGTCAAGAACCCCGGCCTCAACTCCGGCTTCATGATCCCGCAGTACGCCGCCGCCTCCATCGTGAATCAGAACAAAGCGTTCACTATGCCCTGCTCCACCGACTCCATCGAATCTTCGCAAGGTCAGGAGGACCACGTCAGCATGGGTGCCAATGCCGCCACGAAGTGCTACATGGTGGTCAACAATGTGGAGAAAATCCTCGGCATCGAGTTGTTCAATGCCGCCCAGGCTCTCGAGTTCCGCAGACCGCTCAAATCCTCTCCTTTCATTGAGGAATTTGTCAAGGCTTACCGCACCTTCGTGCCTTTTGTGGAGAATGACACCTACATGCACGAATTGATCCAACAATCCATCGATTTCGTCAACGGCGTGCGTGTCGAATAGATGCTTTAACTTATTTTAAGATGAAAAAGTGGTGGGCCTTTTTCTTTTGCGCTGTCATGGCCGTAAGTTGCGTGCATCGGGAGCACTATTCCGAAGTGCCGCACATCGAGTTTGTGCGCCTTGAGAAATTGGATGACGGTACAGGTCGCGACAACCAGGCCAATTTGGTCATCGCTTTCCAAGACGGAGACGGTGATATTGGGCTCAGCATTAGTGATACCACTGGTCCTTTTGCCCTGGATTCAGCCTACTATTACAACTTTTTCATCGATTTTATTGAAAAACAGCATGGCGAATGGGTGGTTGTTGACTTGCCCCAACCTCTTCATGCCCGCGTGCCATACCTTAGCGAGGATGTGCCCGAGAGCATAGAGGGTGAACTTACTGTTTTAACGTATATTAACAACTATTTTTCCCCATACGATACTGTCAAGTTGCGTTGCCGTCTTGTGGATCGCGCCTTGCATGAAAGCAACATCATTGAAACCCCTGAAATAATTGTAAAGAAATGATATTGAACGAACAAGCTAAAAAACTGATCCATTTGTCGTTGCAGGAGGATATCGGCGATGGCGACCACTCTTCTCTCTCTTGTATTCCCGCCGATGTGATGGGCGAGATGAAGCTCCTCGTGAAGGAGGATGGCATCCTGTGCGGTGTCGATGTGGCCCGCGAGGTGATACGACAAGTGGACGAGTCCATCCAGATGGAGTGCTTCATGCAGGATGGCACACCTATTCACAAAGGCGACATTGTTTTTGTGTTGCATGGCCCCGCCGTCAGCATGCTCACGGCAGAGCGCAACGTGCTCAACTATATGCAGCGCATGAGTGGCATTGCCACGAGCACCCACGAGTATGTGGAGTTGGTGAAAGACACAAATGTCACCCTGCTCGACACGCGCAAGACTACGCCCAACATGCGTGTTTTCGAAAAATATGCCGTTGAAGTAGGGGGCGCTTCCAATCACCGGTTTGGTTTGTATGACATGATGATGCTGAAAGACAATCACATCGATTTTGCCGGAGGCATTGAGAAAGCCATTGATGCAGCCAATGAGTATCAACGTCGCAAAGGGTTGAATCTCAAGATCGAGATTGAAACCCGAAGCCTCGATGATGTGCGCCGTGTGCTTGCTCATGGCGGTGTGCATCGCATCATGTTCGACAACTTCTCCCCGGAGCTGATTGTAGAAGGCGTGAAGCTCGTGAACCATCGTTTTGAGACGGAGGCCTCCGGCGGCATTGTCAAGGAGACCCTTCGCGAGTACGCCCTCACGGGTGTGGACTTCATCTCCGTGGGCGCTTTCACCCATCATATCAGCAGCTTGGATTTGAGTCTCAAATTTTCCAAGTAATTGGTTTTGAATCATAAATGTTTTTACGACTCGAAAAAATACAGCAAAAGCTACGGGCCTGGGGCAGCAATCTTGAACAAGTCCCGGTCCTCGGCAAGGTGATCCAAAAGTCACGCAAGTGGACCTTGCCGGGATTTCAGCACATGCCGCTGTATGATGTGATGGGTTTTTTTGCGCAATCGTTCGACAAAGGGGTGATATTCCAGCGCGCCGCTGCCCTGACCTACCGGGTTTTTGTGGCCTTGGTGCCGATGATTATCGCACTGTTCTCCGCCATCGCCTTCTTTGGTGAGGATGTCCAGCAAGGTCTCTTGACCTTGCTGCAGTCTATCATACCGAATTATGCTTGGCCGGCTGTGGATGAAGTGATCACAGGTGTCGTGACGGTACAGAACGGCACACTTTCCACGTTGATGCTCTTTTTCGGCATCTATTTTGCCATTCTGTGTTGTAATGGACTGTTGGCCGCATTCAACACCTCCTATTATAATGAACAAAAACGCGGTATTATCAATCAGTTGTCACTCAGTTTTTTGCTGATGCTTATTGCATTTTTCACCATACTTTTGGTCGTGGGTTTGCTCATTTTTTCCTCGGTGTTGCTCAATTTCATCCATGAAAAAATAGGCGTGCTCAATCGTGGATATTTCTTCTTGGTGCATGGCGTCAAGTGGGTGCTGGTGTTCGCCGCCCTCTATTTCTTTGTCAGCGTCCTGTACTATTTGGCACCCGTAAATAAGGACAATTATCGTTTCTTTTCCATTGGATCGTCCGTCTGTACTATTCTTATGGTATTGATTTTATGGGCGTTAAATTTCTATTTTTCTCATTTTTCAAACTATAATCTCATTTATGGATCTCTCGGCGCCTTGTTTGCCATTCTGCTTTGGCTGAACTGGAGTTCATTGGCCTTGCTTTTGGGTTATGACCTCAATGTGAGCATTGCGAAGGCAAAACTGGAGGGTGTGGAAAGAGTGTAATGCAAATAACAATAATATTATATATACAATTTTTATTACATATCATTATGGAAGATTTAATATCCATTCTAGTATTGATTATTCTCGGTTTGGTGCCCACGATCATCAAGGCGGTCAAGGAGAAGGGGAAGGTGGTGACACCACCTCCGGTGGAGGAGTACGAATTTGAGGAGACCGCGTATGAAACGACCGCGAAAAAGGATGTTTCAAAAATGCGGCAAACGGTGCCAAATTCGCCAAACGACTCCGATTATTTCACGTATGAGACGATTGAACCCGATGATGGTTCTTTTGTGGAGAATGAAATGTCAACGACTGAAAAGTTTTCGCAAATCACTGATAGTGAGATGGAAAAAGCGCCTCAACTCAATTTTGACGAGGAAGAATTATACAAGGGAGTCATCTACTCGGAAATTCTCAAAAGAAAATATAATTAACTCACAATCAAGGTTTTGTTTTTACTCTTACAATTTGTTTGTAAATTAGGAAAAAACACGGTGGCAAACAAACGATATTTTTTATATTTTAGCACCCTTAAAAATTTGCATAATTCTAATGTTTAATATAAATTCATGGCTATGATTAAAAAGTTACTCTTAACACTCGGAGTGATCATTCTTTTCACTGGCATTGCATTTTCGCAGAACTCCTTGGTTAGAGGAAAGGTCGTCGATCAAGCGAACGAACCGCTTCCCTACACGAGGGTGTCGCTCCTTTCCGGAGACAAGACTGTGAACATGGCATATACCGATGATAAAGGTGAGTATCAGCTTTTTAGTGTTGAAGCGGGTACTTACAACATTGTGGCAGAGCCGCAGATGAACTGTAAGAACTCCCAACGCAAAAATGATGTCCAGGTCTCCGCTGGACTGACGGTCTTTGTCGATTTCAACATCAACTGTACCAGTGAAATCAAGGAGGTCGTGGTGACATGGGAACCCCCTGTCTTCACTCAGGACAACACGAGTTCCACCACGCGTATCAGTGGTGAAAACTTGAAGACCACGCCTGGTCGTTCCGTGACCAGCGCTTTGGCGAACCTTGAAGGTGTGACCGGCTTGGACGGTGCCATCAGTTCCGTTCGTGGTAACCGTGCCGACGGTCAGCAAACCATCGTTGATGGTGTCCGTGTTCGTGGTAGCGGTGGTGTCTCCATGGCATCCATCGAAGAGGCCCAGCTCATCCAGGGCGGTATTCCCGCCGAGTATGGTGACGGTACCTCCTTCACGGTCATCACGACAAAATCCGCCCCGAAAGAATTCCACGGCTCCGTTGAGCTGAGAGGTTCCATTGATGGTTACAACAACTTCTTGGGTGCATTCACCCTTTCCGGTCCTCTTGTGAAAGGCAAGAAGAAAAATGATCCCACACGTGTCGGCTTCCTGTTCAGCGGTGAGGTTTCTTATGACCACGACGCATCCCCTGCCCGCGGAGGTACCTGGGAAGCCAACCAAGATGTGATTGACGCTCTTATAGCCCAACCGCTTCGTTACAGCAACGAAGAGTATGGCGCTTACTATCAAGAAGGTTGTTACCTTACCAGCGAGTCCTTCCACAAACGCCGCGTCAGAAAGAACGCCGGTTCTTGGGACTACCTCGGACAACTCAAGTTCGACTTCACCATGGGCAAGAACCACAACATGCGTCTCTCCCTCGGCGGATCCTATGAATATGTGAAACAAAGATCCTGGAGCACAACCTACGCTCTGTTCAATGTGGACAACAATCCCGTCGTGAAACAAGGTACCATGCGTTTGAACGCCCGTTTGAACCACCGTGTCTTCACCGACACCACAGGTAAGGCCACCTTGAAGAATGTCATGTATGACATCAACGCCAACTATACCCGCGTGAACGGTATGTCATACGCGCCTCAGTTCAAGGACCGCTTCTTTGAATATGGCTATATTGGCAAATTCAACACGACTAAGGTCAGAAGTTACGAAAGAGTTGACGAAGTGCACATTCCGAATCCGTATGACACTCTGACCGATTGGGTACTTTACAACGCCAATGTCTTCCAAGGTTGGTATGATTCCGTTGTGACGTTCGCCATCAACCCGAACTACAATGTGAACCCCATTCTTGCCCAATACAACCTGAATCTGTTGGAGCAGTTCCCCATTGAGGATTTGTACAACTATTATGGCACCTCCGTCCCGTATGACCTGAACACCTACATGACTTTCGGTGGTCTGCGCAACGGTGACACTCCTGACCCCATCTATTCCATGTATAACGCTCCCGGATCGGTCTATGGCAGCTTCAGCAAGTCTCAGACGGAACAGATTGGTTTGAAGGCCAGCATCTCCATGAACTTGAGCAACCACGAACTGAAGTTCGGTTATGACTTCGAGAAACTGACCTACCGTGGCTATGGCTTGGCACCTATCACACTTTGGACTTTGATGCGTAACCAAGTCAATTCCCATATCGGCGAGTTGGATATGAGCAACCCGATTGTGACCGACGATGGCGAAATCTTTACGATTGACTATAACCGTTTGGTCAGCCTTGACGACCAGACCGTGTTCGACAGAAATCTTCGTAACAAGTTAGGACTCAATCCTGACGGTGACGATTGGATTGACTTGGACAGCTATGATCCCAACACTTTTGACATCGGCATGTTTTCCGCAGAAGACCTCTTGTTGGGTACCTCTTCCGGCTCAAGCTCCTTGGTCAGCTACTATGGCTATGACTACACCGGTGCCAAGATCCGCACAAAAACCACTATCGAAGACTTCTTCAATGCTACCGATGCCAATGGTCGCAGAACCTACAACATCGGTGCCTACGAACCTGTTTACATGGCATTCTATCTGCAGGACAAGTTCTCCATCAGCACTATGTTGTTCAACATCGGTTTGCGTGTTGACCGTTTCGACGCTAACCAGCAAGTGTTGAAGGATCCGTATCTGTTCCGTGAGGCTTATACGGTTGGCGACCTGCGTTCAATGAACCCCGAAATACAGTTTGTGGGTAATGCAGAGGACGATTGGGTGGTCTATTATTCCGGCATGGACACTTATATGAGCGATGCCGACATCAGAGGCGGTGAATTCAACCCCTCTTCCATCGTGGGTTATCGTTATGGCGACACTTGGTATAACTCTTCCGGTAACGAAGTCGCCGACCCTGAGTCCGCCCTCTCCCTCTATGTCAACGGCCCGATTTTGAAAAACCCGATTTATAACGAAAACAATGAGATGATCTCTGGTATCACGAAGGTGGAATCCGGAGCTTTCAAGGATTATAAGGCACAATGGTCTGTCATGCCTCGTATCTCCTTCTCCTTCCCGGTGAGCGACAACTCTTTGTTCTACGCGCACTATAACATCATCACCTCCCGTCCTACCAACCTGCAAATTTCCCCGGTGGACTACCTCTTCATTTCCAAGAGAAACAGTGCCAACGACATTGTCAACAACCCGAACATGAAACCGCAACAGTCCATCGACTATGAAATCGGTTTCCGTCAGAAGATTGGTGCCAAGTCCGCTATCAGTATCAGTGCTTACTATTCTGAGAAACGTAACCAAATCCAGGCTTATCGTTTCTCCGGTGCATATCCGAACACCTATTATTCTTACCAGAACATTGACTTCGGTACCGTTCAAGGTTTCACCTTCTCCTACAGAATGAACAGAACCAGAAACCTGACCATGTCTGCCAACTACACCCTGCAATACGCCAAGGGTACGGGTTCCGGTACAACATCCCAGTTGAGCATCTTGGCCGCCGGTCAGCCGAACTTGAGAACTCTGACCAACCTCTCCTTCGACCAAAGACACAGAATCGGTGTCAACTTGGACTATCGTTTGGGAAGCGGTGCTGATTACAAGGGACCGAAGAAAGAAAAAATCGTTGTGGCTGAAGATGGCACAAAGACCACGAAGACCATTGAATGGTTTGCCAACACAGGTGTCTCCCTCCTCTTCTCTGCTGCTTCTGGTATGCCTTACACCCGTTCCAGCACTCCGTTCTCCACGATTGTTGGCGGTACTTCCTCCCAGTTGGCTGGTTCCATCAACGGTTCCAATACCCCGTGGCAATTCCAATGCGACCTTCGTATTGACAGAACTTTCATTTTCAACATGAACAAGAATGCCAAGGACAAAGACGGTCGTCCGAAATCCGCGAAACCCGGCTACGTCACTGTTTATGTTGATATCCAGAATCTCTTCAACTTCAAGAACGTGATTTCCGTTTATGACTACACGGGCAATCCCGACGACGATGGTTACCTTTCCGCTGCCGAGTATCAACAGGCCATCAACTCCCAAGTGTATGTGCCTTCTTACATCGACTACTATCTCATGAGAGTGCAGAATCCCTACAACTACAGCCGTCCTATTCGCGCAAGTTTGGGTGTTCAGTTCAGTTTTTAATCGTTTGATATAAAATAGAAAGAAATATGAAAAACAGTATCAAAATTTTCTGCTTAACACTCCTTGCCACATGCTTCTTTGCAGGCTCTGTGCAGGCTGAAAAAGTCAAGGGAGTGGTTCGTAAATCTTCCCCCAAAGCTGAATCGGCCACATGTCTTCCGGCAGCCAGCTCCAACGAGCTGACCGTGAACAATGTTCGTGCATACATTGAGACTGGTGGTACGATGTGGTTCAAGGAAATTGCTGAATACGAGGTTCCCAAGGGATCCAATAAGACTTCCATGTTCAGCGCCGGTCTTTGGATTGGTGGTCTTGACGTCAATGGTCAATTGAAATTGGCCGCCGTGCGGTTCAGACAAGTCGGTGACGACTATTGGACGGGCCCCCTGAAAATCACGGGTGCCAGTACGACACAATCCATGTGTATCAAGTTCGACAAGCTCTTCAAAATCACCCGTTCCGAGGTTGACAGACATATCTCCGGTTATAACACTTCCGGATATGTGATGCCAGCCAGCATCGCCAACTGGCCTGCCCATGGCGACGAGGGTTACTCCTACTTCCTCGCTCCCTTCAAGGATGTCAATGGCAACAGCGTCTATGATCCTGAAAACGGTGATTACCCGTACTATGACATCAACAACGACCTCTGTCCTTGGACGGAGGACAATATTGCCCTCGCTGCCGCCCACGCCCTCCCGAGAACTCCTGAGGATCTGATGTACTACGGCACCGACTGGCATAACTCCAACGGTATGATCTACGCTGACCATGTGCTGAAAGGCGATGAGACCCTCTTCTGGATCTTCAACGACAACGCCGGCCCTCACACAGAGTCAGGTGGTGATCCTATCGGGCTTGAGATTCGCGGCCAGGCATTCGGCTTCGCCACGAACGACGAGCTCAACAACATGACGTTCTACTCCTACGAGATTATCAACCGTTCCACTTACCGTTTGACAAACACCTACTTCTCCCAATGGGTTGACCCCGATTTGGGATATGCCAAGGATGACTATGTGGGTTGCGATGTGTCTCGTGGTCTTGGTTATTGCTACAACGGTTCCAATGTTGACGGTACCGGCCAAATCGAGGCTTACGGTGACCAGCCGCCTGCCGTCGGTGTTGACTTCTTCCAGGGTCCGTATATGGACGCCGATGGAAGAGACAATCCGAAATTCTATGCTGACAGCGCCTCTATCCCCGGCTATTGCGACCGTTTCCTCAAAAGCTCTTATGCTGCTGATCAAATGGCTATCAACGGTGTCAACTTCGGCGACCAGATTGTGGATAATGAACGTTTCGGTATGAGAAGATTCGTCTATCACAATAATGACAACTCTGTGGTGGGTGACCCGAGAGACGCTTACGAGTATTATAACATGCTTCAAGGTATCTGGAAAGATAACACCAAGATGAAATACGGCGGTAACGCCCATGTGTCCAATGGTGGTAATGGTCCAGACTGCGACTTCATGTTCCCCGGCCTTTCCGATGTGTGTAATTGGGGTACCAATGGTGTTGATCCTAACCTGGCGCAATATGGTTCCGATGGTTGGACTGAAGCCAACGTGGGCAACGCTCCTATGGACCGTCGTTTCATGCAGTCCGCTGGCCCGTTCACCCTGCAACCGGGTTCTGTCAACTACATCACGGTGGGTATTCCTTGGGCACGTGCCTCTCAAGGTGGTGCTCAAGCCTCTGTCGAGTTGCTGAAACTTGCCGATGACAAGTGCCAATCCCTCTTCGAGAACTGCTTCAAGACCCTCGATGGCCCTGATGCTCCCGATATCACCATTCGTGAACTCGAAAACGAGTTGATTCTGTACATCAGCAATGAGGACAAGAACAGCAACAACTATCACGAGACCTACGAAGAACTGGATCCCCAGATCACCAGAACGCTTTCGAAAACGACTCTCGTGAGCACGCACGACACAGTTTACACCTATCACGCCGACGGTACTCCCGACACGATTGTGACGGAGACCATCGTCCCTGTGACCACTCACGACACGCTCTCGACAGAACAACGTAAATATCATTTCGAAGGTTATCAGATCTATCAATTGGCCAACGCTTCCGTCAGTGTCACCGACTTGAACGATGCCAGCAAGGCTATCTTGATTGGTCAGTGCGATGTCGAGAATGAAGCTGGACAACTCATCAACTGGGTCTATAACGAAGCCCTTGCTTCCTCTGTGGCCACTGAAATGGTGAACGGAACCAACAGTGGTATTTTCCACTCTTTCAGTGTGAAAGAAGACAAATTTGCCACCGGTACCAACAAGAGACTGGTCAACCACAAGCAATACTACTTCCTTGTTTTGGCATACGGTTACAACTGTTACAAGGAGTTCAAGCTTGAAGACGGCTATCTTGACGGTCAAATCTCACCGTATCTCGCCGGCCGTCGTAACATCAAGGTCTATACGGGCACTCCTCATAAGTCTGTGGAGAACTTGCAACAGGCCGTGTACGGTGACCAACCGATGATCACACGTATTGAAGGCCAGGGTAATGGCGGATTTTTCCTTGACATGACGGACGAAAGTCGCGACATGATTCTTGCCAACAATGTATATAACAATATTCAATACAAGAACAACTATGGTCCTCTGAACATCATGGTGGTTGACCCGTTGCAGGTGAAGCCCTATGATTACTACATCAAATTCCTGCCCAACAGCTTGGATAATGATGTGAACGACAGCACCGAATGGCAACTCATCATTTCCGATGAGGTGACTGACGATGAGCTGGCAGAGCTGGGCCTTGAACGTGTCACGACCGCCAACATGCCTATCAGCATGACCAACGAGCAACTCTTCCTCGACCTTGGTATTTCCGTTTCGTTGAAAAATGCTCAGTTCAAGATCCACCAAAAAGACTTGAACGACTATGTGGCCGCATCTGCTCGTGGCTACAGCTACTCCAACCTCCACATGTACGGTCAGGTTGACTTTGTGGGTTCCTCCATTGACTTTGGCGGTGGCCCGGCATGGCTTTCGGGTGTCTCCGACATCGAAGGTGACTTCCCGGCCAACTGGATTCACTCCGGCCAATACTCCACTGGTAAATGGTACGACTGGGCTTACCATGGACATTCCGAAGGTCAGGATGGTGCCGAAGACGAATATGGCAAGTGGCGTACCGAGGACATGTGCATGATTGTCGGTGAAGGTGTGTTGAACAGTGACGAGACAAGCCGTGCGTTCAAAGATCCTAACCAACAATTTGAAAGTGTGATTGGCGGCACGTGGTCTCCATACGTGCTCTCCTCTCCTTACGACGGCGGTCCGCAAGCCAAGTATCTTGTTCCTGATGACAAGTTGTTCTTGGAGCCTGATGGATCTCCTACTCCTGGTGCACAACCTTCTCCTTCCTATTTCAGCTTCTCTGACTTCACTTCCGTGCCGAGACGTGCCGGTTATAACCAAACGATGACCAATCTCTACTCCATTGATGTGGTTTTGACTCCCGACAGAAGCAAGTGGACACGCGCCATTGTCTTGGAGGCCGGTAATGCCACCCAGGACGAAGACTACTTGGTGCCCCAAGAGTTCCACGGTGCTGTCTATCATAACGTCAGACATGAGCCGAAGAAATGTCCGTCTGTTGACAAGGACGGCAATCCTGAGACAAATCCCGTCGCCGGTCAGGAGACTGGTTTCGGTTGGTTCCCGGGCTATGCTATCAATGTGGAGACCGGTGAGCGTCTGAACATCATGTTCGCCGAGAATTCCCTTGACACGTTCAACAATGGTAACGACATGATCTTCAACCCGACGGATGTATATGCCTTCTACCGTAACTTGGAGACGGGAGAATATATGTATGATGAAGAGACGGGTGAGCCTTATGCCATGAGTGAAAGTGTGTTCAACAGTTACCGTGAAGCTTACGGTGTCTTGTTCGGCGAACCGCTGAACGGTGGACGTCACTACATCTATGTTTGCGGCAGCTCCGGCAACACTTGCTCCATGCCGTATCACTCCTCTTCACGTCATCGTAACTACAATGACGGTGGCACGGTGTGGCAGAACAACGGTGGCACCATCGAAAACACTTACCTTCCTTTCTACGAGTGCGGTCCGTATGACGAGTGTGCATGGCTGAACGCCAAGTTCAAATCCTTCATCGGTATCACGACCATGGGCGACAACAACAGAATGCGTCAGAAAATGCAACTGTTCAATAACGTGATGTGGACCAGCATCCCGATGCCGGCCGTGAACCGCGAAAATGATTGGTTGTCCAGTGACGCCACCATAAAGATTCGTGTTTCCCGTCCGTATTTGAGATACTCATCCCGTTGGTACGACGATCCTTCCGAGGCTCCGTACACTTCGTTGAACGATGGATACCCGATGTACGAATTCACGACAAAGAACCTTGCACCCAAGAGAGTTACCGAAGCAGAGGAGATTCAAACACTGTTGGATGAAATCAACATTGTCCCGAATCCTTACTATGGCTTCTCTCAATATGAAAACACCGCTTTGGAGAACTATGTGCGCATTGTGAATCTCCCGGCCAAGTGTACCATTTCTATCTTCACCGTCAATGGAACTCTGATCAGAACCATTACAAAGGGTGATGCCGCTACCTCATACGTCCAGTGGGATCTGAAGAACCACGCCAATATTCCTATTTCCGGTGGTGTTTACATCATCCATGTGAAAGCGGATGGCATTGGTGAAAGAACCCTCAAATTCTTCTGTGCTATGCGTCCGACCGACCTGAATGGTTTCTAAAATTATTAATATCGCTAAAAACTAAGAAGTATGAAAAACATATATAAGTCATTAATAATTTGCACATTAGTTGCCTTGTTGTCGGTCTGTGCTACCAACACAGCATGGGCTGGTAACCGTGACCGTTCCGGTCAGGCTGGCGCTTCCCATCTTCTGATTGATCCATGGGCGCGCACCAACGGAATGGCGAATGCCGGAGTTGCCGAGGTCAGAGGCCTTGAATCTGTCTTTTCCAACGTGGCAGGTTTGACCTACATCACGAAGACCCAATTTGCCTTCAACCGTACCCAATATTTGGTGGGCTCCAATTGTGGCATCAACATCAATGCCCTGGCTTTTGCCCAGCACCTTGGTAAAGAGAGAGATTTCGGTACCATTGCCATCTCTTTCTCCACGATGGGCTTCGGCCAAATTCCTGTGACCACCGTATCACAACCTGAAGGCGGCCTTGGTACGTTCAGCCCCTCTTTGTCCGTTATCGGTATTCACTACGCCAAGTCATTCAACAACTTTATCAAAGGTGGTATCTCCCTGAAGATCATCAATGAAAGCATTGCCGACTTGCACGCAACCGGATTTGCACTCGATGCAGGTATCCAATATATCACGGGTGCGTTTGAGCAATTCAAGATTGGTGTCACTTTGAAAAACATCGGTCTGCCGATGTCCTATAAGGGCGATGGACTCACCAATAGAGGTGTGATTTCCAATACAAACGTGGAACAATCCCTCAATGTTCGTTCCGCCGAGTTCGAGATGCCCTCCTTGTTGGTGATAGGCGTTTCCTATGACTTTCTTTGGTTTGGTGGCCAATATGCTTCCATGACCAAGGATGAGAGAAAAGCGGAAGGCCTGACCCGTGAGGATGCCATGCACAGACTCACACTGTGTGGTGCCTTCACTGCCAACTCCTATTCTCGTGACATTTTCTCCGTCGGTATTGAGTACGGCTTCATGCAGTATTTCATGGTGCGTGCAGGCTATGGCCTGGAGAACGTCGGCAAGAAAACATCTACAGAAATAAATGAAAACGGTCAAGAGGAAGTGGTCAAGCGTCTCTTGTGGAACTCTGACTCTTTCTTCTCAGGACCTTCTGTGGGTGCCACCGCTGTCATCCCTTTGAAGAAGGGTAACACGGGTTCAAGAATCTATATTGACTATGCTTATCGTTTCACGAGCAAGTGGAGAGGTAACCATGTCATGGGAATCAAGTTCACGTTGTAAGATCTATTGACCTTTTTAAGTTATAATAGAAGAGACTTTCACGAGTCTCTTCTATTTTGTATAATAAAAACACAGTTATGGAAGAAGTAAAATATTATTCTCAAGAGGGTTTGGATGCACTGAAGAAAGAACTCAGCCTGCTTGAGTCGGTAGAGAGACCTAAAATATCGCAGGCTATTGCGGAGGCGCGCGACAAGGGCGACTTGTCGGAGAACGCCGAATATGATGCCGCCAAGGAAGCCCAGGGCTTGCTGGAGATGAAAATCGCCAACTTGCGCAATCTCATTGCCACCGCCCGTGTTCTTGACGAGTCCAAAATCGATGTTTCCAAGGTCCTGATCTATTCCATCGTCAAGATTAAAAATGTCAAGAATGGAATGACAATGACCTATACTATCGTGCCGGAGTCGGAATCAGACTTCAAGGCTGGAAAAATCTCTGTTTCAAGTCCTATCGCCAAGGCCCTCATCGGTAATTCCAAAGGTGATGTGGTGACTGTGCAGGCCCCTGTCGGCACCATGGAATTTGAAATCCTTGACATTTCACGTTAATTCAAACAATCATGGAAGACACTATTTTTACAAAAATCATCAAAGGCGAGATTCCTTGCTACAAAATTGCCGAAAACGAGGACTTTTTTGCTTTCTTGGACATCTCACCTATCGCCCAGGGGCATACGCTTGTGGTGACAAAGTTGCAAAACGACTATATTTTTGACCTGCCTGACGAGTTGTTGGGCAGGATGATGGTCTTCGCCAAGAAGGTCGCCTCTGGCATCAAGAAAGCATTTCCGTGCAATCGCGTGGGCGTGGCGGTCATCGGTATCGATGTGCCGCACAACCATATTCACCTTGTCCCCATCAACGGGGTCGGTGACCTCAACTTCAAGGCCGAGCGTGTGAAGCTTACCGAAGAGGAGTTCAAAGCGACTGCCGCAGCCATATCGGCTGCTATCGAATGGTAAATTAAAAATCCCATTGTTATGAATACTAAAGAATTAGAAAACATTGCCGCACAGGTGCGCCGCGACATCATTCGGATGGTGCATGGTGCCAAGTCGGGCCATCCCGGTGGTTCGTTGGGTTGTGCCGACTTCATGACGGCCCTCTATTTCCAAATCATGGAGATAGACCCGGCCCATTTCACGAAAGAAGGAGTTGGCGAAGACATGTTCTTCCTTTCCAATGGACACATCTCCCCGGTGCTCTACAGTGTCATGGCCCGCAGGGGATATTTTCCCGTCGAGGAACTGGGAACCTTCCGCAAGCTGCACACGCGCCTGCAAGGCCATCCCACGCCCGTAGAGGGGCTTCCTGGCATTCGTGTGGCCTCCGGTTCGCTCGGACAGGGCGTTTCCGTTGCCCTCGGTGCCGCCTTGGCCAAGAAAGCCAACAAAGACCCGCATCTCGTTTTCGCCCTCACAGGTGACGGCGAGCTGCAGGAAGGACAGATCTGGGAAGCCTTCATGTTCGGTGGCGCCAAGAAGGTGGACAACCTGATTGTGACCATCGACCACAATGGCAAGCAGATTGACGGCCCCACGGATGTCGTCATGTCCCTCGGCAAGCTGCGCGCCAAGCTTGAGGCTTTTGGATGGATGGTGCTCGAAATGGACGGCAACGACATGAAAAAGTGCGTGCAGACACTCACGTTGGCGAAGACCATTTCCTGCAAAGGAAAGCCGATCGCCATTGTCATGAAGACCGAGATGGGCAAGGGCGTGGATTTCATGATGGGAACCCACAAATGGCACGGCACGCCGCCCAACGATGAGCAGGCGGAAGCGGCATTAGCCCAACTTCCAGTCACACTCGGCGATTACTAATTGCATTTCGTCGTGAAAATCATCAACAGATATCTCTGTAAAAACTTTTTAGGGCCATTTGTACTTACATTCTTCGTGGCCCTTTTTGTTCTGTTGATGCAATTTTTGTGGAAATGGGTGGACGAGCTCGTGGGTAAGGGCCTGGAGCTGACAGTTCTGTTGAAACTGCTTTTCTATGCTTCCATCACACTGACCTCCATGGCTTTTCCGCTGGCTGTGTTGTTGGCATCTTTGATGACCTTTGGCAACATGGGCGAACGTTATGAGATTGTGGCGCTCAAATCCGCCGGTGTGTCTGTGCAGAAGATGATGGCCCCGTTAGCCATCCTCTCCTTGGTCATTGCCGCCGTCGCCTTTGAGTTTTCCAACGAGGTTATCCCCAAAGCCACGGTTAAACTTCGGATGTTGCTGTTTGACATCCAAGAACAGAAGCCGGCCCTCAACATCGAGGAGGGTGTTTTCTATACTGGTTTTGACAACTATGCCATTCGCGTGGGCAAAAAGATGCCCGACGGGGAGACGGTGAAAGATGTGATGATCTACGACCATTCCCGCCGGATGGGCAACACCTCCGTCACATACGCGAAACGTGGCACCATGCGCGTCACGCCCGACAAACACTACCTGGTGTTCACCCTCTATGACGGTTCTTTTTGGGACGAAAACCAGTTTGCACGCGGTGGCAACGGCGGGCGTTATCCGCTGACCCGAGCCACGTTCGACAAGCAATACAAGCGTTTTGACATGTCCTCTTTCTCGTTGGGCGAAACCGACGAGAATTTTTATGAGGGACACTCCACCGCTTTGTCGATAAAAGAACTGAATGAAAGAATCGACACGCTGAAGAAAGAGTTGACCCACTTGGCGCATGGTGCTTCCGACGTTTTTTTCGGTAATTTGTACTATTTCAACATCTTCATCAAAAACGACTCCACCCGTTTTGACACAATGACACGCGCCCAAAAGTGGGATTTTTCAGAAATATCGGAAGACCAGGCATTTAGAATCTTTTCTTATGCGAACAACGCGTCTCGTTCATTCATCTATTCTGTTCGTTTTTCTTATCAGGACATGGAATTCCGGAACCGTTATCTGTGGAGTTTCCAGATTGAGTTTTTCCGGAAATTCACCCTGTCGCTGGCTTGTGTGCTGTTTTTCTTTATCGGAGCCCCGTTGGGGTCCATCATCCGGAAGGGAGGCATCGGCATCCCCTTGGTTGTGACCGTGGTCTTTTTCACGCTCTATTTCGCACTCTCCATCACGGGCGAGAAAATTGCCAAAAGCAGTGTATGGCCCGTCTGGTTCGGGATGGGCCTCTCCTCATTCATTCTATTGCCTATATGTATTTTCCTCACCCGCCATGCCACCACAGACTCGGCAGTACTGTCGCCGGATACGTATGCCAAGATTGTGGAAAACATTAAAAAGTTCAAGTTATTTGGTAGAAAAAAAAGACATGAAGATACTACAACTTTGTCATAAACCTCCCTTGCCGCAAGTTGACGGCGGATGCATTGCCATGCACAACATCACCCAGGGACTGCTCAACAGCGGCCAGGAGGTGCGAGTGTTGGCTGTGACGACACCCAAACATCCTGTCAAGCTGGACGTTTTTCCTGAAGAATACTTGCAAAAAACGCATTTTGAGTCGGTGTTCATTGACACCACTCCGAAAATCGGCACCGCAATAGGTAGCTTGCTGCGTCGTCAGGCTTATCAGATCAGCAGGTTCTACAGCAAGGAGATGGCGGATAAACTGATTCGCATCCTCACTTCGGAATCGTTCGACATCGTTCATGTGGAATCCATCTACATGACGCCTTATATTCCCGTGGTCCGCAAGCATTCAAATGCCAAAATCGTTTTGCGAATGCACAATATAGAGCATCTGATCTGGGAACGATTGGCTTCCAACGAGCGTAATCCGTTCCGTAAGTGGATATATAAGACGAATTGCAACCAGCTTCGCCGCGTGGAGGAGCATATTTTGGAATCCGTGGACGGCTATATGGCCATTTCCGATCCTGATTTCAACTATTTTTTCAAAACAACGCCCAATGTCCGGGGCACCGTGGTGCCTTTTGGCATTGACATGAGGAACTACGAGGTGGAAGATGATTATATTCCCTCGGAGAAGCCCTCGCTCTTTCACATTGGCAGCATGAACTGGTCGCCCAATGTGGAGGGCATGGAGTGGTTCTTGGACGAGGTTTGGCCTGGCATCCATGAACAGCATCCAGAGCTGACCTTCACGCTTGCGGGCCGAAGCATTCCGGCGAGCATTCTCCAGCGCCACGACCCCAATGTCACCATTGCCGGGGCTGTGCCGTCAGCCAACGAATTCATGCTTGACCACGACATTATGGTCGTGCCGCTGCTCTCCGGCAGCGGCATTCGCATCAAAATTGTGGAGGCCATGGCTTTGGGCCGTGTGGTGGTCACCACCAGTGTGGGGGCTGAAGGACTGTCTGTCGAAAACGGAAAACACCTCTTCATAGCCGATACGCCGGAGGAATTTCTCGCGGTCATCGACAAATGTATTGCCACCCCTGATATTTGCACCATCATCGGCGAAAATGCCCGTGATATAATCTCTGTCAAACATAACAACAGCATTATTACCGGGAAAATGCTTGATTTTTATCAGCAAACTCTCAATTCTTAGTCATGCGATATCTTGATTCCATACATACACCCGAGGATTTGCGAAAATTGCCGGTTGAGAAGTTGCCGCAATTGTGCGATGAGTTGCGCCAGTTCATCATAGAGCAGACGGCCCGTCATCCGGGGCACCTTGGTTCCAGCCTGGGCGTGGTGGAACTCACGGTGGCCATTCACTATGTGTTCAACACACCCGATGATCGTCTGGTATGGGACGTGGGGCATCAGGCCTACGGGCATAAGATTTTGACGGGGCGCAAGGAGGCGTTTGCCACAAATCGTTGTTACGAAGGAATCAGCGGCTTTCCGCGCCGCGAGGAGAGCGAATACGATGCTTTTGGTACCGGACACTCCTCCACCTCCATTTCCGCCGTGTTGGGCATGGCAATGGCCTCCAAAATGGAGGGTGACAAAAAACGCAACCATATCGCGGTCATCGGCGATGGCGCCATCGGCGGCGGCATGGCTTTCGAGGCTATGAACCAGGCCTCCTACCGCGATGTCAACATGCTCGTTATCCTCAACGACAACAAAATTTCCATTGACCAAAGCACGGGTGCCATGAGCAAATACCTGCTCTCTATCACCACCTCGCCGGTCTATAACCGTTTTAAAAACCGCCTTTGGAATCTGTTTACCTTCAAGACCCAGCAGTCCAACAAGATTACCAATTTTTTCAGCAAGATGGGCAATGGGTTGAAAGGCTATCTGCTGGGTGGCAGCAACTTGTTCCAAAGTCTTGGTTACCGCTATTTCGGTCCGGCGGACGGGCATGATGTCGTTTCGCTGGTCAAGACCCTGCGTGGTCTCAAAAAGTTACCGGGGCTGAAGCTTTTCCATGTGCTTACTGTCAAGGGCAAAGGTTTGGACATGGCCGAACAGCATCAAACCACCTATCATGCGCCAGGCAAATTCAATCCAGATACCGGGCAGATCATAGAACCCCATACCGAAGGCATGCCTCCAAAATATCAGGATGTTTTCGGGCATACCATACTTGAAATCGCCCGTCAAGATGATAAAGTGGTGGGTATCACGCCCGCCATGGCCACGGGTTGCTCTCTGACCATCATGGACGAAGTGTTCCCCGAGCGCGTTTTTGACGTGGGCATTGCCGAGCAGCATGCCGTCACTTTTTCCGCCGGCTTGGCTGCCGAAGGTTATATCCCGTTCTGCAACATTTACTCTTCATTTCTGCAGCGTGGCTATGACCAGGTGATTCACGATGTGGCATTGCAGCAGCTGCCTGTCATTTTCTGCATCGACCGTGCGGGATTGGTGGGGGAGGATGGTGCCACCCATCAGGGGGCTTACGATCTGGCATTTTTGCGTGCCGTCCCCGATCTTATCATTGCCTCCCCGCTCAACGAGCATGAATTGCGCAACATGATGGTGACAGCTTACCATAATGCCAAGCAAGGAGGGTTGCCCTTTGTGATCCGATACCCCCGTGGTCGCGGCGTTTTGGTGGATTGGCACAACGAGCCGCAGGACATTGCCATCGGGAAAGGGCGGCTGCTCCGCGAAGGCGAGCGGCTGCTGGTATTGTCGCTCGGTCCGTTAGGCAACAACGTCTCTGCCGCGCTCGATATCCTGCAGCATGACAATATCCGCCCGGCACATGTGGACCTTCGTTTTCTCAAGCCGCTTGACGAGGAGTTGTTACGCGACTTGGCCGCACAATATCCTGCATGGCTTACTGTGGAGGATGGCACTGAAAAGGGCGGGCTTTTTTCCGCGGTCGCTGAGTTTTTGGAAAACAACAAATTGAAGAACACGCTTTCCCACATTGCCATTCCCGATCGTTTCATAGCGCATGGGGACATTCCCAGCATTTATCATGAAGTGGGTTTCGGGGTGGACGATATGGTGAGAAGAGTCCGGGAAATCAGTTAAACGAACTATTTCATCAAGAACGGGAACTTGTCGAAGTTCTTGAGGGCGATAGCCGTGCCGCGGGCGACGGCCTTGAGGGGGTCTTCGGCCACATGGACCTTCAGTGTCGTTTTGCGGGAAATACGCTTGTCAAGTCCGCGCAGGAGGGAGCCGCCGCCGGCCAGGTAGATGCCGGTTTTGTAAATATCGGCAGACAGTTCGGGCGGGGTTTTCTCCAGGGCGTTGTTGACGGCCGTCTCGATGAGGGCGATGGAGCCGTCGAGGGCTTGTGCGATCTCGCGGTGGCTGACCTTGACGGCCACAGGGATTCCGTGGACGAGGTCGCGGCCATACACTTCATAGTCGGCAGGAGGATTTTCGATATCTTCAAGTGCGGAGCCCACGTTGATTTTGATTTGCTCGGCTGTAGCCACGCCGATGGCAATATTGTGGGTTTTGCGCATATAATTGATAATGTCATTGTTGAAACGGTCGCCAGCCACCTTGACGGAGGTGCTGGTGGTGATGCCGCCGAGGGCTATGACGGCAATCTCGCTTGTGCCGCCACCGATGTCGATGACCATGTTGCCGTTGGCATCCAGCACGTCGATGCCGATGCCGATGGCAGCGGCCATAGGCTCATGGATCATGCGGACCTCCTTGGCCCCGGCCTGCTCGGCAGAGTCGCGCACGGCACGCTCCTCCACCTCCGTGATGCCGGAGGGGATACAAATCACCATCTTGAGGGCGGGAGGGAAGAAATATCCCTTGGAACCCGTCATCTTGATGAACTCGCGCAACATCATCTCTGTGCCTTGGAAGTCGGCAATGACGCCATCACGCAGGGGACGTGTGGTGATGATGCCCGGCGGCGTACGCCCTTCCATCATCAATGCCTTTTTGCCTACGGCCTTCACAGACTTGGTCTTTGTGTCTATGGCGATGATAGACGGCTCATCTACAACAACTTGGTTGTTGTGCAAAATCACGGTGTTCGCCGTGCCCAAGTCTATGGCTATCTCCTTTGTGAAAAACGAAAATAATCCCATATCTATAAAATTAAGTTTGCAAAAGTACAAAATAATCATTTCTTATACGATATTATTTTTCGTTTGGTTACACTTTTTTTGTACTTTTGCCGAAAATATTTTTATGAGACACTTTATCGTAACATTGGTCCTGATAATCAGTTGTGTACACTGTATGGCGCAAAACTCTGTGCATTACAGCGTGGAGCCTGCCATTGCCAACATCCAGGATGATTATGTGCGCACATGGAGGCGTCTGGGCGAGATGAACGGCTATCGCATTCAAATCGCGGCGGTTACGGGCACCAATTCGAAAAGTACGGCTGAAAGCGAGCGTTATCTTTTTCAAAGCCGATACCCGGATATTCCCGCCTACATCTCTTATATGGAGCCCTATTTCAGGATCAGGGTGGGCAATTTTGCCTCCCGGCTCGATGCCTACTTCGCCCTGCAGGAGATCATCTCCCTGTATCCGAATGCCTATATTATTCCGGATAAGATTACATATTCAAATTAGTGATCAGTGAACAGTGATCAGGGATTGTTTCCAACAGCCATCAGCTATTCGCTTTAACTCTTAACTCTATTTGAGCAGCCAGGTTAGGGGCTAGAGCTCGGTAGAAAAGGGACGGTGCGCGGGAAAATCGCGGCGCGGGAGAGGGTTGAGACGAGGGTGTTCGTTGCTCGCCGCGAAGCGGGTTTGGGGTTCGACGAGCTTGCGTGAGGGATTGAAGCGGGAATGATTTTGGCGGGAATGCGTTCCCTGCGAGACGGAGGTTCCGCTTGACGTTTCGTGTCTCGCGGAATAATGGTGGGTTCTATGCCAAAATCATTAGAGCGGAAAGCCCGACGGCGCGACGGCATTTGATTGCGTGCGCAATTACGGATGCATTTCCGTGCCGCCGCGCCGGCACGCCCAAATAAAAAAAAGAAGCAAAAGCCCTGATTTGTACCATCAAGTGTATAAGGAACTATCTTTTTCCAAAAAAAGCAACCATCGTGTCGGATAATTCATTATTTTTGCTTCGCGAAAAAGGGCTGCACTCGGCATAATTCAAGCAAGCTTGACTCTGCTCTCGTTTGCACCATTTTTGCGGTCGTGAAACTAAACTAACAGATATGAAAATCATAGACGGAAAGGCTTGTGCACAACAGATCAAAGAAGAAATCACCCGAGAGGTGGGATCCATCAAGGCGCGAGGCTTGCGTGTCCCGCGGTTGGACATCATACTGGTGGGAGATCGCCCCGACAGTCTCTCATACGTTCGCAGCAAGGCCAATACTTGCCGCTCGCTCGGCATGGATTGCCAGACGTACTTGTTGCCGGTTGACACGCCTGAAGCAGACCTATACAGTCTTGTGGATCGGCTCAACCACGACAGTGACGTTGATGCGATTCTGATACAGTTGCCCTTGCCGGATCACTACGACAGTGCGCGCATCCTTGATTCCATCGACTATCGCAAGGATGCCGACGGTCTTCATTTGATGAATGTAGGGTTGCTTCACCTTGGCGAGCCTTATGTGATGCCGTGTACCCCCAAGGGTATCCTCACGCTGCTTTCCACCAACGGCATTGAGGTGGCCGGCCGTCATGCCGTTGTCGTCGGACGCAGCCAGCTTGTGGGCGAGCCCACCGCGCAGTTGCTCATCCGCAAAAACGCCACCGTCACCCTTTGCCACTCCCATACCCGCAATTTGCCGGAGCTCACCCGTCTCGGCGACATTGTCATCACTGCCGCCGGCCATCCGGGGTTATTGCAGCCGGAAGACCTCAAAGAGGGTGCTGTGCTCATTGATGTGGCCATCAACCGCACGGAAGAGGGCCTTGTGGGGGATGTTTACAGTCCCGCCACACGCGATGCCTTGGAAAAACGCCTCAGCGCGGCCACGCCCGTGCCCGGCGGTGTCGGCCCCATGACCATCGCCATGCTCATGAACAATGTGCTGGATATGTACAAACACAAAAACGTGTAAACCGCGCGATTATTTCGAGTAATATTCAATCACCTCCACCAGCACTTTGTGGCAGACGGGGCAGAAGTCGTCGTACCGGATCTGGTGCATGGTGCAGTGCAGTGCGGGGCGATACACGCCCTTGGCCACATAGCCGCCGCCCTCATAGACACCCAACCGATTGAAATCGGGGTCGTTCTCCTGCACTTCGGGGGTGGGCACGGGGGTGTCGTCGGACAGCATGGATTTCCACTTGGCGTCGAAGTTCACCAGGGTGGTCACATTCGGCTCCACGGGTTCCACTCCTTCGGGGTAGAAGTCCTGCACGGAGACATCGGAAGTGTAGTATTCGTCGGCTAATCCGCCAATGAGATGGCCCATTTCGTGTACGATGACATAGTCGGGGTAGTCGCCGTGGTTATAGACGGTGCAGTAGAAGTTATAGATGCCGCCGCCGCCATATTTCTCGCTGTTGCAGATGATGACAATGGCGTCGTAGGGCGCGTCGTCGGCCACGTCCTGCATGTGCCAGACCCCGAGGCACATCAGGTAGCGGTCGAGGTCGAGCGCGTTGTAGGCGCAGTTCAGCAGCGTGTTCACATGGAAGTTGTTCTGCGGCTGTGAGATGCCCGACTGCTCGGAGTAGCCTTCGATGGCGCGGATGTTCACCTTGTCGGCCATGTCTTTGTATGGCGAGCAGTTCATCACGTATGAGGCGAAGCGCTTCATGTCGTGTTTCAGCACTTTCTTGTCTTTTTTGGAATAGCCGTCGGGAATGAAGAGGATGTCGATGGCCTTGTCGGGCGTGTTGCCCTTGTGGAGCGTCATCACCTTGTAGTCTTTTTTCATCGGCTGGGTGGGGGTGGTGCGCGGGTTGTAGTAGCCGTCGTAGAGCACTTCCGAGTTGCGTTTGCGGTCGTAGGAGGTGAACTTCAGGCGCACGGTGTTCTTGGGATAGGGAATGTTGACGCTCTCCTCCATTCTCGCCACCTCGGTCTTGGCGCGCTCGGTGGTCTTGTATTCCGTGAAGAGACAGGAGTAGCTGCGGCTGTAGATCAGCTTGTTGGTGAGGGAGTCGAACACCTCGACGGCAATGTCGCCGTAAAAGTTGGGTTCGATGAGGAAGGAGCGGGTGCCGCTCCAGACGCCGCCGGCGGTATAGTGGTGGATTTCCATCGATTCAGACTGATGGTCACCGATATGGAGGTAATTCACCCGCAAGGTGCGGTCAATGAAGTAGTCATCGAAATGCTGGGCGAAAGCGGGAATGGTCAGAATCATGTCCAACAGGGTCAGAATCAGGAAGTTCTTTCTCATTGTATCTTTTTTTTCTTATGGATGGTTTTCTATTGTTTTTTTTACTATTTTTGCGGCCTCAAAAAAAGCCACTTTAGCTCAGTTGGTAGAGCGACGCATTCGTAATGCGTAGGTCGCGAGTTCAAGTCTCACAAGTGGCTCTCAAGGCGGTCAAATCGACCGCCTTTTTTTGTCGGTCGTGGATTTATAATCAGCGGCAAAGGTACAATTTTTTAGCTGAAATACCATCCTATAAAATTAAATTTGTTATCGTATCATTTTTGTGATTTGTGCAAATTGTGCAACCCCTAACGGGATTGTGGGGGGCGCGGGTGCTGCCCTCGTTGCTACAGATATGGAAGCCCTAACGGGCTTCTGCGGAACGGGCACCGAGGAAAAATCGATCCTCCTCTATGAAAGAAATGTCTTTTCCACCTCTTCCCAAACCTCGTCAGGCAGTTTGGCACCGATATATTCTATCAGTCTTCCCGACAAAAACGACGCCAGCTCGCCGGCCTGGGCGGGTGTGTAGCCATTCATCAGACCGTAGAGAATGCCGGAGGCGTAAATGTCGCCCGCGCCGGTGCTGTCCACCGCCTTGGCCGGGATGACGCCCACCTTGGTGATTTCGCCATCCTTTTTGATGAAAGAACCCTCCTTGCCCACCTTGACGATGGAAATCGGGCAGTATTCGGAAAGGATGTTGAGTGCATCAATGCCCTCCTTGCCGGTGAAGGCCTTGGCCTCCTCCTCGTTGGCGAAGATGATATCGACGTAGTCGGTCAGCAGCATCTTCACAAAGTCGTAGTTGGCTTCAATGATGTTGTAGCTGGCCATATCCATAGAAATCTGGAGTCCTTTTTCTTTGGCAATCTGACAGATGCGGAGGATGAGGTCATGGTTGAAGATGAGGTAGCCCTCCACATGCACGCAGTCGTAGCCATCGAACACGGCGGGGTCGATCTCGTCGGGTGTCATGGTGGCGGCGGCGCCAAGATAGGTGGCAAAGGTGCGCTCGGCATCGTCAGTGATGAAGGTGGTGGCGATGCCCGTGTCGATGTCGGAGTCGATGAGGTGCGGGGTAACTCCGAAGCGGCGCATGTCCTCGCGGAAGAAGTCGCCCATCTTGTCGTGGCCCACCTTGCCGATGTATCCGGTAGGCGCGCCCAAACGGGCAAGACCGTGGATGGTGTTGGAGGTGGAGCCGCCAGTGGCACACACCTGCGACATCTGCTCAATGTTCTTGTGCAGCTCGCGCTTTCGCTCTGCGTCAATCATCACCATGCCGCCCTTGTCCAAACCCAAATCAGCCAGAACTTTGTCCTCGTCGATGTTGACTAACACGTCAACCAATGCATTGCCAATGCCTAATATCTTTTTCATATACTATTTGTTATCTTGAGAATCTTGTTGTTTTCGCTTTTTTTCCAAGATGGCGTAACTGATCCAGTATCCGAGTGTCACGGCCAGTGTCACGCCCATCATGATGGGAAATCGTTCCTTGAGGTCCGTCGCCAGAAAGGTGAACGGGATCAAGAAGGCGGCCAGGATGATGAAAAATCGCAGGACGGCTTTCATGTTTTATTGCAGTTTTGAAAGTTGTTCTTTGAGAATGCGGATTTTCTCTTCCGCATCGGACTGTTTTTTGCGCTCGATATCCACCACCTTCTGCGGGGCGTTGTTCACGAAACTCTCGTTGGAGAGTTTTTTCAGGACGCTCTGGAGGAACTTCTCGGCATATTCGAGGTCGGCTTTCAGCTTCTTGATCTCCTCTTCGGCATCCACAAGGCCTTCGAGGGGTACGGCGTACTTGACGTTCTTCTCGATGAAGGAGGTGCCCTCCGTCGGGGCGTCGGCTGCCATATAGGTGACGCACTCCACGTTGGCGAGCTTCATGATGACGGCGTCGAGTTGGCTGGTGGAAACGGAACTGTCAGCGTGGACGTGCAGTTTGAGTGCGTTCTTGGGGGCGATATTCTTTTCGGAGCGGATGTGCCGAATCTGTTCCACAACGCTGCGCGTGCGTGCGAAGTCGTCGAGCAGCTTCTGGTTCATCTTGCCCTCGTGGCGCGGCATGGGCGTGAGCATCAGCGATTCTTCCTCGCCGCGCTCGCGGATGGCGTGCCACAGCTCTTCGGTGATGAACGGCACGAATGGATGCAGAATGCCCATCAGGATTTCATACAGATCGATGATTTGGTTGTAGGTCTTGCCATCGATGGGCTGGTGGAGCGGAGGTTTGACGATTTCAAGGAAGCAAGAGCAGAAGTCGTCCCACACCAACTTGTAAACCGACATCAGGGCTTCGGAGAGGCGGTAGCGCTTGAAATCCTCCTCCATGCCGGCGAGCACCTCCTGGATGCGTTCGTGCATCCATTCGATGGCGACCGCGCTATGGGCGGGCTGCTGGCCCTGCTCGTCCACCTGCCATCCCTTGACGAGGCGGAAGGCGTTCCACATCTTGTTGCTGAAGTTGCGTCCTTGCTCGCAAAGGGCTTCGTCGAAGAGGAGGTCGTTGCCAGCCGGGGAGCTGAGCAACATGCCGAAACGCACTCCGTCGGCGCCATATTTTTCCATGAGCATGATGGGGTCAGGGGAGTTGCCGAGCGACTTGGACATCTTGCGGTGGAGCTTGTCGCGCACGGTGCCCGTGAAATAGACGTCCTTGAACGGAATGGCGCCGCGCCACTCCAGTCCGGCCATAATCATGCGGGCGACCCAGAAGAAGATGATGTCGGGTGCCGTGATCAGGGCGGAAGTGGGATAATAGTAGTTGATGTCGGGGTTGTCGGGTTTGCGGATGCCGTCGAACACAGAGAGCGGCCACAGCCAAGAGGAGAACCAGGTGTCCATCACATCCTCGTCCTGCTTGAGGTCCTCTTTTGTGAGGTTGAGGTCGGGGAACTTGGCGTGGGCGAGCTGCAGGGCCTCGTCGAGGTCGTGTGCCACAACAAATTCGTGGTTGGGCAGGTAATATGCCGGGATGCGGTGGCCCCACCAGAGTTGGCGGCTGATGCACCAGTCCTTGACATTCTCCATCCAGTGGGCGTAGGTATTTTTGAACTTGTCGGGGTAGAACTTGATGTCGCCGTTCATGACCGCGTCGAGTGCGGGCTTGGCCAGTTCGCCCATCTTGCAGAACCATTGCATGGAGAGCTTCGGTTCGATAACCTCGTTGGTGCGCTCGGAATAGCCGACTTTGTTGACGTAATCTTCGATTTTGACAAGGTTGCCGGACTCTTCGAGCATAGGGATGATGGCCTTGCGTGCGGCGAAACGGTCCATGCCGACAAGGAACTGGGCGCTCTCGTTGAGAGTACCGTTGTCGTTGAAGATATTGATAGTCTCCAGATGATGCTTGATGCCGAGGTTGTAGTCGTTGATGTCGTGCGCGGGAGTGATTTTGAGGGCGCCGGTGCCGAATTCTCGTTCCACATACTCGTCGTAGATGAGGGGGATGGAGCGGTTGACAAGGGGCACGATGGCGCGTTTGCCCTTGTACTTGGCGTAGCGCTCGTCGTCGGGGTGCATACAGATGGCCGTGTCGCCGAGGATGGTCTCAGGGCGCGTGGTGGCGATGGTGATAAACTCGCCCGGCTCGCCCTCGATGGCGTAACGCACATAATAGAGCTTGGAATGCAGTTCCTTGTAGATCACCTCCTCGTCGGAGACGGCGGTGAGGGCCTTGGGGTCCCAGTTGACCATGCGCACGCCGCGATAGATCTTGCCTTTGCGGTAGAGGTCGATGAAAATGTCGATGACCGCTTCGGAGAGGTCGGGGTCCATGGTGAACTTGGTGCGTTCCCAGTCGCAGGAGGCGCCGAGTTTGCGCAGTTGCTGGAGGATGATGCCGCCGTGTTTCTCTTTCCACTGCCAGGCATATTCGAGGAATTGCTCGCGGGTCAGGGATTTCTTGTCGATGCCCTGTTCTTTCAGGAAGTTGACCACCTTGGCCTCGGTGGCGATGGAGGCATGGTCGGTGCCGGGCACCCAGACGGCGTTGAAGCCGAGTTTGCGGGCGCGGCGCACGAGCACGTCCTGGATGGTGTTGTTGAGCATGTGGCCCATGTGGAGCACGCCCGTCACGTTGGGGGGCGGGATCACGATAGAGTAGGCGGGACGCTCGTCCGGCTCGGAATGAAACATTCGATGGTCGGTCCAATATTTGTACCATTTGTCTTCCACGACGGTGGGATCGTACTTGGTTGCTAATTCCATGGGTAGTTGTGATTATAGGTTTTGATATTCGATGTTTATGCGTGTAAAATCTTGTAGATCATCTCGATGAGCAGATCTCCCTCTTCGCTGTTGGTATCGACGCCCTTGGACTTGACGTCGTACTCCCGGAGCACGGCGATGATGTGGGTGAGCTGCGGAATGGTGTAGCTCATGGCATTCCGTGCGTTTTTCTCCATGATACTGGGGGGCAGATTGCCGAAGATCTGTTTTTGGGTCTCTTTGTCCTTGGCAGGCGACAACTGGTAGCGCAACATCTTGTGAAAGAAATTGAAAAGGGTAGTGATGGTTTTGATGTTCGGATTTTCCTTGAGATGTTGTGTGAAGTTGATCGCAATCTTGTAGGTCCGTTGGGTGTTGCGACTCACGATGGCATCTTCCAGTTCAAAGATGTTGTACTCCTTGCTTTGAACCACATACTGTTGGATGACATCCTCCGTGATGGTTCCACCCGGAGGGAGCACCGCCTTGAGTTTTTGCAGCTCGGTGTAGATGCGCGAAAGGTCGTTGCCGATAAAATCGGCCAGTTTGGATGCGGAATAGGGGTCGATGTTGAATTTCTCCCGGGCGACACGTTTCTGAATCCAGTCGGCCAACTGATAGTCCTTGACCCCGACGGAGTCGAAGACGACTCCCGACTTCTCGTAGGGTTTGTACTGGTTGGCTTTCAGCTTTCCGTATTTGTAGCAGATGACGAGGATGGTGGTGGGGGAGGGATTCTGCACATAAGGCAGCAACTTGTCGATGTCCTTGAGGTCTTTGGCTTCCTTGACGATGACAACGCGTGTGGGGCTGCCGAACGGGAATTGCTTGGCATTCGCGATGACATCTGCGGCGGTGGTGTCCTTGCCGTAGAGCACGGTTTGGTTGAAATCGCGATCCTGCTCGTCTATGATATGGTTTTCAAAGAACACGCAGATGCGGTCAATGTAGAAAGGTTCTTCGCCCATGAGGAGGTAAACAGGGGCGAACTTCTTGTTTGACAAATCTTTGATCAGTTCTTCGTATGAGATCATAGGGTCATCCTGATTAGGGCGCAAAGATACTAAATAAAAAGAAAACCGCCCCTGGGCAGGAGCGGTAATCTTAAATCAAACATTATGAACAAAAAAATCACTCGTGTCCACTCTTATTCCTGGGCAGGAACAACAGACACAAATGATTTGTCTTTATAGGTTTTCCTGAAGTTGACGATGCCATCGCAGAGTGCATAGAGGGTATGGTCTTTGCCCATACCGACGTTCATTCCGGGATTGTGCACGGTACCTCTTTGGCGAACGATGATGTTGCCTGCCTTGGCGAACTGTCCACCGAAGATCTTCAGACCTAATCTTTTGCTATGTGATTCACGGCCGTTCTGAGAACTACCGACACCTTTTTTGTGTGCCATATCTTCTTTTTGTTTTTATTCGTTAATTAATACTTCGACTTACAAGGAAATCCCATCAATCTTGATGGCGGTCAGACACTGACGGTGGCCATTGAGTTTCTGGTATCCTTTTCTTCTTTTTTTCTTGAAAACAAGAACTTTGTCACCCTTGAGGTGTTTGAGGACGGTAGCGGTCACGGCAGCACCGTTTACGGTCGGGGTGCCCACTTTTACATCACCGTCGTTGTCAACTAACAAAACGCGATCAAAACTGACCTGCGCTCCTTCTTCAGCCTGAAGGCGTTGAACATAGACTCTGCGGTCTTTTTCAATCTTGAATTGTTGCCCGGCTATCTCTACGATTGCGTACATTGTGAATATTGTTTTTTGTTATTATTTTTTGAGGCGGCAAAAATACAAAATTTCTGATATATTCATTTTTTTTCTGCAATTTTTTTTCAACATTTACGTTTATGTATCGATTTTACTCAAAAACACCTATCAAAATGAAAATCAAAAGAACATTTAGAACATTAGCAATCAGTGTGTTAGCTATCGTTTGCACGGTCGGATGCACCCATGCGCAATCCGGCCATGGAAGCACGTCCAAGTATGTGGATTTGACAGAGGCGGCAGAGCGTTCGGTCAATTCCGTGGTGTATATTAAGACAGAATTCACGCAAAAGACGCCGGAATGGGATGATTTTTTCGGGGGCACGATATGGGAGCATTTCTTCGGGATGGCGCCGAGCGCCTATCCTGTGCAGGCGGCCGGTTCCGGGGTCATCGTCTCCTCTGACGGCTACATCATCACCAACAACCACGTGGTGGCCGATGCTGTGAAGACTACCATCACATTGAACGACAAGCGCGAATATAACGGCACGATCATCGGCACGGACCCCAGCGCCGATTTGGCCCTCATCAAAATCGATGCCAAAAATCTTCCATACGTGGAATTTGCCAACTCCGACTCTGTGAAGCTTGGCGAGTGGGTGTTGGCTGTGGGCAACCCTATGAACCTCACCTCTACGGTCACCGCCGGCATCATCAGTGCCAAGGCGCGCCAATTGGAACTTGGCAGCAAAGGCGCCACGGAGGAGAGCTACCTGCAGACCGATGCCGCTGTCAATTCAGGCAACTCTGGCGGTGCGCTGGTCAACGCCTCCGGGAAGCTTGTCGGCATCAACACCGCCATCGCCTCCGGCAACGGATACTATACAGGCTACTCCTTTGCCATTCCTTCCAACATTGTCAAGAAAATCTATTTCGACCTCAAGGAATACGGCAAGGTGCAAAAAGCATACCTTGGTGTCTCCATCATGGAGCTGAATGCCTCCTTGGCTGAGGAATATGGCCTTGAAGATGTGCGCGGTGTCTATGTGGCTGACGTTGACGAAAACGGCGCCGCCGCCAAGAACGATTTCCAGGAAGGTGATGTCATCATCAGCATCGACGAGCATCCCGTCAACAGCCTGGCTGAGGTACGCGGCGTGCTCAAGACCAAATCGCCCGGCGACAAAGTCAAGGTGAGCATTATACGAAATAAAGAAAAATATAACAAGAATGTAACTTTATTAAACAATAAAGGTACAACCGATTTGTTGCGCAAGGATAATGATTAATAACGACTAACAAATACATTTTTTATTGATTGAAATATACAATATAATATAATGAGACAATTAAAGATTTCCAAGTCCATCACCAACCGTGACTCCGCTTCCTTGGATCGTTATTTGGCTGATATCGGCAAAGAGCAGATGATCAGTGCCGAGGAAGAGGTGGAATTGGCACGTAGAATCAAGGCTGGTGATGAAGAAGCCCTCAACAAGCTCACTACCACAAATTTGCGTTTTGTGGTCTCTGTTGCGAAACAGTACCAAAACCAGGGCATCAGCCTGCAGGACCTCATCAACGAGGGCAATGTCGGGCTCATAAAGGCCGCCAAGCGTTTCGATGAGACGCGCGGTTTCAAGTTCATCTCATACGCGGTATGGTGGATTCGCCAATCCATCCTGCAGGCCATCGCCGACCAGTCGCGCATTGTCCGTCTGCCTTTGAACCAGGTGGGCGTCATCAATAAAATCAAGAAGGAGACTGCCCGTTTGGAGCAGCAGCTCAAGCGTATTCCCACTACGGAAGAGATTGCCGAGGCCATCGACCTGCCCGTCTATAAGGTTTCGGAAATCATGAAGATGAACAACCATCCCCAATCCATTGATTCCCCCATCTCCCCGAACGAGGAGACCCGCTTTGTCGATATTTTCGTCCACGACAATGACGAAGATACGGACACCATTTTGATGCAGGAGTCTCTTGCCTCTGAAATCCATGATGTGCTCAGCACTCTGCCCGACAAGGAGCGTGAGGTGCTGATGCTCTTCTACGGCATCAATGCCTCGCATGAGCACACGCTGGACGAGATCGGGGACATCTTGGATCTTTCGCGCGAGCGCGTCCGCCAAATCAAGGAGCGTGCCTTGAAGCGCCTTCGTCAAAATAGCAAGAACAAGAATCTCAAAAGTTACCTGTAACCGCTATCACAAGCTCATGACATTCAAAGTTCGTGGCCTTTGCGCGCTTTTATGCTTCTGCGCCGCTCTGTTGCCGGCCTCCTGCCTGCATCGGGACGAGGTGCTCGCGCCGAGACCAGTGGGCTATTTCCGTATCGATCTGCCCGACCACGAGTACCAACAGAGCGACTCTACCCTGCCGTTCTCGTTCCAGCAATCCAAACATGCCGTGTCCGACATACGTTGGCAAAAAGACGGGTCGTGCTGGATGGATCTCTCCTATCCTGAGCTCAACGCCACTTTCAAGTTCACATGGTTCCCTTTGGCAAACGCTGACAGTCTGCGCAATTTCATAATCCGCGAGGAAGGGATGATGAAATTCCACTATCAGAAAGCCGATGATGTGGAGTATTCCATGATCCGCGACCAAGAGGCCCCGTTGTGGGGACAGATTTACGACATCAAGGGCAAGGAGGTGGCCACGCCGCTGCAATTCTGGATGACCGACAGCGCGCACCAATTCCTGCGCGCCACCTTGTATTTCAACTTCACGCCCAATAACGACTCGTTGCAGCCTGTCATCGAGTATTTGCGCGAAGACGCCATGCAGCTTGTCAACACCTTATCTTGGAAAAAATGAAACGCTCGCTCCTGCTTCTCTCGCTGACCATGCTCTTTTGGGCCTCATCCGCTCAAGACACCCTGCGCATGATGCAGTACAACCTTATGTACTATACGGAAAATTCGGGGGTGTCGGACTGCAATGCCGCCACCAACAACCTCAATCAGAAGGATGCGAATCTCAGGACTATATTCCACTATGTCGCCCCTGATGTGTTTTGTGTCAATGAAATAGGCAGTTCGGCGGCCTATGCCGACCGTATCTTGACGAATGTCATCAACGTGGACGGCATCGATTACTACCGCCACGGGCCGCTCACCAACTACTCGGGCGGCTATATCGCCAACATGATTTTCTATGATTCCCGGAAGCTGACGTTGCACAGCCATACATACGTCACGACTTCGTATCGCGACATCACGGGGTACAAGATGTATTATAACTCGCCGGACTTGGCTTCAGGCGACACGGTGTTCATGACCTTTTGGATTGCCCATCTGAAGGCGGGCAGCTCCGAAGATAACGCCAATGCCCGTTTTGTGCAGACGCAACGGCTTATGAACCGCATCTCCGCCTCCGGCAATCCGGACAATTATGTGCTCTCGGGAGATTTCAATGTGTACGGTTCAGACGAGCTTTGCTATCAGGAGCTGGTCAACTACTCCAACAGCCTCTATCGTTTCTATGACCCGATTGACCGCGCCGGACACTGGAACAACAACGGGCAGTTTTCCGACATTCACACCCAGTCCACCCATACCCAGTCCGACGGTTGTTTCTCCACGGGTGGTTTGGACGACCGTTTCGACATCATCCTTGTGTCGCCGTATGTCTATTATGGCAGTGCCGGCGTTCGCGTGCTGCCGGAGACCTACCATGCCTTGGGGCAGGATGGGCGGCGCTTCAACGGGACCATCCTGTCGCCCGCCAACGAACTCATCCCGAACAACGTGGCCCAGGCACTCTACAACCAGTCCGACCATCTGCCGGTCATCACCGACTTCGCCATTGACGCCACCGTGGGGGTGGCCGACCGCGCGACGGACTTTCAGTTCCGGGTGGTCAACCCCATCCGCGAACGGTTGGACATCTATTTCCATGGTGCGCAATCAGACCTCTATACATTCGAAATATTCTCTGTCGATGGCAGGTCGTTGGCCCGTTTCCAAGAGCGTTTGGCTGACGGAGGACAACGCTTGAGTTGGCCTTTTCCCTATAAACAGGGTGTTTATCTTTTACAAATATCTGATTCAAAACAACAACATCAAATTTACAAATTGGTAAAATAAGACACTTTTATTAGGGAAAAAAGTTTATCTTTGCCGCACAATTTTAACCTTAAACCTATAAAAATGGCAACACCAATTATCAACCGCTATTCTGATGAAGAATTAGAGGAGTTCAGAGTTCTTATCGAAAACAAGATCGCTGACGCGAAAAAAGCAATGGAAGTCTATCAGGAAGCCTATAGTGGCGTTGGCAACGACACCACGGACACAGCTCCCACGTTCAAGAACATGGAAGAGGGCAACCAGGTGCTTTCCAAAGAAGAAAACAGCCGGCTGGCAGGCCGTCTGGACAAATACATCGCAAACCTCGAGGCAGCCTTGGTGCGCATCGAGAACAAAACATACGGCGTGGACCGCATGACGGGCAAACTCATTCCCAAGGAACGTCTCAGAATCGTCCCCCATGCTACCCTCGACGTGGATTCAAAGATCAGAGAAAAACAGAAATAGTTTGAACAAACAGAGAAAATACAATGTAATTGCGTGTATCGTAATTGCAGGCATTATCCTTTTGGATCAGTTGCTCAAGGTGTGGGTGAAGACCCACATGGCCTTGGGGGAGAATATACCTTTGTTAGGACATTGGTTCAATCTCTATTTTGTTGAAAACGAGGGCATGGCCTTCGGCATCAGCTTGGGTCAGAATTTCGGCAAGTTGATGCTCTCCTTGTTGCGCATCGTCCTGGTGGTCTTGATGTGCTGGTACACGCACCGGCTCATCAAGCGGGAACGGATGGACGGGCTTACGCTCGCCGTGTTCTGTCTCGTCATTGCCGGAGCCCTCGGCAACATCATCGACTCCCTGTTCTACGGCCTTGCTTTTAGCGAAAGCGGCCTGATGGTTGTGGCCACGCTCTTCCCCGAAGGTGGCGGCTACGCCCCGTTTTTCTATGGCAGGGTGGTCGATATGTTCTATCTCAAACTCTTCCCGCTCCCCGACTGGTTCCCGGTTTGGGGCGGCAGCTACTTCTTCCCCGCTATCTTCAACATCGCCGATGCCTGCATCACCGTGGGCATCTTCCTCATGATTGTTTTCAACAAACGGATCTTCCGTCAGTTAGAACCCGAAAAGAAAGAATCCGAAGAGATCGCCCCCGAAGGCGAGCCTCTTGCATGATGTATTGCAAATTTTTCATTATCAATTAAATAAAAACCACTATGAAATTCTTATCCAATCTTAAAAAGAGCGCGATGTTGCTTGTCGCAACAGTTTTTTGCGCCACCACTTTCGCCATCAATCCGCCGGATGAGGGCATGTGGCTTCCCATGTTTATCAAGAATTACAACTACGCACAGATGCAGAAGCTGGGCTTGCGCCTCACTGCCGAGCAGTTGTATGACATCAACAACTCTTCCCTCAAGGATGCCATTGTCCAATTGGGTGACGGTTTCTGCACGGGTGAGATGGTCAGCCGCGACGGTCTGATGTTCACCAACCACCACTGCGGTTACTCTTCCGTGGTGGAACTCTCCAGTGTGGAGCATGACTACCTCGAGAACGGCTTCTTCGCCATGAGCCGCGAAGAGGAGTTGCCCGCCAACTTCCACGTCAACTTCTTGGAAAGAATGGAAGATGTGACCAGCATTGTGTTGGCCGAAGTGAAAGAGGATGCTACTGAGAGCGCCCGCGAAAAAGTCATTGAAGCTGCCATCAAGAAGCTCCAAAAGGAAAACTCCAACGATGGCCGCTACAAAGTGGTCGTGAAACCCTTCTATGAGGGCAACGAGTACTACATGTTCATTTACACCACGTATGAGGATGTGCGTTTGGTGTGTGCCCCGCCCAGTGCCATCGGCAAATTCGGCGGAGACACCGACAACTGGATGTGGCCCCGTCACACCGGCGACTTCACGGTGTTCCGCATATACACTGCCCCCGACGGCTCCCCTGCCAAGTATGCCAAGGAGAACGTCCCGTTCCACCCCAAGCACTTCCTGCCTATCAGCATCAAGGGCTATCAACCCGGCGACTACACCATGATATGGGGCTATCCCGGCTCCACCCAGCGCTTCATGACCTCCTACGAGGTGCAGAACGCCATCAACGTGAACGATCCGGCCATCTATGAGCCCCTTGACATCATCCTGCCCGTCATCAACGACCATATGAACGCCGATGCCGCCGTGCGTCTCCAATATGCCGACGACTATGCCGGACTGGCCAATTATTGGAAAAACCAGCATGGCGAGGTGACCAGTTTGCAGAACCTCCGCGTGGTGGAGAAAAAACAGCAACAGGAGAAAGAGCTCACCCAATGGATCAATGCCAGCACCGAGCGTCAGAAAAAGTATGGCAATTGCCTTAACGACATCAAGAAAGCGGTGGAGGGAATCAATGGTGACGCTTACAAGGCCATGACCAATGCCAACCTTTGCCTCAGCTCCTCCGCAACCCTGCTCACCGGCTGGCGTACCCGTAATGCGCTGTCCCTCAAGAAGGGTGAAAAGGGTTTCACCCCTGAAAAAATCGAAACGCTGATGAAAACTTACGAGAAGAACTTGGGCAACAAGGACAAGGCCACCGAAATAGACATCATCATGGCCACCCTCAAGACCTGGGAACGCCTCCCTGTTGACAAGCGCCCCGACATTGACGGATTCCTCGCCAAGAATTTCAAGGGCAGCAAGGAAAACTTCAAGAACGCCCTCGCCAACTCTATTTTTATCTCCAAGGAGAATTTTGAAAAGTTTGTCAAAAAACCCAACAACAAGGTGCTTGAGAAAGACCCTGTTTACCAATATTTGCAGTCTCTGTTGTCCATGATCATGGTGAACCAACATGTGTATAGCGATGCCGAGAAGGTTGACCTGCCGCGTCGCACCTATCTGGCCGCTTTGAAGGAGATGAACGCCGAGACGCCGATGTACCCCGATGCCAACAGCACCATGCGTACCACGTATGGCACGGTGTGCGACTACTATCCTGCCGACGGTGTCCACTACAACTATTTCACCACCACCAAGGGTATCCTCGAGAAAGAGATTCCCGGCGATCCCGAGTTCGATGTGCCGGCAAAGCTCAAAGACCTTATCCTGAATAAGGATTTCGGTCAATATGCTGACAAGGATGGCACTCTGCATGTTTGCTTCCTCTCCAACAACGATATCACCGGCGGAAACTCCGGCAGCCCGATCATGAACGGCAACGGCGAGCTCATCGGCTTGGCTTTCGACGGCAACTGGGAAGCCCTCAGCAGCGACATCGTCTTCAACACCGAACTGCAGCGCTGCATCAACGTCGATTCACGTTATGTGCTCTTCATCATCGACAAGTACGGTGGCCAAGGCTATCTGCTCAATGAGATGGATATCAGAAAATAGCCGATAGAGCCTGCGCTCCACCTTGTTGTCTGAGACAATTTTTTTCTTATTTTTGCGCCTTTTAGAATAGAAAACGCAAAATGCAAGAAATTAGGAATATAGCAATCATCGCCCACGTCGATCATGGTAAAACCACCCTCGTGGACAGAATATTGTACCAAGCGCACCTCTTCCGCGACAACCAGCAGGTGCAAGATTTGGTGCTCGACAACAACGACCTTGAAAGAGAGAGAGGCATTACCATTCTCTCCAAGAATGTCTCCGTTCGCTACAAAGGCGTAAAGATTAATGTGATTGATACGCCGGGACATAGCGACTTTGGCGGCGAGGTGGAGCGTGTGCTCAATATGGCCGATGGCGTCCTCTTAGTGGTGGATGCCTTTGAAGGCCCTATGCCGCAGACCCGTTTTGTCACCCAAAAGGCCATTGAACTAGGCCTCAAGCCCATCGTGGTCATCAACAAGGTTGATAAGCCCAACTGCCAGCCCGACTTGGCGCAAGAGGCGGTCTTCGAGCTGATGTTCAACCTGGGGGCTTCCGACGAGCAACTGGATTTCCCCACTGTCTATGGTTCCGCCAAGCAAGGCTGGATGGGTCCTGACTGGAACACACCTACCAACGACATCTCCTACCTGCTCGACACTATCGTGAAACACATCCCCGCTCCTCATCCGGAAGAGGGTAATTTGCAGATGATGATTTCCTCTCTCGACTTCTCCTCATACGTGGGGCGTATTGCCGTGGGACGTGTCAAGCGCGGTTCCATCTCTTGGGGCCAGAATGTCTCCTTGGTCAAGCGCGATGGCACCGTGCAGCGCTCCAAGGTCAAGGAACTCTATGTTTTCGAAGGTTTGGGCAAAGAGAAAATCAAGACCCCTGTGGAAGCTGGCGAGATTTGTGCCGTGTTGGGTCTCGACGACTTCGAGATCGGCGATACTGTAGCCGACTTCGAGAATCCTGAACAACTGACACCCATCAAGGTCGATGAGCCGACCATGAGCATGTTGTTCACCATTAACAATTCCCCATTCTTTGGGAAGGAGGGAAAGTATGTGACCTCAAGACACTTGCGTGACCGCCTTTTTGCGGAATTGGAGAAAAACCTCGCTTTGCGCATTGAGGAGACTGACTCTCCGGACCGTCTTAACGTCTATGGTCGCGGCATTTTACACCTCTCCATCCTCATTGAGACGATGCGCCGCGAGGGTTATGAGCTTCAGGTCGGTCAGCCACAGGTCATCATCAAGGAGATTGACGGCCAGAAGTGTGAACCTATTGAACAACTGTTGGTGCTGGTGCCGGAGGAGATGTCCTCCCGCGTCATCGACTATGTGTCGCGCCGCAAGGGCGAACTGATATCAATGGACACGCTCAATGACCGGGTACACTTGAACTTCAACATCCCGTCGCGTGGCCTCATCGGGTTGACCAACCAGCTGTTGACGGCCACCGAAGGAGAAGCCATCATCTCCCATCGCTTCACAGGTTTTGAGCCGTGGAAGGGCGACATTCCCGGTCGTCATGCCGGTTCCCTCATCGCCATGGAGACGGGCCAGGCGTACGCCTATTCCCTCAACAAGCTGCAAGACCGCGGTCGCTTCTTCATCGAACCCGGCGACCCCGTCTATGCAGGTCAGGTTATCGGCGAGCATATCCGTCAGGGCGATTTGGTCATCAACGTCTGCAAGTCGAAGAAACTCTCCAACATGCGTGCTGCCGGTTCCGATGAGAAACTGGTGCTGGCTCCGGCCATCAAGTATTCGTTGGAACAATACATGGAGTTCATCGCCAAGGACGAATATCTGGAGGTGACCCCGCTGTCGCTGCGTGTGCGCAAGATATTGTTGGATGAAATAGAACGCAAGCGTGCCGCACAACGCGCATCTGATACGCTATAAAACGATTTATGCAAAAGGAGGAGTTCTATCAGCATTTGTGTGAGGAATTGCGACAATACAGATCGCTATATCCTTATTATAAGTTGGTGGACGGGAGTGTTTCCCAGCAGCAGTATCGCAAGGCTTACTTTTTGCAAAGACTGGAATATATTGACAATCATATAGATATGTCAAAAAGTCCCATTATTTGGGATTGTGGATGCGGCTACGGATCCACCGGTCTCTATTTTGCCATGAACGGAGTGCCTTCGTATGGCACCACCATCGAGTTCTATGCCGATGAAATCGAGAAACGCAAACATTTTTGGAAACAATTTGGTGATTCGAGCCTCTTTACCTACGAATATGCCAATGTTTTCGACCAAAACATTCCTGAGGAGAAATACGACTATATCATTTTGCAAGATACCCTGCATCATATTGAGCCTTTGGACGAGGGATTGCGTATTTTTTACAAGGCTTTGAAAAAAGGTGGAAAATTGGTGTTGATTGAAGAAAATGGCGGTTGTTTGGTCAAGCGTGCGATGCTTTTTCTGCGGCGCGGCAACAAGCGAGTGATTTCTGTCTATGACGACGTGTTGAAGAAAAACGTGTTGATGGGTAATGAAAATGTCCGTACCGAGGCACAGTGGCGGGAGGCGTTTGCCCGCACCGGTTTTGTGTTGGAAGAGGATTCCGTCCAATATATCCGCAGATGCTATCCGTGGCGTTTCAATGCGCACAATATGCTACAAATTATTGATTTAGAACAATACAAGAGTAAAAACAAAAAACTGTGTCACTATGCCTTTTTCGGGCTGAACATGGTTTTTACCAAACAATAATCCAATGAACACGACCATTCATCTTGCCGACATGCAGTTTTATAGTCATCATGGCTGTTTTAAGGAGGAACGCATCATTGGGACACGCTTTTCCGTTGACCTTTGGCTTACTTACAATGCATCGTGTGCCGCCGTTACCGACGATGTGAACGACTCGGTGAACTATGCGCTGGTCTATCAGACGGTGCAACGTGTGATGGACGAGCCATCGCACCTGTTGGAGCATGTGGCGCGCCGCATGATTGAGGCCGTGAAGAGCGACTTTCCTGCTGTTGAGAGCGTGAAAGCCAAGATTTGCAAACTCAATCCGCCGTTGGGTGGCCAGATGAGTTATGTGTCGGTGGAAATGGAGGGATAGCCATGAGCGAGCTCGTTTCCGAATTGCGGCAACAGCTGCGGGCGCGTTCGGTGCGCAAGTTAGTCGTTGTTGCGGATGCGACGGTGTCAGCGCTTTATCCGCACTATTGGGATGAATTTTCTCCGGAATTTTCCACAATGCTCATAGAAGTGCCTGCGGGCGAGGCTTCCAAGTCAATTGTGCAGGCTGGGCGACTGTGGCAGCAACTGTTGGACGCGCAATGCGATCGGCAAGTCTTCATCCTCAACTTCGGCGGCGGCATGATTTGCGACCTCGGCGGTTTTGTGGCGGCCACCTACAAGCGCGGTGTGCGCTTCGCCAACTGTCCCACCACCTTGTTGGCCATGATTGACGCGGCTGTCGGGGGCAAGAACGGCATCAACATGCAGCATGTCAAAAACTGTATCGGCGCATTCTGCCAGCCCGAGTTCGAAATGCCCTGCGATTTGTCGTTCTTGCTGACATTGCCGGAGGAGGAACTGCTCAGTGGCTTTGGCGAAATGATCAAATATGCCATCATGGATGCGCCATCCCTTTTCGGCGAGTTGGAGGCGATAGGGCATCTGACCCCGAAGGATATCCAACCCGGATGGATCGACACATGTGTTTCCATCAAACATGAATATGTAAAAAGGGATCCGTACGACCGGCACGAGCGACATGTTCTCAACTTGGGGCACACTTGCGGACATGCTCTCGAAAGTCTGTTCGCCGAGGAGGGCAGGCCTGTTGCGCATGGCGAGGCTGTGGCGCTGGGTCTGTTCTACGAGAGTCGGTTGATGGCACAGATTGGGAATTGTCCGAAGGAGGTCGCAGACCGTATCGAGCGCTTGGTGCGTCGCCATTACCGTGTCCCCGCGTTTGCCGGGAATGAGGTGCGGCGGTTAGTGGACTTTATGCTACAGGACAAGAAGAACGAGCGGGGTCGCATCAATTTCGTCAAATTGTGCGGTATCGGGCAGGTTTCTCCCGATTGCAGTGTGGAACCGGATTTGTGCAACGGTATTTTCCAATGATGCGATTCAGATAACCGTGAAAATCCATCATTATGGTTGTCTGACGGGTCTTATTCGTAATAGTCGAATTTCAGGTGTTTCACCGTAATTCCCTTGTTGATGAGTTGTTTCAGGGAGTCGATGCCGATTTGGAGGTGGCGCAGACTATAGTTGGCGCTCACCATTTTGTCGGACTTTTCCGTTTTGATGCCGTCCGGGAGCATCGGCTGGTCGGAGATGAGCAGCAAGGCTCCGGTGGGGATGCGGTTAAAGAAGCCGACAGAGAAGAGGGTGGCCGTTTCCATGTCAACAGCTGTGGCGCGGATGCGGCGGAGGTAATCCTTGAACTCCTCGTCGTGCTCCCAAACGCGACGGTTGGTGGTATAGACCGTGCCCGTCCAGTAGTCCAGGCCGTAGTCGCGGATGGTGGTGGAGATGGCCTTTTCCATGTTGAAGGCCGGCAGTGCGGGCACCTCTTCGGGAAAGTAGTCGCGCGAGGTTCCCTCGCCCCGGATGCCGGCGATGGGCAACAGAAGCTCGCCTAAGCCGATATAGGATTTCAAGCTGCCGCACTTGCCGAGGAATAGCACGGCCTTGGGTTTCACCGCCGTGAGCAGATCCATGATGGTGGCGGCATTGGCACTGCCCATAGTGAAGTTGATGATGGTGATTTCGTCTTTTGTGGCCGAACGCATCGGCTTGCCCTCACCGTGGACCTCCACGCCCATCAACTCCGCAAAATTATGTACATAATCTTCAAAATTGGTCAGCAGGATGTAGCGTCCGAACTCGTCTAACTGCATGCCTGTGTAGCGGGGCAGCCAATTTTGCACGATTTCCTCTTTGGTTTTCAACATAGCTTTGGATTTAAAAGTGTGCAAAGATACAAAAAATCACTTTTCTTTTCCCAAAACGTGCGTTTGTCAATTTTATTGGTGGTTATATACCTACCTGATGGCACCAGACCTGCATGAGCAGGTCTCTAAGCAACGCATTTTTCTAACGCCTCCCTTTCGCGGCGCGGGAGAAGGTTGAGACGAGGTTGTGCGTTGCTCGCCGCGAAACGGATGTGGGGTTCGACGAGCCTGCGTGAGGGATTGAAGCGGAAATGATTTTGGCGGGAATGCGTTTTCTGGCGAGACGGAGGTTCCGCTTGACGCTTCGCGTCTCTCGGAATGGTGGTGGTGTCTAAGCCAAAATCATTGCAGCGGAAAGCCCGACGGCGCGGCGGCATTTGATGGTGTGTGCAAATGTGACATAATTACCGTCGCCGCGCCGGCACGCCCAAATCAAAAAAAGGATGCAAAAGCCCTGATTTGTGCCATCAGGTATATAATTCCCATTTTATAATATGTAATCGTTTATTTCTTCCAAAAAGCGGATCACTTTGTCCGGATTCTTTTCATCAGTGGGCAAATTGAGCATCTGCGATGCTTTTTCAACGGCTATGGGGTATTTGTCGCCTTGCAGATCCCATTGCTCCCAGTGCTCGCAGACAGGGTGGATGGGGCTGCAAAACCATTCGCCAAGCGGTATGTGCTGTTTCTCGGCCATATCCAGCACTTTTTCCCTTTGGGACACCAATAGGGGAAATTTCAAAAAAGAGTGGTCGTCAAAAAGTGCGGGGTTTACAGCGGTTTTGCCGTGTTGCCGGAGGTAGTCGTTGTAAATACGGGCATTGTTTTTCCGAAGAGCCATGGCATCGCCAAGATGCTGCAGGTTTTGCAGCCCTTTTTTCATTTGTGTGGGCGACAGGGCTTTGAAATAGTGATCGGGCATGAGGGTGGAGATCAGTTCGGCACCGCCGGAAGAACCTTGGACGAGGTTGTGCCGGCTCAGCCACCGGTAAAGGCGTATCATCCACCAGTAACGTTTTTCGGTGAGTATTTTTTCACGCACGAAATAGAGCATGGATAAAGAGAGGGCGTCTTTTCGGGTGGCCGGTTCCATCTGGCTGTTGACGGCTGCAATTTTCGATGCCAGTTCCGGATTCTGCACCCAGGCGAATCCACCCACACCAGTGCTGAAAGGCTTGTTCCATTGGGTGGAATAAAAGGCTGCATCGCAGTAGCTGCCGTTCGGTTTGCCATGGTAGCTGCCACCAAACCCGTGGGTGCAGTCCTCTATGGTGTAGATCCGCCGGCTGTGTGCCAAAGCTTGTATCTGTTCCACGTTGGATGACAAACCGAACGTGTTTTGGCAAATGATCACCTTGGTCCGCTCCGTGATGGCTTGTTGCAGACACTGCAGGTCGGCATTGTAAGTGACGGGATCGATGTCAACATAAATGGGGGTCGCCCCCAAATATTTGATGGCGTTGGGTACCACCACGCAGGTGAAGGCAGGTATGACAACTTCATCGCCCTGATGCACATCCATGGCTTTCAAGATGGCATAGAGTGCGACCCTGCCCTTGTAATACAGGTGAATATGATCGGGCGAAGTGTGCAAATACGCCGCGATGGATGTTTTATACTGATGCTCTATGTCACGTTTCATTTTTTCACGGATTTGAATATTCCGACGAGAGAACCTGTTGCATACGAGAAATGGAGCACAATGAAGGCTAAGCACAAATAACCGAAATGCCTGCGTTTACGGAGGGAGATGTTCGTGCAGGTGATCAGTAGGAATATCAGGTATAATGTCAGGGATAAGGCCGAAATCAGGATGAACGGCCAATATGCGATGGAACAAATGGCAGGGATGATGAGGGACAGCAAGAACAAAAGAGGCACGAAGTGTCTTATGGACAATGAGGAGAAATGTTTTGTGATTTTCACCGTGAGCAGGTTCCAAAGCCCGTTGAGATAATTGTTCCGGGCTATGCTTGCAAATGTTTCCCGAGCATAATAAGTACACAGCACTTGGGGAAGCAAGTATATTTTTCCGCCACCTGCATGTATGCGTTTGTTGAGTTCTATGTCCTGGTTGCGCACCAAAAGGGTGTTGTACAAACCAAAGCGGGTAAAGACGTCCCGGCGGAAACACCCGAAAGGCACGGTGTCGGCCTCCATGATGTCGTCATTGCCGGTGTCAATGCGGAAAGCGGAGTTCCCCACCCCGAATTTGTGGCAGAGAACCTCTTTTATGGCATCGGTTTTGGGTGTGTGGTGCAGCACATCGGTACGCCACCGGGCACCCACGTTGTCAGCCTGGAGGGTCTGCAACGCAGAGGTCAAGGTTGAGAAATAGTTGCTTTGATAGTCGGCGTGGGCATCCAATCGCATGATGATCTCGCCTTTGGCCATGCCGATTCCGATGTTCATGCCGTAGGGTACAATACGGTTCGGGTTGTCAATCAGATGAATATAGGGGTACTGTCGGACATAGTCGCTTATAATACGGCGGGTATTGTCGCTGCTGAGCCCATCAATGAAAAAGACCTCCAAATTCTCTTTGTCATAATCCTGATTAATAATGGAATGCAGGCAGTGCTCTATGTATTTTTCTTCATTATATACGGGTATGATTACGGAAAGCATGGCGTGTGACGGTCAGAGGGTTATTGGGAAATATCGTGATAGATGTTCAAATAGGTGTGGGCAATATCCGCCCAATGGAAAAGCGAGAAATCAACCGTGGAGTTGGTGTATTTGCCGGGATGGAGCATCAGATTCTGCAGTGCGCAGACAATCTCCGTGGTGGATTGGGGATTCACCGCAAGCCCCACCTCGCCGTGGAAGAGTCCGTCAATGCCCTCGTTGCGCGTGTAGAGCAGCGACAATCCCTGTGTGAGGGCCTCCACATACACCAGACCAAAGGTTTCATGCAGGGAAGGCATGGCGAACACTCTGTTTTCGGCATAGACCTTCTGCAATTCGGACTTGTCGTAAATCTTGCCCCGATAACGGAACGTGTCAGGATGCTGTTTCACAAGGGCCAGTACCTCCTGTTCTCGATTGCCATCACCGCCCACCAGATCCAAATGAATGTCGGGAATGTCTGTTTTCAGCTGCGAGACCGCTTGCATTAGTCGCAACACGTTTTTGTTGTCATCGAAAAGGCCTACATAAAGCACATTGTGTGAACCGTCAGGGGCGGCAGGGGAGGACTGTATATGGTTGAGCCAGTACTCGTTGACGCCATTAGGGATGAGGAGGCTCTTGCCGCGCAGCAGTTCCCTCATGCCCGCGAGAGTCCAGTGGTTGGTAAGCCGCCGCTGAAGTGCGGGGCTGATGAAGACCACCTTGTCGGCATCACGGATAACGGCGCGGTGAACCCACCAAAGATGAGGTGCATAGCGCAAAAAGGCGTTGAGGTCCGTGTTGCGCACGGCCACGATATAGGGGATGCCATAATGCCGCTTGAGATACAGTGCCACCGCCCCGTCGCTGAAGAGATTGGTGGCATGGGAGCAGGCGATGTGCGACAAATCCACCTTCTTGGCGACATCTTTGGCAATCATCGTGATTTTCCGGTGGAAGAAAATGCGATGTAAAGGTTTTAAAATAAACGAGTAGATAATGCCCGTGTGCTCGCCTTCAAAGGCATTGCGCCCGTCCAGCTCCTGACTGCGAATCGGGGAATAGACCACCTGGTCCACACCGATCTTGTCCAACTGTTGGTATAATTCTGCATGAACTTTGCTGTTGGGAAAATCGTTGCAAATATGCAGCACTTTTGCTGGTTCTCCGTCATGGGCCAGAATGGCGTGGCGCGGCTGCTGCTGTTTGTTGTAGAAAGTGGCGCCTAACAAAAGGAAGGCCAGCATCTGCACGGAGCCTGGACCGTAGGGGAAATTAGGCTCCACAAAACTGATAATCAGCGGCAACGCACATGTGATGTAACCGATGTCGCGGATGTCTGTCTTGCGGTCGCTGAGAAGCGCGATAATAGTCTTGATTCCAAAATAGAGATAGAAACCCACCATTGCGAACGACCATATCCCGTAACGCACGAGTCGTAAGAGTATGTAGTTGTGTATAAGCAATATGCCGGATTTGCTCTCTTGTTCTCCGACTACGGATTCGTTGAGAATGTATTCCAGGCCCTCCTTGTCTCGTTGCCAGCGGTTGGAGGTGATGACATCGAGTGAGCCGGACCGTTTGCCGCCTACCATGAAAGTGTGCAGTTCATCGCTGAGAAATGCCGAATAGAGGATATAGCCGATGAGTGCAAAACCGAGGATGGTGAGCACCATTTTGACGTCCCAGTGCCAGCGGGTGTCCTTGACCGTTATGAACGTGGCGCATAGGAGCAAGGCAAAGAATGCAGACCGTGCGCGAATGAGGAGCAGCACCAACAAGGCCAGGATGAACAGGACTAAAAAGTGAATGCGCTGTTCTTTGATGTGTATGCCAAAGAAGAGACAGGCCATGCCGGCGATGGCCAAAATGCCGCCTACCTGGTTCTTTCCTTTGTCAAACATGTAATATTCAGGGATATAGAGCCCGCCGGCCCAGTAGAAGCAATTGATCACGCCCATGATGATCAATCCGATGGTGTAGAAATAGCAGATGTTGGACCATGTTTTGATGTCGCAGTCGAGCGACATGCCGATGCCGATACACAGGAAGGCGATGACAAGCTGGGTCAGGTCGGCGACATGGAATCGCTTTCCTGTGAAATGGAATAGGATGAATTCCAAGAGCACGATGCCAATGGTGATTGCGAAAATACGCATGAAGCGGACGGAGAAATAGCGATCGAAGGAGAAGGTGACAGCTGCGGAGACGGCCATTGACCCCATGATGGCATAACGGAGGATATAATAGATTCTGGTGTGGTAAATCCAAGGCAGGTAGGAAGCCATGACCAGTCCAAGGGTAAGGTACAGTAAGTATTTGGCTATGTTCTGTTTCATTGTCCGAAGAAAAGGCTAAAGATTGGGCAGTTGAATCATTTGACCAAAGAGGAGGTCGGTTTCGGGCAGTCGTCCGCGGTCGAAGCCGCCGCTGGGTGTGAAGGTGAGTTCCCCGAAGTAGGTTTTTCCGTTTTCCAGATAGAAGTCGGCACGCACAAAGGGGAAAGGCTTGGAGAGGGTTTCGGCGTAGTCGAAAAGTTGGTCAATGCCGTCGGGTTTGGGAAGCGTAAAGCCCTCCGGAACCTCTTTGCCCTGTTTGTTGAGGCGTTGCAGTTCCCATTGGCGGTTGAAGAAGTAGAAGGCGGGTCGCTCCTGGTCGCCGCGGCCATAGCAGCAGAGCACATATTCGGCCTTGCCGTTGAAGCAGTAGAATTTGTAATCCACTGGCGCATGACCGTCCTCGGTTTCGATAAACTCCTCGCAAAGAATGAGCTTTTCGGGAATGTCGTACTGTGGCTCGGCGGCGATGAGGTGAAACTTTATTTTTCCGAATTTGTTGAGTTCGCGCGTGGCGGCGTAGATGTCCAATTTGCTTTTGTCGGGGCAAATCACGTTGCCGCCACAACCGAAATTCCATTTCAGCACGAATTTGTCGGGCAACAAATTCCATGGTATCTCGCTGGCGGAATGGTATTTGTCAATGAGTGGGTTGAGAATGTGCGCTAAGCCGCACGCCTTTACATATTCGCGCACACGGTACTTGTCGGCACACTGCTTGACGATGTCCTGTTGGCAGTAGTGCAATTTGAGCCACTGGATTTTCTCGTCCATGGTCTGCGGATTGTCGAGGTTCAGCCGTTTGTGATGGCAGATTCGATAGAGCAGGCGAACGCTCCATCGGGGAGAGATGGATGCGATCAGATAGCGGAACCAGAGATTGGGGGCGGAGCGAAATTTCATCGTGTGCAATTTTGGATCAATATTGGAATTGGCGGGTTTTGAGGTCGAAAGTGGCCAAGTGGTCGTAGCCGCAGCGGAGCAGCTCGTCGCGGGCCTCGGGACAAAATTGGCCAAGGTCCTCCGACTTGTGGGCATCGCTGCTGATGATGACGGGAATGTCGAGTTTGCGTGCTTTTTGCAACAGTGCGGTGGAGGGATAGAAGGCATCGCAACGCTTCTTGTAAAGCCCCCGGGTGTTGATTTCCACGATGAGGTCGTGTCGCTTGATGAGTTGCAACGCCTTGTCGGCCAGCACTTGGTACCACGGTTCATCGTCTTCGAAAAAACGGTGTTGGTTGTGCATCTTGATTTTGTCGAAATGGGCGATGATCTCGAAATGCTCGGTTTCGATCATCTCAAAAGTCTGTTCCCAAAAACGGGTCACGGCCTTGCGGATGTTGTGGTCGAAGAGTCGGTCGAGACCGTCGTCGTAAACTTCGCGTTTGGACCCGTCGATGAACCAAATGCCGTCTCTGTGCTCGGGTAGCACGAGGTGTACGCCCCCGATGATGTAGTCCAGGTGGTGCTCGTTGCGGAAGGTGTCGAAAGATTTGCAGTGGCCGGGCACAAAATCGCATTCCAAGGCCTTGAGCAGCGTCATGGAGGTCTGTTTTTGCAATCCGTCGATTTCCCGGCAATAGGTGCCTATCTCGTTTTCATGGATGCCGAAGTCGTTTTCGAAGGAGACGGGGGCATGGGAGGAGAATCCCAACTGAGTATAGTCAAGTTTCTCGGCGGCGGCCACGAATGCGGGCAGGGGTTCTTTCCCGTCGCAATAGGTGCTGTGTGTGTGATAATTGGTGTTGAGTTCAATCATGGCGTTCTTTGTTGTCACATGGTTTTATGTTCAGGTTAGCGGGCTTGCCGGTCATACATTTCGAGAAACTCGTTGCTCTTTCCTGTATGGGAGGAGTTGTAGAAATTGCTGAGGAAAATGATGACCAGACCATCTTTCGGACGGTAGAGCCAGAGGTTGTGGTAGCCGTTCCAAAGGCCGCCGTGATAGACGAGGAACCCGTGGTCGGGACTGTCTTCGAGGTGGACGCCGTATCCGTAGAGGTCCTTGGGATAGGTGCCGTTCGGCGACTTGTTCTGGATATTGGTGGCTTCATTGATAACCTCTTCGGGGAGAATCTGGTACTCCATGTAATAAACGTTGACCCAGCGCAGTAGGTCTTCGGCGGTGGTATAGACGCCCTTGTCGCCGAGAATTCCGTTGAGGCGGTCGTAAAGCGCGAGGTTGCCGGTACGCCAGTGTCCGCGTGTGAGCGGTCGGGATGTGATACCCTCGATGGGTTTCACATTGATGTAGTCCTGCCCCTTGCGTATGGAGCATTCGGGCTGCACATAGCCGGGGTAGAGACCCACCAGTTCCGTGAAGAAGAAGGTGTTTTTCATGCCCGCCGGTTTCCATAGATTGTCACGCACATACTGTTCAAAAGGCATTCCCGACACTTTCGCGACGATGGCCGCCAGCAGGGCATAGTTGGTGTTGCAATATTTGTAGCCCTGTCCTGACAGGAACATGCGTTGCGGTTTGGAATTTTCCAACACGCGCAGCAGTTGCTCGTTGGTGACAAAGGTGGAGGTGTCGTAAACCTTGTAGTCGAAATTGAAATATTCCGGCAGACCGGAGGTGTGGTTGAGCAGTTGGCGTATGGTGACCTCTCCGTATGGGATTTTCGGGAAAAAGGTGTGGAGCGAGTCTGTCAGACTGATTTTCCCGTCCCGGCAGAGTTTGAGAATGGCGGCGGCGGTAAATTGCTTGGAAACCGATGCCAGCTCAAACAAGCTATTGTTGATCAATGTGTTGGCATACATGCAGCGGCGGTAGTTCAACTCTTTTTCCGAAAGCCATCCGTAGCCGTCGTAGCTTTTGTAGAGTTCCAGGTAACCGTATGATTTCTGCAACAGGATAGTGTCGTGGCGGGCAATCAGGATGGTGCCGTTCATTCGTCCACCCAGCTGGTTGGCAAAGATTTCCAGGGAATCGTAGAGCGCATGTGTCTTGCCGATGTCATCGGGCAGGGCGGTGGTCAGCGATTTGAGAGAAAATGGCACGATAAATCCGCCAGAAGTATCCTTTGACGAATAGGTGTCTGCTTTTAAAAAGCTGATACACAAGAAAAAGACGAAGAAGGCGATAGAGATTCTTTTCAGCATAGCAATGGCAAAGATAGTGTTTTATGGAATGCTATAATACCATACTACAACAAAGTTATCCCACCTTTTCGGTTAATAATCAGCACCTCTTCGCGAGTGGTTGACGACGAGTGGTTCGCGGCCAAAATTAGCCGTTCATGGAAGCCAGAAATTCCTCGTTGGTTCTGGTGAGTTCCATCTTTTCTTTGAGGAAGGTCATGGCTTCGATCGTGTTCATGTCGGCGAGGTGGTTGCGCAGGATCCACATTTTCTGGAGGACGTCGGGTTTTTGCAGCAGGTCGTCGCGGCGGGTGCTGGAGGCCATGAGATCGACAGCGGGATAGACGCGCTTGTTGGAGAGTTTGCGGTCGAGTTGCAGTTCCATGTTGCCGGTGCCCTTGAATTCCTCGAAGATGACCTCGTCCATGCGGGATCCGGTCTCGATGAGGGCGGTGGAGATGATGGTGAGGGAGCCGCCGTTTTCGACGTTACGGGCGGCGCCGAAGAAGCGTTTGGGTTTTTGCAGGGCGTTGGCTTCCACACCGCCGGAGAGCACCTTGCCGGAGGCAGGGGCCATCGTGTTGAAGGCGCGCGCCAGTCGGGTGATGGAGTCGAGCAGGATGCAGACGTCGTGACCGCACTCCACCATGCGTTTCGACTTCTCCAGCACCATGTTGGCAATCTTGACGTGTCGTTCGGCGGGTTCGTCGAAGGTGGAGGAGATGACCTCCGCATTGACGCTGCGCTGCATGTCGGTGACCTCCTCGGGACGCTCGTCGATGAGCAGGATGATAAGGTATATTTCCGGGTGGTTGGCGGCAATGGCGTTTGCTATATCCTTCAGCAACACTGTTTTACCAGTCTTGGGTTGTGCCACAATGAGGCCGCGCTGCCCCTTGCCGATGGGCGCGAAAAGGTCAATGACGCGGGTGGAGGTGTTGCAGCCCGGATGTCCCGTCAGGTTGATTTTCTCGTCCGGAAACATGGGGGTCAGGTAGTCGAAGGGGATACGGTCGCGGATTTCATCAGGATTGCGCCCGTTGATTTTGTCGATCTTGGTGAGCGGGAAGTATTTCTCGCCGGCCTTGGGCGGACGTATGGCACCATACACCGTGTCGCCGTTCTTGAGACCGAAGAGCTTGATTTGGGAGAGGGAGACATAAATGTCATCGGGCGAAGTGAGGTAGTTGTAGTCGGAGGAGCGCAGGAAACCACAGTTGTCGCTGGTGATTTCGAGCACGCCCTCGGCCATGACAGTGCCCTCGTACTGCGCCTCTTCCAACAGGGCGGTCTGTTCCGCTAAAATGGCTTCCGCACTGTTCTTGTCTGGTTGAGGTGCTTTTTTCTCCGTGCTGTCGTTGGTGGTTTCTTCTTTTTTAGGGTTCTCTCCCTTGGCATATTTGCGACGCAGGGGCCGTTTCTCCTCTTTTTGTTGATACTCGATTATGGGTTCGTCAACGGCCGGTTTCTCTTCCGGTTCGTATGCGGCAAAATGATAGTTGTTTGTGATTTTTCCAGGGAGAACCTCGGGATCCAGGATGGGAATGTCTTCCGGTGCCTTGGTCTGAGGCGTCACTGTGGTGGCGTTTGCCGTGTCGCTCTTTTTAGGCCGGCCTCTTTTGCGCTTGACGGGCTGGGGCGTCTCAGTTACGGCTTCCGCAGCGACGACTTTGACATCGGTCTCAGTGGTCTCTTTTGTTTTCCTTTTGCGCGTTTGCTTTGGTTTTTCCGTCAGCGGAAGAGGATTTGCGAACAAGACGGGTTCCTCGTCCCTTGCTTTGTTGGGCTCTGGCTGGATGTTTTTGTTGATATTTTCAGTCTTTACATCCTTAAAAAGGTCCTCAATGCGTTTTTCGGGAATGTTGACCTTTACAGTTTTCTTGGATTGGTTGGAGGTGGCTACGGGAAGGTCACTATTGGTTGTGATTCTCTTACGTTTAGGCCTCTTTTCTACAGATTCTAACATTAGATTTAGTATTCTATTTTAGATTGAAAGCGGTATCACAAAAAGAAGGGGGTGGGCGTGTACCGCGGGTTTGAAATGAGGCGGCAAAAATACAATTTTTTTCTTATTTTTGCGCGCTCAAAAAAAATGTTTCAAAAGATAGAAAATCTTATAAAAAAGTTTCTCACTCCCGAGTTCATCCGCTTTGTTTTTGTGGCGGCTTTGAACACTGCGTTTGGATGGGCCGTGTTCGCCTTGCTGCGTTACTTGTTGGGCATGACTTCGCTCAAGGAACCTTTTGTGTTGGCGGCTTTCCTCGGCACAATCATCAGCGTGCTTTTCAACTTCAAGACGTATGGGAAAATTGTGTTTAAAGTTGGCGACAACAGGTTGATTTTCAAGTTTGTCATGGTTTGTGCAATCACCTATTTCGTCAATATTTTCGGCATAGGCATCATGGAGCGGTTCGGTGTGAACAACTATTGGGCCAGTGCCATCATGGCCCTCCCGGTAGGACTGCTCAATTATCTTTTCAACAAGATTTTTACCTTCGCTCCCGAAACCAAACCCGCCCGTTGGTGGATGATGTGCAGCATACTTGCCGTGGAGCTCGTTATCTTTCTGGTGCTGAGGTTCTGCTAAAAAACGACCGCAAGTCACTCCTGCGACTTCCGACTATTTTTTGTATCTTTGCCGCCTATTTGTATTAAAGATTAAACTCATGAAAGTAGTCATTCTTGCGGGCGGTTACGGCACCCGTATCAGCGAAGAAAGCCACCTCAGACCCAAGCCCATGATTGAGATTGGCGACAAGCCTATCTTATGGCATATCATGAAAATATATTCCCATTACGGGTATAACGATTTCATTATTTGCTGCGGCTACAAACATTACATCATAAAGGAGTGGTTTGCCGACTATTATCTTCACAACAGCGACATCTCCTTTGATTTCACCAATGACAACAAAATGACCGTGCTCAACACCTCCGCCGTGGAACCTTGGAAGGTGACCCTGATAGACACCGGGCTCAACACCATGACCGGCGGGCGCGTGAAACGCATCCGGAAATACGTCGGCGACGAGCCTTTTATGCTCACATACGGCGACGGTGTGGCCGACATCAATATCAATGAACTTGTGAAATTCCATCAGAGCCACGGCAAAATCGCCACCATCACGACCGTGAATGTGGGACAGCGTTTCGGCGTCATTGAAATGGACGACTCCGACACCATCAAGGCCTTCCGCGAAAAATCCGACTCCGACGGCAGCGTCATCAATGGAGGGTTTATGATATTCCAACCCGAAATATTCGATTACATTGACGACGACACTACCGTTTTTGAGAGAAAGCCCCTTGAATCCATGGCCAAAATGGGCGAACTGAAAGCATACAAGCACAACGGCTTCTGGCACTGCATGGACACCCAGCGCGACAAGATGAACCTGGAAGAATGGTGGGCATCGGGAAAGGCGCCGTGGAAGTTATGGTAAAATCTCTGTAGAGACGCGGCACGCCGCGTCTCTTATAACAAAAAAGAATATGCAGACATTCAAAGGCAAGAAGGTTTTTCTTACAGGCCACACCGGCTTCAAAGGTGCATGGCTGACGTTTATGCTCCATCAAATGGGCGCGGAAGTCATGGGGTATTCCCTGGAACCCAACACCAAGCCAAGCCTTTACAATGTGATTGACGGCGACAGCCTTTGCCAATCCGTGATGGGCGACATCCGTGACACGGAACATCTGCACAGATGTATGGCCGGCTTTCAGCCGGATATTGTTTTTCATCTGGCGGCACAGCCTATCGTGCGCACTTCATACAAGATTCCAGCGGAGACTTTCGAGGTCAACGCCATCGGCACCGCCAATGTGCTCGACGGCATCCGGCTGTTGGAGAAGCCCTGCGTGGGCGTGATGATCACCACCGACAAGGTCTATCAGAACAACGAGACGGGACAGGCCTACAAGGAGGACGACCGCTTCGGCGGGTATGACCCCTACAGTGCCAGCAAAGCCTGCGCCGAGTTGGTCATCGACTCGTATCGTAAATCGTTCTTTAATCCTGATGATTACGAACAGCATCACAAGACCATCGCTTCGGCCCGCGCCGGCAACGTTATCGGCGGGGGCGACTGGGCCGCCGACCGGTTGGTGCCCGACATTGTGCGGGCTTTGTCCAAAGGCGAGGCCATACAGATTCGCAACCCCAAAGCCGTGCGGCCCTGGCAGCACGTGCTGGAACCTCTTTCCGGTTACATCCTGCTGGCTCAAAAGCTGATGCAAGACCCCGTCCAGTATGCCGAGGGGTTCAACTTCGGCCCGAACCCTGACGACACACTGACGGTGGAGGAGATGACGCAGATGGCCACGGAGATATGGGGCGGCGGCACATTTGTTTTCCCCCAGCTCGCCAACCAACCGCACGAGGCGGGACTGCTCTCGTTGGACATCACCAAAGCCGGCAAAATGCTGGGCTGGAGGCCACGCCTCAATGCACGACAGGCTCTGGAGATGACATTGGAGTGGTATAAAATGTTCTATCAGAAAGGATCCTCATCCATAGTGGAACTGATGAAGGAGCAGATAAACAGAAATTTTGTCATTTTATGATTTCCATAAAATGGAAATTTTGTATTTTTGCAAAATCAGATTTTGAAAAATGGCAACAAATAGGAACAGGGCAATATTCGACAATCCCTTTGTCACGACAGGATATGTGGGAGCTGCTTATTTCTGCGACAGAGAAAAGGAGACGGAAGACATTGTCCGATTGCTGACCAATGGTAACAATGTGGCTCTGATATCTCCCCGTAGATATGGGAAAACTGACTTGCTCCGGCATTGTTTTGCACAAAAAGAGATTGCAGAACGGTACTATACCTTTATAGTTGACATATATTCAACCAAATCGGTCTCGGAAATGGTTGGTAAGCTGGGAAGTGTTATTTTGGAAACACTCAAGCCTCACGGGAAAAAAATATGGGGAAAATTTCTAAAAATGCTCGCTTCAGTCAGGTCTGAAATCAGTTTCGACATTAATGGATTGCCTTCATGGACTATGAGTGTGGGTGATATAGAGGCTCCCGACACCACCTTGGGGGAAATATTCGCCTACTTGCAAAACGCAGATAAGCCCTGTATCGTAGCTATTGACGAGTTCCAGCAAATCACAAAATATGCCGACACGAACATCGAGGCTGCATTGCGGACGTATATTCAATATTGCAGCAATGCCAAATTTGTATTTTCCGGTTCACGTCAGCATTTGATGGGATCGATGTTCCTCTCTCCAGCACGTCCTTTTTATCAGAGCGTGACCATCTATGGATTGAACCGACTACCCTTGGACAAGTACACGTCTTTTTGCCAATATCATTTTCAAGATTATGGCAAACAAGTAGAAAATGAGGTCGTAGAACAATTATACAATCAATTTGAGGGTGTTACATACTACATCCAACGTGCCATGAACGAACTTTTCTTTCGAACCCCCATCAATGGTGTATGTAAAACAAGGGATATTGACAGTGCAATACAAGCGATTATAGACATCTCATCCCCGATATATGAGGATTTACTCTATCAATTACCGGAAAAGCAAAGCCGAGTGTTGGTGGCAATTGGGAAAGAGCAAAAAGCTGTCAATATTACATCCGGAAAATTTGTGAAAAAACACGGGTTGCTTTCCCCGAATTCCGTTAAAGCAGCGGTCCCGGCTCTAATAGACAAGGGTTTGCTCACTATGGACAAAGGGGTATATCAAGTTTACGACAAATTTTTCAACCTTTGGTTAGAACAACATTTATGATTGCCATTACGAAAAGAGTCGTCACGAAAAAATGCATAATAAAGAATAGCACAAAAGATCATCACCACACGGGAAGAGACACTGCAATAACGAAGATATATTACATTTGAATAACCAATAACATATTATGTTGAACCATAAAGAATTACGCAAACAGATCACGGCATTGACCGCCGAATACTACAAAGCCCGCTTTGAAGAGAAAGAGTTCGTGCCCGGCAAGACCAAAGTGAACTATGCCGGTCGTGTGTTTGACGAGGAGGAATTGCAGAATGCCGTGAACGCATCTCTGGATTTTTGGCTGACAGAAGGAAGATTCTCCGAAGAGTTCTCCAGCAAGATTTCAGAATTTTTGGGGGTGGAGAATGTACTGCTCACCAATTCCGGCTCATCCGCCAACCTGTTGGCGTTCTCAGCACTGACTTCTGAAAAACTTGGTGACAAAAGGCTAAAGCCGGGTGACGAAGTGATTTCCGTGGCCGCCGGATTCCCCGCCACTGTGACACCCATCATCCAAAACGGACTTGTACCGGTGTTCGTGGATCTCAGCATTCCGACCTATAATATTGATGTCGAAATGTTGAAGAAAGCCATCACTCCAAAAGTGAAGTGCATCTTCCTGGCACACACCCTTGGCAACCCGTTTGACATTGATGCCATCATGGAGATAGCCAAAGAGCATGACCTGTGGGTGGTGGAAGACAACTGCGACGCTTTCGGTTCCGAGTACAAGGGCAGGAAGACCGGCACATTCGGTCACATTTCCACCATCTCATTCTATCCCGCCCACCATATCACCACCGGCGAGGGCGGAGCCATCTGCACCAACGACCCGCAGCTGGCGAGAATCGTGCGCGCGTTCCGCGACTGGGGACGTGACTGCTACTGCGCCGGCGGCGACAACAACACCTGCGGCAAGCGCTTTTCCCAGCAGTTTGGCACTCTGCCCTTTGGCTTTGACCACAAGTATGTCTATTCGGAAATCGGCTACAACTTGAAGATGACCGACATACAAGCTGCTATCGGAGCCGCCCAGATGGACAAGCTGCCCGACTTTTGCGAGAGTCGCAAGGCACATTTTCAAGAGTGGAAGCGTATCTTCGGCAAGTATCCGCAGTATTTCATCACTCCTGAACCCACCGAGGGAGCCGACCCCGCATGGTTCGCCTTTATCGTGACGTTGAAAGAAAACAGCCCGTTCAAACGCGATGATTTGACCAAGTATCTGAACGACAACCTTATAGAAACCCGCAATCTCTTCGCCGGCAACATGACCAAACAGCCTGCTTTTATCGGCAAAAATTGGCGTATCGCCGACCATCTGAACCGGACAGACTATATTATGAACAACACGTTCTTCTTGGGCACCTATCCCGGCCTGACCGATGAAATGTTCAAGTACGCAGAAGAGAAATTGGATGAATTCGTGAAACAATATTAACAATATGCTGGCAAAGAAATACTTATCAGAGGTTGTCTCCATAGCGAACCCGTTCAAGGGTATCTATACCGTGGAATTCAAGTCGCTGGAAAGGCCATACAAATATGCCCCGGGGCAGTTTCTCCATATTGCCATTGACGAGGAGTACGACGGCATCGGACAGTGGCCGGAATCGCGCTGCTTCTCCATGCAGAGCGACCCTGCCGAGGATGTCATCCGCATCACCTACGCCGTGAAGGGGAACTTCACACAGGAGATGGAAAAGACCTTGGCAGTGGGCAGGGAAGTGTGGCTCAAATTGCCGTTTGGCGAACTCTTCACACAACCGCACAACAAAACCAATACCGTGTTCATTGCCGGCGGCACGGGCGTGACGCCCTTCCTTTCGCTCTTCACCCACGAATCCTTCAGGGACTATGCAGACCCGAAGATTTACCTGGGCTACAAGAACGAGGATTACTACATCTACCAGAAGGAGTTCGCCGCCATCAAGAACGACAATGCCCAGATTACCATCTTCTTTGAAAACAAAGATGGCGTAATCGACATTGCTGAAATCCATGAGCAGAACGGTAACGACAGCAGCTATTTCATCTCCGGCCCTCCCGTGATGATCAAAATTTTCAAGGAAAAGCTCATTGAACTCGGCGTGCCGAAGGAGCATGTGCTCACCGACGACTGGGAATAATTTGGAACGTTAATACAACTTTATAATAAAATGAACTTACAAGAACGTCAAATGCTGGACTCCTTACTTGAATTAAAGGAAGTATATGGAGTTTATGGAATAAAAGCGGAATTTGAGGCCGAAGGGGCCCGCATGGATGAACTTATCCGCCTTCGGGAATTGATATTGCGTGCCGATTTGAAATTCATCACCAAAATCGGCGGATGCGAAGCTGTGCATGACATGCAACAATGCAAATTGCTGGGTGCCACGGGCGTCATGGCCCCGATGATAGAAACCCCCTTTGCGCTGAGCAAGTTCGTCGGCGCGGCAAAACGTGTCTATGGTGACGATATGGACTCTGTGGAATGGATCATCAATGCTGAAACGAAGACCTGCCATGCCAATTACAAAGACATTTTGGAAGTAGGCCGCGGGTTCTTGAAAACCGTCACCGTTGGTCGCAGTGATCTTTCTGCCTCTATGGGAATTACACGCAAGGATATTGAAACAGAAACTGTTTTCGAAGCCACACGAGATTTGTTGCAACAATCACGCCAGGCGGGAATCACCACCAACTTCGGGGGCAATATTGGCATTGAAAGCATTCCGTTTATTGTCAGGATGAGTGACGTGGCCGATCGTTTTGAAACACGCAAAGTGGTGATTTCCATCGAAAAAGATGAAAACAAGTTGAAACAAACCATCCACAAAGCCTTGGATTTTGAACTTCAATGGCTGTTGTATAAAAAATCATACTATACACGCCTCTCTTCCGAGGATGAGGCCCGCATAGAGCGTATGCGTTTTCAATTAAACAAAGACTAAGTATGGACAAGGTCGTTACTTTTGGAGAATTGATGTTGAAACTCTCCCCGGAAAGGTATGGGAGACTTATCCAAGCGCATCAACTCAATGTGGAATACAGCGGGGCAGAAGCCAACGTGGCCGTTTGTCTGGCCAATTTCGGACGGTCTGTTTCTTTTGTAACAGCTGTGCCTGATAATGTTTTAGGCGAGGCCGCGATAAATGCCATACGACATTATGGGGTTGATGTCTCTGACATCATTCGGAAAGACGGGCGCTTAGGGATCTACTTTTCGGAGAAAGGCGCCAGCCAACGTCCCTCGAAAGTGGTGTACGACCGTGAACATTCCGCTATCGCCTTGGCAACGGTATCCGATTTTGACTGGGATGCCATCTTCCATAATGCCACATGGTTCCATTTCACGGGCATCACACCCGCTTTGAGCGACAGTGCCGCTGCCAATTGCCTTGCAGCCTGCAAAATGGCAAAATCCAAAGGCATTACCATCAGTTGCGACCTTAATTATCGGTCAAAACTTTGGAGCAAGGAAAAAGCCAACACTGTAATGACCGAGTTATGCCAATATGTGGACATTTGCATAGCCAACGAGGCGGATGCCGCTGACGTGTTCGGAATCAATGCCGAACAGTCTGATGTGGACAAAGGTATCCTAAACGGACAATCCTACACATTGGTGGCCAAACAATTACAAACGAAATTTGGGTTCAAGAAAGTGGCCATTACGCTTCGGGAGTCCATTTCTGCCAGCGACAACAACTGGTCGGCCATCCTATTGGATGACAACAGAATCTATACGAGTCACAAATATCCCATCCATATTGTTGACCGGATAGGCGGTGGCGACTCCTTTGGTGCAGGTCTCGTTTACGCTATATCAGCGGGTTATGACCCACAGCACGCTTTGGAGTTCGCAGTGGCAGCCAGTTGCCTGAAGCAAACCATTGAAGGGGATTTCAACCTCGTGACAATCGACGAGGTTGAATCTCTTGTTGACGGAAACCAATCGGGTAGAATATCAAGATAGACCATATAAATGCCTTTTTATGATTAAAGTTAGTGATTTTATTTTCCAATATCTGGTTGAAAAATACAATATCCGTCATTGTTTTATGGTAACAGGCGGCGGAGCCATGCATCTGAACGATTCCATAGGTCACACTAAAGGCCTGACGTACATCTGCAACCATCATGAACAGGCATCTGCCATTGCCGGAGAGGGCTATTACCGGGCTTGCGGCCAACTGGCCGTCACCTGCGTCACGACCGGACCCGGCGGCACCAATGCCGTTACCGGAGTTTTGGGACAATATCTTGATTCCATTCCCGGATTGTATATTTCCGGACAGATAAAGACTTCCACCTATAAGCACACCTACCCGTATCTGAATTTGCGGCAGTTGGGTGATCAGGAAGCGGATATTGTTTCCATCGTGTCACCCATTACAAAGTATGCCAAGACCATTTATGATCCGCGGGATGTGAAATATGAGTTGGACAAGGCTATTGCCATCGCTTTGGACGGAAGACCCGGTCCCGTTTGGCTGGATGTTCCGCTGGACGTGCAGGGAGCAATGGTTGACGAAACATTGTTCCGTGAGTTTAATGCTTCTGTGGAAATGATCGATCCCGTGAAACACTCCTTGGTGGATGAACAAATCAAACAGCTTATCGAAAAAATCAGAGGTGCGAAAAGTCCTGTCATTTATGTGGGCAATGGCGTTCGGCTGGCCAAACGAGAAAAGGAGTTCATCCAACTGGCAGAAATCCTGAATGTTCCCGTGGTCACGGCTATCAGCGGTTCTGACATCATCTGGCACGACCACCCGTTGTGTTTCGGAAAGCCCGGCATTTGCGGCGATCGCATCGGAAATATAATGGTGCAAAATGCCGACCTTTTGATTGTGATAGGCACTCGCTTGAGTATCCGGCAGGTGGGCTATGCCTACGACCTGCTGGCTCCGAAAGCGTATAAGGTCATGGTGGATGTTGATTTGGCTGAGATGCAGAAACCCACATTGCGCATTGATATGCCCATCCATGTCAATATTTCAGAGTTTATTGACAAAATGCTCTCCTCTCTTGAGAATGAATCCGGGCTCCCGGAATTCAAATCTTGGATTGAGTGGGGCAGAACGCTTGAGAGCAAAATCCCCACCCTTTTCGATGACAATCCGGATTGTGAAGGATATGCCAACTCGTACAAGTTCGCCGACGAACTTTTCAAGCAACTTAAGGATGGCGACGTGGTTGTGACGGGCAACGGAACGGCTTACACCTGCACCTACCAGGCGATGAAAGTGAACAAGGGGGTGAGAGTGTTTGCCAACCAGGGCTGTGCCGCCATGGGTTACGGATTGCCCGCTGCCATCGGTGCCTGCGTCAGCAATGAAAAAGGGAAAACAATCTGCGTGACGGGTGACGGTTCCATCCAAATGAATATTCAAGAACTTCAAACCCTTGTCACGAACGAGTTGCCGCTGAAAATCTTTGTGTTAGAAAATGAAAGCTATCTGGCAATCAAGACAACCCAGAAGGCTTTCTTTAACGGGAATTTTACGGGAAGCAACCCGGCAAGCGGCGTGGTGTGCCCCGATTTGAAACGAATCGCGGAAGCATACGGGATTCCTTTTACACGGGTGTCAAGCAATGAGGGATTGCACGATGTCATTTCTCAAACGCTGAATGCGGAAGGAGCCATGATTTGCGAGGTGAAGATGCATCCCGAACAGACCCTTTTCCCTAAATCCGCATCCTTCATGGATAAGGCAACAGGGAAGATGACGTCCGCACCTCTTGACAAAATGGCTCCATTTATGCCTGAGGAACTACAAAAACAGTGCGAATTCACAAGTAAATAACACCTTTTTCTATGCAAAATATCATCGTCACAGGTGCTACCGGGTGTGTGGGAAGTGCAGTCGTCAGACAAGCGATTGCGCAAGGCATGAGCGTGACATGTATGGTCCACAAGGGTTCCCAAAGGGTGTCGAATCTTCTGCAAAGTGAACAGGTTCATGTTATAGAATGCAACCTTTCGGATTATTACTCTCTGGAATTGGAAGGCCAATATGATGCCTTCATACATCTGTCATGGGAAAAGACCTACGGCGCCTCCCGCGACGATGCTGATATCCAAACCCGCAACATCCAATACACCCTCGATGCCGTCAAATTGGCTCACCGTTGTGGCTGCAAAGTCTTTGTAGGTGCCGGTTCGCAGGCGGAATATGGGGTGCAGTCGCAAAACCTTACGCCAAACCTGCCCGTCAGCCCCGAAAGCGGCTACGGCATTGCCAAATTTGCAGCAGGTAAGTTATCGGCCATGCTGTGCAAAAGCTTGGGTGTACGTCACAACTGGGTGCGCATCCTCAGCGTCTATGGCCCGAATGACGGAGAGAACACACTCATCAGTTACGCCATCCGGGAGCTGAAAGCCGGACGTTCCCCCGAGCTCACAAAATGCGAGCAGATTTGGGACTACCTTTATGCCGACGATGCCGGCGACGCCATTCTGTCAGTTGCCGCCAATGGCGTTGACGGCAAAACATACCCTTTGGGGTCAGGACAAGGAAGAAAGTTGTCAGAATACATTGAGGAGATCCGCCAGATCATCAATCCTTCCGTTAAAGTCCAATATGGTGTTAAAGACTATTATCCGCATCAGCCGATGCACTTGGTGGCTGATGTCAGCGAACTGACCAACGACACGGGCTGGCAACCACGAACGTCCTTTGAAGAGGGCATCCGCTCTTTTGTATAAAGCCAACAAAATTTTCATTTTTTTTGATTTGCAATTTGTTTTTTCCGTATTTTTGCAGCGTTAACACCATTACGCTTTAAGGCGTTACGCCTCAAGGCATAATAGAGTTGTTGGACTACAAAATCATGTTGATTATGAATCCATTCCGATATGGTCGCATCGTTTACGGCGACTATTTTTATGACCGAAAGGAGGAGCTTGCCCACATTACTGCCACACTCAATGGTGGCAATAATGTCGTTTTATTTGCCCCACGCAGATACGGAAAGACCTCCTTGGTGTTCAAGGTGATGGATTCTTTGTCAACGGAAGGGACAATCTGCATCTATTTTGATTGCTCGACGGCTTTCTCTCTCGAATCATTTGCTGAACTGTTTGTCCGGGCGGTAGCTGCAAAGCAAAGTAACTGGCAACGTTTTTTGACAATGCTGTCCGGTTTGGTGAAAACACTACGCCCAACCATTTCCATAGACGAATCCGGATTGCCACAACTCAGTATCGAATTCACGGAACCCAAAATATCGGTCGGGACATTGGCTGACATTTTCAACCTGCCCGAAAAACTGTCAGAGGATACGGGGGTACGGGTTGTGGTCGTTTTTGACGAGTTCCAGGACATTCAAAAATTCAGCAAATATGGTCTTGAGAACATACTGCGCAATAAAATCCAACAGCAGAAACATGTCAACTACCTGTTTTTAGGCAGCAAAACCCATATTTTGTCGGACATGTTCAACAACAAGAACCGGGCGTTCTACAATTCCTCCTATCATTACCAGCTAAGCAAACTTCCCGAACAGGAGACCATTGCCTTTTTGAAAGACCGGTTCTCTCAATCCGGCATTTTAATTGGAGATGCTGAAGCAAAGCAGATTATTGATGAAACAGATAACATTCCCTATTACATCCAATTGCTCGCATCGGAAATATGGCAATGCACCATTACGGAAAAAGCAGTCGTAACACCGGAAATCATCCGGCAATGCGCACAACAAATCATCATTGTCAAGGATGATTATTACAATGAGTTGTTCGGGAGATTGTCGGAAACGCAATGCAAATTGCTTATTGCTCTCACTAAAGAGCAGACCGGTATTTTTTCAGCATCGTATATCCGTAAATATCATCTGCATGCCAGTTCGAGTGTACAAAAGGCATCCTCGGCATTGGTGGAAGACGGGATCATCGACAAAGAATCCGACAAATATCATATTTGTGATCCGTTTTTCAAACGATATATCCAACAAACATTCTCCCAGAAATAGTTTCACACGTAAAAGTCAACATCATCAATGAAAAAAATCAGCATACTGATTCCCTGTTATAACGAAGAGGAAAACGTTGTGCCAATGAGCAAAGCCGTGGTAAACGAACTGACCACGAAACTGCCACAATATGACTATGAACTCATTTTCATCGACAATGACTCACAGGACAACACCCGTCCCTTGTTGCGAGAAATCTGCAAGAACAATCCCAAAATCAAAGCCATCTTCAATGCCAAGAATTTTGGACAATTCAACAGTCCCTACTATGGGATGCTCCAGACCTCCGGCGACTGCACCATTACGATGTGCTGCGATTTTCAGGATCCGGTTGATTTGATTCCCAAGATGGTAGAAACATGGGAAAAAGGGGCAAAAATCGTCTCCTGCATCAAAACCAAAAGTAAAGAGAATCCCATAATGCGCTTTTTTCGCACCATCTACTACAAAATCATCAAGAAAATGTCATCTGTGGACCAGATTGAGCATTTTACCGGCTTTGGTCTTTATGACAAAAGTTTTATCGAGGTGTTACGCAATCTGAAAGACCCCACCCCGTTCATTCGCGGCATTGTGGCTGAGCTGGGTTACAAACGGGTGGACATTGAATACACCCAGGCAAAGCGACGTGCCGGGAAAACACACAATAATTTCTTCACCCTGTTTGATGCGGCCATGCTCAGCTTCACCAGCTACACCAAGGTAGGCCTGCATCTCGTCACTTTTGCCGGATTGATATTGTCAGGCTTGTCGATTCTGGCCGCATTGGTTTACCTTGTACTGAAGCTGATTTATTGGGATTCCTTCTCCGCCGGCTTGGCTCCATTGATCATCGGCCTGTTCTTCATCAATGCGGTGGAGCTTTTGTTCATCGGCTTTGTGGGCGAATATGTGATGAGCATCAACACAAGGGTGATGAACCGCCCATTGGTGATTGAAGAGGAGAGGATCAATTTTGACATCGAAAATAGAGAAAGTGAAAATAAATAATTGTTTCTATCATGAAAGAATTCTTCAAAAAAAATCAAAAAAAAACCTGGTTTTGGATTTTCATCGGCATTTGTCTGGCCGGACTGATTGCACTGCCTCTTATGAGCAGACAAGCCGGCAACTCCGGTGACGAGCATTTCCATCTGGAACAGGCAGAACATGTTTATAACTATTATGCGACGGGTGGAAAGGACAGCACGGCGGCAGTCGTCACCCCCGAATACAATCTGCCCTACTACGGACAATGCGTGGACAATCTGGCCTACTTTATCAGTCATGCCACACCGGCTGACGACACGTATGCTGTCCGACACGGCTTGAATGCTTTTTTCGGCTGGTTGGCCATGTTCTTTGCGGCTCTGATTGCCTATCGCATTGCTGGCTGGCGCGCCGCGGTGTTCACTTTTGTGCTGATGTTCCTCTCCCCAAGATTCTTGGGCCATTCTTTCAATAATCTGAAAGATTTGCCTTTAGCGACGGGAACAATTTTCGGGATATACTGTCTTACCCGATTCCTGCAGGAGTTTCCCAAAATCAAATGGAGTACCGCCATACTGTTTGCCATCTCCATCGGCTTTGCCACCAGCGTCCGTTTCGCGGGTATCCTGATTGTCGCCTATTTCGGACTCTTCGGTATCATAATGTATGTCAAGCGGAACTGGAAGCCGGGACTGTTCAAAAAGGAGAGCGGTCGCGAACTCGGAACGTTGGCGGCCTGGGGTGTAGGCATCTCCTTGGCGGGTGTCCTTCTCACAATCTTGGCTTGGCCTTTTCTGCTGAAACACCCGATCGACAACTTCAAGGCCACCATTGAAAACATGTCAGCCTTCCCAACTTCTATCCGGCAAGTCTTTGAGGGCGCCATGCAATGGTCCGACTACTTGCCCTGGTATTATACCCCGAAGTTTATCCTGATCACCATCCCCATCGCGGTGCTTGTCGGACTCGTCCTCTTTTTCGTCTGCTGCTGGCGCAAACGGGAAGACCGCTTCTGGTCATTCATGATTTTCTTCACCTTCTTCTTCCCTGTGTTCTGGATTGTCTATACCAAGGCCAACGTCTATGGCGGCTGGCGCCATGCCATGTTCTCGTATCCGCCCATGGTGGTGGCTGCAGGATTGGGATTCAACGGTTTGGCGAAATGGGTGGAACAACTGTTGAAAATCACGCCGGAAACGTCAATGGATGGTAATAGTTCGGATGATGGCGATGGCGCGCACCCTGCCTCCGCAAAAGGAATTGTCGTTAATGTTGCCTCTGTCGTGTTGTTGTTACTGCTGTTGATTGGGCCGATTCGTCATATCTGCGCCAACCATCCCTACGAGTACGTCTATTTCAACGAGTTGGTGGGCGGCACCAAGAAGGCGCTCGGACAATATGAGCTGGACTACTACTACCACTCCACCCGCGAGGCTTCCGAATGGGTCATCGCCAACGCTTCCAAAAATGCCGATGGCACCAAGACGCGCGTGGCCACATGGCACACGGCTTCCGTCAATTACTTCTTCCGTAACGACACGGCCAGCTTCCAGCCCAGGTTCGCCCGTTGGTACGAGAAGGAAAACTCCGATTGGGACTATGCGATTTTCACGGTCACCGGCATGTCGCCGGCCTATTTGCGCAGCCAGAATTTTCCGCCGAAGAACACGGTCAAAACTGTTGAGGTGGACGGAGTACCCATCTGCATTGTTCTCAAACGCCAGGACAAGAGCGACTTCCTTGCGGCTCAACAGAAGGATGCCAACAATCTTGACTCCGCCATCATCCTCTACAAACAGGCTTTGGCATTGGATCCCGACAACCTCGGCGCCCTTTTGGGCATGGGTGAGTGCTATGTGCGCACCAATCGTCCCGACAGCGCCCTGATTTACCTCAATCACTATCACGATCTTGACCCTGAAGCGGAGATGGCCAACTACATGCGTGCATACGCCCATGTGTACAAACAGGATATCAAGGGTGCCCTCGACATCCTTCACGACGTCGAGAATCACAACCCCAAGTATGCCGGTGCCTATTCCTTAGCCATTCAGCTCTACCTTCAACAGCGCGATTTTGTCAACGCCAAGAAGCAGTTCATGAAGGTCATTGACGTGGACCGCATTGATGACAGTTTCGTGAAATTATGGCTCCAGTATTGCCAGATGCAGAACATTGACCAGAATAACGCCTATCGCCAGTTGTACAAGGCCATGGCCAAGAGCTACGAAAAGCGAGGCATGAAGGAGCAGGCCAAACAGTACCGCGAATATGCGGGATTGAAAAACTAATAATCATGATGTCAGAGCGGCTTTGGTTACAAGGCCGCTCTTTTTTTGGGGAAAAGTCCGAATATGGCAGTGCCGCTGCCGGTCATGGCGGCATAGACGGCACCTTGGGCGTACATTTGCGCCTTGAGGTCCGCCAATACGGGGTGGCGTTGGAAGATGCTCTCTTCAAAGTCGTTGTGCAGTAATCCGCGCCATTCCTCGACGGGGTGTTGGATGATGTCGGCCACATGGAGGACGGGCACACGGGGTGTGATGCCGGCATAAGCCTCCTTGGTGGAGACGGAGACGTCGGGTTTCACGATTTCAATGCGATAGTCGCTGAGGTCGAGAGAAACGGGTGTGAGGATCTCGCCGCGGCCTGTGGCGTACATCGGGGAGTTGTGGATGAAAAAGGGCACATCGCTGCCCAACTCCGCCGCATAGTGGTGCAGCTGCTCAAGGGTGAGGGGCAGGCCGAAATGTTGGGCCAGCGCTTTCAGAGCAAAGGCCGCGTCAGCCGATCCGCCGCCCAGCCCCGCACCGATCGGGATGCCTTTTTCCAACACCATCCGTACACCGTGGATGCCATAATCCTTCTGTAACATGCGGAAGGCTTTGACGCAAAGATTGTCGCTGTCAGCCCCCGTGTCCCACGGACTGCGGCATACGAATTCCAAATCCCGTGCGGAAGGCTCGGTTGTCAGCGTGTCGCTGAAAAAGTCGGTAGGGTAGAACACCGTTTCCAAATCGTGGTAACCGTCCGGACGTTTGCGCACGATGTACAACCCAAGGTTGATTTTGCAATTAACCCTAACACTCCCCATAAATAATTTCTTAATTTCTTAGTTTCTTAATTTCTTAATTCCCAGCCTCTTCCCCCATTTTTATAGTTTCAGTTTGTCAAAGTTCTTCCCAAACACGCTGGCAGTCTTGGTGATGGTGATGAAGGCGCTGTCATCGATCTCCTTGATGATGCGGGTGACGCGAGCCTTGTCGGTTTTGTGGGCCACGATGAGCAGCACGTCGCTTTCCTGGCGGTTGTAGGAGCCGTAGCCCTTGAGGAAGGTGGCTCCGCGATGCAGTTCGCGGTTGATACGGTCGGCAATCTCCTTGTTCTTCTGCGAGAAGACCATGAACTGGTAGGTTTGGCGGTAGCCGTCGATCACGATGTCGGCGACGAACATATAGACGAAGAGTACCACAAAGCTATAGACCAGCTTTTGAACATCGTGAAGGACGAGGAAGGAACAGCCGACGATGAAGAAGTTGGCGGTGACGTTCACTTTGCCGTAGGATATATTGCGGTACTTTCCGATCATGAGGGCGATGATGTCGAGGCCGCCGGTGTTGCCGCCCCAGTTGATGGCGATGCCCACGCCGGCGGCGGAGATGGCCGCACCGATAATGACGCTCATGAACATATCATCGACGAGAGGATGGGTGAAAACCTGCTGTGCAATGCCGAAAAAGACGGACTGGATGGCAGTGCAGATGATGGAGTTGACACAGAACCGTGTGCCGAGAATTTTCCAGGAGATGGCGATGAGGATGCCGTTGAGCACAAAGGTTGTGAGACCGATGGGGATAGCGTGGTTGGCGAAATAGACCAATGTGGCGATGCCGGCCACGCCGCCGCCTGTCACTTCGAAAGGTGTCATGAATGCGGACCATCCGAACACAAAAACTGCCAAACCCAATGTGATGAAGAGGTAGTTTTTAATCTCTTTCCATATCTGGTTACTTGTGAGCATAGTGCAAGTCCTCCTTTTTACTTTATTGTTAATCAATAGTTTGCGAAAATTTCAACCGAGAAATTTTTGCAAAAATAAAAAAAATCTGTCAGAGTGTCTCATGTTATCAAAAAAAATGTATTTTTGCAGCCGTTAATCCAAGCGGTTAACGAACCGCTTCCTTAGCTCAGTTGGTTAGAGCATCTGACTGTTAATCAGAGGGTCCAAGGTTCAAGTCCTTGAGGGAGCGCAAAGAAAATGAAGCACTTGCAGAGCAATTTGTGAGTGCTTTTTTTTGTGGACTAACAAATGGACTAACATTTGCTCTGAAAAATACTGGTTAATCCTATATTACAATGAAGTGACAATAGAGGAGGACTATTATGTTTTGGATATTTTTGTCAGACCTCCCTTGTTGCCCATCACGAACAGTTCCGTGTTGCCGTCTTTGGTCAGCAATTCCACATACAGCGGCTGGTTCAGGGTGAATCGCTGGCAGAGGAAGCGGTCTCCCGCTTTCAGCTTGGCATTTACGGATTCTGTTATCTCAAATAAGCTGTTTCCCAAGTATTTGAGAGTACAACGGCGGTTGGGGTTCCATGCAATTTTCATCTGAGCGCCGATGTTCAGGTCTTTGGCGTAGAGCGACTTCCCCACCACGCGATGCGACGATTGCGCGCCCTCCACTTCGCAGTAGTCCGACACGAAGGTCTCCCAATCGGGGAAACCTGTGAAGCGGGCGAGAATGTCGAGAGTGCTGGGGCGCACGGAGGCGTAGCCATCCACATAGCCCCAGAGCCGCTTCAGTGTGGAGACGCTGAGGTTCTCATTCAGCCGTCCCCGGATCTCTCCCGACAGGAAGATGAAGTCGTTGGAGGTTTCAATACGGTGATCCGCCGACTCCTCCACGAGTTGGCGCAGCAGGGTGATATGTTGCAGGTTAACAGGCATGTTCTTTCAAATTGCGGGCGCAAAAATAGCAAACATTCGGATATGCGGGGCAGGTTCTTGTTCGGTTCTTTTTGCATTCGATGGTTGACCATCAACAAGCCTATAGGGTCTGAAGCTAAAACCTATAGCCAAAAATGCTATTTTTGCCGCATGTTTGAAAATCCCGACGACATATCCACCTCCGGGTTCGTTCCGTCCTCCGGATACGTTGTTTCGGGGCGGTTCTCCGAATTCCTTGAACTGCCCTCTCGAGGCTATTGCCGGCTGTTCAAGGCGCAGCGCAACGGTCAATGGTTCACCTTGAAAACATTGAAGTCTGAGGTCGCCAACGATCCTGTGTATCAAGGGATGCTCGAGAAAGAGTTCGACCTGATGATGCAGCTCAACCATCCGAACATCGTGCGGGTCTATAGCAAAGAGGTGGATTCGGTGGCGGGTAATAGCATCGTGATGGAATATGTGGATGGGCGTACGTTGGACGAATTCCTTGCCGAAAATCCGGCGCGGTCTGCCCGCGAATCGGTGGCGCGGCAGCTATTGGAGGCCATCGGATATTGCCATGGAAAGCAGATCATGCACCGCGACCTCAAACCATCCAACGTTTTGGTAACTTACAACGGCAACCGTGTCAAGCTGATCGACTTCGGGTTGTCGGACAGCGACCGTTACGCTGTGCTCAAGGAACCGGCCTTCACGAAAGCCTACGCCGCACCGGAGCAGCTGTCGGGCGGGGAAGTTGATAACCGCGCCGACCTTTACGCTTTCGGTTTGATTCTGAAGCAGTTGATTCCGAATCGGTACGGGCGCGTTGTCCGCAAATGCCTACAGCCAAGGAGAGAGAAGCGGTATTCGTTGGCGGAGGAGGTGGCGGAAGCGATGGCAAGCTGCCGCAAATGGCGGAGAGTTATGCCGTGGGGAATGGCCGCGATGGCCGTTATTGCTGTGTTATCCGTCTTTTCGCTGCTTCACTTTTCGAAGGGCGAAACAACAGAACCTATGCAACCGTCGGTGGAATCGCCTTCTTCTGTCCGAGACACCGTTTTTCTGGCGGAACCAACCCAGACGCAAGCAGCTGAATCTGCACATAATCGCACATCATCACACGCTTACGAAGGCAACAGCAGCGGGACGTATCTCAAAGACAAACCGTTGACGACTGTATCAAGCTCCGAAGATCCGCAGACCGTGGTGGCGCGACGACAACGCACTGATTCCATCTTGAACACTATAAAACAGAAAGAGAATCAGGAACAAGAATTGCTTGACAATGCGATATATAACTTCAAATTCACCATTGACAGTATGTTCAAGCCGGTGGATTTGTATGTGAAAAGCGACGAGGTGAAAACCTCCAATATTCTGCGCGATCTGATATACATTGCCGAGTACAAGGCAAAGATTCGCGAATGCCAGATTCGGCGTCAATTGCCTAAATCCAAGCGGAACAGTTTCTTCAACTATGCCAACGACCAAATTGGGGCGAAGAAAAAATCATACACACAAAAATATCCTGCCATACCCCAATATCCCAATGAGCAACAAGTTAGAGAGCCCGAAATATACCAACCGATTTTAGAGCAGAGTAAAAAGTACCGGGAAGAGGGGCGAAGGCTGAGGGATGAATGGGAAAGAATGATGCGGGCGGTGAAATAAGACTCTGAATAAGCTCTCGATGTCTAATTCGTTCAATCCATGTTCTGCAAATACTCCGACAGATAGGGTACTGCAAACACCAACTCCCCACGACGGGGGGATTCGATAACTCCCGCCTCAATGAGACGCTTGCGATAAGGCTGTATGGCCGGACCTTTTCGTCCAAGCTTGGACTGAAGCTTGCTGGTGGTCGCCGGCTCACCGCAGTGAGCAAGTGCCTTAAGGAATATTTTGTCATTGTCTGACAGCGGATTCAGTATCGGCTTGAAGACGTTGTCATCCATATCAGCCAAGGCAGCCTTCTCCGCCTTGTCCATAATTTCGTCAGTAACAACGCCATCT
>JAFPXF010000102.1 GCA_017394765.1 Bacteroidales bacterium | reverse complement strand
TTTCGTATTTTTCTGTTTTATTCAAGAAAAGTTGTATTTTTGCAAGGTTTTTTGAATAAAACAAATGCGAAAACCAAAACGACAATGGACAAAAACGAACTTTTAGCAGCCATGTCGGACAGTTATGCGAAGCTGTCCGAACAAATCGGCAAAATGACAGATGACGAACTGAACGCGACCTTCCAATTCGCCAATGACCCCAAAAAATGCGGTGCACGATGGATTTACGACCAGTGCGCCCGCGACCTCCTCATACACCTTTATGAATGGCAGGTGCTGATGCGCGAATTTGTGAACAACATCCGCGAAGGCCATCAAAGGGACTATCTGCCCGACGAATATCGCAAAAACTACCACGAGATGGACAAGATGCTGGTGGAAAAACACCAGAACACCTCGTTTAAGGAGGCGCAGCGGCTTCTGGAGCAAACCCATGACGAAATGATTCAGCTGGCGAGCAGCTTCTCCGAGGAGGAACTCTTCACAAAAGGCCACTACAAGTGCACCTACACCACCGATATGGCCGCTTACTTCGCGAGCGTCACCACAAGTCCCTACAAGCAGGCCCTGAAGATGTTGAAGACGCACCAAAAGAAGCAGAAGACTTCGTGTTAACATTTACTCACCAACATTCACTTAACCTAATTTCACCCGATAAATAAAAATAAAATAGAAACGATGACTATCCGACTTGAACAACCCGAAGATTATCGCGAGGTGGAGGACCTCACCCGCACGCCTTCCGCCGAGAAGGCCAAGCTGATGCTGCGGACAGAGAGGCTGACGCTTCGTCCCTGGTTTGAGAGCGACGCCGACTCCTTGTTCAAATACGCCTCAGATCCCGACGTGGGACCCCGGGCTGGCTGGCCACCGCATAACAGCGTGGAGGAAAGCCTGGAGATCATCCGCACGGTATTCCGCAACGACTCCAACTGGGCCATCGAACTCAATGCGACGGGAGAGGCCATCGGGGCCATTGGCTACGGGCCTTCGTGCGAGTGTAACCTTCCCGCCCGTGAGGGAGAGTCCCTCTGCGGCTATTGGGTGGCCAAGCCGTACTGGAACCAAGGCATCTGTACGGAAGCGCTGCAAACGATGTTAGACTATATCCGCCGAACGACGGACATCCAATCGCTCATCAGCGGGCATTTCGTTGACAATCCCGCCTCCGGCCGAGTGATGGAGAAATGCGGATTCAAACCCACCGGGGAAACCTGCATCGACGAGACTCAGTATCAAGGCAAAGACAGACCTATCAGGGTGCTGAGGCTGGAGCTGAAATAGCCTTCGGCTGTTAGTTTGCTTCGCTGTTGGTTACTTTGTGTTAACATGAAATAATCAACATAAAATAACTAACACGAAGTCTTCAATACGAAGTCATCAATATTCTCTTATTTCTTTACAAACTCCACACGGCGGTTCTTGGCACGGCCTTCCTCTGTGGTGTTGGGGGCGATGGGGGAGTGTGATCCTTTGCCCACGGCCGAGAGACGTGATTTGTCGATACCCAGTTTCACCAGGGCATCCACGATGGCTTCTGCACGCTTCTGGCTCAGCGGATCGTTTATGGCGTCGGTTCCGGTGTTGTCGCAGTGACCCTGCACCTCGAAGATGAGGTCGGTGTGCTCTTGCATCAGCTTGGCCACGCGATTGATTTCAACGGTGGATTCCGGTTTGAGGTCGGCCTTGCCGCTCTCGAAGGTGATGGCGTAGGTCACAATCTTGCCGTCGGTGGTGAGGCGGTCATAGAGCGGCACGGCACCCTGCGCAATGCGCACATTGCTCAGCCCCGTGTAGCGATAGGAGGAACCGCTGGCGAAGAAGAGGTAACCAGGGGCCTTCATGGCCGGTACGTTGATCATGCGAACACCGTTCACATAGCCCTTGAAAGCCCGCTTGTTGAACGAAAAGGCGAAGTGGTTCCACTCGCCGGCAACCACCGGATTGTCCTTCTCTAAGTAGTCGCTGGTGCCCGGGGTCAGCCCCAACATCTTTTCTCCACTCGACTGGCTACTCCCGTCCGGTTTCAGCAGAGACCACGTCAAGTTGCACGACCCGTCTTCCCTGTACCAGAAACGCACATAGCTTGAAGCGTTATAGTAGCTTTCGTCGCCGCGGTCGCCGAAATAAAGGTTCATTTCGAGCAATGTTCCCTCTTCGTCCCCCGTGTTCATCGGGGCCACGTAAAGGTCGAACTCCACCGTGAACACCTCAGGCAGCCAATCCCATTTCTCTTTCATCAGCGGCATCACCTGTCCCAGGCCGTTGTCGGTGAACGCCAAAACATTGCGACCCTTCTGCTGCGCGGTCTCCGCATAGCCGTCCAGCAAGTCCCATCGCAGCGGGAATTCCCCAAGTTTCTCGTGTTCAAAGTTGTCGTCGAATATGATTTCGTCGCCGGGAACAAAATCACTCTTCGCGTAGTTGTTCTCCTGAGCATTCAGTGTCATTCCGGCAAGCATTAACAGCACAGCCACAAATAATAATTTCTTCATGATGATAACTTTTCAATGATTACAAAGTGCAAAAATACAAACTTTTTTGAAACAACGACGAAAATCTGCAAGATGGGCGGGTCTTACGTATAAACTTCGGCAGAGAACGGAATTGTAGTGGCCTTGGCCAAGGTGTAGCCGACCCCCGCCGTGTAGCCGAATCAGCTGTTATCAGGTTGTGAAGACGCGGAAAAACGGGAACCCGCTTGGCTTGGCGCCACACCGAAATGCCGCTTATAGACACGACTGAAATGCTGCGGATAGCTGAACCCGAGCGCGTCGGAGACTTCTCCCACCGTATGCCCGCCGGCTAACATCTCGTTGGCCCGCGCCATCAGGAACCGCCGCAGGAACACCGTGGCTGAATCGCCGGTCAGCTCTTTCACGAGGTCGCCGAAATAGTTGGGCGACAGGAACAACTCCTGCGCACAGTAGCGCACGGTGGGGAGTCCTTTCACATGTTGTTTGCCCTCTTTGTAGTATTTATCCAACAGCGTTTCCAAACGTCGCAGCAGGTCGGGATGCTGGCTGAACGAGACCTGCATCTGCTTAGAGTAGAAACGGGCGATGTACTCCAGCACCAACGCCAACCGCGCCACCACAATGTTGACGGTGTGCCCATCCTGCTCCGGCTGCAAAAGTTCCGTCCGCATTTCCTCGAAAAGCCGCACAAGGGTGTCGCGCTGCCGGTCGTCCAACGCCAACGTCTCGCTGACATTATAGGTGAAATAGGTGTAACTTGACATCCGCCGCCCCAACTCACGCCCGTTCAGGAGGTCGGGGGAGAAAAGCAGCGCCCATCCTTCCGCCTGTATCTCCTCGCCAGTGTCGGTCTTGCCCCCGATTTGGCCGGGCGAAACGCACATCAGCGTGTGCTGCGGCATGTCATACTGCAGTTGCCCGTAGGAAAGCGCCTCCATGCGCTGGTCAGCGATGAAGATCCCATACACATCGTAGCTGTTCAGACTGTGGCGGCAATGCGCCAGCTCATCGTAGTGTATCACACTGATATGCGGGTGCAGCACCGGCGCCCCGATATAACGCGCATAGTCGTTGACATTGTGGACTTTAAGTATCTTACTCATCCCGTCTTCCCGTTGGTGGAATCAAAGATGCAAAGTTAAAAAAAATCCGAATCCGTAAAAGTGTTTGATTATTCCGTAAACCGTTTAACCTTGTTTATGCCTGACGTTGTACTTTTGCAGCATAAAGAACAATTAGTTATTTGTCAAACTTAAAATATTGAAAATATGAAAGATACGAAAATCGCATTAGGCACTTGGGCATGGGGCTCGGGCGCATTCGGCGGAGATGCCGTCTATGGACTCAACACCAACGAGGAGAATCTGAAGCCCGTTTTTGAAGCGGCTGCAAAGGCCGGCTTGGGCCTTTGGGACACGGCCACCGTGTATGCCATGGGCGACTCGGAGCGCATTCTCGGACAGTTTGTCGCCTCCGTCCCGCGCGAATCCGTGCAAATATCCACCAAGTTCACCCCGCAACTGGCGGAGATGTACGACAACTCAGTCGAGAAGATGGCCAACGCCTCGATGGAGCGCATGGGCATCGATTACATCGACATGTACTGGATCCACAACCCGATGGATGTCGAGCGTTGGACGCCGGGACTGATCCCGCTTCTCCAATCGGGCAAGGTGCGCCAAGTGGGCGTGTCGAACCACAACATCCGCGAGATTGAGCGCGCCAACGAGATCCTGAGCCAAGCGGGGTTCCGGGTGAGCGCCGTGCAGAACCACTTCTCGCTGCTCTACCGTTCGAGCGAGCGCGGGGGCGTGCTCGACTACTGCCACCGCAACAACATCCGTTTCTGGTCCTACATGGTGCTGGAGCAGGGTGCGCTGACCGGCCATTTCTCACCGGCCAACCCGCTGCCCGCCGACAGCGACCGCGGACGCAAATACAACCCGGTGCTCGACCGCTTGCAGGCCCTCACCGACGAGATGAAGGCTATCGGGGAGAAATATGGAGCTTCCTGTTCGCAGATCGGCATCGCCTGGGCCATCGCCAAGGGCACTATGCCCATCGTCGGCGCCACGAAAGAGCGTCACGTGGTGGAGGCCGCAGCCGCAGCCGACATCGCACTCACGGCCGAGGAGGTCGCCCGTCTGGAAACCTTGGCCGACGCCACCAGCATCGACACCCGCGGAGACTGGGAACACACGATGGAATAAAAAAATCCCTATTTTTGCAAGAAAAAAGAGAGAGTGTTTCACACTATGAGGAAAATACTGATAATCAGCTTTATGGCATTGTTTATGGCGCAGGCCTCCGCTCAGATTGACCTCCACAGCCACGCCATCACGCAGGGCTATCTCGACTACATCAAGGCCAACGGCGCCGAGATGGACGAAGGGTTCCCCATCCCGGGCTGGGATGTGGAGAAGCACATCGCCTTCATGGACAAGGCCGGTATCCAGACTTCGGTGCTGACGATGCCCGCGCCGCAGCCTTTCTTCGGCGATGCGGAGGCATCGGCAAAAGTGTGCCGAAAATACAACGAAGAGTGCGCCGCGCTGAAGGCCCGCTATCCAGGGCGTTTTATGTTCTGCGCCGCACTGCCCCTGCCTGATGTGCCGCACGCTTTGGAAGAGGCACGCTATGCCTTGGAGGTGTTGGGAGCCGACGGCATCAAGTTGGCCACCAACAGCTACGGACAGTATCTCGGTGACCCCGCCTTGGACACGCTGATGGCCTACCTCGATGCGCAAAATGCCGTCATCATCCTGCATCCGCACAAACCCTCGGCGGTGAACTCTCAGCTCATCGCCGATGTGCCGTTGGCGAGCTACGAATACTTGGCCGAGACCTCACGTGCGGTGCTCAACATGGTGGCCCACAACGTGTTGGTGCGCTATCCGAACCTAAAGGTGGTGGTGCCGCACTGCGGTTCGTTCCTGCCCAACGCCCTGCCGCGCTTCCGTTCGCTGCTGCCCGTGATGGTGAAGCAGGGCATCATGCAGCTCGTGGATGTCGATGCCAACTTATCGCGACTCTACTACGACCTGGCCGGCGCGCCCACCGATGATATCCTCGACGCGCTCCTCACCATCACCACGCCCGACCATATCCTCTACGGCAGCGACTACCCGTATGTGGCTGAGCCGGTACTCCTCAGCGGCAAGCAGGCCTTGGAGGAGCGTCTCGCCTCGCACGGTCTGAACCCACAGGATATCTTCACCGACAACGCCCACCGGCTGTTCGGTGAGAATGTGCCCCTGCGGCAATACGGCGAGCGCATCGTCCGCCTCGCCGAAATCGAGGTGGTGCCGGAGTATCTGGAAGAGTATCTGGCTTACGCCAAGGAAGTTGGGGTAACCTCAGTGAATATGGAGCCCGGTGTGCTGACATTGTTCTCTATGCAGACCAAGGAAGACCCTTGCAAGATCTACATCCTAGAAATCTATGCCGACAAAGAATCCTACCAGAGCCACCTCCAGACCGCCCATTTCA
>JAFPXF010000101.1 GCA_017394765.1 Bacteroidales bacterium | reverse complement strand
ATGGTATCGGTAACGGTGATGGTGTCGTGCAGGACGACGGTGCGGGTGACGGGAATCTCGCGGGTAATGACCACCGGTTCGGGTTGTAGAGACGTGCCTTGGCGCGTCTCTACGGGAGCGGTAACGGTTTCCGCAGATTTCGAGGTGGCATTTTCCGCAACCATGGTATCCGAAATCGGGATCTTTTCCGGGTTCTCCGGTTGTGGAGACGCGCCATGGCACGTCTCTACAGTGGACGACGCATTTTTCCCCGGCGTGTTACGCACCATCTGCCACACGCAAATTCCTCCTGCGACGGTGGCGGCAGCGGCTATGAGGGCGGCGGTTTTGTGGGTGGCGACAGCTATTCCCGCGCTGGCGGGCGAGGTGGCGACGGCGGAGCGGATCTCCGTTTCCGTCAGTCGGTGTGACGGCGGCATCCGCAGCTGCGACAGCTCGGAACGATAGAGCCGGTCGAGGTGGTGGGCGGAATTTCGTTTCATCATGAATAGAAGTGCAATCATAAGCAGTCCTTTCTTTTTGGATTCTTTTTCTTGGGCTTTGGCGGTGAGCAGCTGCTGTAGGCGCGTTCGGGCACGGAGGAGCAGCTGCTTGGAGTTGGTGACGGAGATATCCATCAGGTCGGCAATTTGCTGGTGCGAAACGCGGTCGATAGCGTGGAGGTTGAAGACCATGCGTTGTCGTTCAGAGAGTTGCTGGATGGTTTCCAACAGTTCTTCCTTCGTGAATCCGGTCTGCCAGTTGGGTTCGTCTTCTTGGTCGGTGGGGTCGGTGGTGAGCTCTTCCTCCAACGGCACGGTTTCGGGTCGCGTGCGCAGGTAGGAGATGCACCGGTTGACCGTGATGCGGGTCAGCCACGCGTCGAAGGAGTCCATCACGCGGCAGGTGTCGGCCCGCTCGATTGCCTTCAAAAACGCCTCGTGCGCGAGATCCTCCGCAGTCTGCCGCTCCCCGACATACCGGTAGCAAAGCCCCACCAACCGATCGATGTGCTGCTCATACTTCCGTGACCAAAACTTCACTTTGTCCATTTTTTTGCTATTAGCTATTAGCTGTTGGCTGTTGGCATCAACAAATCACTATTCACACACTATATTGCTTAATTCCTCTATTCAAATATGACGCAAAAATACAAAAAGGTTACGGTGCGGTGAATGTCCTTGTGTTGTCTTTTTTGTAAATGTCTTCGGCACACGTTATTACATCTTTTTAAGTTACAAGACTTAAGACATAAGACTTGAGACGTTGGGATTTGTCGAAGCTGTTTCTTCTGAGGCAAAAAGTCTCAAGTCTCAAATCTTAAGTCTCCATTTGGCCCTTTTTCGTACTTTTGCGTCATCATTGTAAAAGAGCGAAAAATGCAGGCGAAACAGTTTTGGACAAAGGCATACCAGCGAAACATCGCGAAGATGGTCGGGATGTGCTGCCGCTATGTGGGCGACCGCGCGGTGGCCGAAGACCTCGCGCACGAGGCGTTCCTCAAGGCCATCGAGAAGTCCGGAACCTATCGTCGCCTCGGCAGTTTCGACGGCTGGCTGATGCGCATCAACCTCAACACCACGATGGATTACCTGCGGCGGCAACCTCAATTTCTGTCGATGGATGACGATACCGTGGGGACGCGATTTATCGCGTCCGAATCCGACGTTGTAGAGACGCTTCATGAAACATGCATCACCGAATCTGACCTCACCGAATCCGAAATCCTCGATGCCATCTGCGCCCTGCCCGACAAACAACGGACCGTTTTCAACCTGTATGTTTTTGAGAACCAATCTCATGCGAAAATCGCGGAGGCATTGCAAATCGGGGTGCGCAGCTCGAAACGCTACCTTTCAGAGGCGCGGGCGAAGCTGCAAATCGCCTTGAACAACCTTGTCCACCACAAAAAATCTGGACTTATGATACTGCTCCCTTTTCTCCCTTGGAAATCGCACGCCATCGACCGTCTTTGCCGTGCGAAGCTGAAATATCTGGCGTTGTCGCCTGCCGGGCCGTCGCCCTTGTCCGCTGTCAACTGGACCGCAGCCCCGAAGCCGGGCGTCTGGATGGCCGTCACCGCTGCCAAAGCCCCCGCCATAGCCACAGGCGTGGTCGCCACCGCCGTGACGGGATCCGTCATCGCGTATCAGGCGCAACCCGCACCCACACCCGCTGGCCCGACCCCGCAGAAAACGGTGGTAACCACGTGTGTTGCAGCCGATTCCGATTCCACGCATGTAAACAACGATACCGCCGTCGTAGGGACGCGATTCATCGCGTCCGCCATTCCCGCGTCCGCCGCCGAACCCCCATATCCTGAACAGCAAGTAAAAGGAACCGAATCATCTGTTTCACCATTGCCCGAAACGCCCGTATCCAACGTAGTAGAGACGTTTCATGAAACGTCTCTACCTTCGCATCATAGCCTGAAGAAGTTCGAGCGCAACGGCTTCTACGGTCTCAAGGACGCACACGGGACCGTGGTCGCATATCCGAAATACACGGACATACAGCCGTTTGACGAATACCGGACCGGCTGGGCAATGGTGGAGATATTCGGGTTCAAGGGGTTTGTGGATAGCACCGGCAAGGAGGTGGTCGCCCCGCAATACGACGACATCGGCAAGTTCGGGCGGTATCGCGACCGCTGTGCCCTCGTGCGTAAAGGAAACTTCTACGGCTTCATCAACACTGCCGGCAAGGAGGTGGTGCCCGTGACGCACAAAAAGTCAGAATTAATTAAAATTCAACATGAATTACCATAAAAATCCACGAATTAATCAAAAATTTATAATAAATTCATGACCATTTATGCTAATTTATGGCCATTTATGAATAATTCATGGTGATTTATGTTAATTTGTGATAATTTATGTCCAAACAAAAACCAAATACAATGAAAAAGTCAATATTAATCATTGCCATCTTATTGACAACAAGTACCTTAGTCGCTCAAAACACCATTACGGGAAGTGGAAAGGTCATAGCCCAACATCGTGAACTTGAAGCGTTCACCTCTGTAAACTCCCCCTCCACGGTGGATGTCACCATAATAAAAAACGAGAAATCCTGTGCCGAAGTGACAGCAGACAACAACCTGATGGAGTTCGTTCTCACCGAAGTGGAGAACGGCGTTCTCACCATCTCCATGAAACGAGGCTTTTCCTATAACAGTCCTCACATCACTGTCACCATTTACACACCGCATTTGAGCGAGGTGGTCATGAAAGGTACTGGCAATGTGACTGTCCTTTCGGTGAAAGAGGAGTATTTCACCCTCACGACTAAAGGTACTGGCAACTTCAAAAGCGACTGTTTGGTGGTGGAAAAGGATCTGGTTTTGCAGTGCAGAGGCACGGGTAATATTGACGTGTCGTATATGTGCCCCAACAGCGTGACCATCCAAAACTCCGGCGCGGGCAATATGAACATAAAAATGCTTCAAAACGTTACATCAAGCATGAAGATTCAGAATTTGGGTACGGGTGACATCGACCTAAAAAAACTGTCTGTCGGCGATTTGCAGCTGATGATCCGCGGAACAGGAAACGTCACATTGTCTGGGAAAGCCGACAACATGACCTTGGTGAACAGCGGCTGCGGAAATGTGCGGGCAAACATATTAAAGGTGAAAACCGCACACATCACGCAAAACGGTATCGGTAACATCATAGCCACCGTCACGGACACTGCCTACTTGACACAGAAAAACAGAATCGGGAAGGTCACCATTCATGGTGGTGGGAAAATTGTTCGGGAATGACAGATTGTAGAGACGCGCCATGGCACGTCTCTACTATTGCCTGTTACCTATTGCCTATTGCCTTTTTTCCCCGTCAGCAGCCCCTGAATCTCATTCAGTTTCATCAGCGCCTCCACCGGCGTGAGACTGTTGATGTCCAAACCGACGATGGTCTCTTTGACTTCGAGGAGCAGCGGGTCGTCCAAGTTGATGAAACTCAGCTGGTAGCTGTCGTCCTTGGGCTTCTCGATATGTACCTCCTCGCCCTTTTCTTCGCGGCGGGCGCGGGAATCTTCGAGCTGCTTGAGAATCTCTTCGGCGCGGCGCAGCACGGCGGGAGGCATGCCGGCCATGCGGGCCACGTGGATGCCGAAACTGTGCTCGCTGCCGCCCTCTTCCAGCTTGCGCAGGAAATAGACCTTGTTGTCGAGCTCCTTCACCGACACGTGGTAGTTCTTGATGCGGGGGAACTGCGCGGCCATGTCGTTGAGCTCGTGGTAGTGCGTGGCGAACAGCACCTTGGCGTGGTGGAGCGGGTTTTCGTGCAGGTACTCGGCGATGGACCACGCGATGGAGATACCGTCGTAAGTACTTGTGCCCCTGCCGATTTCGTCCAAAAGCACGAGACTTCGGTTGGTGACGTTATTGAGGATGTTGGCGGTCTCGTTCATCTCGACCATGAAAGTGGATTCGCCGGTGGAGATGTTGTCGGAGGCACCCACGCGGGTGAAGATCTTATCGACGATGCCGATGGTGCACTCGCGGGCGGGCACGTAGCAGCCCATCTGCGCCATCAGCGTGATGAGGGCGGTCTGCCGCAGTAACGCCGACTTACCCGACATGTTCGGACCGGTAATCACGATAATCTGCTGTTTGTCCGTGTCCAAGTGGATGTCGTTGGCGATGTAGGGCTCCTCGGGCGGGAGCTGCCGCTCGATCACCGGGTGACGGCCGTCCTTGATGTCGATGCTTTGGAAGTTGCTGATGGCCGGCTTGGTGTATTGGTACTGCACGGCGCAGTAGGCGAAGGCGTTGAGCACATCGAGGCGGGCGGCGAGACGGGCGTTGTTCTGGATGATAGGGATGTAGTCGGCGAGACTGACCACCAACTCGTTATAGAGCCGAACCTCGATTTCGAGAATCTTCTCTTGGGCGGTCAATATTTTGGTTTCCAGCTCCTTAAGTTCCTCGGTGATATAGCGTTCGCTGCCGGTGAGGGTCTGCTTGCGGGTCCACTCCGCCGGCACCTTCGACTTGTAAGTGTTCGTCACCTCAAGGTAATAGCCGAAGACGTTGTTGAAGCCGATTTTCAGCGAGTTGATGCCGGTTTTCTCGGCTTCGCGCTGCTGGATGTCGGCGAGGATGCCGCGACTGTTAGTGGCCAGGTCGGTGAGTTCATCGAGTTCTGCATTGACACCGCGCTGGAAGATGCCGCCCTTGCTCGGCACCACCGGCGGGTCTTCGCGAATCTCCTTCTCGATGCGCTTGCAGACGTTCACGCAGGGGTTGAGCTTGTCGGCAATTTCTTTCAGGATAGGCGATTGCGCTTTCTCGCAGAGGGCTTTCAGCTGTTCGGCGGCGCGCAGGGAGGTGGCCAACTGCAATGCCTCGCGCGGGTTGATCTTGCCCGTGGCGATCTTCGAGACCATACGCTCCAAGTCGCCCATCTGCTTGAGAATGTCGGTTAACTGGCAGGTAAAATCCTGATTGTTAATAAGATACTCTACCACGGAAAGACGCTTGTCGATGAGCGACTTCTCCTTCAGCGGCATAAGAATCCATTTGCGCAGCATACGGGAACCCATCGGGGTTTGGGTCTCGTCGAGCACGTCGAGCAGGGTGACGGCGTTCTCGTTGGACGAGTGGATCAGTTCGAGGTTTCGGATGGTAAACTTGTCGAGCCAAACGTAGAGATCCTCTTGAATGCGACTTATCTTGGTGATATGCTGTATTTTATGGTTCTGCGTTTCGTAGATGTAATGGAGGGCGGCGCCAGCAGCGATGATGCCGAGCGGCAGGTCTTCCACGCCGAAACCCTTGAGCGATTTGGTGTGGAAGTGCTTGGTCAGCAGTTCGCGGGTGTAGTCGGTTTTGAAAACCCAGTCGTCGAGCTGGGTGAGCAGCATCTTCTCTCCGAAATTCTGCTTGAAGGCCTGCGTTTTGCCCTTCTGGATGACCAACTCCATGGGTTTGAAGTTCTGGAAGAGCTTGTCGAGGTATTCGTAGTTGCCTTCGGCGATGTAAAACTCGCCGGTGGAGATGTCGAGGAAGGCGATGCCGCTCTGTTTGTCGGTAAGATGGATGGCGGCGAGGAAGTTGTTCTCGCGCTGTTCGAGCACCTTGTCGTTGATGGAGACGCCGGGCGTAACTAACTCAATGATACCGCGTTTCACGAGGGTTTTGGTGAGTTTGGGATCTTCGAGTTGTTCGCAGATGGCCACGCGGTAGCCGGCGCGCACGAGCCGCGGCAGGTACGTGTCGAGGGCGTGGTGGGGAAATCCCGCCAGCTCGGTCTGTGACGCGCCTTTCCCGTGACGGGTTAGCGTGATACCTAAAATCTTGGACGATTTGATGGCGTCTTCGCCGTAAGTCTCGTAAAAATCCCCCACCCGGAACAGTAAAATGGCATCGGGATGTTTGGCCTTGAATTGGTTATACTGCCTCATCAGAGGGGTCTCAGCACACTTTTCCATCTTCTCAATTTTAAGACGGCAAAGGTACGATTTTCTTTGGAATTTTGACCACTATCTCCCCATTATCTTCCGTTTTAATGCATTATTATCTTTTCTTAACACATTTTGTGCAGAAAAGGGGTGTTTTTTGTATGGAGGCATTTGCGTCCTCGCATATGTAGAGACGTGCCATGGCGCGTCTCTACGGGAAAACAATCAAAACAACTCGTTCAACTGACGGGTGGCGTTTCCCCAATCGTACCGTTCGTGCACGAAGTCGTGGCCTTTTTGCGCAAGATTCTGGTAATACTCCTCGTCCGTAAGCAGACGGTCGAGCGTGTCCACGTATTGGCGGGTGGTGCTGCAGGCGATGACGGCCCCTTCCTTGGTGGCGGGGTCCAGCGGCTTGGCGGCCAACGGCGAGGTGACGCACGGCAATTTCATAGCCATAGCCTCCAACAGCTTGTTTTGCAGACCAGTACCCAACCGCATCGGGGCGATGAAGATGCGCGATTGGGCGTAGCAGTCGGTCATGGAGGGCACCCAACCCGTGACGGTGACGTGGTCGTTCTGCAGGGTGCGGACCTTCTTGGCGGGGTCGGCGCCCGCGAGCATCAGC
>JAFPXF010000100.1 GCA_017394765.1 Bacteroidales bacterium | reverse complement strand
ATCACAACCACTTACATGGTTATGGAATGTAATGCCGAAATCAATGGTGATCCGCTCCGTCTTGGCTTTGTTCACAAGCGTAATACGCTGGAAAGCGTTTTCAAGACGCGGGGACAGCACCTGATCGGTGACCCATACCTTCTCTCGCACAAAGTCGGCCATCTCGGTCATGCGATAGAGATCACCCCACTGTTCCATTGGAATGGGGATGCGCTTTTTCTTGGTACGACCGGTATTTTTTTTGTTCTTAATCTCACAAAAAGCGATGCCTGAGTCCACATAGATGCGCTGGCGAATCTTCTGGCGGTGCAACCGACGATTATGGTGCATGGTGTAAGTCACGGCATCCGGAGTGTCGAAATAGAGTGTTCTGTAATGCGCAATTCGCTGTCCTTCACTCTCTTGCACATAGAAATGCTCTTTCCATAGCGGCACCATCTTCAACAAGGTCTCCATATTCGTGGGGAACTTGCTGTCCACGCGGTTCATCAGCTTAACAGCACTCATCGCCTCCAATGGGATGGAAGCCATCGACTGCAACATGCTTTCCAAAGATTCCATCATTGTCGAATATATTCGTATTCTCTGACAGACAAAAGATTGCCCTTGGCATTGTAATTCAACTGGCGCTTCTTAGTGCCATCGGCGTTGTATTCAATCTTGTGAATGCGGTAAGCCTTGTTATGCATGTCGTACACCACTTCGCGCACCACACGGTCGTTCGCGTCATACTCGTAAGTGACACGGGCTGTCATACCAGAGGAGTTATATTCGATTTCCTCTGATTTACGTCCCTTGGCATCGTATTTAGTCACACGATCAAGATACTTGGTGCCTTTCACCGGGGTTTTCCATGTCTTCATGGTCATATTCTTCCGCTGTTCCCTTTTTTCGGTGTTCTGTCCGAAAGAAACAGACGCACATAGTAGTATACAACCCAACAATACGATTATCTTTTTCATTTATTCGTTTGTTTTTCCTTTCAAATTTCAATTTTACAATTGACGTTAAACGTATCATTTATGACTTTCGTATCATCCTCCCCTTCATCCTCTTATCATCGTCTCACCGTTTCATCGTTTCATCGCCTCATCGCCTCATTGTTTCATCGCCTCATCGCCTCATCGCCTCATTGTTTCATCGCCTCATCGTTTCATCGTCTCACCGCCTCACGGCCTGACATTCACCCTCATCGTGTCCGTAAGCCAATAGATATGGTCGGATTCCGGAACAGAGACCGTTTTAGAGACCACAGACGGGATTTCATCTACATCCTCACTGAAGGTGAAGACAGTATAATCACCGGGGGAGAGTTTCTGGAAAGCAAAGACACCGTCCATGCCCACCCGCACGTCATCGCAGGGGAAGTCCTCACCCTGTCGCTGGATATAGATACGCTGTCCATAGGCCCATCCTTGCGAAATCACATTACCGTTTTTGTCGATATAATACGCCCAAGCGTGTCCCTTCACCATGGAAGTGCCGTACGCTTTTCCATCATGGATGTAAATATCAGGCACAGCAGTGGTCTTACCTCTCTGAACCTCAACCGTTTGCGACACCGCCGTACGTTCACCGCTCGCCAAGCTCGAATAAGCATACACAGTATAGGTGCCCGGGCGAAGGTACTTGAATTGATAAAAACCTGTGTGGTCGGTCTCTTCATCATCGCCGTAGAATTGACTCGTGCCGTAAACTAAAAAAACGTCCTCCTTGGCGGCCAAAACAGTGTCTGTCTCCATATTGAAGTTGTCGTCTGGATGCAGCACCATGTATACAGTTCCCTCGATGGCGCCGGTGCCGCCAGGACCCTCGCCGGTGTTGCAGGAGACAACGAGGAAAGGCAAGATCACGAACAGCAACAGACGGATTAAATTCCTAATTGAATACTCCATATTCCTTTTCTAAATTCAAGGCGCAAAGATAAAAATTTTCCGACACATTCAATAAAATAGTATCTTTGCCGTTTGATTATAAAACGAGAAATAATGAAGAAAGTCATTGCATTAGGCATTTTGTTTTTAGGCTCCATCCTGATTTTTTCAGCCTGCGACACCCAGCACCGTTGCGCCGCTTACGGCCACTACACCTACAACATGCCGGTTGAGAATCCGGACAACCTGAACTAGCCCTCGCTTTCCATGCGGGAAACGGACATTGTGCGAAAACACCTTCGGAAGTTCCTGCTGACCTTGCTGTTGGCGGGTACTTTTGTGTTGTCATACGCCCAAAATGTCGGGGAGTATTACCATGACGTGACCCTCAAGGAGTGGAATTTCCAAATTTTCGCGCACACGGCCGGTGCCGGTATCGGGTTCCAACACGGCCGCACTCCTGATCTCTTCAACAAGCATTTCTGGGAAGTCCAGATGATGTTTAACAAGCATCCGAAATCAGTGCGCTCCATCAACGTCCTGTATGAAAACGTGCGTCCCGTCCGATACGGACAGCTCTATTCGCTGTTCTTCCTGCAAGGAGGCTACGGTTACCAACGCGTACTGCATCTGAAACCCTATTGGGGCGGAGTACAGGTCAGCTTCACGCTCTCCGCAGGTCCCGCCATCGGCATCGGCATCCCAAATTATGTGGAAGTCCTCAACTACAACACCGGTTTTTCAGAAATTGTGCGCTACAATCCTGACAAGCACAACCTGAACAACATCCTCGGCGGCACTCGCCTGTTCACCGGCATCGCCGAAACCATCTTCCGACCGGGATTCTACGCCAAAACCGGCCTGAACTTCGACTTCTCCAAGAACGACTACAAACTGCTCTCCCTGGAAGTGGGGGCGCAAATTCAGATGGTGTTCCCCTTCATCCAGCAGATGGCCTTCAACCCTGCAAAAAAATACTACCTTACCGGCTATCTGGCCTTCAACTTCGGCAAGAAAATCGGCAGAATCAGGTGACGACAGACAACAACCTCCGCAGAGACACACCAGATGACGTCTCGGCAAATTAAAACAGAAAATGGAATTATGAAAAAACACATTATAACCGCGATCATCTTCGCCATCACAGGATTTTTTTCCGGCATTTCCGCCCAAAACGACTTCGAAATCGTCAAAAATGTGGATATTTTCATCAGTGTGCTCAATGAACTGAACGACAAGTACGCTGACGAGATTTCACCCGGTGAGCTGACCCAGACCGCCATCAAGGCAATGCTCAAGAGTCTCGACCCTTACACTGTCTATTACAACGAAGGCGAGATTGAGACCTACCGTATGAGAAACACCAGTGAGTCCGGTGATGTGGACATCACCCTGAAGGAAATCAACAAGCATCTGGTAATCATAGATATGCTGAAAGACGGTCCTTCCACGAAGGCAGGCCTGCGCATAGGAGACCAGATCCTGAGTGTCAACGGGCAGTCGCTGGAAGGCCGCGGCATCGACGCAGTCTATCTGGCCATGAGCGGACAACCTGGAAGTACCTACAGTCTGGATGTCTTCCGCCCTACCGACAAAAAGGATCTGTCTTTCAAGGTGAAACGCGAGAAGGTGAAACAGCCCAACATCCCCTACTCCGGCATCCTCGGCGACAAAGTGGGCTACATCAAGCTCAACCAGTTCCTCGAAAAAGCAGGAAGCGAAGTGCTGGATGCCTTCAACAAACTCAAGGATGAGGGTATGAAGTACCTGATTCTCGACCTTCGCGACAACGGTGGCGGACTCCTGGGTGAAGCGGTCAACATCATCGACATCTTTGTGGGAAAGGATGTCACGGTGGTAGAAACGAAAGGGAAGATTGACGAGATGAACCGCATCTACAAAACAAGGAACAACGCTATTGACGCAGACATCCCCGTCGTAGTGCTGGTGAACGAACACAGCGCTTCCGCTTCCGAAATCGTTTCCGGAACACTTCAGGATCTCGACCGCGCCGTCATCGTGGGGCAGAAATCCTTCGGCAAAGGTCTGGTGCAAAAGGTTTACCCCATGGACTACAACACCAGCATGAAAATCACCGTGTCGAAATACTATATTCCCAGCGGCCGCTGCGTGCAGAACATCGAGTACTTCGACCGCGACACCACCAAAGGCGGTTATAAAATCCCTGACTCATTGGCTGTTGCATATAAAACCAAAAATGGCAGGACCGTCTATGACAAAGGCGGTGTGGAACCCGACGTGGCTGTCCCAGAAGAAACGGTTCCCGACATTTTAGCCGCACTCATCGAAGAACAAGCCATCTTCGACTTTGCCAACGACTACCGCGCCAAGCACGAAACGATTGACGAAGCCGACAAGTTCTTTGTGGACGATGCCATCTACAATGAATTCCTGCAATTTCTCAAAACGAACAAATACACCTACACTACTGTGTTGGAAGAAAAGTTGGAAGAGTTGAAAGCCGCCGCCGAAGACGACAATTCGTTCTCAAACATCCAGTCCGTCTACAACCAGTTGAAAACGCAGCTGGAGAAACTCAAAACACAGGATCTGACCACCCACAAGGCAGAAATCGCCCGCGCCTTGACCCAAGAGATAGTGTCGCGATACTACTTCAGCACCGGCAAACTCATCAACAGCCTGCATCACGACCGCTACATTGAATCCGCTAAGACCGTGCTGCTCAACCCGAGTCGCTACAACACCATTCTCTCCCCGAAAAAATAAGCATGAGCCGGAAACGTTTTCACCAGACTTTCTACCTGCTCGGCACTATCGCCGTGGTAGTGGCCATGCCGTTGTCGCACTTCGTCATGGGACTGGCATGTTTCCTGCTGCTGCTCAACTGGATAGGAGAATGGAACTGGCGTGAGAAACAAATCCGGCTCCGCAAGAACCGACAAGGGCTTTGGTTTTCAGCCTTTTACCTCGTCTACGCTATCGGACTCGTCCATGTCACCGACTGGAGCGCCGCCGGCAGCGAGATGCTTTCCAAACTGACCTTCCTATTCTCCCCTCTCATCATCACAACCTCTAAACCATTCAAAAGCAGAGAGTTACAGTATATTTTCACTGCGTTCATTTTTGCCACTTTAATCGGCTGCTGTTGGAACTTCGGCTACGCGCAGACTCATGAGCTTGACAATTTCCGGCAAATGTCACGCTTTATCGACCATATCCGCTTCAGCTTATGCGTGGTGATGTCCATCGTTTTCTGCATTCATTATTTGGTACACCAATCAAACGAAACCACTATTTTGCGATATGTCTACTTCATTATCAGTCTGTTGTTGTTGTGTTATCTGCTGTACTCCCAAACCCTCTCCGGAATTGTCATCTTAATGGCGATCGCCTTATGCTATGCTGTCTATTTAATTGTAAACCAAAAGAACAGCACAATCAAATGGGTGATGGGCAGCTTGATCATCCTATTTCTCACCATCGGTGCTGTCTACACCTTATATGTAACCTATGACTACTTCCACGTGAAAGATTATGTTACCGACCGGACGGCACTGACCGCATCTGGCAACCTCTATACGTTCCAAGAGGATCCGATGATAGAAAACGGGCATCAGATTGGAAACTACGTGTGTGAAAAAGAGTTGGAGACTGCATGGACCATGCGGTCCGACACGGCGTACAACGAGCTGACGGCCGCCACGCTAATCCGCTACCTCAACTCGCTGGGTCTGCGCAAAGACTCCGCAGCGGTGATGAGCCTTAGCCCTGAAGACATCCGCAATATCGAGAATAAAACCGCCAACATCTACTACACTCGCCAACATAGTCTCCGTCGTGCCTTGTACGAAACTTACTTTGGTCTTTCGCTTTACAAAAAATACGGTATCATCAACGAATCCTCGATGCTGGAGCGCATTGAGCTATGGCAGGCATCGTGGCGTGTCATCCGTGAGCATTGGCTGTTTGGTGTCGGCATTGGGCAACAGCGCGCCGCCCTGGACCGCCAGTTAGAGCTCCAACACTCCCCTATCGCCGACAAGAAGAAAAACCGCGGAAGCCACAACCAATTCCTCACCTTCTGGATGGCTTCCGGCATCATCCCTGTTGTGTATTTCTGCTTCCTGCTCGTTTATCCCTTCGTCGGCATGAGAAACCGCATCTCCTTTGTCTATTTCGCCCTCATCCTACTGATATTCCTCTCCATGCTGGTGGAAGACACCCTCAACGCACAGACCGGACGCATGATGTACACCATTTTGGCGCCGCTGCTGCTGTTCAGTAACGGCAGAGACGTTTCCTGAAACGTCTTTGCTGCAGTCATTCCATTCGTCTGTGTGTATTCATAATTTATGTACATTTGCATTCTTTTATAAAAACAACAAGATTAAAACAAACGAACTATGAGTCAGATTGTTAAAGTTTACGGAAGAGAGATTTTGGACTCTCGCGGAAATCCTACTGTTGAAGTTGACGTTTATACCGCTGCCGGCGCGTTCGGACGCGCAGCTGTTCCCTCCGGCGCCTCCACGGGCGTTCACGAGGCTGTGGAGTTGAGAGACGGTCAGAAAGACAGATATATGGGCAAGGGCGTGCTTAAGGCCGTCCAGAATGTAAACAGCACCCTTGCGGAAGCTGTGGAAGGCATGGAAGTCAGCGACCAAGCCGAATTAGATACCCGCATGATTGAAGTGGATGGTACGGAAAACAAAGGCAACATGGGCGCGAACGCCATCCTTGGCGTCTCCCTCGCTGCCGCCAAGGCTGCCGCACAAGAAACCGGCCAAGACCTCTATCGTTACGTAGGCGGCTGCAACGCCAATGTGCTGCCTGTTCCGATGATGAACATCCTTAACGGCGGATCACACGCCGACAACCGCGTGGACTTCCAGGAGTTTATGATCATGCCGGTGGGCGCCCCCACATTCCGTGAGGCTGTCCGCATGGGTTCCGAAGTGTTCCACAACCTCAAGAAAGTGCTCAAGAGTCGCGGTTACTCCACCAATGTGGGTGACGAAGGTGGTTTCGCCCCCGACCTCAAATCCAACGAGGAAGCCCTCGAGGTGATTCTGCAAGCTATCGAGAATGCCGGCTACAAACCGAAAGAGGACATCTGCATCGCCCTCGACCCGGCCGCTTCAGAGTTTTTCGACACGGAGAAGAACCTCTATAAACTGAAATGGTCCACTGGCGAAGAGATGACTCCCGCCCAAATGGTCGATTACTGGAAGACCTGGTGCGACAAGTACC
>JAFPXF010000099.1 GCA_017394765.1 Bacteroidales bacterium | reverse complement strand
CGATTCGGGGCGGCGATTCCCAAGCAGTTCCTTCCTTTGGCAGGCCGCACCGTTATTGAATATAGCGTAGAGGCCTTTGAACATTGCGAGGATATTGACGAGATTGCCGTCGTCATGCATCCCGACTATCTTGCTCAGATGCAGGCGATTATCGACAAAAATGGATGGAAAAAGGTGAAGAAGTTATTGTCAGGCGGAGCGGAACGGTATTTCTCGACACTGGCTGCCCTTAACGCCTACGAAAATGCAAACCATGTCAACCTGATTTTCCACGATGCGGCACGTCCAGCGGTGAGTCAACGGATTATCAAAGAGACGGTTGCCGCGTTAGAGACCCATTCGGCGGTGGCCGTGGCGGTTCCGGCTACGGACACCATCTTCGAAGTGACGGAAGATGGCGATGTCATCACAGGTATCCCGAACAGAAAACAGTTGCGTTGCGCCCAGACCCCGCAGGCCTTCCGTATCGATGTGATCCGCGAGGCCTATCGCAAGGCGCTGTCGGATCCGGATTTTTCCAGTACCGACGACTGCGGTGTGCTCCACAAATATTGCCCCGAAATCCCCATTTTCATAGTACCAGGCGACACTTCCAATATCAAACTCACCTATCCTGGCGATACAGAGATACTTGAACGGATATTGAAAGATACTTCTGAAAATGAAAACTGAAATTCGCAAATAACGGAAATGATACATCTGAAACTATCGAATATAAAGATTCCTGTCGGGAATGAGAAAAACATTAAAAACTTGGTTTGCAAGCAGTTCAAAATCCGTACAGAGGATTTGAACGGTTTCCGTATCGTGCGCCAATCGGTGGATGCGCGGAAGAAGAATAACGTGTTGTACAATTTCCAGGTGGAAGTCACCATCCCCGACCAATACCGATCTTTGTTGAAGGGCTCCGATGCTACGGAATGTGTTCCCGCCCAAGAGTTTTCCTATCCCAAATGGGCGCACGACCTGCCGCCTGTGGTGGTCGGCTTTGGACCCGCAGGGATGTTTGCCGCCCTTTATCTCGCCCGTTGTGGCGCCCATCCCGTCATTATTGAGCGGGGCGAGCGCATCGAAGAACGGCAACAGTCGGTGCAACGTTTCCTGCTAACCAAAGTGCTGAACCCCAATTCCAACGTGCAGTTCGGCGAGGGCGGTGCCGGCACTTTTTCCGATGGCAAACTTAACACAAACGTCAATAGCGAATACAACCAATTTATACTCAACGAGTTTTATCAGCATGGCGCACCAGAGTCGGTAACCTACCAGCAGAATCCGCATGTGGGTACGGACTATCTTTCCAAGGTGGTGAAGAATATCCGCATGGAAATTGAGTCCTTGGGCGGCGAATTCCATTTCAACACGCTTTTTGATGGTTTTGAGAAAGATGGGGACAAATTGGTGGTGCATTGTCAAGATGGTAATACATTTACAACCAGCCATTTACTGTTAGGGTTGGGGCATTCCGCCCGCGACACTATCCGCATGTTGCATACCAAAGGGCTGTTGATGGAGGCCAAAGCTTTTTCCATCGGGGTGCGTATGGAACATCTGCAGCGCGACATAAACCGGATGCAGTACGGCCCTGCCGCAAATCTCTTGCCACCAGCTTCTTACAAGGGAGTAGTTCACATCGGAAACCGCGGGGTTTATACGTTTTGTATGTGCCCTGGCGGTACCGTGATGGCTTCCGCCAGCGAGGAAGGCACGATTGTCACCAACGGGATGAGCGAGCACAAACGCGACAAGGCCAACGCCAACAGTGCGCTGTTAGTGAGCGTGTTGCCGGAAGATTTCCTGCATGGTTCGGTGTTGGACGGCATAGAATACCAGGAGAAGTACGAACGGTTGGCCTTCCGTATGGCGGGCGACGGTCGTGCACCGGGCAACCTCGTGGGTGAGTTCCTAAAGGGTCAGATTGCCACTCGTCACCGCAAAGTAGTCCCTTCCTACCCGCACGGTCTCTACTACGGTGACTTCAGCCGCTGCCTGCCCGATTATGCCGTACATGCGTTGCGCGAGGCGTTGCCACTGCTCGATAAGAAATTGCACGGCATCGCCAATGTCGATACGGTGCTGACGGGCGTGGAAACACGCTCTTCCTCGCCAGTGCGCATTATTCGCAATGAAAATAGAATATCCTCTGTGTTAGGAATATATCCAATAGGAGAGGGAGCCGGTTATGCCGGTGGCATCATGAGCGCCGCCATCGATGGCTTAAAGACAGCCATGTCAATAGCCAATAGCTAAAAGCTAATACCAGTTACCTCGGTCTCAACGTTCTTAAGAGATAATCGACTGTAATATCCACTGGACGGTAGATGCAGTTGGAGAAATTATGGTCGTAATATTCCAGTTCATAATACTCGCTGTTCTCCCACATTTGGTGGAAGCGTTCGCCGCAGGTGAAGGGCACGAGGCGGTCGCCGTTGCCTTGGATGACGCAGGCGTTGCCGTGATACTTGGCTGAGGTCTCGAAGATGGGCAGCCGGAGGGCGGTTTTGAGGTAGCGGCCACCGATGGCGATGCCGTTGCGCAGCACGAGGCTGTCAGGCGGGTCAAGCGGGTTGAACTCGATGCCGAAGAGGTTGCCTCGGGCGATGTCGTCGCGCACCGAAGAGGCCGGCGACAGCAGCACCACCGCCTTGATGTCCTCGTCGTGGTTGCCAGCGACCATCGCCGCCACAATCGCGCCTTGCGAGTGACCCACCAGTGAGATGCTACGGACGAAACGCAAATCTAGCGCGTAAGCCAACACCTGTTCCAGATCCTCAATCTCGTTCGGGATGGTCATCTCGGAGAAGCGGCCTTCGCTCTTGCCGTGCCCGTTGAAATCGAATGCGAGCGTGGCGAAACCTTCCGACTGCAACTGCTTCTCAATTCGGTGCATCAGCTCGAAATTATGGTCGCAGTTCAGTCCGTGGCACAGCACCACGAGGTCGCAACGCTGACCCGGTTGCAGTTCGGGTTTGTGCAGCACCGCCGCCAGCTTCCCTTTGCCGCCGTCAAGGGTAAGATTTTCGTCTGTTCCGCTAATGGACAACGGTCGTGGTTCTTCGAAAAGCTCATACAGCTTTTTCTCGATTTTGTAAGACAACACTGTGCTGACCAATACTTTGCCATCTGGTCCGATGAGATAGACGGAGGGAATCCAGCGCACACCGTAGGCCTTGGCTACCTCCGACTGGTTCATCCGTTTCAGCTCGGTGACCTGCGGGTAAGGAACGCCCGATTTGGCAATGTAATCCGTCCATTTCTCTTTGTCGATGTCAAACGAAACGCCAAGGAATTCCACGCCATTTTTGTGGAATTTGCGGTAAAGACGGATGATTTCAGGAAGATCCTTGCGACAATCGGGACACCAGGAGGCCCAGAAGTCGATGACGACATACTTGCCCTTGGCAAACTCGCTGAATTTCACAGTTTTGCCGTCAGGATTGTTCAGTTGGAAATCGGGTGCGGGTGTGCCGGGTTTCAGCAGCTCTTGCGCATAGAGTTCATCAAAATCGGTGACGACCTGCGCTTGCACGCATACAAAGGTCATCATAAAAACCCAAAGAAGGGTCAATTTCAGCTGTATTTTCATTGTTTTTCGTTTAATTTCAACCTGTTGAAAATGAAGATCGCGGAATCGTCCGCAATGATTGCGCAAAAGTACAATATTTTTGTATTTTTGCGCTCTTAAATTGAAAAGAAAATGGGCGCATTCAAAGCATACGATTTTCGCGGAATCTTCGGTAAAGATTTCAATCTGGACACGGTCTATAAATTTGGTTTCTTTTTGCCGGCTTTGTTGAAAGCGGATAAAGTGCTGATTGGTCGTGATATGCGGCTGACTTCATCGGACATGTTCGATGCGTTGGCCCGTGGAATCATGGATGCGGGCGCGGATGTGTATGACATGGGGCTGACCACTACACCCATGGTCTATTACTTTACCGCAAAGCATCATTTTGACGCTTCTGTCATGATTACCGCCTCCCATAACCCTAAGGAATACAACGGGTTGAAAGTTTCAAGAAGGGATGCGCTCCCTGTGGGCTTCGACACCGGACTAGGCGAGTTGGAACAGAAAATCCTGCATGATGAGGTGGTCGTCACTGCCTCAAAAGGCAAAATCGTGGATTATCCCGTAAAACAAGAATACCTTGAATTTCAATCACAGTATCACTATCCTATCGACAATCTGAACATTGTGATGGACTGCTCGAACGGTATGGCTTCCATTCTCGTGAAGGAGATTTTCGGCGACAAACCGCTTTATCTCTTTGACACGTTGGATGGTACGTTTCCGAACCACGAGGCGAACCCGCTGGAGCCGGAAAACATTGTGGCGTTGCAGGAAAAGGTGCGTGAGACGCACGCTGACATCGGGGTGGTGTTCGATGGCGATGCCGACCGTGTGATGTTCGTGGATGAGCATGGCGATTTTATCCCGCCTGACTTGATGATTGCGGTTTTAGGACACTATTTTATTGAAGAGAAAAACGTGCAAGGTTATGTGATTCAGGATATTAGAACATCGAAATCCGTGGCGGAGTATTTGGAGAAGATGGGACGGGAAATGTACATCTGGCGGGTGGGAAGAGCCTATGCTGCCATGAAGTTGCGCGAGATTGACGGTGCGTTCGGTGGGGAGTATGCCGGCCACTACTATTTCCGTGACTTTTTCTACTCCGACTCCGCGATGATTGCTTCGCAGGTGGTTTTGCATGTCTTTTCCGAAATGAAAAAACGGGGAATCTCTGTGTCACAGCTGATTGCGCAGATCAAACGCTACGCCAATTCCGGCGAGATCAACTTCACGATAGAGCACAAGCAAGAGGCCATGGAGGCGGTGAAGGCGGCCTGCATAGCACAAGAGGAACCGACAAAAATTCTCGATTTCGACGGCTACCGTGTTGAGTTTGCCGACTGGTGGTTCAACATCCGCCCGTCTAATACGGAACCTTATTTGAGGCTGCTGATGGAGGCGCGGACGGAAAATCTTCTCAACGAAAAACGGAATTTCATTGAAAATGTACTGAAACCGTTTATGAAACGTTGAGTATATATGTAGCTATGTTGCGCGCAACGTCTCCACAAAGTAGAAAAACCGATATAGAATGACAGGAACACATCTTTCAAAATCAAAAACGTATAGTCGCATCGCTATGACGATGTGGGTGTTCCTATGTTTGTTCCTGACATCGGCCCATGCCCAGTTCTACAACGGCTCGAAACTCTCCTTCGGGAAAAGTCGTGTGCAGCATCAGAATTTCAATTGGCAGTACCTCCGCGCCGAACAGTACGATGTTTATTATTACCCGACAGGCAGGGCGTTGGCGCAATATGTTTTCTACAAAACGCCCGAATATATATCCGAAATTGAGAAACTGCTGAATTACACCTCCAAAAAGAAGCTGCAGATCATCGTGTATAACACGCAGTCTGACTTCAGGGAATCCAATTTCGCCTACGACTATGAGGATTTCTACAACCAGGGCGGCGTGACCAACATTTACGGCACGAAAATCTACATCTACTTCGACGGGAACCGCGCCCATTTGGACAAGATGATTCGCGGCGGACTGATGAACGTGTACGCTCATTGGTTGGTGCAGGGTGCGACGGTCGGCGCCAACATTTCATACGATTACCTGATGAACGTGCCCAGCTGGTATTACAGCGGGCTGGCTTCCTATTTTGGCGAACATTGGAACAGCGAGGTCGACGCTCATACCAAGAATGGCATTCTTACTGGAAAATACAAGCGTCTTGAGGATCTCTCCCCAGTAGAGGCGACGTACGCTGGGCATTCGTTCTGGAAATATTTGGTGGATCTTTACGGGGAATCTATAATCCCGAAGGTTCTCTATTACACCCGTTCGGCGAAAAGTATGGAAAACGGGTTGTTCCGCGCCACGATGGTTCCGTATAAAGTCTTGGTTACGCAATGGTACAAGTATTATATGGTCATGTATCATCCGGACATGGCCAAGTCCATGCCTGCCGGTGAGGAAATTCTCCGAAAACCCAACCCTAAGCGGGATTATGCACGTTTTTGCTTTTCCCCAGATGGCGAAAAATACGCATACGTCACGAATGAAGCCGGTCAGGTTCGGGTCTGGATGAAAACGCAAAAGGACAAAAAGCCGAAATGCATTCTTCGGAAATATCAAAAAACAGAGGACAATCCCGACCTAACGTTCCCTCTGATTGCTTGGCATCCTACCGGGGAAATTCTCGGTTTGACCTTTGAACATAAAGGGGATTGTCTGTTTGTACCTTTTGATTTGGAAAAGCGAAAATGGGGGAAGAAATTCTTGGTGGATGTGGAGAAAATCAGTTCCTGGTGCTATTCGGAAGACGGGCAGCGGATGCTTTTCTCCGGTTTCAAGAACGGACAGTCCGACATTTTCATGTACAGTTTCCTAGCCAAAACGTACCAAAATCTCACCAACGACTTCTATGACGACTACAATCCGGTGTTTCTGAATTCCCGGCAGATTGTCTTTGCCTCGAATCGTCCAGTTGATTCTATCTTGTTGAAGGATAATTTCTTAGACGAATCAGGACAAAGGACCTATAACCTGTTTTTGTATAATTATCAAACCAAAGACAGCTCTTTGTTGCGAATTACAGATTCCCCATATGCAAATGAATACGGCATTTTGCCAGCCGGGGACCAGCGTGTTTTATTCTTGAGTGACGAAGGAGGGGTCGTGAACCGTTATGAGGCGGTTTTCGACAGCTCCATCAGTCGTATTGACACGGCGGTACATTATATTTACTATGCCAAGACGCATTCTCTGACGGATAGATCCTTTAACATCGAGGAACATGCCTATAACCCTGTAACTAACACAGTGGCTGATCTTTCGCTTACTAACAACCACAAACACATTTGGTTCACGGAGTTGCACAATTTGTATCATCCTGATATACAGCCTTCTGTCTTTCATCGGAAGATTCGGGAGGATATGGTCAAGTGCGACAGTGTGCAGAAAATTCAGGACAGCATTTCCGACAATTTCCCGCCGCAACAACATGGTTTTACCCTGTCAACGGAAACGAATGCGGCAACCGGCAACACTTCTGATTTCGATGGTGATACCACGTACACCTCCCTTCGTTTGAACCGAGATTTTCCCATTCCCGTCGGTTTGCCGTATAGGGTGCAATATTCTATTGACCAGCTGATTACGCAGGCAGACTTCAGTTTCTTGAACACTTCTTACCAGCAGTTTGAAGGAGGCACATCGCCCATTTATTTGAACACGGGCTTTAACGCACTGTTCATGTTGGGAATCAACGACCTTTTTGAGGATCACCGCATTACGGGTGGATTTAGAATAGGGTGGGACTTAAATAGTTACGAGTTTCTGTTCAGTTATGAGAATCTTTCTCGCCGTTTGGACCGGCAGATCACGCTGCACCGACAGGCCATCAGCTCGCAGGTGAACGGCTATGTGTACAGGCAAAACTCCAACAGTTTGTTTTATACATTGAAGTTTCCATTCAATAAGACAAACTGTTTGAGACTGACTCTGAAGGGGCGATATGAGACGAACATTGTGGCTGCGCTGAACGACCAGACCTTGCAGGCGGAAGATGCGCACCATGTGTGGGCGGGAGCAAAATTGGAATACATTTTCGATTCATCCAAGGAGTTATACACCAATTTGTGGCGAGGCACCAAGTTGAAATTATTTGCCGAGTATGAGCAGCGGCTTGAGCGGGAAACTTTGAATCTTCTCGTGGTCGGTTTTGACGCGCGACACTCCATCAAGTTGTATCGCAACATGACATTGGCGTTGCGGCTTGCGGGCAGCACGAATGCCGGTTCTGCGCGGCTCGTCTATTATATGGGCGGTGTGGATAACTGGATTGCCGCGAAGTTCAACAGCGACATTTCGACGGACTTGACCAAAAATTACGCCTACCAGACTTTGGCCACGAACATGCGCGGTTTCCGTCAGAATATCCGTAATGGCACCTCATTTCTGCTTTTTAACGGGGAGTTACGCATACCGATTGTCCAGTTGATTGTCGGGCATAAGCTCGGATGGAATTTCCTCAATTCGCTGCAACTTAACCTGTTCGGTGATGTTGGCACGGCGTGGACAGGCTTCACTCCGTATTCTGAGGACAATTGTCTCTACACCCGCTACATTGACAGCGGTCCGATTCATGCGGAAGTCAAGCGGCAGGTGGATCCTTGGGTGGGTGGCTTCGGCATCGGCGCCAGAATTTCCGTCTTTGGGTATTTCCTCCGTTTCGACTATGCCTGGGGTGTGGAGGACTGGGAAATTCCGAATAAAAAAGGGATGTTTATGTTTTCTTTGGGAACGGATTTTTGAGCCAAAAAAAGTGTATTTTTGCATCGTTTAAGAAAAAACAATTAAAAACCTTAATAATCTATGAGAAAATTATTTGCATTGAGCATGGTTGTGGCGATTGTTCTTACGATGAGCAGTTGCGGACTTGGAAAAATGGTGAAAAAGTATCCGGAAGTGACGGTTACTTTGGATGATCCTGATTTGGAGAACAAAGGTGGTGAGGTGGCCTACACTATCAAAGGAACATTCCCGCCCAAGTACATGAAAAAGAAAGCCACAATGACGTTTACTCCGTCATTATCTGTTGACGGACAGAAGGTTAACCCTCCGTTTGCCACTATTAAAGTGAAGGGTGAAAAAGCCAAAGGTGATGGTACCGTGATACCTTATAAGACGGGTGGCTCTTTCACGCAAAGCGGAACCTTCAAGTTTGACGAAAAGTATGAGACCGCTGAAATCGTGACGGGTGCTGAGGCCAATCTGAAGAAGAAATCGCATACGTTCGGCGATCGTAATCTCGGTGAGGGCATCAGTAACACCAGTGCCCGCGCCAACCTGACCCCGAGATTGACGGACAATGCCAACAGCGGTACGGCATTCCTTCTCGCACCCCACAACTACAAGGCGGAGTTTATTGGCAGAACGGCTACACTTTACTTCGACCTTAACAGTGCGAACATGAATTGGAATAACCCCAACAACAAGACTCAAGCTGCCAAAGACTCCATCAAGGCGTTCACGGATTTCATGAACAATGACTATATCATTGACCGTGTGGTGATTTCTGGTTGGGCCTCCCCTGAAGGCGAGGAAACCAACAACCAGGGTCTTTCCGAAAAACGTTTCCAAGTGGGTAAAAACTGGTTCAACGACAAGTTCAACGCTTATCTGAAGGATTATGCAAAGCGTAATAATATCAAGATGAAAGACTTACAAAAACCGGTCTTTGAATATGTGAACAATGCCAAAGGTGAGGACTGGGACGGCTTTGAAGCTGCTATCGAGAACTCCAACATTCGTCAGAAGAATCAGATTATCAACGTGGTGCGCTC
>JAFPXF010000098.1 GCA_017394765.1 Bacteroidales bacterium | reverse complement strand
ACAACTGCTCCACCTGTTCACCGCTAAAGGAGAGCTCCTGACTGTCGTCCGGCGTCAGTGCAAATACAGACTCGTAAACAGACATCAAGATTTGCAGCAGAGAACAGACTGGCGTGGCAGTAAACGGGAAGCCCATAGTCGCATTAATATTCAGATCCTCAGGATTATAGGATGACAGAAACGGTAGCAGCAATTCTTCTTCAGCCAACACCACCGCCGTGTCCGACATATCCACTGTTCCATTCTCATTCACCATCTCGGGAGTATCATGCCGCTTCCGGATTTTGATGCGTTCAATCTCTTCTATCGCACAATAGATCTGCCGCATATTTTGCGCCGTGGCCACGATTTTCACCTCTTTGGGAATCGTCGCATAGTTGTTCTCGTTAAAATCAAGTCCGGCAGGATTCAACTGCAGTTTTTCGCAGTTGCGTTTGATGAAAAAGGAAGGCTCCCGTTGAATACGCGCCCCGGCAGATTGCTCTTCCAGATGACAATAAAACGGGTCGATGTCAAAGTAAAATTCTGTTTGGAAATGCTCTTTGAGATAACGCATAACGGTCAACTCGGCAGGCGAAAGGGCATAAAAACCGGCGAAAACGAGTCGTTTGAAAGGGATTTTTTTCGCATATTCGTCAATATGCTCAGCACAATCCCGATACAACATACCTTCGTAAGCTTCCCCCTTTTCTTTCAACTGAGCTCGGAACAATCCGTATATTTCAGCGAGCAAGTCATTGAATCCCAACCTCTCACGATCGCTTTCTGAAAGGTCGTCCTTTCCAAAGGGGATCTCGAACTTGGCGGCATCGGCGTATTCCCGCAGGATAGCCGGGACATCTTGCAGCTGCATATCCATATCGCTGATATCCTTAAGGAACGCACTCCCCCATGACAGGAGATTATGCAGTTCGAAACGTTCCCCCGGAAAATCACGGGAAATCGCATGCAGGTTCCAGATCAAGGAGACCTGGTCTAGAATATGAAGCGGTGACAGCCATGCAACGAAATCTTCCATCGGGAAAATCTGCGGCGCAAACATAGTTTTACCGCCATTAGACTCATGCAAACCCTGAAGCAGCTTACGGCGCGCACGACGGTTCGGCAAAATCACCGCGACATCGTGCAGGGGAATGCTGCGATTTTCAAGGAGTTTGTCGATAATATGGTTCAGGAAAGGGGACATTGGCTGTTGGCTATTAACTATAACAATAACTATGACTTTAAACTTAACTGTGGCTTTTAAACATCATCGTCTCATCGCATCATCGTCTCATCGTCTCATCGCATCATCGTCTCATCGTCTCATCGCATCATCGTCTCATCGTTTCATCGTTTCATCGTCACAGTTGCCAGTTAATCGGTGTCTTCCCCATCGACACCAGGATCTCGTTTGTGCGGGAGAAGTGGCGGCATCCGAAGAAACCGCGGGATGCGGAGAGCGGCGACGGGTGCGGAGCCGTGAGCACATAATGTTTGGATGTATCGATAAGACGCTGTTTCTCAATGGCATAGTTACCCCACAGCAGGAAGACAAGTCCCTCACGCTGTTCCGAGAGCCGCTGTATGGCGCAGTCGGTGAAAGTTTCCCAACCGTGACGCTGGTGCGAGCCTGCCTGATGCGCCCGCACGGTGAGAGTCGCATTGAGCAGCAACACCCCCTGGTTCGCCCACGACTGCAGATTGCCGCTTCTCGGCGGAACAAAACCCACATCCGTGCTCAGCTCCTTGAAGATGTTCTGCAGCGACTTCGGAATCGGCACGCCATCCTGTACCGAGAAACACAATCCGTGCGCCTGCCCTTCCCCATGATAGGGATCCTGTCCGATAATCACGACCTTCACCTTATCAAACGGCGTGGAATTGAACGCATTGAAAATCTTTGGCCCCGGCGGAAAAACGAGATAGTGTTTCTTCTCTTCCACCAAAAAGGCTTTCAGTTCCGCGAAATAGGGAGCTTGGAATTGATCCCAAAGCACCTGTTTCCAGGATTCGTCGATGTTGGGGTTGATTGAGACTTGCATGATTGTTGGTTGTTAAAGGGGGTGTACGATGACTTAGACTTAGACTTAAACTTAGACTTAAACTTAGACTTAGACTTAGACTTAAACTTTATTTAGAGATGTTTGGAAAAAAAATGTATTTTTGCAAAATATTTATTATTTAAGTAACTTAAAATTAACTAAAACCAGTAAAAATGAGAAATTTCAGAAACTATGACATGTGGAAGATATCACTTAAGCTCAGCGCAGAGATATATCAGATAGTAAACAAATTTCCATCCTACGAAAGATTTGGTTTGTCTGGACAAATGCGGAGGGCTTCGGTTTCAATTGTCTCAAATATAGCGGAAGGATCTAGTAGAAGTAGTGAAAAAGATTTTGCACATTTTCTGCAAATCAGTTTAGGATCCGCTTATGAATTAGAAACGCAATTATATATCGCACAACAATTAGGTTACATTACAAAAGAAGTGCTGGACAAACTTCTGTCAGAAATCAACTCAATAGAAAGACAAGTTTACGAAATGATTCACAGACTAACCTGCAAATGACAATCGTCTAAGTCATTGTCTAAGTCTAAGTCATAGTCAGAGTCAGAGTTATAGTCAAAGTTACTACCAGCGACAATGCCACCGTCAGTGTTTGAAGTGCCGCACTCCCGTGAACACCATCGCGATTCCGAACTCGTTGCAGGCCTTGATCGAGTCTTCGTCGCGGACGCTGCCGCCGGGCTGGATGATGGCGGTGACGCCGTATTCCTTGGCCATCTTCACTACATCGTCAAAGGGGAAGAAGGCGTCGCTGGCGAGGCAGAGATTGGCTGTTAGTCCTTTTGCCTTAGCTTCTTCCAAGGCGATATGGGCAGCACCAACACGATTCATCTGTCCTGCGCCGACACCGGCAATACAACCGTTGCAAGCCACCGTAATGGCGTTGGAACGCACGTGCTTGCATATCGTCATCGCAAGTTTCAAGTTTTCCATCTCCGCTGCCGTTGGGGCTTTTTCCGTCACCACCTTAAGTTCGTAATCCTCAAAACGTTTGCGATCGAGCGACTGGCAAAGCAGACCGCCAGCCACGCTGACGTACATCCGCTCATCGGCGTTGGATTTGTCAGTGCTGAAGGTCATCAATCGGATATTCTTCTTGGTGGAAAGATGGTCGAAGGCTTCTTTCGTGAACGAAGGAGCAAGGATGATCTCGAGGAAGACGGGCTTCATCGCCTCTGCGGTTGGCAGGTCGATTTCGCGGTTGGAGGCCACGATGCCACCGAAGATGGAGACGCTGTCAGCCTCGTAAGCGCGGGTCCAGGCCTCCAAAGCGGTTTCACCGAGTCCCACGCCGCAAGGGTTCTTGTGTTTCACGGCCACCATTGTCGGGCCGTCAAATTCGCGCAGAATCTGCAAGGCGGCATCTGCGTCTTGTATATTGTTGTACGACAACTCTTTACCATGTAATTGCTCAGCCCAAGCCATAGAGAATCCCTGTTTCTTGCCGGCATAGAACGCAGCATCCTGATGCGGGTTCTCCCCATAACGCAACGACTGCTTTTTGGTAAAGGTAAGTGTCAGATTCTCAGGATATTCCTCACCTGTCTTTTCCGTCAGGTATGTGGAGATATAGGTATCGTAGGCGGCGGTGTGGCGGAAAACTTTGGCGGCCAGACGACGACGGGTCTCCAAAGTGGTGTCGCCGTGCGCTTTGAGTTCGTCCAGCACGGTGGCGTAGTCGGCATTATCGACCACCACCGTCACGAAAGCATGGTTTTTGGCCGCACTGCGCAGCATGGAAGGACCGCCGATGTCGATGTTCTCAATAGCATCCTCAAATGTAGTCCCCTCTTTTTCAATGGTTTGCTTAAAGGGATAGAGGTTCACCACCACCATATCAATGGGGGCGATGCCGTTGGATTCCATCTCCTTGACATGCTCGGGGTTGGTGCGTACGGAGAGGAGACCGCCATGCACTTTGGGATGCAGCGTCTTCACACGCCCGTCCATGATTTCGGGGAAGCCCGTTACATCACTGATGCCAATGGTTTTCACGCCCGCAGCCTCCAAGGCCTTACGCGTGCCACCCGTGGAAATGATTTCATAACCCAATTTTATAAGTTCTTGTGCGAAAGGCACTACGCCTTCCTTGTTGCTCACACTGATAATCGCTCTTTTCATATTTATTTAGAATAATTTGAAATGCAAAAATACAAAAAAATGGACCTTGGCTTTCGGCGCTGCCACGGAATGTCACTGGCGGAACATAATATCGCGGACCAGGGGGCCAAAGTCTTTTTCCATCTTCTTCAATATCTGTGATTTATGACCGAAAAGTTCGAAGCGGAGGGCAGCGTTCTGCACCCGAACATAGAGGATGCCGTTGCGGAGATCCTCGCACTTCGAGAGTTGGGCGCAGATATCCCCCACATATTCCGGCCAACGGTCAAACAGCAGCTGCTTGTCCATCAGGTGCTGCTTCCCCGACTGGCTCACAAAACGGCCAATCAGCTCTTTCAAGTTCATTTCGTGTTCGTCACGCATTTGTAAATGGTTATTGGTTATAGGTTATTGGTTATTGAAGCCGGGTTATAGGTTAAGGTTAAGGGGTTAAAGGTTAGGAGGTTAAAGTATTTGCATATACTTATGGGCCTGGAGGGATACCCGCCATTTCGGATGTGCGAGCACATATTCCACCAAACGGCCCATAATCACGTTGCAGCGGTTCCAGTCGGGCTGAAGGAGGAGGAGACAGTTCTTGCTGACCTTGCGGGCATTCTCTTCGGCCCAAATGAAATCCTCCTCGCTGCCGATGATGACTTTCAGCTCATTGGCTTTGGCGAGGATTTCGGGTTTAGGTGCCGCACCGTATTTCGGCGACAGACAGATCCAGTCCCAGTCGCCGGACAGTGGTTGGGAACCGGAGGTTTCGAGGAAACACTGGATTCCGTGCTCGTGAATCTTGGTGCAGAGAGGCCCCATGTTGTAGAGCAGGGGCTCGCCGCCGGTGACCACCACGGCTCTGGCAGGTTTCTGCGCCGCCCGCTCCACGATCTCATCCACGTCAACCAACGGATATTTGGTGGCGTCCCAAGTGCGCATCTCATCGCAGAAGGAGCAACCCACCTCGCAGCCGCCCACACGAATGAACCATGCGGCTTTCCCCGTATGGTACCCTTCACCCTGAAGCGAGTAAAATTCTTCAACTACAGGTAAATATAAACCTTTTTTATCCATATTCTATTTCAATAACAAGAGTGCAAAAATACATTTTTTCTCGGACAGCAGATAAGCATATTTTTGCTATTTTTGCAGCATGTTTCTATATGGCGAAATAACAAGGACATGTGTTTTTTAGGCATTGATATCGGCAGTTCCTCTGTGAAAGTAGTTCTCATGGACGGCGCCTCGGGACAACCTGTGGCCTCCGCTTTCGCTCCGCAAACAGAAGCCCCCATTTCGGCCCCTCAGAACGGCTGGGCGGAACAAAATCCGTCCGACTGGTGGGCATATCTCAAAACCGCGTTACGTAACGCTTTGCGTGAATCCCACCAGGCCGCACGCAACATCCGAGCCATCGGCATCACCTATCAGATGCATGGTTTAATACTGGTTGACAAGAAGTTACAAGTGCTCCGTCCTAGCATCATCTGGTGTGACAGTCGGGCGGTGCCATACGGAAACCGGGCTTTCGAGGCGTTGGGGGAGGACTTTTGTCTGCAGCATTTGCTCAACAATCCGGGCAACTTCACGGCCGCCAAACTGGCATGGGTGCGGGAGAACGAGCCGGAACTTTTCGAGCGAATCTACAAATTCATGCTGCCGGGCGACTACATTGCCATGCGGATGACCGGCGAGGTACGCACCACGGTGCCAGGACTTTCGGAGGGCATCTTTTGGGATTTTCAGGAGAACCGTGTGTCAGAGCCTCTGCTGTCGCAGCTCGGAATCCCTGCCAATCTGATTGCCGATTTGGCACCTACTTTCGGGGAACAAGGACGGTTAACTGCGGAAGCCGCGGCGGAATTGGGTCTTGCCCCAGGTATCCCCATCTGTTACCGGGCGGGTGACCAACCCAACAACGCCCTTTCCCTCAACGTGTTGAATCCTGGAGAGGTGGCGGCAACCGCCGGCACTTCCGGCGTGGTCTATGGCATCAGCGACCAAATCTGCACCGACCCAAAATCCCGCATCAACATCTTCGCGCACGTCAACCACAGCACGAATGCTCCCCGCTTGGGTGTGATGCACTGCACCAACGGAGTGGGCATCCAGAATGCCTGGATGAAACGGATGGTGGCCCCTGAAAAGAGTTACGAACAATTCAACGAAATGGCCGCCCAGGCCCCTGTCGGCTGCGACGGCGTTTCCGTCTTGCCTTTCGGAAACGGTGCCGAGCGAATATTGGAGAACCGACAAATCGGGGCTTCTATCCATGGCTTGAACTTTAACAACCACAATGCCAATACGTTGGCACGAGCCGCACAAGAAGGTGTGGCCTTTTCGTTCAAATACGGCATGGACATCATGCAGCAGACCGGAATGGACACCAATGTTATCCGCGCCGGACACGCCAATATGTTCTTGAGTCCGATTTTCCGGACCACACTGGCCACGGTCGCCAATGCCGTCATCGAGCTGTACGACACAAACGGAGCCATGGGTGCGGCCATCGGTGCTGCACTCGGCTGCGGGTATTACGCCACACCCGAAGAGGCCTTCCGGACGTTACGCAAGCTGGCAGTCGTGGAACCGGATGTGGAAAACAAGTCCGCCTATCTGGAAGCGTATGAACGCTGGCGGATGTGCGATGAGACGATGACGCGATGAGACGATGAGGCGATGAAGAAAGATGAAAGACAACAAGTGTGGATATCACGTAACTATTTGATTCTTAAACTTAGCAATAAATCATAAACAATATGGAATATTACCAAGGACAAACCGCATTTTTTCCCAATATCGGGAAAATCAATTTCGAAGGCAAGGATTCCAAGAATCCGTTAGCTTTCCACTATTATGATGAGAACCGTGTGGTCATGGGCAAAACCATGAAGGAGCACCTCAAGTTCGCGATGGCCTACTGGCACACGCTTTGCGCCGACGGGGTCGATCAGTTCGGCGGGCCTACCAAAACGTTCCCGTGGAACAACGCCGCCGACCCAATTTCGCGTGCCAAGTACAAGATGGACGCCGCGTTCGAGTTCATGACCAAGTGTTCGATCCCGTACTACTGCTTCCACGATGTGGATGTGGTGGAGCCCGGCGACTCGTTAGCCGAATTCGAGAAACGCTTAGCCACGATGGTGGAGCATGCCAAAGGGTTGCAACAGACTACGGGACAGAAACTTCTGTGGTCCACAGCCAACGTTTTCGGGCACAAACGTTACATGAACGGCGCGGCCACCAACCCCGACTTCCATGTCACAACGTTTGCCGCCACGCAGATCAAGAACGCCATTGACGCATGCATCGCGTTGGGTGGTCAAAACTACGTTTTCTGGGGCGGTCGCGAGGGGTACATGTCGTTGCTCAACACCGACATGAAACGCGAGAAGGAGCACCTCGCCATGATGCTGACGATGGCCCGTGACTATGGCCGCAAGAACGGTTTCAAGGGAACTTTCCTCGTAGAGCCGAAGCCGATGGAACCCACGAAGCACCAGTACGATGTGGATGCCGAAACGGTCATCGGGTTCCTGCGCCATTATGGTTTGGACAAAGACTTCGCCCTGAACATCGAGGTGAACCACGCGACGCTGGCCGGCCACACCTTCGAGCACGAGCTGCAGTGCGCCGCCGACGCGGGCATGTTATGCAGCATCGACATCAACCGCGGCGACTACCAAAACGGCTGGGACACCGACCAGTTCCCCATCGACATCTACGAGTTGACAATGGCGTGGTTGGTGATTCTGCAGGGTGGCGGCTTTACCACCGGCGGCACCAATTTCGACGCCAAGACGCGTCGCAATTCCACCGATTTGGAGGATCTCTTCTACGCGCATATCAGCGGCATGGACGCTTTCGCCCGCGCGTTGCTCACCGCTGCAGCCATCATAGAAAACTCCGACCTCTTGAAGATGCGCGCCCAACGCTACGCCTCCTTCGACGAAGGGCAAGGCAAGGCCTTCGAAGAAGGCAAGCTAACGTTGGAAGACATGCGCAATATCGCCCTGCAACTTCCCGAGCCGCAACAGATTAGCGGCCAGCAGGAATTGTATGAGATGATAGTGAATATGTATGTGTAAATAGTTTCAGATTTCAAGTTTCAGGTTTTTGAACCTTGAACTTTGAACCTTGAACCAAAATCAGAAAGATATGAAGAGTAACAAACTTTACATTCTTGCGCTGACGCTCGTGGCCACGATGGGCGGCTTGCTGTTCGGTTACGACACAGCGGTGATTTCCGGTACGGTGGAGTCGTTGCGCGTCTTCTTCATTGATCCTCAAAATCTTCCGGCAGCGCAGGCCAACGCGCTGGAGGGATTTGTGGTGAGCAGCGCGCTAATCGGCTGTATTATAGGGGCTTGTCTGGCAGGCTGGCTATCGCAGAAACTCGGCCGCAAACCAGCGTTGATGATAGCCGCCATACTCTTTCTGGCTTCCGCAGTCCGTTCCGCATGGCCGGAAATCTTCTGGGGGCCTCCCGGTTCCGGCGACTACACCTTCATCAACCACTTTGTCTTCTACCGCATCAGCGGCGGTGTGGGCGTGGGTATCGCCTCCATGCTTTCCCCGATGTACATTGCTGAAATCGCACCTTCGAACCGGCGTGGCACGCTGGTCTCCCTCAACCAATTCGCCATCATCCTCGGCATGTTGATCATCTACTTCGTGAACTACAACATCGCAGGACGCGGTGACGCTAACTGGCTACACACCATCGGCTGGCGACAGATGTTCGCCTCCGAGATGATCCCGGCGGGTATATTCCTTGTCGCCCTCTTCTTCGTGCCCGAGACACCCCGCTACCTCGTCATGCGCGGTCGCGAAGAGAAAGCCCTCAAAGTGCTGCGTAGGATTTCCGGTGACGATGCCGAAAAAGAGATGTCGGCCATCCGCGAGAGTCTGAACGAGAAAGGGCAGTCCATGCGGGCGTTCTACCTCTTCATGCTCGCCTGGCTTCTCCTGTTTGTGGCGGGCTATTTCATTCTGAAACTCTGTTCGGTCAACAGCGCGTTGGAAATCGCCTTGTTGGTCAGCTTCCTCATCTCGCTTATCGTTCCGATCCACAACTACGGTCTCGGCATCATCGTGGTGGGTGTCCTGCTGGCCTCCCTGCAGCAATTCATCGGTATCAACGTGGTGCTTTACTATGCCCCGGAAATCTTCAAGACGATGGGTGCGGCCACCGACACTGCTCTGCTTCAGCAGATTATCGTGGGCGCGGTGAACCTCTCTTTCACCATCCTGGCTATCTTGACCGTCGATAAGTTCGGCCGCCGCCCGCTGATGATCATCGGTGCGCTCGTGATGGCGCTCTCCATGTTCATCCTCGGCACCACTTTCTATACACATAATGTGGGCATGGGTTCGCTCGTCTGCATGCTGGTCTATACGGCGGGCTTCGCCATGTCGTGGGGTCCCGTCTGCTGGGTACTGCTGTCGGAAATCTTCCCCAACTCCATCCGTTCCATGGTGATGAGTGTCGCC
>JAFPXF010000097.1 GCA_017394765.1 Bacteroidales bacterium | reverse complement strand
TCTTGCACGGAGCCGGTAGCCAGCATGGCGAAACCGGTCTGGCGGGCGCTCATCACGTCGGCGTGGTCACCGAAGATGGACAAAGCCTGAGCGGCGAGGGCACGTGCGGAGACGTGGAAGACACCGGGAAGGAGCTCACCAGCAATCTTGTACATGTTGGGGATCATCAGCAAGAGACCTTGTGATGCGGTGTAGGTGGTGGTCAGAGCACCAGCTTGGAGGGAACCGTGGACGGCGCCGGCGGCACCAGCCTCGGACTGCATCTCCACGACCTTCACGGTCTCACCGAAAATGTTTTTTCTGCCGCCAGCAGCCCACTCGTCGATGTACTCAGCCATCGGGGAAGAGGGGGTGATAGGATAGATAGCGGCGACTTCGCTGAACATGTAGGCAACATGGGCCGCAGCCTGGTTACCGTCACAAGTCATAAATTTTTTTTCTGCCATAATTTTTTATGTTTAAGTTGTTGTTTTGTTGTTGTATTATTTAATTTCAACAATTTGAAAATCAAAACATAACAATTGTTAGGATGTAAATCCGCAAAAGCGCGCAAAGGTACAAAAAAAGTGGGCACATCGCATAGTGCGCGTGCCCAAAAAAGCAAAGTGATGAGAATTGTCTTAAAAGAAAAGCCCCAAAAGCTCTTTGGCGAAGCGGTTTTTGGTCGTTAACGGGTTTGTTCCAGCCATTGCAGCACGTTGCGTTCAATGCGGGCGGCTGCGTCGGTATTGTCGGCGGGCACGAACTTTTCGCCCAGGATGTGCTCGTAGAGTTCCACATAGCGGTTGGTGATGCCGTTGACCACCTCTTCGGTCATCTCCGGCACTTGTTGGCCTTCCTGTCCTTGGAAACCATTGGCCATGAGCCATTCGCGTACAAATTCTTTGGAAAGCTGCCGTTGCGGAAGGTCCTTGGCGAAATTCTCCTCGTAGCCGTCGGCGTAGAAATAACGGGAGGAGTCTGGGGTGTGAATTTCGTCGATAAGGTAGATTTTGCCGTCTCGCTTGCCGAACTCGTATTTGGTGTCCACCAGGATGAGGCCTTGTTTGGCGGCGATTTCGGTGCCGCGTTGGAAGAGTTTCATCGTGTAGTCCTCGATGATGGCGTAGTCTTCGGGCGAGACCAGTCCTTTGGCGAGGATTTCCTCCTTGGAGATGTCGGCATCGTGTTCGCCCTGCTCGGCCTTGGTGGTCGGGGTGATGAGCGGGGTGGGGAACTTCTGGTTTTCGCGCATACCCTCGGGGAGGATGTTGCCGCAGAGGTTACGTCCGCCGTTCTTGTAGAAGCGCCACGCGCTGCCGCAGAGGTAGCCGCGCACAATCATCTCCACGGGGAAGCCTTGGCATAGCACGCCGGCGGTGACTGTCGGGTCGGGGGTGGCGAGCTTCCAGTTCGGGCAGATGTCACGAGTGGCATCCAGGAACTTTGCCGCAATCTGGTTCAAAATTTGCCCTTTGCAGGGTATGCCTTTTGGCAAAATGACGTCGAAGGCGGAAATTCTGTCGGAGGCGACCATCACAAGCACCTTGTCGTCAATGTTATATACATCGCGCACTTTTCCGTGATAGACGCTCTTTTGTTTGGGAAAATTGAAATCGGTATGGGTTATTGCTGACATAAGACACGGGGTTTTAATGAGGGCGCAAACATACACAAAATTATCGGAACAGAATCAAAAAAAATGGGAGGACATTGTCAGCCTCCCATAATGAATTGTTGTCATTCCTTTTTTTCAGGCGACGAACCCGATGGCTTTCCCCTTGTGGTCGCCCATCTTCTCCTCGCTGCACCATTGGGAGAGGGTCTCCAGGGTGGGACGGATGCCGTGGATGACATCGTCTTGCGCGCCACGGGATTTTATGGTCACACATCGGATGTGATATTAACGTCAACATGTAAGGCCCTCAGACAGAAGCATGGCCACTGTTCGTGTATATCCGAAAAAAATGTACCTTTGCACCCCCGAAAAAACGATGGAAAATTTCGACGATATAAGACCCTATAACGAGGATGAAGCCCCGGCGGCCTATCGGCGTCTCATGGATGACAGACGCTTCCAAGACGCTATTGCCAAATGTTTGCCCGACTATACCATCGATGATTTCCGCCGCGACTTCGACACTTTCCATAGCATTGATGAAGTACAGGCCTCTTTTATCCGCCGTTTTATTGAAGTGTTCATAAAACAGTTTACAAAAGGTCTGGAATTCAGGGGAATCGAGAATGTGGATCCTGACAAGGCCTATCTCTTTATCGCCAACCATCGTGACATCACGTTCGACACGGCGATGTTGCAATATTACTTTTTCATTGAAAAAAGAAAAACGTCCAAAATAGCGTTCGGTGACAATCTCACCACGACTCCTGTGGTCGGCGAGGTGGCCCGCCTCAACAAGATGTTTCTGGTCAAACGGTCGGGGACTATGCGGGAGAAGATTCTCAATTCGCAGCATCTTTCCGCCTACATCCAAAAGAGCATTCTGGAAGATAACGAGTCTGTGTGGATTGCCCAGCGCGACGGGCGTACCAAGGACGGCTATGACCACACCAAACAGGGGCTGCTCAAGATGATCACCATGGGGCATACTTCCGAGTTGCTGGAGATGATCCGCAGTATGCGTGTCACCCCGCTGACCATCTCCTATGAGTACGAGCCCTGCGACGCCCTCAAGGCCCGTGAGCTCGCCTTGAGCGAAAACGGCCACTACCAAAAACAGCCCGGCGAGGACTTTGACAGCATCAAGCAGGGCATCTTCAGCGAAAAAGGACACGTCTCCCTCGTTATCGGCACCCCTGTTGACACGGAATTGGACAACATTCCGGATGAACTCAACAACAACGACAAACTCTTTGAAGTCTGCAAGCTTATTGACAGACAAATTTATCGTGACTATAAACTTTACGCCAACAACTACATTGCCCACGACCTGATGAGCGGCAGCGACGAATATCGTGATTATTACACGGAGGAGGAGAAGGAGAAATTCCTTGCCTACCTGCAGAGGAAAGCCATCGTGCGTGACGTGGCCTTTGACAAGATGATGCATTACCTGCTGCATATTTACGCCACACCCGTGGACACCCATTTTGGAAAAAACATCAACCCTATAGCAAATTCCTGACACTATGGATGATATTCAACCCCCGTCGAGAAACAAAATCCTGATTGTACGACTGAGCTCCATCGGCGACATCGTGCTGACCACCCCCGTGGTGCGTGCCGTGAAAGAACAAGTGCCTGATGTGGAGCTGCACTATCTCACAAAAAAACAGATGAAAGACGTGATGGTCTTCAATCCTCACGTGGACAAGCTGCATCTCTACGACCCCGAGGATGTGGACGCAACCATACAAGAGCTCAAAGTCGAGGAATTCGACTTTGTGGTTGACTTGCAGGGCAACCATCGTTCCCGGCAGTTGGTGCGCAAGCTCAGGACCCCCTCTTCCTCGTTTCCGAAAATCAATTTCCGCAAATTCTTGAACGTTACCCTGAAGTTGGATGTCCTTCCCGACCAGCATATTGTGAGCCGATACTTTGAGGCCGTGGTCGGACTGGATGTGCACGACGACCAAAAGGGACTGGAGTTTTTCATCCCCACCGAAGGCGAGTTCGACGAGGATGATTTGCCGATGGTATTCGACGACGGCTTTGTGGCCGTTGTGCTCGCAGGCGCGCATGCCACCAAGCGCATCCCTGCCTCCAAGGTCATCGAAATCGGAAGCATCTTGCATAAACCTGTCATGTTGCTGGGCGGCAAAGATGTGTTCGAGGCTGGCGAGGAGATCGTCGCCGCCCTCGGCGACCGCGCCTACAACGGTTGCGGCAAGTACTCCCTTTTCCAGTCTTGCTCCATTTTGAAACAGTCCGATGCCGTCATCACGGGCGACACGGGGCTGATGCACATAGCCGCCGCTTTTCACAAGCCTATCGCTGTGATTTGGGGCAACACCGTGCCCGAATTCGGCATGTACCCCTATATGCCCGACGAGCGCAACCTCTTTCGCAATTACGAGGTTTGCCCCCTCTCCTGTCGCCCTTGCGCCAAGCTGGGCTACGACAAATGTCCCCGCAAGCACTTCAAGTGCATGAACAACATACCCGCCCTCGAAGTGGCCGAATGGATTAACAAATTTTAATAATGGAATATCCCGACTTCCGACATCCCATCACCATTGAAGGCAATGCCTGCTTCGTCTCCGACGCCCACTTCGGATGCCCCTCCGAGTCGGAAAGCCGGGTCCGGGAGGATATGCTTGTCGATTTGTTGCAACAACAGAAAGATAATATGCAGCACCTCTTCCTTTTGGGCGACATGTTCGACTTTTGGTTTGAGTATGAGGATGTGGTGCCCAAAGGCTATTTCAGATTTTTTAACAAGCTGTCGGAACTTCACGCGAATGGCGTTGAGATATACTATTTCACGGGCAATCACGACATGTGGGTGCAGGATTATTTCACCCAATCTTTTGGTTGCAAGGTCTTTTTCCAGCAGCAGGTCTTCAACCTCAACGGCAAACGTTGCATTGTCGGGCACGGTGATGGCATCGGGGGACACCAGCGCCGTTATCTGTTCATCAAGCGCATTTTTGGCTTCAAGCCCAACCGTGTGCTGTACAGTATGCTGCATCCGCGCCAGGCCTTCTCCATAGCCCGTTTCTTTTCCCGTAAAAGTCGCGCCTCCCACGACGAGTCGCTTTTTACTTTCCAGGGCGAACAGGAGTCTCAGGTGCAATATGCCCGCCAGATACTCGCGCAAGAGCCTGTGGATATGTTCATCTATGCACACCGCCACACTCCCGCCGAATATGCCCTCTCCGACAACTCCCGATTCTACAACATCGGCGACTGGCTTACCCATTTCAGTTACATGGTTTTTCCTGCGGACGCCGACAAACCCTCATTACTTTTTTACAAACAATAGAAAAATATGACTGCTCCCATAATAGAAAACATTGAACAACATCGCTCCGGTTTTGTCAACATCATCGGCAACCCCAACGTGGGTAAGAGCACGCTCATGAACCAGTTGGTCGGCGAAAAGATCTCCATCATGACCTCCAAGGCGCAAACCACACGACACCGCATCAAGGGTATCGTCAACGGCGACGACTTCCAAATCGTCTATTCCGATCTTCCCGGCGTGCTCGATCCTGCCTACATGATGCAGAAAATGATGATGCGCTTCGTTACCGACTCCCTTCAAGATGCTGACATCATCCTTTATCTTATCGAATGCGGGGAGACTCGCTATAATGAGGAACTGGTGGAGAATATAAAAAAAACAGGGATTCCTATTATTCTGATCATTAACAAGATAGATAAATATGATGAGGCGCAGGCCGAGGAGGCACGCACCTATTGGAAGGCGGTCTTTCCCGATGCGGACGTTTTTGCCATCTCTGCCCTCAAAGGGCTTCACATTGATGAGCTGCGCGACCGCATTGTTGCCCTGCTGCCCCTCAATCCGCCCTATTTCCCGAAAGATGCCCTCACTGATCGTCCCATGCGCTTTTTCGTTTCCGAATTGATTCGTGAGCAGATTTTGTTGCAATACAAGAAGGAGATTCCCTACAGCGTGGAGGTGGTGGTGGACAGTTACAAGGAAGAGGACGACATTGTGCGCATCGGTGCGACCCTCTATGTGGAACGCACCACCCAGAAGGCCATCATCATCGGCAGCAAGGGCTCTGCTATCAAAAAACTCGGCACCGATGCCCGTGCCTCTATCGAGGAGTTTCTCCAAAAGCACGTCTATCTCGACCTCTCCGTCAAGGTGCTCAAGGACTGGCGTAACAGCGAGCTGCAGATGAAGAAGTTTGGGTATGATGTGAGGGATTAGAGACGTAAGACTTGAAGATTCACATTAAATAAATTAATAGTTTAAAGCTTAATAACCTCATAAATGGCAATATTAGTAAAAAACATCAAGCAATTGGTTCAAGCGGAAACAAAATCCGTGAAGTGGCGCGCCGGCAGGGATATGCAGACGCTGCCCGTCATTGAAAACGCCTTTTTGCTTACGGAGGGCGACAAAATCAAGGACTTTGGTCCGATGGAGGAGCTGACGGAGGCCAAATTGTCGCGTATCAAGGAGAACATTGAGGAAATCGACGCCACAGGGCGTATGGTTTTCCCGTCGTTTTGTGACTCGCACACGCACATTGTCTATGCCGGCAGTCGCGAGGTGGAGTACATCGACAAGATCAAGGGCTTGAGTTACGAGGAGATAGCCAAGCGCGGCGGCGGCATCCTCAACTCGGCACAGCGTTTGCACGAGACCTCCGAGGAGGAGTTGTTCGAGCAGGCGTGGGGCCGTTTGGAGGAGATGGCCTCCTTCGGCACCGGTGCCGTGGAGATCAAGAGCGGCTATGGCCTCTCCACCGAGGACGAGCTGAAGATGCTGCGCGTCATCCGCCGCCTCCGCGAGGAGTCGCCCCTCACCATCAAGGCCAATTTCCTCGGGGCACACGCGGTGCCGTTGCAATACAAGCAGAACCCTGACGAGTATGTGGACTTGATTATCAATGAGATGATCCCGATGGTGGCCGCCGAGGAGCTGGCCGACTACATCGATGTGTTCTGCGACAAGGGCTTTTTTACATGCGAGCAGACCGAGCGTATGCTGATGCAGGGCATCAAGTACGGCTTGCGGCCCAAGATCCACGCCAACGAGATGGCCCTTTCCGGTGGCATCCAGGTGGGTGTCAAGTACAACGCCCTGTCGGTGGACCATGTGGAATATACCGGTGACGATGAGATTGCAGCCCTCTTGGGGAGCGAGACGATGCCGACCATCCTGCCCGGTGCGGCCTTCTTCTTAGGAATGCCTTGCGCACCCGCCCGCAAGATGATGGAAGCCGGCCTGCCGGTGGCACTCGCCTCCGACTTCAATCCGGGTTCCTGTCCTTCCGGCAATATGCAGCTGGTGGTGGCGATGGGCTCCATCATGTACAAGATGCTGCCCGAAGAGGTGATCAACGCCACGACCATCAACACAGCCTACGCAATGGGCGTGCAGGAGCAGTTGGGCACGATTACCAAGGGCAAGACCGCCAACTTCTTCATCACTAAGCCGATGAATACTATCTATTTTATGAATTACGCTTTCGGAAGCAACAAGGTGGAACAATATTTCCTGAACGGCAAGCGCTGTTAGTTCTTGTCCCACTCGTGGGATGTCACGGGTTCGTTCTCCAAATTGAAACGGCCTTTGCGATATCCCCGCATACCGTGGTAGTATTTCTCAATCTCCACCATATCCTTTTCGTAGTCGCCGGTGGGGTAGAACATCTGCCCCACGCCTAAAGTGCGGGTGCGGAAGTCGATGTGGCTTAGCCCGATGGGCACGTTGGCCTCCATAGCAATCTGATAGAAGCCCTTTTTCCAGCGGTTCACCAACGTGCGCGTGCCTTCCGGACAGATGATGAGCGCCACCTCGTCGCGGCTTTTGACGATGTCGGTGGCAAACTCGGCGAAATGGCGCGAGTGATGCCGGTCAACGGGCACCACACCTATCCATTTCAAGGGGTATTTGATGGGAAAGACGAAGAATTCTTTTTTCATCACCATCACCATTTTGAGTTTGAGATAGCGTATCATCATCAATCCTAAGAAGAAATCGACGATAGAGGTGTGTGGCGCCATAATGATGACGCACTTTTTGGTTTCAAAGGGGTAGATACCCACGGGTTTGAACCCGCACATTCTCATCAGACATTTATGTATGTTCATTGCGGTTAGTTTTCGGTTTGTATATGGTTGGCGAACGGGGTGATGCGCATAGGTTGCCCCATACGGATGGCCCGGTTGTCGGGCAGGTGACCGGCGGGGAAGTTGAAGAAACAGGGGAAGTTGTATTTGTAGGCGTACTCGGCCACAATCTCCTCGGCGTTTTTGCCGAAGGGGATGGTGTTGTCGTGCATCTCGCTGAGGTGCCCGACGAGCAGGGCGGCAATGGGGCGCAGTTTGCCGTTTCGGTCGAGGTTGGCCATCATCCGGTCGATATGGTAGAGATATTCGTCAAGGTCTTCGAGGAAGAGGATTTTGCCTTCGGTGTCGAGATCGGAAGGGGAGCCGAGCAGGGAGTAGAGCATCGAGATGTTGCCGCCCACCACGGGGGCCTCCACGGGGGCGGGGCGGTTGAAGGGGTGCGAGGGAATCTCATAGCGCAGGGGCTTGCCCTGGAGGGCGGCCAGCAGCGATTGGTTGGCGGCGTTTTGGAACTCGCCGTCGTGCACATTCACCGGCATCGTGGCGTGCAGGGTGCTCACGCCCAGTCGGTTTAAGTGTGAGTGGAAGACGGTGACGTCGCTGTAGCCGCACAGCCATTTGGGATGGTCAGGGAGGCGGCGGAAGTCGAGGCGGTCGATGATGCGCACGGAGCCGTAGCCGCCGCGGGCGCACCAGACGGCCTTGATGTCGGGGTTGTCGAGTAATTCCTGCATATAGCTGGCCCGTAGGGAGTCGTTGCCCGCAAACTGGTGCTCTTGCGCGAACAGCCGGTCGTCATAAAAAACGTTAAAGCCGGCCTTTTCCAGCAGGCGCACGGCGGGGGCGACCTCCTCGGGGGAGATCTTGCGCGCGGGGGCGGCGATGGCCACCGTGTCGCCAGGACGAAGATACTCAGGCACTATCATAGCTCTATATGGTTGCGTTGCAGCGCCTCGCGGGTGATGCGCCGCAGCAGTTCACGCTCTTTCATATCGGTGTGGAAACTCCTTTTGCGGTTCCGTATTTTCTTTTTCTTGAAATAGCAGCCGGTCACGCCCTCGAACTCGGGGTTAAGGGCGGCGGCCAGCATCGTGGCGGCACCCTGCTCCGGCGTGTTGATGATGGGGCGGAAAAACCAGTCGCACAGCTTGTCCACCACAATGTTGCCTTGCCGGATGATGCCGGTGCTCACGATGTCGGGGTCGGCGACATTGATGCAGATGCCGCGATCCTTCCAGGCCTCTGCCGCGTCGAGCGTGAAGTGGCACAGGGCGCGCTTGGAGTTGCCATAGGTCGTGAAGCGGTTGAACTTCTTGTCGTTGGTCTCCGACAGGAAGTCCTCGTGTATTTTGCCCACCACGTAGGCGATGGAGATCATACTGACGATGCGGGTGCCCTGGCCCATAATGGGGAGCAGGGCGTTGGTGAGGGTGTAGTGGCCCAGGTAGTTCACGGCGGCGGTGTATTCGATGCCGTTGACGCTGTTCTTGGCGCCGTGGCAGAGTACGCCGGCATTGTTCAGCAGGATGTCCAGCCGGCTGAACTGCGCCTTCACCTCGTCGGCGAAGCGGATGATGTCTTGTAAATTGCCCAGGTCCACCTGCATCAGATGCAATGTGGCGCCGGTTTCGGACGCTATTTTTTCACATACAGGTCTGGCGATTTCCTTGTCGTAGCAGGCCATAATGACTTCATAGCCAGCTTGCGCCAATGTGCGGGTATGGATGGTCCCCATACCGCCGTCGGCCCCTGTCACAAGTGCGATTTTATTCATTTATATTTTGTTTCTTTACGTTATACAACAATTAAAGCAAGGCCGCAAAAGTACTAAAAATTGTGGAAGCGCAAAATTACAAAGTTATGAAATTCTCTCTCTTAAGAAGAGTCATATTATTCCAACGCCACCGACATCTTCCGAGATGCTGCTGACCTTAGAATGAAGACCAAAGACCGAAGACCATAGACCTTTTTCGTAAATAGCAAATCACCCGTGTCCTTGTCGGGGCGTTGGGGACTTTATACCAATTTCTCCAAAAATACCAAAATCTTTTATGCCTGTTTCTCCAAAAATACGTATTTTTGAGAACAACAAATTGATTCAGTCTAATCTTTGGCAACCGTCACCGTTATGCGACTGTTGTATTTCATCGCCTTGGTTTTTTCATCATCGGGGAGATTACGTATAAATTCCTCATCCAAAATGTCCTTGAAATGAAAATATTGGTCGAATTCCTCCGGGTATAATATTTGATAAGGTTCAAAAGGATGCATAAGGATCTCAATCTTTGACGAATCTACACCATATTGTACCAATATGTTTTTCACGCAATTTATTCTTTGTTCGCACAGTGTTTGGCCTTCTGAATGGCAAAAAGCATTCAGTTGTAGGGTATAATCTCTGGATTTCTGAATGTATCCCAACCACAAGATCGGGTCTGTATAAATAGCGTTGAAATTTGTGTCGGGAACGATGCTGGCACTATCGAAAAAGAACATTGGCAGCTGCGGTTCTGAAAAAATGTAGTTCATCTTCACTTGAATAGTTGTGTCAGATAAGGATTTTGACACCTTTAAGTCAAAGATTCTGTCATGATAGTGGAATTTGTGAACTCTGATTCTGAATGTGTGGTCTATGGCTTTGTCCAACACGAAGTGTGCGACATTGGTTTCATCAAAAGAGGGGAAAACAATGGAGTCGTCAATATAAACACTATAACTGGTAACAATCTCTTCCGTCAAAGAGTCTGTGACATATAAATTAACCGATTGTGTTCTTGCTATATTTGGAAATATCAACAAGATACATAACCCGATCCACACAAATATGTTATTGTTTTGACTCTTGCTCATCTTATTGTTGTTTATTTTTTCAGCACAATGATTGGCAAGCCAAGTCCTATGATGCCACTAAGACAGAGCAACAGTGTCCTATAAGGCCTGATGGAAAACGTTCCTACAAGAGAAAAAAGAATGATGACACATAAAATGGACAGAACAAGAAGCTTGTATTTTTCAAGTTTCACAGAAAGCATACCAATTGCTATGGCCAAAATGATAAAAAAGAATAGGGCAAAGCGTAAAGTCATCTCCCAAGACAAATCAATTTTATGCACGTCAAAACACCATCGTGCCGTCCATTCCCCGAGGATATAAACTAAGACGGCAAGCGCAACAGAAGACAGGATTTGCAGAAAAACTCGATCTTTCATTTTTGTCTTTTCATTCTTTATCTTATTTATAACGACAATGGGGATAACATTTAATTATTCTACAGAAATAGTGACTCGCCGACCGAGCGGTGAATTAGAGACGGGTCGTATTGAATCCGCCTCAATAGGCTGAGTGTAAAACAGGTAATCAATTGCACAATAATCAAGTATCTTAAATGTCATATAAAACAGAACATCTGAATTACCAGCGTCTTTTGTGATTGCACGACAATTTGTTTTTTTTAGATTCGAGTATAATGTTTGTACCTTCTTGTAATCAATTCCCCTGGATTGTAATTGTTCTTTTTGGTCTTGGGTTATTTCAATGTTGGAATCCCTAATCGGGAATACAAGTTCCGTCTCGTTTTCTGTAGAAAAGAACAAACGAAACATAAACTTGTCACTCGATTCGAGAATACTGAAAAGAAGAGTTCCTTTTAATGAATCCGGCAAGCAGCAGTCGGCAATTTCCAGAAAGCAGTCTTCTGTTTTCTCAAAATATGGCTCATTCTTGATGAAATTTTGCCGCGTGTCCTCATACGAAGGGCTTTTCCCGAACACGTCATAGTGTATATACACCATAATTCCCATATAGGCTAAACCTACGAACCCTATGACGAATAGAGATGTCAGGACAATAATTTTGGGGACACGTTTCATTGCGCAATGGAGTTTTTACGGCTAAACGACAGCTTTGTGCCACAATTACCGTGGAATGGTTGTCCCCATCTCATCACATCAAAGTCACACGAGATGATTGAGTCGGAGTTGTGTGGCGTGTAGTACCAGTATGTACCATCCGTGGACAATTTTTCGCCGTTTACATAATATACAGGATTACAATCTGGATTCCGACTGATATAATTCGGGAGCAGCCGGACAACCCGATTTCCATTCTTGTCATAAAAATCACCGGCGTATTCAATCCCAAGTAATTCTACTTGATAATGTGAATTGTAAAACGATTCGATTTCCTGCTCCAAAGCATATAGCTGCACCACCCTGACCATCAAAGCGAAATCCTCCGAATCAAAATCCGCTTCATTAATTCCATAATAATCATCTATGTCGTATCTTTTCATTAGAGAATGCAGTTCCAAGCATCTTTTCCAATACGGCTCTTTGCTGGCCAACAACTGGTTGCATTTCTCCATGATTTCGTCCGCATATTTACATCGAACGACTGTGTCGCTGTCTGTCAATTGGTAGCAATAGGCATACCTGTTTTCCACAAGGTCGGTCAGAAGTCTCTCAAGATCCGACTGTTGCGGTTTCGGCTGCTGTTTGGAATGGCAACCAGCCAAAACCATAACAGAGCACAGTAATAGGAATAATATCTTGGTTTTATTTTGCATTGGAAAGTATCTACTTTTGGATTCGCTTTTCATTGCGCAAAGATAGGTTTTTTTCTAAATGTGGAGACTCATAAAATTGATTATTTTGACAACCAAAACGGCATTCCTGGATAATAATCATAAGTGTGCCCGCCTCCGCCTAGAATCAAGCGAAGCAATAGGGCAACAATGGCGATAATTAATAGGATTATTATTAATAATTTCGGCGCGTCATTTCCCTCTACCTTTACTGGGGGCAATCCCTTTTGGGCCGGAGGATGTTTCTGTGCATATGACTTCTTCCTACGTGGTTTCGGTTTGACGCTCTTGTTCCGCTTTTTGCTCATTATTTAATAGATTTCGAAACTTGAATTAAAAATTAATCACCAAAATTAATATAATCCATATAACAACGGCAAAAGCAGAACCTATATAATCTATTCGTTGTCGTAAAAAAAGTCTTTTGCATTCGGATGAGAGTTTCTCACGATCTTTTTTGTAAACCAAATGGAATTTAGTACAAGGCGTTTTTTCTTAAACAAGCTATATGGGCCTTTATAGTGTTTATATAAATCAGGATTTTCGTTTTGCATCAAATCTGTTGCTTTATAACATACAAACAGATTATCTAATTGCATAACAACAATAACCAAGATGATAGATAAATTTATTACAGCATTCATTCTTTATCTAATTTCGGACGACAATATGAACAACTTGGGACAAACCTAATGGGATTCGACATATTTTAGGAGACGATTCCAGTCACTCATCATTTCGGAGGGAAAAACAAAAAATTGCTGGATGGTATCATAATGGGATTCGACCACATAGCAGCATCCTTCACCAGAGTAGCAATAATAGTTTCCTTTCTTTAACACTGGCTTGTCTTTTATACACCGGACTGGCTCCCCGACATGAAAAGAGGCAATTGGCAGCGCAAACTGCCTGTCTTTGACGTGAACAATCCTTATTTTTTGCGTAGTATCCGAACTTCCCCAAAATGTATTCTTACGGTAAGAAACTATCACATCCGCGACATTGGAAGTACAACCCGAACGATGATCCAGCACAACATAGAATCCATAAGAGAGATTCATGCTGCTGTCATCATCAAAAATCTCAGGCCTGTTGCATCTGCCGGAGGTTGTCATTGAGGGGCTGTAATACTTCCACAGACTGTCAATAGGCAGCAAGTAAGGTATGTCAATATTCGGTTCACCCACATTGGTTTCATTTACGGGTTCGCAAGTTGTTGGTGCGGTCGCAAGGGTGTCAACCGAAACCTGAAGGTTCCCTTGTTTGTCAACTTGACGACAGGAGAGTTGAAACAATACGCAAGCCAACAATAACGCATACAATATCCCTCTGCGGTACGCCTGCTTGACATCGATAAGGCAATAACGCCCCAAATTGTAACGAATGGTTGGCAGCGGGTATGTGGTGGTGTGGTTCATGGCGCGAAGATAGCAAATATTTTATATCTTCGCGGCATGAAAAAGTGTTGCTTTGTTATTATTGCATTTTTGTGTGTCGCGTGTGTGCGCCCTGCGCTAATCATTCCAGACACCTTGGAGACGCATCTCCGTTATTCATCCTCATATCACCACTACGTAAAGCTTGTGAACCGGGCTATGGATAAGGACACAACAGCCCTTAAAGAGCTCCTCATGATTAACAACATCGGTGACGCAGCAGGATATGAACATGGTGACATACTCATCCAACTGTTGGAGAATCTTGGTGATGATATGTACAGCAACGTTTTGTCAACTGTGCCGACCACCCAAAAGATAATACTTCAAGATTATTTTTGTGTAGGCATGGACATTCGCAAGCGGGAATACCGGTTTCGAATTGACAAAAAATATCCGAAAACCTTTAATGAATTAGAAGTCGATGAAGATAGGGGAAAACTACTGATTTCAATCTGTCAATAGCTAAAGTCTAATGGATTCCGGACAGCATAAAGAACAAATATCAATAAGATGAGCAGGAGCCAAAACAATAATATTTTCGTGTGGATCGGATTGTGTATCTTGTTGATATTGCCAAATATAGCAAGGACACAATCGGTCAAAGAGTCTTTTCAAGACGATACCATACCCGTAGTCAAAACCGTTCACGAGTTAATGAATTCTGACTCTAAGAAATTAATGCTCAGAACAAACAATATTTGTTTTCAGTTTGTTACTCTGCATTTGGACACCTTCGACTATCAGAATCGTGCTCTTTTGGATTCGATTGCGGACTACTTGTTGTCACATAATGACGTGAAATCCGTTGAAGTTGACATTCACCTGTCGCTTAGGGAATGGTATGAAGAATATTCCGTAAGCAAGCTGTTGTATATGTACGAAGAGATTATTGCCTATTTGGTGAATAAAGGCGTGGACACATCCTATATTACAGGAAGGCAATGCTATGATTACTACCCCATAGTCGATTGCAACAAATTGTCAGGTGATGAAGCGCGAAACTGCTTCGACAATGATGACTTCAGACTGAACCGGAGGGTGGAATTTATTATAACCAAACGATAGATTGTTATCCCCGTTGTCGTCCAAAAAACATACCTTGTCTTTCCGAGCCGAAAAATTCCTATCTTCGCGGCTTGAACCACACAGCCACATATCCGCCTCAATCCTTCCGAAAAAAGATGGAAAAGATCATGAAAGATAATCTTTGTTTTTTATTAACGATTGTTGTATTCTCTTTTTTCTCCCTTTTGAACGCCCAAAGCAACTATACTTTGGCGTTCAAACATATTGACAAACAGACCTCTTGGTTGCCTATAAACCTCCATAATCAGACATATCAAGGTTCTACTTCTTTGTCCACAATGAAAAGACTCTATGAAAACGACGAAATGCTGTCGCTTATTCGGAGTAAAATAGACAGCTGCGTAGTGCACAATGATACTTTGCTGGTTTATTTCAACCCGACAAATCTGACCGTATTTTTGGACACGATCAGCTCTCTTTTCTATTTTGAATTGTCTGGAACGACTAATCTAAAAAGAAATTTCTCTTTGACATTACCCACGTGCAGTAATACGCCACCTAATATCAATATATTAATAATCGAGTCTTTTATTACTCAACATACATTTGTAAAGTCAGGTGACAATCGCTATAAATATGCTGGTTCCAGAGACATTTACATAGACATAGACTATATCAGAAAACATGATTTTAGAATTGAATACGCCACTATCCGTTCGTGACACATTTAAATGTCCTCCTCAAGGAGGGTAAGACTCTGACAGCGTTGCCGCACAGTGTTCGCCAATTTGACAAAAGAGCAAAAAGTAGTTATGTTACCCCGTTGCAATCAAAAAAACACAGGCATCACCTTTTAACCCTAAAAATCCTATCTTCGCGCTATGAACCACAACAGCAATTGAAACCAAAGTGAAGGAGACAAATCTCAACAATACAATAGAACCTTCAGCATATTAACCTATAAACATGACCAAACCGATTCTATTTTTCCTGTCAGTGCTTTCCCTGCTTTCTTGTTCAAGCGGTACAAAAGGGCATACCACTTGTAGCAATATAGACTCTCTTTCTCGTGGGAGACCATGTGTTGACAAACAATCAGACACCACATACAATAATCAACTTATACTGATAGCAAAGCTCTTCGCACCTCGTCACGTTAATCTTGATGCTTCTATCCGGGAAGACACTCTATTCTCGAATTTCATTGACAAAGTGGGCGCAAATACCATCCGTAAACAAACTGATTATGACACTTTCCTTTTGATAATTTTTCTAAAGTTATATCAACATCATCTTTCCAGCTATCATCAGGGATATGATTTGAAAGACATGCGGGAAGGGGTTGCAACCTTTCTAATTGATGATTTGTGTGATCTTATGAATATTGACATCCGCAATTACGAAATGCTAAATTCCGGATGTGTTGTTGATTTTGTATCCTCAAATGAAACATATAAACGTAACACATATATTGCACAAATCGTTGATTCAATTGATTCTATTGACGTTTCACAATATTTCTAATTTATAAATGAGCCAAAAGGAGAGCCCAATATACGTGAATATGAAAAAGACGCGATTATTGAATAAGATATGTGTGTTTATACCACTCATTTTGCTATTGACAGGATGTATGGGGACCTGTTATCAATATTATGACCGTAATTCTGTCCTGACAATCACAAATATAGATTCATCTGTAAATTATGGACGATTGGTGGATATTACGCGGAAAGACAGCGCTATATACTATTCATTCACTGCTGACAGAATGAAACATACCAGAAATTACAATAAAGCCAAAGCTGAAATTTTGATGTACACATATCATTATAAATTAGGATGCTTAGACGGAGAACAACTTTCATTTTCTCCAATTGGTGATACTTTGATGAGTCAGAACTATAAAAAGGACAAACTTGATGGTCCACTCATTTACTACAAAAATGGCAACCGTGAATCGTATTATCTAATGAGGCAAGACAAGAAAGAAGGCACTTCTTTACACTATTACCCTAATGGAACTATCGCTCAGATAGTCAATTGGAAAAATAATTATGAAAACGGCAAGACAACTTTCTATTATGATAATTCCGTATTAAAATGTGATGGATATTATAATTACGGCGTAAAAGATTCAACGTGGTGTTTTTATGACACTTTAGGGAATTGTATAAAAGTAGAAAAATGGTCAAAAGGAGTGCTTGTGCCATGAACCACACCGCCATGTACCCGCCTCAATCCTCCCGTTCCGACTTGGCGGAATATAATGTACTAAAAGACTGCGAAAGAAATATGAACAACTGAAAAGCGTATTAAAGATAATGCAGAAAAGGATTAATAATAGGACTCTTCACAGAGTGTTAAATGTAGTACTCGTTGTTTTAATCGTGTTGTTTCTAATAGAATTCAATGCGTATTTGAGTTTATTGGTAACTGAAAAATACGAGGTTGAGAGCAATATCCGGTCTTGTCCTGAATTGTATGCCAAAGAGAAGCAGATAATCCATCAGAAGCAGAATGTTAGATTATTGGTTATGGGCATATCCGCCTTTTTTGGGATAATAACCTATGTTATCAAGTCGTTCGTTAAAAATAAAGAGTTAGAACAAACATCCTGTAGTAAAAATGCCAAGGCGGTCAACGATGCACTTAATGAAAAATAGAATATTATCATCTGCACTATATTGCTCCATTGTCATTTTGCTTAATTTGGCAATTAATATGGTTTGTATAAGCATTATTCATACCACAAATAACCAATGCCTCGTCTATTTGAAAGATGTTTTTTCAAGTCACGGAACAGGGTATAAAGAGATTTTTACCGGAATTATATTGCTGGTCGCAGTTTTGGGGTTCTGTTCGTTTTTCAGAAATCCGCATAAAGTAACTATGATTATTAACACAGCATATTTTCTGATAAGCATCGTTTTCATTTTTTCGTTTACTGAGGCTAACGATATTTTTGCTTTGGACGCCCTTTACGATATCAACACTGATTTATCTGTGCTAATATTGATACTGTGCCGACTGATTAATTCTGAAACCATGAAAATTCTTTATTATATAGTGTTTGTGGGTGGTTTTTATTTGTATTTTACTGTAATTAATTGTCTTTCCAAAATGATAACAAAGAAATTTTTTGGGAATCATATACTTGATGGCACAAAATAGGGCATCTAACAACTCGTCTCCCTTTCGCACCGAGACGGCGCTGTGCTTCGGGGCAAGAGAATCCTGCGGTGCGATGGGTATCCGCCGCGCATTCCGTCACCACACTGCGTATGGTGTTAACCGCACTCCGTGCGTGCCGCCTCTCCGAGGCTGTATATGTCTCCGGTTATAAATCGCACCTCGCAAATCGTAAATCAGTGTCCCGCATTATAGGATAAAAGAAGGCAACCATTTTTTTTATATCTTTGCCGCCCCAAATTTCAGTGTACTTGATAACCACTTTAAAAACAAGAAATAATGAAACGGACATGTCTTATAATCCGTTAAAAATCAAAGATATATAATCTGTTATGATGGATAGCAACAAAGCTTTGGTGGTCTTCTCCGGAGGACAGGACAGCACCACCTGCCTCTTTTGGGCCAAAAAGCATTTTAAAGAGGTGCACGCCATTACATTCCTGTATGGCCAACGACATAAGATTGAGGTGGAAAAGGCCCGGAAAATCGCGGCCCAGGCTGGCGTGCCCATCACCGTCAGAGAGGTGAACTTCATCGGGGAGATCAGCACAGGCTGCTCGCTCATCGACCCTAAGGTGAAAATGGACCCGGTGAAGCCGGAAAAGACAATGCCCAACACCTTCGTGCCCGGGCGCAACCTCTTCTTCCTCTCCATCGCCGCTGTCCACGCCCGCGAAATAGGGGCGAAAAACATCATCACCGGTGTCTCCCAAACCGACTTTTCCGGCTACCCCGATTGCCGCGACTCCTTCATCCGCTCGCTCAACGTCACCATCAACCTGGCGATGGACGAGCAGTTCCTCATCCATACGCCTCTGATGTGGCTGAACAAGGCCCAGACGTGGAAGCTGGCCGATGAGTTGGGCGTCTTTGACCTGGTGCGGAACGAAACGTTGACCTGCTACAACGGCATCCCCGGCGACGGCTGTGGCAACTGCCCTGCCTGCCAACTGCGGATGAAAGGTTTGCAGGAGTATTTGGAATCCAAAAAATCACAATTATGACCAATCGGAAAGACGAGGGATTGCAATCCCTGGGCAAAAAGACCGAATATCGCCAGGACTACGCCCCTGAAGTGCTGGAGACCTTTGAGAACCGCCATCCCGACAACGATTACTGGGTGCGCTTCAACTGCCCCGAGTTCACGTCCCTGTGCCCCATTACGGGCCAGCCCGACTTTGCCGAAATCCGCATCAGCTATATCCCCGACAAGAGGATGGTGGAGAGCAAGAGCCTGAAACTCTATCTCTTCAGCTTCCGCAACCACGGTGATTTCCACGAGGATTGCGTCAATGTGATTATGAAGGACCTTATCAAGTTGATGGATCCCAAGTACATTGAGGTAACAGGATTATTTACCCCACGCGGGGGCATCTCCATCTATCCGTATGCCAACTACGGGCGCAAGGGCACGAAATGGGAGGAGATGGCCGCATACCGGATGCAGCAGCACGATTTATTGTAGAGACGCGGCGCGCCGCGTCCCTACCTATTTTATTAAATTGCCGAGGATGTCGCGCGTGAGCTCGCGGGTGACCGTGCGCGTGGCGGCGCTGGTGGCGCTCTTCACCACCTTGCCCGTCGCAGAGGTCGTGCTCTTGGTCTTCTTGCCGGTCACCTTGTTGCTGACGGCATTGCCTAAAATGGTGCCTATTGTGGCGGTGACGGCCGTGATGATGGCCTTGACCACTTTTGATAGTAAGCCTGGTTTTTCCTTAGCCTCTTTCGGTCCTTTCTCGGCTTTCTCTTCCTCATTTTTGGCGATTTCAGCCTCTTTTTGACGTGCGAGAGCCTCGGATTGCTCCATAAGGACTTCAAAGGCGCTTTCGCGATCCACAGGGGTGTCGTATTTGCCACAGATACGGCTCTGACGAATAATATCGGCACGCTGTCCTTCGGTGATGGCGCCGATTTGAGAGAGCGGGAAGAGGATTTTGGCGCGTTGCACGATGTTGGGGGCACCTTTCTCGTCAAGGAAGCTGACCAAGGCCTCGCCGGTCTCGAGGTTCATAATGGCCTCGTCGGTCTTGAAGTCGGGGTTGGGGCGGAAGGTGTCGGCAGCGGTCTTCACGGCGCGCTGGTCCTTGGGTGTGTAGGCGCGCAGGGCGTGCTGCACACGGTTGCCGAGTTGTCCGAGGATGATTTCCGGAATGTCGGTGGGACTTTGCGTGACGAAATAGATGCCAATGCCCTTGCTTCGAATAAGGCGGATCACCTGCTCGATCTTGTCGGTGAGGGCCTTGGAGGTGTCTTCGAAGAGGGTGTGGGCCTCATCGAAGAAGAAGACCAGCTTGGGCAGGTCCGGGTCGCCCACTTCGGGCATGTTGCTGTAGAGTTCGGAGAGGAGCCACAACAGGAAGGTGCTGTAGAGCTTGGGCTGCATCATCAGCTTGTCGGCGGCCAGCACGCTCATGATTCCTTTGCCGCCCTCCGTCTGGAGCAGGTCGCGGATGTCGAAAGCGGGTTCGCCGAAGAATTGCTCGGCACCTTGGCTTTCGAGTTGCAAGATGGCGCGTTGGATGGCCCCGACTGTGGCGGTGGAGATGTTGCCGTACTTGGTGGTGTACTCCTTTGCGTGTTGGGAGACATAATCGAGCATGGCGCGCAGGTCCTTGATGTCGATCAGCAGCAGGCCGCGCTCGTCGGCGATGCGGAACACGATGTTGAGCACGCCGTCCTGGGTCTCGTTGAGGCCGAGCAGTCGCGACAGCAGGAGCGGCCCCATCTGGGAGATGGTGGCGCGCATAGGGTGACCTTGTTGACCATATACGTCGTAGAAGCGCACGGGACACGACTGGAACAGAGGGCTCTCAATGCCAAATTCGGGGAGCCGTTTCTCAATGAATCCGCTCATGGCACCGACTTGGCTGATGCCGGAGAGATCGCCTTTCATGTCGGCCATGAAGCATGGTACGCCGGCTTGGCAGAACGACTCCGCCATAACCTGGAGTGTCACTGTCTTGCCAGTGCCGGTGGCACCGGCGACAAGCCCGTGACGGTTAGCCATTTTACCTTGGATACTCAACGCGCCGTCGGCGCAATGGGCGATATAGAGCCCGTGTGTCTGATCGTACATGATGTTGTGTTTTAGGGCGCAAAGATATAAAATTATTGCTATTTTTGCAGTCCAAAATCATTTATCAAATGAAAAAGATCCTTTTCTTTGCCATGGCCTTGCTGCTTTCCACGGCTCTTTTTGGACAAGCTCCTGCAAATAATGACGCGGATACAGTCTATCGTTTCGTCGAATCTATGCCCGAATATCCCGGGGGCCAGAAAGCACTTTTCTCATTTCTATCATACGAAATCAGCTACCCACAAGATGCTCGGGAAAAAGGTATTACAGGTACGGTTTTGATAAAATTTGTGGTTGAGGAAGATGGTAGCGTTTCCAATGCGGAAGTGAAGGTGCCTCTCTATCCCTCCATCGACAAAGAATCCATACGCGCAGTTATGGCGATGCCCAAGTGGAAGCCGGGAACGCTTGACGGCAAACCTGTCCGCTGTTATTTCCAAATTCCCATCACATTCAGTATGTCCAAAAAAGAGATCAGAGACACCCAAAAGCGTGCAAAAAGAGAGTCAAAGAGTCGTTAAACCGCCTTTTTCACGGCAGCCACCACCTGTTGCACTTGCTCATCCGTGAGGTCGTAATAGACTGGCAAGCTGATTTCGCGAGCGAAGTTGTCGTACGTCACGGGATAATCCTGGATGTTGTAACCTCTGTTTTTGTAGGCTGACAGCATCGGCAAGGGAATGAAATGTACGTTGACGGCCACCTCCTGTTCGAAGATGCGTTGCATCACGGCATCGCGCCCGGGTTCCGTGACATGGGCGAGACGAAGGGCGAAGACATGGTACGAGGTGGTCTTGTCGGGTGTGGTGAATTCGGGGATTTGGAAACGCGGGTCATCGCGGAAAGCATCGGCATATTGCTCGAATATCTTGCGACGGCGCGGCAGTATTTCGCGATCGTAACGCTCCAACTCCACGATGCCCATCGCGGCGGCCACATCGGTCATGTTGCATTTGTAGCCCGCATCAAGCACATCGTAGCGCCAGTTGCCGATTTGCGTCTTGGCAAGTGCATCCTTCGACTGTCCGTGCAGCGAGTAGGTGCAGAGTTGCTTGTACAGGAGTTCCGTGTCGAAAGGAGCGGGCAATTTGAGGCAGATGGCACCGCCTTCGGCTGTGGTGAGGTTTTTGACGGCATGGAACGAAAACACGGTCACATCGGCCAGCGCGCCTGTGCGGCGCCCCTTGTACCAGGCGCCCAGTGAGTGGGCGGCATCGGACATCAAGAGCGGGCGGCCCAACATACGCTGCACTTCATTGGCAGGCGTGAATTGCGACCGTACAGCCGTTTCGTTTACCAGTGCGTTCAGCTCGTCATAGTCGCAGGGATAGCCCGCAATATCAACGGGGATGATGGCCTTGGTGCGGGGTGTGATGGCGTCGCGCACCTTTCCGACATCAATGAGAAAGTCGGGATGCACATCGACCATCACGGGTTTGGCACCGCAGTGGATGACCACCGCCGCTGTGGCAGTGTAGGTGTAGGCCGGCACAATGACTTCATCGCCGGGACCGATGCCGAGCCAGTGCAGCATCAGCTCCAATCCGGAGGAAGCGGAGTTCACGCACAGTACATTTTGGACACCGCAGAAAGCGGCGATTTGTTTCTCAAAGGCTTTGGTGCGGGGACCCGTGGTGATCCAGCCGGAACGCAAGGCGGCCACCACTTCCTCCACAATCTTGTTGTCAATATGGGGTGGGGAAAAGGGAATCATTGTAGAAAGAAATTGGTTTGATTATTCCTGTCGTTGTAACTTCCGGGCCTGTTTCTCCTTGTGGTTTTTGGCAAGCTCTTCGAAATTGAAAGCCAGGCTGATGCAGTTGGGAGCGGCACCGATGGCGTACTGTTGGCGCGCAAATCCGAAACGTACACCCTTGATGTTGAGCATGAAGCCGTATGAGAAGCCGGCCATCGAGCGGCGTGCCACCACCTTCATCTCCTGATGCATGTTGTGGTTGTAGGCCGCCATGAGGGAAAAATACTTGAATTCCAGTTCCAAGCCGAAATTAACATGACGGAACATGTTGTCAAAGAACTGCTTGGCTTTGGAAGGATAGACAAGTGTGTTGGTTGTGGCATCGGTTTCAAGGAAGGGATTCTCCGGGCCATAGTAGTTCATGTTCCAACGGTAGAGGTGGTGCAACACGATGTGGTAGCGGAGCGGCATGTGTTCCAGCTTTTGCGACAGGGCGAACTGCAAGTCGAAGGGGGAATGCCTGTATTGGCCGGGGATGAAGGGCTTCAGCTCGGAACCGATGTTCTTGGCAAGCAGTGTCATCGAGAGGCGCTTGTCGTCGTTAAAGTAGCTGCCGGCCACATCAACGGCGAGGCCAAAGGAGTTGTATTGCTCATAGCCGCAGAAGATGAGGTGCAGGTCGGCACCGATGGAGAAATGCTTGCTCAGCTCGCGTCCCCAGCCGAGGGTGAGGGCCACGTCGTTGGCGGAGAAGGTGCCCGTCTCGATGCCGGAGGCGTCGGCGCCGCGAAAGTTGCCATAGCCCACATAGCGCAGCTCGGCGGCAAAAGTGCCCGCCTTGGGAATCTGGAAACCATAGAGCACAGAAGCGTAGTTGGTGCGCCCAAAATAGTTGGTGAAGTTGAGCGCCAGATTGTTACGGTGCCGCAGCGAAATGTACGAGGGATTTACAGGGAGAAGTGTGGGATCGTCATCATGCACGGAAATCAAATCTCCTCCGAGCGCGGTGACACGCGGGGAGTAGCTGAAATCGAGGAAATTATACACGCTCCCTCCCCCCGTCTGCGCAAAGCCTGCAAAACAGGAGAGAAGAAGCGTGATGATGACAAGAAATTTCCTCATCGTATGGGTGAAAAGGCTGACGAAATCGCCGGGTTAGTAATTTTCGCAATTGATCTCGAAATAGGATTTCGGATGTGCGCAAGTGGGGCAAATCTCGGGGGCCTTTGTGCCGACAATGATGTGGCCACAGTTGCGGCATTCCCAAACCTTCACCTCGGACTTGGCAAACACGGTGGCGGTCTCCACGTTCTTCAGCAGGGCGCGATAACGCTCTTCGTGATGCTTCTCGATGGCAGCGACAAAGCGGAACTTGCGGGCCAGGTCTTTGAAGCCTTCCTCTTCGGCGGTTTTGGCAAAACCTTCGTACATGTCCGTCCATTCATAGTTCTCGCCATCGGCGGCGGCGGCCAGGTTCGCGGCGGTGTCGCCAATGCCGTTCAGTTCCTTGAACCACATCTTGGCGTGTTCTTTTTCATTCTCGGCGGTTTTCAAGAAGAGGGCGGCAATCTGCTCGTAACCCTCCTTCTTGGCCGTAGAGGCGAAGTAGGTGTATTTGTTGCGTGCTTGCGACTCGCCGGCAAATGCGGCTTGCAAGTTCTTTTCGGTTTGTGTACCGGCATACTTGTTCTGTTCCATTTTTTTCTGGGTTTTGTGTTTTTATTGATAATTGGAATTTTCGATGTGTTGTTGCCTAACGGGCCGGCACCTCCACTTTCCAGAGACCGTGCAGGTTGCAATATTCGTACACGGCAACAGGCTTGTCATCGCATACACAGATGTCGGCGACGGGTTGTTCTTTCAGCCCGACAAAGCGGTAGCCGTTCTCGAATTCCACGCAGATGAAAGCGATGTGGTGTGCCTCAAGCATGGGGTGCAGCGTGCTGCCGACTTCCACATGCAGTGTGCATTCGTCTTTCCATGTGACGACGGGGAGATGTTTTTCACGCAACTCTTCTTGCAAGAAAGGAATCAGTTCCTCCATGGGGGCGCCGCAGCAAACGACGTTGACACCGGAATCCACCGGCTTGACGATGATATTGCCACAGTGCGGGCAACGATAAAATTTCAGTTCCATAATACTCTTTTTTGTTGTTTTACATTTGTTTTTGAGCTGTGAAGAAAGGGCATAATCCCCATCCTCTAAGCGAGGGCAAAGATACAAATAAAATTTGTTATACGTTCAGTTGACGACTCGTTTGTTACATGGGCATTTTGCATGATGCGACACAAGAGGGAGACTACCAGCTACCTGTTGCGGAGCTGCCCTCCCTGTTCCCGCCACCGAGGTTCGGCTTCTTGCCGCCAAGGTTCGGTTTCGTGCCACTTGAGGCCGGCTTGTCGCCCAGAGGACCGTTGTCGGCACTGCTTTTGCCGCCACGCAGGATCTTTCCTAAAATGCCGCCGTCCTCGTCAGTGCCGCCATTTCTCAACAAGATGTTCTTGAGGAGCTTGAGTGCAACCACTCCTGCCCCCACGGACATGGCGACTTTCATGGCCTTCTTGGCCATGTCAATCAGGCTTGTGCCGTTGCCTTGACGTGTGGCCATCTTCTTCAGCATCTCCTCCAAAGTCTTCTCGTCGATGGCACCGCTGCTGCCGGAAAAATATTGCTTCAGCTCATTCTCCATGTCCTGCGGAAGTCCGCTGTTCAAATCGGTTACATAGCTGCTGCCTGTTCGTTCGTTCGACATGGAACGCCGTTCAGCTTCCATTTCCCGAATCATGTCCTCCTTGCTTTGGTTGCGGTCGTCAGAGTAAGCGTTCCCTGGATTGTACGGTTGCGATCCACTCGGCCTGCCCGGCCTTTGTCCGCCAAGATCGGGTCGTTGGTTCCGCATGGAAGTGTTGTTGTCATTGGTGGTTGAATGCTGCTCGGTGCCGCTTCTGGGCGTGATTGCGGATTTGGCCCTGTTCATCATCTTGCGGAAAAGGGACAACAAAACAAGTGCGCCGGCACCCAACAATATCCATTTTAAGAGACCGCCGCCAAAATTTCTTTGCGATTGGGCTTGGGGAACTTCATTGTTTTCGTAATTGTCTGTGTTGGTGGTTGTGGCCGCTGGCGTTGTCGTCTCTAATTGCGGCAAGTTGTTGAGAAATTCCAGGGCGGCTTCTATGCCGCTGTAATAGTCATTGTTGCGGAAATGCGGAATCATCTCCTGCTGGATGATTTTTTTGAGTATTGACGAAGGGAGTGACGTGCTTAAATCGGGACTTGTGAGAAGGTGGGCCTGGCCTGATTCGTTGCCTGATTTGGCCTTTACCAAGATGAGCAGGCCGTTGTCGCCATCGTTCGTCACATTCCACTTTTGGCCCACGGCGGCAGCATAGTCTCCAATTTCCATGCCGTTGAGCGTCGGCACGATGCATACTGCAATCTGATAGGGATAGTAGTCGCACATGGCTTTCACGTCCGTGCGCAGTTGGTTCAGCTCATTGCCGCTGAGCACTTGTGCGTTGTCGTTGACATACTTGTTGCTTTTGGCGGGCAGACTGGCCGCGGAAGCTGCCGTTCCGGCTGTCAAAAGCAGAATCATTACAAGGAAGTTGCAGAGTTTTTTCATCATCATTACTTTTAGAGATTTATTAATCATTTTGCAGCGGCAAAGATAGACAAATTTTCAAACCGTCAAAGGGTTTGTTCTAAAAAACGGGAGGAAAAGAGATGGATGAAAAAAAGCGCCTGACAAGGCGCTTTTGAGGTCTCTTCCAGATTCGAACTGGAGTCAACGGTTTTGCAGACCGGTACCTAACCACTCGGCCAAGAGACCATTCGTTAAGAGGCTGCAAAGATACAAACTTTTTGCATATAAACCCTTTTTTAGAGAGAAAAAAATGTACAACACTGATTGTCAGTGTTGTACATTTGTATTGGGCGGTATTGGGAATGCTGTTCAGCCTATTGGTTGGGGTAAGGAATAACGATGTCGTCGCAATATTCGCATCGATAAGAGCGCTTCTCCTTGTCCACCAAGTGGAACACATGGTCGAAATAATGCTCCACGGAGGTCACGCAGCGCGGGTTCTTGCACTTGATGATGTTGGTCACCTTTTCCGGCACCTCGAGTTTCACCTTCTTGACGGTTTTGCCGTCTTCAATGATGTTGACAGTGGCATTCGGGTCGATGAGGCCGAGGAAGTCGTAGTTGATGTCAATGACGTTGTTGATCTTGATGATGTCCTTTTTGCCCATTTTCTGGCTGTAGGCGTTGCAGATGAGTGCCACATTATAATCGGCCTTGTCAAGGTGCAGGTAGTTGAACACCGTGATACCGTAGCCGGCCTTGATGTGGTCAATGACAATACCCTTTTCTATGCTGTTGATTTCTAACATGATGATTTTTTTTGGCAGTTGGATGATTTTTTTGGGTGTTGGTTTTTGGGTGTTGTTTTTTTGGCCAATAGCCAATAACTAATTGCCAATCAATAAATTCCCAATAATTTTAAAATAAGGGCCATGCGAACGAACATGCCGTTCTTGGCCTGGTTGAAGTATTGTGCCCGGGGATCGCTATCGACTTCGACGCTGATCTCGTTGACACGGGGCAGGGGGTGCAGGATGTAGGTGTCGGGACGCGCGTAAGTCATCTTCTCGGCATCGAGGATGAAACGGTCTTTCAGACGGATGTAGTCCTCTTCGTTGAAGAAGCGTTCACGCTGCACGCGGGTCATGTAGAGGAAGTCCATCTCGCCCATGTAGGGTTCCATCTGGTCCACCTCCTGGAAGGGGATGCCTTTCTTACGGACCACCTCCTCGCGGATGTACTCGGGCACGCGCAGCTCCTCCGGGGAGATGAAGATGAAGCGGACACCTTCATAGTTGCTGAGGAATTTGACGAGGGAGTGCACGGTGCGGCCGAACTTGAGGTCGCCGCAGAAGCCGTAGGTTTTGTTCTCCACGTTGCCGCGCAGGCGCTCGATGGTGAGAATGTCGGTCAGCGTCTGCGTGGGGTGCTGGTGACCACCGTCGCCGGCGTTGATGAGCGGCATTTGGATGTAGTGCGAAGCCAAGCGCGGGGCACCCTCCTTGGGATGGCGCATCGCCGCGATGTCGGCGTAGCACTCCACAGTGCGCAACGTGTCGGCAATGCTCTCGCCCTTGGCGGTCGAAGAGGACGCAGCCTCCGAGAAGCCAATGACTTGGCCGCCTAAACGCAACATGGCGGTCTCAAAACTCAAACGCGTACGCGTGCTCGGTTCATAAAAAAGAGTTGCCAGGATCTTTCCCTCACAACTCTTCCAATACTTCTTCGGATCGGCAATAATCTGATGCGCCAAATCGAAGATTTCACGGAACTCCTCACGAGTGAAGTCCGACGGGTCAATTAAACATCTGTTTTTAAGCAAAATAAATCCTCCTATATTTTTGTAGTTAATATAAACGATATTTTAAAGTCCTGCGCCACAAAAATCTCGCAAAAATAGGAAATTATTTTTTTGCATGAAAAGAGAAAACCCTATTTTTTTTCAACAAAATTGTTTTTTATGTTAAAAAAACCAAATGATTAACATTACTTATTGTTATTCAATATGTTGAAATTGTCTATCAGTAGCGCGTCGGGCAAGATGAAGCTGCAAGGGATGCCTTCGAGACGCTCTCCGTTACCGCATGGGTTAGAAAACCCCGTTGGCGCCAGATAGTTGTAAGTCATTGTTGTTTTGGAAGCGGCCACCAAGTGCATGAAGTCGTTCATGTCGCAGTCGATGGCAGCAGGAACCCTGACGGGCGCCAATTTGCCCGTGGACACGTCCATCCGGCTGACAAACACGGGTTTGAGCTTGCCGTTTTCCAGCGTGGTCTTATGGATTACATAGGCATATTTCAGGCCGGAGGCTTGAGCCAATTTGCGCAGGGACTTATATAGCTGGCTTTTTTCTGCGGTTTTATGGCAACTCATTTCCAATACGCCAGGCCCGGGGGCACTGCTGATGCGTCCGTCGTGCAGCACCAGTCTTTGATGTCCGTTGGATTCGGAGTGGACATCGGTCGGCACGCGGGTGTGGAGCAGGGACACGAGTTTTCCGCGATGAATGAGTTCCCAATGCGGTTCGAGCTTCACGCCGTCAGCATCGATTTCGGAACTTCCCAACAGGGGCGGATTCATGGGTTTGCTGTTCAAGGCGCTGATGCTTACGATATTGCTCACCACACGCTGTTCAATTTTATCTCCGATGGAAGGATAACGTACCAGTTCCGGCATGAGATTCCGGGAACCGATCCGTACTTTGGGGCGGGTGGCCACAAGATTCGGCCTGTTTTCCACGAAAGCATGTGCGAACATGGTGGCGGCAGCTTCCCCCTCAAACAAAACCGGACCTGTGTAAGGTGCTTTTATGGAAGGTGCTGCACGCCATTGTTGCAACCTTTCCACCATCTCTTCAATCGATGCCAACAGTTCATCCCGCTGCGAAATATCCTGGATGTGTCGGTATAGGATTTCGATCTCGTCATGAAGGGGACTGCCGTCGTTGGCGATGGTCTCGGCCACGACACGGATGCGCAACACGTTGAGAGGCTGTGTGTATCGGACACCGTCGCTGCCACGGAAATTGACATGACCGCAATAGGCATCCACGTCCACCCGCGAGAGCGTCAGAAAATCGTGACGGTAAAACTGATGCGAAAGGGAATTGGCGAGCTCCTCCAGTTGTGCGGAAGTGGTGGCCTCGTAAGGACTCTCAATGGACAGATTGGTCACCCAGGCCGGTCTTCGGTCGGGCAGGAGTGTGTTCTGCACGGAGTCGCCCAACAACTTCAATTGCTGTTCCTTTTCGGCATATTGGCACAAGGCTTGTCTGTAGGCGGCCTCCGATGAGGCATGAAGTTCGCGCCGGATTTGACGGTAGTCGTTTCCCCAAGGAAGCTCTCTGGTGGCCACATCGCGCGACTGCTCGTCGATCACGTTGTCGTTGTTGAAAGTGTTGTCCCCCACCAAAACCCGTGTCTCCACCTTCCTGACGGGACGGGATGCAGCCGAGGCTGTACTGCCCAAAATGCTGGAAACATGGAAACTTTGTGCATCCGTGATCATGTGCCGGATATAGTAAGCCCCGGGAAGAACACCTGTTTTGAACGAGTCCAAAGACGATTGGATGTCGTCCTCCATGGCTTTGAACAGCATCTCGTCGTCAAGGGTTTCCTCCGCACCGGGATTGTCCTCCAGCGGGGCAATGGCAGGCTGGAAACTCATGGGGGTGGAGCATCGTGCTTCCATGAGCTTGACCGATGTGCTCGGGGCGCAACAATGGAAGTTGGCACCGTTGACCGTGTCGGGAAGACAGGCGGGGAGGGAGCCGCCACCGCCGATTTGGGACAACAGCATGCGGGATGTTCCCGACAGTTCCATGCCGTGAACAAGCTCGTCGGGCCGGCTGTCGGCAAATACTTTCCAAATGACGGACGGACGAATCACATTCCCTTCAATGGAAGCGGCAGACACCCGGTATCCGAAATCGGCATGTTGGGCGGCAATGGTTTGTTTGAATTGCTGATAAAGCTCGTTTTGAGACAACGGTGTGCTGGTCGAGACCAGCAGATTGGCGGGAACAGGCACAGGGGTGCGGTCGAGCGACGAGCGTCCGTGGCCGTTGCTGTGGTGAAACTGTCGGCTGTTGTTGGCAGCATAGGGCACAGTGACGAGCTGGCCGTTGTCGATGAGGACCAGCCGCTCGCCCTCTTTGCCTTCATCGTCATAGAAATAGCTTCCGAACAGTTTACTATTATTGTATAATGTTTCCGTGGGGTCGGAAATGACCTTCCAGTGGGAGGGGGTCAATGTGGCGTTGAGGGGTGCGTCGGGGCTGAGCAGCAGCGGGGTGAGAGCGTACTGCCAAAAGACGGGGCTGGCCTCGTCTTCAAACAGCACGGGGCAGAGCGAGGCGGTGCCCTGCCGGGAATGGCGCAACTGTGTCATGTTTTTTTCCATGGCTTGCACATCGCGTGCGAGCTCCTCTGCCAGGGGCAAGTCGTGGGGCTCGGTGCCATAGTAGTGCTTGTGCAGGTTGAGAGGCGTTCCGTCGTCTGCCGTGCCCGACAAGGTGACGGTCAGCGCAACGCGTGTGCCATTCTGAACGATGGACGTGCCTTCGCTGTTGACCAAGTAGCTGCGGACAGGTAGGAAGTGCAGTTCGGCGGAACAGCGGGCAGAGTCGGGGTGGTCAAGTGCTCCGGTGCAGGTGGCCAACGAGTGTCTGATGGCATCTGGCTGCAGTTCGAGGTTGAGCGGTGGCTCAAAATAGGCCACAGAGGGTTCGAGAACAAAGTCGCCCTGCGAAGCGACTTGACGACTATTCTGGGCGGCCAGTGCGCGGTGGTAGCGCACGCGCCCCTTCTGGTATGCCTCTTGTACCGCCAGGGCAAGCATTTGCTTGACGGCCTTCTCGTTGCCATCCATGGGAATGTCGTACACCTTGACGCGGTGTGCCTCGTCGGGGTGGAGACCATCGGTGGGGGAGAAGTTGTCCACCCACTCGGTGCCTACGCGCATGGTGACGCTCAATTGGGCGCGCTCGTCATCCATTTGGCCGATGATGTTGCCCATGGCGGCAGACCATCTGCAGTCATGGCGATACTCTATGCGCACAGTGAGGAGCCTGACGGGGTCGTCGGCCTTGTCAAAGGTGTGATATAATGAATCAACCTGCTTTTGGAGCATGCGCAAAAACACCTGATCCCTCTCTGTCGTTGTGGATTGTGCCAGACTGTTTGTTGCAAGAAGCAGGCAGGGCAGGAGAAGGAGCAGGATGCGGCGCAGGGCGTTCATGGGAAGTTAGTTCCTGAAGATGGTGGCGTTGCGGTCGGGACCCACGGAGACGATGGAGACTGTTGTGTGGGTTTGCTCCTCGATATAGCGGATGTATGCCTTGAAACTCTCGGGCAGTTCGTCGTAGTCGGTGCATTTGCTGATGTCCTCTTTCCAGCCAGGCAGCGTGGTATAGACCGGCTCCACGGGGATGTCGGGGTCAGTGGGCACATGGTCGGTGAGTTCGCCGTTGACGCGGTAGGCGGTGCAGACGTTGATGGTGTCGAAACCAGACATCACGTCGGCCTTGGTGAGGGCGATGTCGGTGACACCGTTGACCATGACGGCATATTTGAGGGCCACAAGGTCGAGCCAGCCGCAGCGGCGGGGGCGTCCCGTGGTGGCGCCGTACTCAAAGCCCAGCTCGCGGAGGCGTTGGCCGGTCTCGTCAAAAAGCTCAGTGGGGAATGGACCGCTGCCCACGCGGGTGCAGTAGGCCTTGACGATGCCGAACACGCGGCCCGCGAAGTGCGGGTCGAGACCGAGGCCCGTGAAGGCACCGGCGGCGATGGTGTTGGAGGAGGTCACGAAGGGATAGGCGCCAAACTCCAAGTCGAGCATGGTGCCCTGCGCGCCTTCAGCCAACACACTGTGCCCTTGCTGCAGGGCGTCGTGAATTTCGTATTCACCGTCAATGAAAGGGAACTGGCGCAACTTGGACAAGGAAGCGCGCCATTGGCGGTCCATCTCCGGCAGCTTGTCACTATAGTCGAAATGATACTGGTCGAGAATCTCCTTATGAGCCTCTATCAACTGCCGGTATTTGGATTCGAAGGCGGGGGATTCGAGGTCGCAGATGCGCAGGCCCGTGCGGGCGGTCTTGTCCGTGTAGGTCGGACCGATGCCCTTGAGGGTGGAGCCGATCTTGCGGTCGCCCTTCTTCGATTCGTAGGCGGCGTCGAGCAGCCGGTGCGTGGGCAGAATCAGGTGTGCGCGTTTCGAGATGCGCAGGTTCTCCGTGGGTGTGCAGCCCATCTTCTCCAAAGCCACAATCTCTTCCTCAAAGATAACAGGGTCGATGACCACTCCGTTGCCGATGATGTTCATCTTTTCCTTGTGGAAGATGCCGGAAGGGATGATGTGCAGCACATGGCGAATGCCGTTGAACTCTAATGAGTGCCCCGCATTGGGACCGCCTTGGAAACGGGCGATGACGTCGTAGCGGGAGGTGAGCACATCGACCACCTTGCCTTTGCCTTCGTCGCCCCATTGCAAACCGAGCAGAATGTCTATTTTCATTTTTCTGTCAATAAGAAGGTTATATTTGTCACAATGCCAATGGTTGTATTGGCCTTATAAAAGACGCTGCAAAGGTACACAAAAAAGAGGAAAAAAATCACTACTTTTGCCACTCGGTTTGATAAAATGTAAATGACTATGGATAAACAAATTAAATTTTCCTTCAAAGACCAAGTGTGGGCCTATTTCCTCCTAATTTTGGGTAGTTTCCTCTTCGCGGTGGGCGATGTGATGTTCGTGAACCCCTATTTGTTGGCACCGGGCGGCACGTATGGCCTTTCCAACGTGCTCAACACCGTTTGGCCGTGGAAGATAAGCTATTACGCCATCTGCATGGATATTCCCCTGCTGCTTATCGGCACTTGGGTGCTCGGTCCGCGCTTCGGTGTCAAGACCGTGGTTTCCACCATCTTGATTTTCTTCTTCACATGGTTGTTGGAAACGACGTGGGGGTACAACCCTGTCATTCATGAGGGCATCCTGAACAGCAGCGAAGGCCTCCATGGTCTTGTGCAAATTCCGCACAGCGAGCAGTTTTTCCGTCCCGACTATTTCTTGAACACCGTGGTGGGAGGCGTCATCTACGGCGTGGCCATCGGCCTCATTTTCAAGTCCGGCGCCACTTCCGGCGGCAGCGACATCATCTCCATGATCCTGCACAAATACACCAAGATTTCCCTCGGCACCCTCGTGCTGATTGTCGATTCCTGCATTACGCTCACCACCCTCATTGCCTTCAAGCAGATCCGCCTGCCGATCTACTCCATCATCCTGATTGCCATCGAGAGCAAGATCATCGACCTCATCGTGGACGGCCTCAAGTCTTACAAGACGGCGTTCATCGTCACCGACAAGGTGGATGAGGTGCGCGACTATATCATCAACGACCTGAAGCGCGGCGGTACTGTCTTCGCCGGCACGGGCCTCTACCAAGGCGCCGAGCGTAAGATGATCTATGTCACCCTCGACCGTGCCGACTTGGTGAAGCTCAAATCAAACCTCCGTCTCCTCGATCCCGCATCTTTCGTGAACGTGATCGAGAGTTCCGAGATTATGGGACTGGGGTTCAAGGCGCTGCCGGAAGAATAAAAATATAAGGCGGGTAATTGTGTTGCAATCATTCCAATAAAAGAGGACAGGATAATGGCAACATTCGGGTTTATAAACAGGGAATAAAAGAAATACGAACCTCCTGTCCACCTGAAAAAAACACAATAAATGGACGCATTTAAAACACAGTATAGCCAGACAAAATAAGAAACAAAACGAATCATATTATCAAATTACAAGTTTAATAGTTGATTATTCCATGCTTTTGCTTCCATAATGCCTCCATATATCCAACAGCATTTTCTGGATACGAAGAGACTATCAAACTCGCAAGATGACTGTTTTTGAAAGCTTTAACTTTGAAAATAGTACCATTGTCAGCAACTCTATATTCTCCGATTTTCTCTGTCTTGGCATGCTGCAAATCGCGAAGCGCATAACTGAGAACCTTGTTTCCCCTATAATGCCTGCTGATGACGACAGACTTGAATTCCTCAGGCACCTCCTCCGTTATTGTAAAACGGGCCATAGGATTTTACACATTTTTGATTATAGGTCTGGGAATCTATAGATGGAGTGTCCACTTTTTCTAAAGAGGACAAATAAAAGAATTTAACTGTTCCATCGTTTGCGACAACTGGATCAACTTCGGGAAAGTTATCTATTAAATGATATGCTGCCAAAGTTTTATTAATTCCCTTTAATTCACATGAAGCTTGGTGAACATGAGCATTTCGGCTTGTCCCTATCAGATGAATTGCCGCTCTTGCTTTTAATAGAGATGCTGTTTTTTCTTCATCCCATTTTGAAGGATTATACAATTCGCTATCTGGTGGATTCAATGTATTTTTTGTTGGATAAATCCCCCTTGTCTCTCCCCATGAAATTTTACTTATATTTTTAGCATTTGCATCTGTTACAGGAATAATACCGTTATTAAAAAAGTCCATCCCTGTCACCTCACTCGTGTCAGTGACCGAATTCCACTCGTTGCGCCAAAAATCCATTATGTTGTTCATAATCATGCATTATAAGTATTAAAACGGTAGAGACGCGGTCCATCGCGCCTCTGCCGAAGATGGTTATCCGTGGATGATTTGCGTTTGCGGGCAGCCGCAACATTCGCCGAAGAGGATGAACGGTTCCTGCGGCTGGCAGCTCTCCTGCTGCAGGTATTCCCGCAGCGACTGCAGATTCTCGATTTGGTTGTCTATCATAATTTTCAGTTTTGGTGAAATAATGTTTTTTAACGCAAAGGTGAGGTGGATTATTGTGTACTGGACGGGAAGATATATTTATGATGTTCCATTCACCATCTGCTGCATAATCCATCGTATTCTTTCTACAGATTCGGATGAAACAGTTTGATTTGCATTAAATTGCTCCACATATCCAACCACCATAATGAGAAATCGAGAACTTGTCTGGATCTTTGCATAATAGTTCGGGATGGGTGTGGTTAAAAACATTTCTTCTGATATCTCTTCTCCTTGATATTTGCCCCTTAACTCAAATAGGTAAATTTGGTAATTATCGCCATTTTTTACGACGCAAAACTTTCTGTATCTTTTCCGAATAACGGACAGATACTTATTGTCCAAATATAAAGCTAATTGTTCAGAGGAAAAGCCACACTTGTAATACACTGTGTCATTTTTGAATAACGCAGAATCCACAACAAATTCCTTCCTGGATAACTTCTTTTGATGTCGGTTCGAAAGACTTGTCCGCTCTTGTCCGCATAAATTGTTAGTTATCAAAAAGAAAAAAGACAAAACAAAATAATAGTTTTTTTTCATAATTCACTAGGATGAACTTCTCTTGTGAAACGACTCCTAATATCGGGCGGTGTTGCCGCCTCGATTTTTATAATGGGGATCAGGATCTTGAGGACTGTTCCAATATGGCATAAAGCGGGGAGCTTCCCATTTTTTTACAGTACTATTCCCATTTTCATCCGCACCTTTAATGAGAATCTCATAGACATCAACTTCATATAATTCAATCATTCCATTTCCATCATAATCATCATTAGGATACGAGCGAGCTTCGTAAGTTCCAGTTATATTGTTGGTTAACACAACGACTACTTCCCTGATTGGTGAGAAGTCATTGGATAATATATTAGAGAACTCTCTCACATCCGTCACCGCCGCCCATTCGCTGCGCCAGAAATCCATTATGTTGTTCATCATCGTACTATTTTAGTTTAACAAGGTAGAGACGCAATGTGTTTGCGTCTCTATCGAACAATGGTTACCCGTTGATAATTTGCGTTTGAGGGCAATCGCAGCACTCTCCGAAGACTTTCTTGTACAGTTCCGCCTTCTGCTCGGCTTCCGTGATTCCTTCCACAATCTCCAACTTTTGCAACAATTCCAAATTCTTCAGGTTCTCACCCACAGCTAAGGAATTGCGACTGCAAAGATAATAAAATTAATCAACGTTTTATTGTGCAAGATAGCGTTCAAAATTTTCTTGCAATTGCTGCCGCTTGAATTTAAAGAATAATAACAATTCTGAATTGTTTTCCTTATTTCTGGATCTTCTTGTAAACAGCCCCTATTAAAAGACACAATGTAATAGTCTCTTGTCAAGCAATCAAGAGAATCCCTTTCTAATTGATAAGTCCTTTTATACCTGCAACGGTGAGGCGGGTTATTGTACAAGTCTCAATAAAATACTCTGATGGTGTTTTTCAAAACCTATTCTTTTGCGGAATGAACAGCCATGTTATTCAATCGTTTGCAACAGTTTGAAAATTGAAATGCTTTCGATAGGCTTATTTAAATCAAGTCCATGTTTATGACAAACCACATTCAGGGACTCGCCTGATAGAATTTGTTCAGGAAAAGAGATGGTTTCGGACAAAACCTCACCGGAAGTTGAGTAAATGCCATAAAATTCAGGACATTGTGTCCCGGCACAGTAGTTGGCTCCATAGGCATAAAAAAACAAACCGCTATCGCCCTCTATTGTCCCGATTTCAAATATCGGGATGGTCTGTAATTTCACACTTCCATGGGAGGCGGTTTGTTGGTCGGTTGTCGGGACGGATAATGTAACTTCTCGTATCGTTATGTCATTCTCTCTGAAAGACAACGTCTGCTTTTGCACATAAGGGGCTGAATAGCCGTATGGAATCCGTCCATAATAAAACAGCCAAGGCTCCTTCAGCGAATCATTGAAAAATATGGTGTTTAGCTGCATTTCATGATCGTCGATGTTCACTCGTGTTGCATGTTCATACATGTTTCTTTTTTTATTCGTCGATTGTGGTGAACACATTGAGAAAACGAGACCAATCAAAGTAATGAGAATGAAGGCATGAAGAAGATATTTCCTGTTCATAATAGATGTTTTACTGTTTTATAAGTTTTCCAAAATTCTTTGGTTTTGCGGGTCAATGTCTTTTTCCATTGCCCACTCTTAACTATTAACTATTGTGTACTATTTTTCCCGTATAGACACGGCAAATCCCCCGCACGGGGCCATCTTCAGCTTCAACACGGTCTTGCTCGTCACCACCTTCTTCGTGATGGTGTATGCCTGTGGGTTGTATGTCAACTTGGAATCTGAAGAACGGAATTCAGAATCATCGGGAAGACCGCAGGCATCGGGCGCATCGGCATAGATGATGGCCTCGTATTTCACGCCGGGTTTCAGGAAATCCAATTTGACAGAAACCTCGCGGGCGTCCTCGTCGGTGATGCCGCCGATGTACCAGACATCGCGGGGTTGTTGGCCTTCCATTGGGCCTCGGGTTGCACGCAAGGTTGTTCCTTGTAGAGACGTTGCGCGCAACGTCTCTACAGAATCTGGGATGGCATAGACAAAGCGGGTGGCGTTGGCTATCACGCCCTTTTTGCCGTCAGATAACGTGCCGACCCCATCGGCGGCTTTGTTCAATGTGGAGATTCTCGGATGACGGGCTGTCACGATGTAGTCACCTGGCTCGGCCATAATATAGATGCTGGTGTCCCAATCCACCGCCACATCCTTGATGAACTGGAAGGCGTCCATGTAAGGCTCATAGTGCTCCGGGAAGTCGGCGGCCATCTGCAGCGGCGAGTAGAAGGTGACGTAGAGTCCCAACTGGTTGCAGATGGTATGGCTCATCTTCTTGCCCCACGACACGATCTTGCCCATGTCGGGTTCGAAGATGCCGGGGGTGTAGTCCATCGGGCCGCCCTGCAGGCGCGTGAACGGCAGGATGGAGGTGTGGCCGGGATGGATACGCTCGCGGAATTCGGTGCCCATGGCGCTCTCATTGCCGATCATGTTGGGCCAGGTGCGGCAAAGTCCGGTGGGACGCACCGCCTCGTGCGAGTTGACCATGATGTGGTGCTTGGCGGCCTCCACGATGGCGTAGTGGTAGTGGTTGTTGATGGGCTGGCTGTAGTGCCCCTCGCCAAACGGGATGATGGTGCCCACATAACCGCCCTTCACAGCATCGTAGCCGTACTGGTTCATCAGCGTGTAGGCCTGCTCCATCCAGTGCTCGTAGTTGACTGTGGAGGCGGAACTCTCGTGGTGCATAATCAATCGGATGCCCTTTTCGTGGGCATATTTGTTCAGTGCGGGCAGGTCAAAGTCGGGATACGGCGTGAGAAAGTCGAAGACGAACTCCTTCTGTTTGCCGTACCAGTCTTCCCATCCGATGTTCCACCCTTCGATAAGTAATCCGTCGAAGCCGTTGGCGGCGGCGAAGTCTATGTAGCGGCGCACGTTGGCGTTGTTGGCACCGTGCGTGCCGTTAGGGGTGGCGTGAACATAGTCGGTCACGCCCAGTTTCACGGAGGGGAAGTCGTTGGTGTAGCTCCAGCTGCTCTTGCCGCTGATCATCTCCCACCAAACGCCCATGTACTTCACCGGATGAATCCAGCTGACATCCTCCAAAGCGCACGGCTCGTTGAGGTTGAGAATCAGTCGCGAGGCGAGCACATCAGTGGCCTTTTCACAGACCATCACCGTACGCCACGGAGTGGTGCATGGTGCCTGGATGCGGCCCTTATAGCCGGTGGCGTCGGGACAGAGCCAGGCGCGGAAGGTGTATGACGGCTGTTGGCTGTTGGTGGTTGGCTGTTGGTGCAAGAGGGTGTCCCAAGGGTTGTTGGACAAGGCATCTATAAAATCAAGGTGCATGGTCGGGAAGTCGAGGGTGGCGGCCTCGTGGATGTTGATATACAGGCCGTCATCGGTCTTCATCTGGATGGCTGTCTGCACGCCCGTTTTCGAAAACGCGGTCCACGGCCAGCCGCCGTTCTTGTGGCTGGCATCCCACAAACTGCGGATTTCCGACAGCTTCGACTCCGTGTAGTTGTACTCCTGCGTGTCGTAGTCGCCGGGAATCCACCATGCGGTGTGGTCACCCGCCATCGCGAACTCCGTCAGCTCCTCCTTGAACCAGAAGCAGACGAGCGCGTTGTAGATGTTGCCCGGGTACAAGTTGGTGGGCAGCAGGTCGGGAAATTCGTAGCGGAATCCCAAACCGTCGTTGTAGAGACGGAAGCGGATACGCATCACCGTTGGGCGCTTCTCGGTGGAGTGGTCCATGCTCGCCACGCTGCCGACGGGCTGTTCCAATGTCACCAACAGTTCGTTGTAATGGTTGCGGATGCGGGCCTCCTCGCCCCACACCGGCTCCCAAGTCTCGTCGAAAGTGCTGTATGCCTTGTCTTTGAGGACAAAGGCGTGCGCCAAGTCATCGCGCCACTCAAGGATGAAGCCCATACGGGAGGGCAGCACCACGGCCTTGCCGTTGCGATTGAGTGTATAGGTGGGCACGCCATTGATCACCGCAAACTGGAGTTCCAGCTGCCCATCGGGACTTTGCAGGGAGACGGCATCTTTCAGTGAATGTTGCGTTTGGGCGGCGCAGGTGAGTGCCACGATAGTCATCAAGAGGCACAGGAAAAGGGTCTTTATGTGTTTCATATTCCAAATTATTATCATAATTTCAACTGGAGCAGCACCACATTCTCCACATGTTGTGTGTGGGGGAACATATCGACGGGCTGCACGGCGGCGACGCGGTATTTGGGGTCGAGCAGCGTCAGGTCGCGGGCCTGCGTGGCGGGGTTGCAGCTTACATAGACGATGCGCGGCACCTCTAACTTGAGCAGCTGCTCGATGACATTGGGATGCATGCCTGCGCGTGGCGGGTCGGAGATGATGACATCGGGGCGCCCGTGCTTGGCAATGAAGCCGTCGGTGAAGATCTTGGCCATGTCGCCCACCACGAACTCCGTGTTGTGGATGTGGTTCATCTCGGAGTTGATGCGGGCATCGGCGACGGCGGTGTCCACATACTCGATGCCCACCACCCGCTTGGCCTGGTGCGCCACGAAGTTGGCAATGGTGCCCGTGCCGGTGAAGAGGTCATAGACCACCTCGTCGGGATGGATGCCGGCAAATTCGCGCGCCACCTTGTATAGGTTGTATGCCTGCTCGCTGTTGGTTTGGTAAAACGACTTCGGACCTACCTTGAATTTCAGCCCTTCCATTTCTTCCATAATATAATCCTGTCCCTTGAACAGGAAGAAGGGCAGGTCGAAGATGGCGTCGTTCATCTTGGTGTTGACGACATAGACGAGGGAGGTGATTTCGGGGAAGCGTTCTGCAAGGGCTTCCATCATGTTGGAGGCCTGTTCGTTGAAGTCGGTGACGACGAGCACGACCATCAGGTCGCCGGTGGAGGCGGTGCGGATGATGAGGTTGCGCAGCAGTCCCGTGCGCTCGCGCGGGTCGTAGAAGGGCAGCTCGTGTTCCATGGCATAGCTGCGGCAGAAGAGGCGGATGTCGTTGCTTGGCGCGCCCTGCAGCCAGCAGTGCTCGATGTCGAGAATCTTGTCGAACATGCCCGGAATGTGGAAGCCGAGGCATCGTTGCTCGAAGAACTCGCCATCCTGCTGGCGGCGCAAGTCCTCGTAGGAGAGCCAACGCATGGTGGAGAAGGTGAACTCTAACTTGTTGCGATAGTAGTAGGGCTTGGCGGAGCCGATAATGGGGCGCAGCTCCGGAAACTCGAACTTGCCGAGGTGGCGGAAGTTGTCTTCCACCTGTTTCTGCTTGAACTCCAGTTGCTTTTCGTAGGAGAGCATCTGCCATTTGCAGCCGCCGCACACGCCGAAGTGCCCGCAGGGCGGTGTCACACGGTCGGGTGAGGGCGTGCGGATGGAGAGCAGGTTGGATTCGGCATAGCCGCGCTTGCGCTTGTAGATCTCGACATCCACAAAGTCGCCGGGCACGGCGTAGGGTACAAATATGGTGAGTCCGTCTTGCTTGGCCACGGCCTTGCCCTCGGCGCCGGCAGAGAGAATCTCGAGATTCTCGATGTTGTAACGTTTGAATGTCATCTTGGTTGAGTTTTGGGTGAGTAAATGTCAGTGACGAGTGTAGAAGCCCATTTCATCGATATAGTCGTAAACCTTGGGAGGCAACATATAGCGGACCTCCTTGCCGTCGCGGATGCTGTTGCGGATGAGGGTGGAGGAGAGCTCGATGCGGGGCGCGTCGATGAAGGTGACATGCGGATGCGACTTGCGCTCGCCGCCATCGTATCCGATACGCGGATAGACGTAGATGGGGAAGTGCTCCAAAATCCACTCGTAGTTGAGCCAGCGGTCGAAGGTCTGCAGATTGTCCTCCCCCATGATGAGCGCAAACTCGCGCTTGGGGAATTTCTCCTGAAGATGCACGAGCGTGTGGCAGGTGTAGGAGGGCTGCGACAAGTAAAACTCGACGTCGGAGGCCTTGAAGCGCGCATCGTCGCCGATGGCCAAGTTGACCATGTGGAGCCGTTGCCGGTCATCCAGCAGGGAACTTTTCTCTTTCAGCGGGTTGCGGGGTGACACCACAAACCAAAGCTCCTGCAGGTCCGAGTGTTCCAAAAGGTACTCGGCGATGACCAAATGCCCGATGTGTATGGGGTTGAAGGATCCGAAATAGAGGCCGGTCTTGTACATTTCGTCGTTGGTTGAAAAAAATCGTGCAAAAATACGAAAAAAACGGGGAATTATATATTTGATGGCACAAATTTGGGCTTTTGTTTTTTTGTTTGGGCGTGCCGGCGCGGTGAGAAATGCATCCGTAATTGCGCACGCCCCCGGTTTCTACCGAGCTTTTGCCCCTAACGGGGCTGCTCAAGGAAAATGATTATCCCTATTGTCCCGGAGGGACATCCTCTCCATAACCCCACACAAGCGACGAAGGAGCGCAGTGTGAGGGTGGGACCACGGCACCGACACCCTCTCGCGGTGCGGGGGGTCGGCATCCAAGATGCATAAAACTTGCTTGCCGCGAAAGGGAGGCGTTGGAAAAATGTGTTGTGTATCCTGACTCGGTGCCATCAAGTATATAACTACCTTTTTTAACACAGCGGCAAATATGATCAATTATCAGAGACACCAATCAGTATTTTGTCTTAACCCTTCACATATTTCTGTTTTTATCCTTTTACATTGTTGTAATGTGAGTATTTTACAATACATTAATTACCAGTATTTTACCACACCCCCCATAAAGATTGTTTTTTCATGTGTTCATATTTTTGCAATGGGGGGCACATTTTTGGTGTGAAGGGATAAAAATATCATTATTATTTTGTACTTTTGCCAGCAAAAACAGCGAAAGATCATTAATCAAAACAAAAACACACTATGAAAAAAATATTATTCTTTTTGGTTTTATCCTCTCTGCTCTGTATTTCCTGCCACAATAGGTCAGGAGAAACAGCTGAGGTGATCAAGAATGCCGTGACGGATGTTGACGGCAACCGGTATGACGCCGTGAAAATCGGGAACCAGGTATGGATGGCCTCCAACCTGAAAACGACACACTACCCCAACGGCGACACTATCCATCTCCCTTCCCCTGAACTGAGTGAACTGCACGATGATGTCCGTGTCCCGCCTGCAGGCAATATGGACAACGTGGAGGTGTACGGCTACCTCTACTCCTATAGCGCCGCCACCAGAGCCTGTCCGGAGGGATGGCATCTTCCCGATGGAAAAGAATGGTATGATATGGAACAGGCGATAATTAACAATGAGAAATATCTCGAAAAAAGCACCACTGTAGCCAAAGCTCTCGCCTCTGAAGAACACTGGAACCAGGTCTCCGACTTCGGTGGGGCGGGATTCCAGCCTTCCACCAACAACTCCACCGGATTCTCGGCCCTGCCCGCCTCCTACATCGGAAGCGTTAACCCTATAGGCGATTTGGCAGCATTCTGGACAACCGAAATTACGGCGTCCGGGAGAGTCATAAGCAGATTCATCAGCGCGCATGAGTCAAGTCTGAAGGTCGGCTCACAAATTCCCTCGGAGGATGCATTGTCTGTCCGCTGTGTGAAAGACTGACATGATGTGAAAGGTGAATAATCGAAAATAAAAGGTGGTATCTATGTCCAGGTGGAGATTTTATTTCGCGGTTTTAGGATGCCTGTTGCTTGCCGGCGGGCCTTCCGCGCAGGCACAACGTTTTGCCAACCGAGTCTTTGACGAGGTCTCGGTGGTGCATGGCATTCTCTTCAACCAGGCTGAGGATGTGGCGGGGGTGATGAAAGATCTGCGGGCCGACTTTTACGAGCCGTATCACGACACGATGGCCCGCCGTCCGATGGTCATCACGGTGTTCGGCGGCGGTTTCGTGGCAGGGTCGCGCGACTATGCCGACATGGTGGCTATTGCCGACACGCTGGCCCACCACGGCTTTGTGGTGGCCTCCATCGACTACCGGCTGGTGCCCGCGCTCAGCATCTCGCCCGCCAATATGATGCGCGGTGCTTATATGGCCACTCAGGACGTCAGTGCCGCCATCCGGTTTTTCAAGGCCAAGAGCGATCATTATGGCATCGACACCACGGCTATCTTCCTGTTAGGCAACTCCGCCGGCAGCATCGCCTCCCTGTACGCGGTGTTCATGAAGGACGACGAGCGCCCTGCCGAGGCCTCCCTTGGCAGCGACCTCGGTATGCTGGACGATTCCGGACTCGACATCAGCCGCGGGCACACCAGCCGGGTGGCGGGACTGGTGGACCAGTGGGGCGGTGTCTCCGATATTGAAGTCATCGATGCCGATGAAACCACACCCGTCTGTATGATTCACGGCACCAACGACAAGACCGTGCCCTATACATACGGCAATTCGGGCATTTATGCTATCGTGTCTCCCAAACTTTATGGTTCTTACAGCATAGCCCATAGAATGGACTCCTTGGGGATGAAGAATTATGAACTTCACCCCTTCGAGGGGGAACCGCACGCGTTCTATTTTGGCCCCAGGTTCAAAATCATTCCCGACAAACTTGACGCCTGCCTGAAAATCGCCATTGATTTCCTGTGCCGCCATTTGCGGTAACAATAACCCAAAATTATGTACCTTTGCAGCGTTCTTTAAAATAGATTGCTATGAAACATATTATTATTATCTTTTTGCTGACGCTTTCCGTCACGCTTGTGCATGCCCAGATTGTGACTCCCGGATTGGGCCAAACCTACACTTTCCCGGATTTTGCCACAGCTTATCCGACTTCGGTGACCACTCCCTCCTCGGGTCACTATACGCTGCTGCAAGATATCACCATTTCGGCGGGCGACACGCTGTTGTTGGATGCAAATACCCAAGAGATACTCTGCTACAACCCGATTACTCTCACCATCCACGGCACGGTGGCCAGCGCTCCCCGTACCGACACGCTGTTGTTTACCTGCAATACATCCAACTGTAGCAGTGAATTCTACGAAATCCGCCTTGACAACGCCGCAAACAGCCGTTTTTCGGATATCCTGTTCGAATACGGCAACGACATCCAGGTGATGCAAAGTGGGGTGACGTTTGAAAGGTGCATGTTCCGCTATTTCAAAGAACAGTGTATCAAATACTCCAACGCCAATCCCGTCATCGAAAACTGTACTTTTTATGAGAACCGCAAGGCAGCCATTAGTTCCGCAGCCAATGTGACGGGAGCTCCTGTAATCCGATATAACACATTTTATCACAATGTGTTGAATAATATCAACCAACCTCAAATCAACTTGGGTCCCGGCAATGCCGGCGACACTGTTGTGATTGAGGGCAACCACATCGAGGGATGCGTTGCGATGTCGGGCGGCATTGCCATCGCCAACCTGTTGGGGGTGGGGCACACCAATGCCATCATCCGGAGCAACACGGTGGTGAACAATCGTTATGGATATACGCAACAAGGCCCTGGGATTGAGGCTCTCATAGAGGACAATACTTTCAAAGACAACAATTTGGAAACCAATCCCATGAATGGTGGCAGCGGCATCAGCATATACGGCAGCGACACCACATGCCGGGCCAAATTGCGCCGCAACCTCATCACCGGCAACCTCTGGGGAATTACCGCCATCAACAAGCATCGGATTGACATGGGCACTGTGGACGATCCCGGCAACAACTGCCTGTTCAATAACTCGAATGGTGGGGTGGAGTACAATCTTTATAATAACGCCACCTGCGATATCGAGGCGGTGGGAAACTTCTGGGGTGACAACGACAGCACATACGCGGAGAGCGTCATCACCCATTATGCCGACAATTCCCAGTACGGGCTTGTGAATTACCTGCCGGTCCTGCAAATAGAACCCGACATTCTCTCCTTCTCATTGTGGGATGGTCAAATGGATTTGGAATTTTATCCAATGGGGGGTGATACCCTCTTCTATGGTGTGGACTGCGTTGTTCCCGATTGGTATGATATTGCCCCCACTATGGTTCTTCCGATGTGGGTGACCTGTTCTCCGGATCCTTCCTTACCGCAGAATTTCATGACAGAAACACCGGTCATTTACACGCTGACCACTGTGGATGGACGTTCGAAAGAATGGGTGATTTATGTAACCTTTGGTCCCGGGGTGGTGGAGTATGGGGATTTGCCCGTCACGGTCACGCCCAATCCTGCCACATCCGGGCGGTTGGTGTTGCACAACGACAGTGAAGAGGCTGTGCAGGTGGAGGTGTATGCCCTCACTGGACAGAAGGTCTATGCCGCGGAGTGCCATGGAACCCAAATGGTGATGAACACCTCAACATGGAACAGCGGTGTCTATTTGCTGAAAGCGACGCAGAACGGACGTTCCCGCACATTCAAGGTGGTGGTGAACCATTAGCATTGCGACAAGGGCTGCTGTTTGCCGACTGAAGGTGAAGAGTCGGTTCGTCACGGTGCCAGAATATGCGGTTTGCTGTTGACGGTTTCGCAAACGCCGTTATACAGGGAGAAAACCATAGGGGTATTATGTAGCAATGGGAAAGAAGCGGTACACCTGATCCAGCCGTTGGGGTAGAGGGACGGCCTTTCCGTGATGGGGCATTCGTATTTTTGATAACCCTCTTTGGTTTTGTAAACAGCCGTTATGGAGACGGGGAACTCAGTGTTTGCAAGGTCGAAGTTCACGGGATAGGGATTAGAGAGGGTGTAATGCACCCTGACGGAGTCGCCGTCCAGGAAATCGCACTGGTTGAGTTCGACCTCTATGCGGTTGGTGCCCTGAAAATGCCTGGTGCTTCGATAATGGATGGTGATATTGTCGATTACCGTGTCTTTTGCACCGGGTATATTACCAAAAATGATTACAGGCCTGCCTTGCCAGGCAGTGTCCAGTTGCAGGATGTCGTATTGGCTGCGGCGCCCGCGAAGGGTGCTGAGCGTGGTTGCTTCCTTGCCGGTGTAAAAACGGTACAGGGAGGGATTCTGGAACGTTTCGATGAATACCACGGGCCTGTCGATGTCGAGTTTTTGGATGGCCGACAGATAGTCTTTCCTGCTGCCGTAGCCTGTTGATTTGGCCAGCACGTTGAAACAAAGCGCGATTCTGGCCACAACAAGCAGTGCCGCCAAGGGTAGAATCAGCCGGTAAATCCATTTGCTCCACCCCTCTTTGTGCAGGTTGCGGAACAGCACCAGCAGCATCGGTACGGAGGCCGCCACCGTCCAATGGGGCTCGGCATGCCCTTTGACGGTCATCACCCAGAAAAAGAGAATGAATCCCACAATGGTGTAAAGGCAAGCCTTCTCGAACAGGTCTGCCGTTTTGCGTCTTTTCCAGCAGAAGCAGAGGGCCAGACAGAAGGCTATGGGATTGAAAACCAGTAATTGGTTGGGAATGTATTCCAAAGGGAAAGCTATCCGGAAATGAGTGTTTCTGGCGATGAGGTGGTAGGTGAAGCTGGGAAATTGGTTTTGGACTTGCCAGACAAGGTGGGGCGTGAAGAGCAGAAGAGCAAGCAACAGGGCATACCAGACACGGATGTCGCGCAGTAATCGCAAGTTGGAGAGGATCACGAAGGCCACGACCAGCACGCCCATGTATTTGCTGTACATCATGGCAGCCACCGTCACGCCGATAGCCGTGGCCAAGAACCATCCCTTTCCTGAAGACAGGTGCCCCTTTTGTGGCGTTTCCGGAAGTTCGGATGTCTCGCCGGCCTTCAATCCTACATATTTTTTATAAAGGTGGAAAAAGAGTGCGGTGAAAAAGAGCAGTGGCGCGTCCGGGGTGGTGGTGAATCCATAGATCACAAACATCGTCAGGGAGGCGGCGATAATGCAGAACTCCACGGCGGCGTGAGGGGCATCGCGTTCCTCGGCGGAAAGGGTCTTCCAAACCAGCCAAAGGGTGCCGGCGTGCATCAATATGGTGCAGAATCGCACGCCAAGGATGCCGTCGAAGAGAAGGTCGCTGCAATGAGCCAGCAATGCCACCATGGGCGGGTGGTCGTAGTAACCCCAGGCGAGACGGGCACCGTAGAGGGCGTAGTAGGCCTCGTCTGAGTGAATGTTGACAAACAGTGCCGTCAAGAGGTCCACACAAACCCAAAGGAGCAAAATCAGATAGAAAATCCTGTTGTTTTTCATCACGGCTGCAAAAATAAAGTTTTTATGGCAAGTAAATGCAGGTACGAGCAAATACTACGTTTTAGGATAAATCAGCAACAGACTGACAATTAATTAGTTATGACAAAACGCAAAAAAAAAGCAAAAAAAACCATCAACAAGGCGCAACCATTTCGGATTTTTTTATCCAATTAACAAAAATTTTTTAATTTTGCGGCGTTGTTTGCCTGCCTTGATGTTTAACGGACTTCGCACCAAGACCGGCGACAACGTGAAGAAGTGAAAAACAGAAGCCCTCCTAAAAAGCACTTAAAAATACAAAACGATGAAAAAATTATTTTTGATTGTGATGAGTGTGGTTGCCTTAAGCGCATTTGTGTCGTGTGACGATAAACCCGTCACTGCTGATAAACTCCCCTCCAAGGCAAAGACATTCCTGAACACCTATTTCCCTGGCATTGACATTCTTTCCGTCGTCAGAGACGAGGATGGTGACTATGACGTTGACCTTGTTGACGGAACGGATGTGGATTTCAGATCCAATGGCAATTGGAAAAAGGTGGATTGTCACGGCAGACTCATGCCCACGGGTTTCTTCCCGGCAAGTATCGTCACTTACGTGGCCGCTAACTGTCCCGGCCAGCACATTGAGGAGATTGAATTAGAAAACAGCCGCTATAAAGTCGGATTATCCGACATGAATGGTTGGGAGACGGACGTTGATCTGCTATTCGACAAGAATGGAAATTTTGTCGGCCTTGATGATTAAAAACCTGTAGAGACGCGAAATTTTCGCGTCTTTTTTTTTATTATCTTTGCCGACTAAAAAACAAGACGCATGGCGAAGAGCAAATCGATGTACTTTTGCAAGAACTGCGGTGCCCAGTCGGCGCAATGGATAGGTCGTTGCCCCTCTTGTGGCGAGTGGAACACTTTCGAGGAGGAGGTTGTTGTGCGTGAAGAGACGCCCGCCAAGGGCCGTTCCAACGCAACAGTCTCCAAGAGCAGGCCCAAGCCCATCGATGAGGTGTCGCTTCTGCAAATGCCCCGTGTTTCCAGCACTTTCGGCGAATTTGACCGCGTGCTGGGCGGCGGCATCGTGGCAGGCTCCATCGTGCTGCTCGGCGGCGAGCCCGGCATCGGCAAATCGACGCTGCTGCTCCAGATGGCACTTAACATGCAGTCTTCCAAGGTGCTCTACGTCTCCGGCGAGGAGAGCGAGGCACAACTCAAGATGCGTGCCGCCCGCCTTTCCGCCCGCAAGGCCCCCAACTGCTATGTGCTCACTGAAACGGGCACCCAGGAGATTTTCAAGCATGTGGAGGCCCTTGGCCCCGACATCCTCATTGTGGACTCCATCCAGACGATGCAGAGTGCGCTGCTCGACTCCGCGGCCGGTTCCATCTCACAGCTCAAGGAGTGCGCCGCCGAGTTCCAGCATCTGGCCAAGACCGCCGGCATTCCCGTTTTCCTCATCGGTCACATCACCAAGGACGGCACCCTCGCCGGCCCGAAAATCTTAGAGCACATCGTCGATACGGTCCTCCAGTTCGAGGGCGACCAGCACTATGGCTACCGCATTGTGCGCTGCATCAAGAACCGTTTCGGCTCCACCTCCGAGATGGGCATTTTCGAGATGCGACAAGATGGTCTGCAAGAAATTCTCAATCCTTCCGAAATACTGCTTTCCCAGCATGAAGAGGACTATAGCGGCAATGCCGTGGCCTCCATCCTCGAGGGCAATCGCCCGATGATGATCGAGACACAAGCCCTTGTGAGTTCCGCAGTCTATGGTGTGCCGCAGCGTTCCGCCACGGGCTACGACATCCGCCGGATGAACATGCTGCTCGCCGTGTTGGAGAAGCGGTGTCACTTCAAGCTCGGCGCCAAGGATGTCTTCCTCAACATCGCCGGCGGCGTGCGCGTGGAGGACCCCGCCATCAACCTGGCCATCGTCGCCGCGATTCTCTCCTCCGCCATTGACGTGCCTATTGATGCCAAGACCTGTTTTGCCGGCGAGATGGGGCTCAGCGGCGAGGTGCGTCCTGTTTCCCGCATCGTGCAGCGCATCGCCGAGGCCGACAAACTCGGATTTACACGCATGTTTGTCTCCAAATACAACCTCAAGGGCGTCAACACCTCCGATTTCAAAATAAAGATCATCCCGGTCGTCAAGGTGGAGGAGGTGATGCGGCAGTTGTTCGGAAAGGAATGAGGGATGCGATTTGCGAGGGTGTTCGTAATAAGCCGTTAGGGGCAAAAGCTCGGTGGAATGGCGTATGCAAGGGGGTGTTGATAATTTTTTTTACTATTTTTGCAACCTAAAATAACAACCTCATTATGTCAGAACAATCAACCATTTGCAAAGAGGGCATCGTGAAGGCGGTACACAACAGGGAGGCGGAAGTGGAAATCATCGTCAGCTCCGCCTGTGCCGGATGCCATGCCAAAAGCATCTGCATCCCTTCCGACCACCGGCAGGAGACCATTGTGGCGGTGGTGCCCGAGGATGTGAAGGTTTCCATCGGCGAGCGCGTCAACCTCAACTTGCGGGGTCGCGCGGGCGGCAAGGCCGTGGTCCTGGCGTATCTGTTGCCGTTCTGTGTGTTGATGCTCGCATTTCTTGCCAGCTATTTGCTCTTTCACAACGAACTGGTGAGCGTGCTTGTTTGCGTGGCCTTTTTGGCCCTCTATTTTATCATCTTGAAGACCCAAAGCCATAAAATCAATCAAGGTTTCACTTTTTATATCTCAAAAATTAATCCAATGGATTTGCAAACTCCTCAGAACCATTCTTCTATGAAAATTATCGGCATCACGGGCACCTTGGGTGCCGGCAAAGGCACCATTGTGGACTATCTCGTTCAACATTACGGCTTTAAGCACTACTCCGTGCGCGGTTACCTCACCGAAGAGGCAAAACGGCGAGGCTTGGAAATCAACCGCGACACCTTCGTGGAGGTGGCCAACGACCTGCGTGCCAAACATTCGCCCTCCTTTATCACCGACGAGCTTTACAAACAGGCCGAAGCCGACGGGGCTAACGCCATCATCGAGAGCATTCGCACCCCCGGCGAGGTCGAGTCGCTGCGCAAAAACAAGCATTTTCTCCTCTTTGCCGTCGATGCAGACCCTAAAATCCGCTACGAGCGTATCGTGGGCCGCAATTCCGAGACCGACCATGTGACCTTCGAGACTTTTCTTGAAAATGAGCGCCGCGAGATGTCCTCCACAGACCCTAACCACCAAAATGTGGGCCGCTGCATGGAACTGGCCGACCGTGTTTTCCAAAATGACGGTGACTTCGACGACCTCTACCGTCAAATCGAATATGCGTTATCCGAGTAACAATGCAAATTTATACCCTGACTTCCCTTTGTTTTTTTTATTCTGAACTTTGAACTCTTGCAAGTTATGAATCTCTTTTCGCTCTTTAAGAACATCCGGCCTTTTGTAAAGCCTTATAAATGGCTTGTACTCATTACATTGATTCTCACACTTATAGGTTCTTTGATGGCACAGGTCAATGCTATTGTGCTCGACCGGACCGTGGATGCCATCAATGCGCTGATTGGCACCGACTTCAGTTGGAGCAAGGCGGCCAGCATCATGACCGTCATTTCCATTGTGCTCTTGGGCAAGGAGGTCCTGTCTGCCATAGTCACCTTTGCGCAGAACTATTTTGGCGAAAGGATGCGCATCTTCGTGTCGCGCGACCTCTCGCAGAGTGTCATCGAGAAGGTGCTGACCTTCCGCATGGCTTATTTCAACTCCGGCGAGAACGCCACGGGCAAGGTCCAGTCACGTATTGACCAAGGTGTCAGTTCGCTGTCGCGCACGGTGCAGAATTTCTTCATCGACTTGTTGCCATTGTTCACCAGCGCGTTGTTGGCGCTCATCCTGATGTTCGCAGCTAACGTCTATGTGGGCTTGGTTGCCCTTGGCATTGTGCCCATATACTTCTGGATTACCTACCGGCAGGCCAAGCGGCTCAAGGGATGGCGGCGCGAGATGCGTGGCCACTTGGAGAGCAAGAGTCAGGGCATCAAAAACATCATCGACTCCATCAATGTCATCAAGAGCTTCAATCGCGAGAAGATCGAGGCACAGAAACAGCTCGACATTCAGAACCAAGTTACGGAGAACCAGATGAAGACCCGCAAGGTGGCTTTCTACTACAACGGGCTCAAGAGTTTCGTGCGGCAAGTGGGCACTGTGCTGGTCATCATCCTCACCGCCTATTTGGTGCTCATCGAATATCCCGGCATGAGCATCGGTAAGATCATGTACCATGTGATGCTCTTCAGCAACGTCATCGCGCCCATCACACAGTTGCAGCGCATTTTCGATGACGTGAATGACGCGCTGATTTACGCTGAGGGTTTCTTCGGCATTCTGAACTCCGACAAGGAGATCGAGCCGACGGGCGAGTACCGTCCCGAGAAGATCCGAGGCAACTTCGAGCTTCGCGGGGTCGATTTCACCTATCCGAGCGGCACGCAGGCGTTGTTCGGTGTGAACATGAAAATTGAACCGGGCAAAATCACCGCCCTTGTGGGACTGTCGGGTGCGGGCAAAAGCACTGTGGTCAACCTGCTGGACAAGTTCTACACGCCGCAGGTGGGCACCATCATGCTCGACGGGGTCGATCTGAACGACTACGACACGAAATACCTTCGCGAGAATATCGGCTTGGTGTTGCAGAAGAACCACATTTTCGACGGCACTATTGAGGAGAACATCCTTTACGGCAAGCCGGATGCCTCGCACGAGGAGGTGGTGGAGGCCGCCAAGAAGGCGCACCTTTATGATCAGATTATGGAACTGCCGAAGCAGTTCAAGGGTAATGCCGCCGACCTTTCCGGCGGACAGCAGCAGCGTGTGGCCATCGCCCGCATGTTCCTCAAGAATCCACCCATCATCTTCCTTGACGAGCCGACAGCCAGCTTGGACGCCATCGCCACCGAGCAGATCAAGAACAGCATCGATGCCATCAAACAAAACCGCACCGTCATCATTATCTCCCACAGCATTTCACAAATTATCGACGCCGACTACATTTATGCGCTCAAGGACGGCCGTGTGGAGGAGGACGGCAACCCCGACGAAATTTACAAAAAAGGCGGCATTTATAAAGATATTATCGATGCGTCCGCACGTTCGCTCAATATTGAGAAGATTGCACGCACTATCGCCGATGAGTGAAACAGGACGTTGCAGGAAACAAAAAAGGCATAGGAGAGAACCCTATGCCTTTGATTTTGAGCGGAAAACGAGACTCGGACTCGCGACCCCAACCTTGGCAAGGTTGTGCTCTACCAACTGAGCTACTTCCGCTTGAGATTGACGCTGCAAAAATACACTTTTTTTGATATACTCCATCATTTTTGAAAAAAAAAATTTTTATTCTTTTCACGTCCTATTTTTTTCATATCTTTGTCGGCTCAAAAAACAGGCTAAAAAATACAGTTATATGTCAGAACAGATAAAAGGAAAAATATCCCAGATCATCGGCGCTGTCGTGGATGTGCATTTCCCCGAGGAGTGTGCGCTGCCCAATATCTATGATGCATTGGAAGTGGTTCGCGACAACGGCGAGAAACTCATATTGGAATGTGAGCAGGACATTGGCGAGAACACGATGCGTTGCATCTCCATGGACTCCACCGACGGCCTGCACCGCGGCATGGACGTGGTTGCCACCGGCAAAATGATTACCATGCCGACCGAGAATATCAATGGGCGACTGCTCAACGTCATTGGCGACTGCATCGATGGCATCGGCGATCCCGACTCGAAAAGACGCAGTGAGATTCACCGCGAACCGCCCACTTTCGACAACCTCTCCACCTCGCAGGAGGTCTTCTATACCGGTATCAAGGTCATCGACTTGATCGAGCCATACGCCAAGGGCGGCAAGATCGGTCTCTTCGGCGGTGCCGGTGTCGGCAAGACCGTCCTTATCATGGAGATGATCCATAATATCGCCAAGAACTACGGCGGTATGACCGTGTTCACCGGCGTGGGCGAGCGCACCCGTGAGGGCAACGACCTGTTGCGCGAAATGCTCGAGTCCAACGTCATCCGTTACGGCGAGGACTTTGTGGAGAGCATGAAAGCCGGCGGTTGGGACCTTTCCAAGGTGGACAAGAACGAGCTGGCCAAGTCGCAGGCAACCCTGGTGTTCGGCCAGATGAACGAGCCCCCCGGAGCACGTGCTCGTGTGGCCCTCTCCGGCCTGACGGTCGCTGAAGGCTACCGCGACGGCGACGAAACCACTGGCGGCCGTGACATCCTCTTCTTCGTCGATAACATCTTCCGTTTCACGCAGGCCGGTTCCGAGGTGTCCGCACTGCTCGGCCGTATGCCGTCCGCCGTGGGTTACCAGCCGACGCTGGCCACTGAGATGGGTACGATGCAGGAGCGCATTACCTCCACCAAGCGCGGCTCCATCACCTCCGTGCAAGCTATCTATGTGCCTGCCGACGACTTGACGGATCCGGCTCCCGCAACGACCTTCTCCCACCTTGATGCCACCACGGTGTTGAGCCGTAAGATCTCCGAGCTGGGTATCTATCCGGCCGTCGATCCTCTCGACTCCACCTCCCGCATTCTGTCGCCCGACATCGTCGGTGAAGAGCATTATCGCACTGCACAGCGCGTCAAGGAGACTCTCCAGCGCTACAAGGAGCTGCAGGATATCATCGCCATTCTCGGTATGGAAGAACTTTCCGAAGAGGACCGCAAGACTGTGCACCGCGCCCGCCGTGTGCAACGTTTCATGTCGCAACCCTTCTTTGTGGCCGAACAGTTCACCGGCATCCCCGGCAAGTTCGTCAACATCGAAGACACCATCAAGGGCTTCAATATGATTCTCGACGGAGAACTCGATGATCTTCCTGAAACCGCCTTCTCCCTCGTCGGCACTATCGAAGAGGCTATCGAAAAGGGTAAGAAAGAACTCGAAGCTGCCAAATAAGACGCCATGACAATCGAAATCAGAACCCCAGATAAATCGGTCTATTCCGGCGAGGTTACCTTGGTACAACTCCCCGGCTTGGGCGGATTGTTCGAAATATTGGAACATCATGCCCCTATGGTGGCTGCCCTCCAGAAGGGTCGCGCCAAGGTGCAGGACAAGGATGGTCAGGAACTCTTTTTCGACCTCAATGGCGGTGTGGCCGAGGTTTTGCACGACAAAGTGCTTGTTCTTGCTGAATAACAGACTTTTTGCAAATAAAAAAACAAGGGACCCTGATTGGGCCCCTTTTTTGTGTCATATTGTCAATGGAAAGTCTGCAAATCCGTCTCTGAAGGGTTAAGGCGCCTGCTCCTTGACGTTTTGGCGCAACGCCTGATTGATCTGCTGCTTCAGCTGCATCACATTTTTCTCCACCACATCCTGTCGCTCCGGCTTGTAGAACTCGGCATACTTGGCCTTGCCGAGCTTGAACTTCCGCTTGTCGGCACCGATGATGTCCAAGCCCAAACGGACAGGCTTGAGCAGGGAGATGTTGTAGTTGTACGACATGTCGAGGTTGTGGCGTCCCGACAGGATGGCCTGGTACTTGTCGATGGAGACTGCAAAGGGATATACGTCGATTTCGTTTTTGAAAATGGTGATCTCGGCAGAAAGGCTGTCGATTTTGTTTTCCGTCTTTTTGCTGAACATCAACTTCTTGGCAATATTCCGATAGGTGTCGTTGTCAAGCACCACCAGGTCATGACCGTTGATGGCGGCAGCCCCGCGCAGGGTGGAGTACTTGAGGTCGTAATTGGATTTCAAGTACGTCTCGATGGCAAAGTGAAACTCGGCGTTGCCGGCAAAGGACTTGAGCATCGGCAAGATGGTATCGACTTCCGGGATCATCTGGATGAGCTTGTCGATCTTGATGTCCAGCAAATGGAAGTCAAGGCCGAGGAAAAGGTGGTTTTTGCGTGGTGACTTGTAGAGGGCGGTGAGCTGCATGCGTGCGGCGTCTGAAGTGAGGCCCATCTGGTCGAGCACGAGGATGCCGTCCTTCACGGAAATGGAGCCGCCGACGTTGCGGATCTCGGCCTCCTCATAGAGTGCCTTCTTTACAGAGGTCTTCACTTGTACGTCAATGCCGTAGGGTACCATGAAAGGATCGGACTCCGATGCCAGGGGCTTCTCTGCCAACAAGGAGTCGGGGGCGTTGAGACCGCTTACAAGGTCCATGATTTGGTTGAGGTCGAGATAATCGGAGGTGAGGTCGAGTGTGGCGGTGAGCAGGCCGCGTTCCTCATAATACTTGTCAATGTCGCGAATGTCTCCCGACAGCCGGCACTTGGAGGCCCCTAACTTGAGCTGGCCATCATGGATTTTGCAGTGCGACAGGTTGATGTCCACGTCGAGATTGGGTACTTCCACGGGCATGTTCAGTTTCTGGACTTTGGCGTTGCCCTGTGAGAGTTTGAGTTTTACATCGGGATTCCAGCGCATCAGGGTGTTTTTGCCGTGTTCATTGTAGTGCGACTTGGCCGAGAGGGAGAGTTTGCCCGTGCGGGCGGAGACTGTATTGCCCACTGTGGCGGCAATGCCGTCGCCGGCATATTGCAACGATAAATTCTTGCTGTCGCGCATCACGAAGGTGCCGGCAGGATTTTGCAGCAAGGCAACGACGGTGTCTGTATGGACATCCACGGAGCCAAAACGGTATTTTGTGCCCAGCTTGAGCGCGAGGGTGCTGTCGAGCAGGTTGTTGACGTATGCGTCAATGTCCGCTGTGGCGGCTTCAAGATGGCCCATGCCCACTTTGCTGCCGTTGAGCTTCGGGGCTTTCACACGGAGATGTGCCCACTCGCCAATGCCGTAGGGCTTCTCCTTGACGGGAAAGTCGATATCGACATCAAGGGAAGGCGACTTTAGAGCCAAAGAGTCATCGTAGAGCATATCGACGTCGGAAAGGGAAAGATGGCCTGTGGCGTTGATTTTGTCGTAGGCTCCGCTGGCGATTTGCCCGTAGTCGAAGGTCGTCTTCACGTTAGCCTTGGCGCGGGCGTTGCAGCGTGTCAGTTTCTCAGGAAGCATTTCCTTGTAATCCTGTACATGCAGGTCGCCGGTGAGGGCAAGGTCGCAGAGCATCTTGCCAAGGAGGTCCTTGACGGTGCCTTGCGCGGTGAGGTGGTTGCGCCCGTTATAAGCATCCAACTCCTTGATGGTCACGTCAGCTTGGTTGCCTTGGCTCATGTCGAAATGGCAGATGGTGTGAATGCGGTCGAAGGAGAGGGGAAATCCATCCATGGAAAAGGTTCCGTCGTCGAGGGTGATGTCGGAGGTGATGCGGGGTGTGTGTTGCTCGTTGTACAGTCCGGCCACTGTGCCGGCGAAACCGGCGCGGCCGTCAATGTGCAGGCTGTCGAGAGCTGAGCCGACAATTGCACGCGGCAGCAAGTCGATGACCTCCTTCAGAGGCCACGTTTCCGTGCGGTAGCCAAGGTCCATGGTTAGGTCGCCATTGGCCGTGTCGCGACGGGCGTTGCCTTCCACGGCGAGCTTGTAGTCGCCCAAAGCAAGGTTGGTTTCCCGAATGTCGATGGCTTGGTCGGAAAGGACAAGTTTCAGATTGGAGTTGAGGCTGACATCGAGCGTGTCAACATAATGGTCGTCGCCTATATGCAACACGAGGTCGTCCATGCGGAGGTTCAGCATGCCCATCAATGAATCCAACTGTAGCAGGTCTCCATCAAAATGGAGGTTTATGTCATGGCCTTTGGCAAGCAGCGGTTGCTCGTTGATTGTCTGGAATTTGAGCGTCTTGGCTGCGAGTTGGACATTGCCCTTCACGTTTTTGTTGTCGAGGTTTCCTTTGACGTTGACGTCCATGTCGTCCAAATGGGCCCGCATTTTCGACTGAAGATCGATGTAGGAGATGTTTACATCAGTGGCTTTCACCTGTTCGAGGGCCACGGAGTAGGAAAACTCTGTGGTGTCTTGCGGAGTCCTGAAGAGGCCGGAAAAATTGGTCTGTCCCACAGGGTTGGTGAAGAGGTTGGCATTGCCTTTCTGAAGAGAGAAATCATGGACCTCGATATGTTTGTTCTTGAGGAGTTCGCGGATGTTGAGGGATGTGGCACAACTTTTCACATACAACAGCGTGTCGGTGGGGGCGCCATAGACGGGGTTGGTGAGCAAAAGATGGTGAAGGTCCAAGCCGATGTGCGGGAAGGTCTTGAAAAAGGTGAGGTCCGCTTTTTCGATGTGGAAGTCGCAGTTCAGGAAATTGGGAACCTCCTTGTTGACAAGTTTGGTGAGCCGTGCGGGCGAAAGCAGCGACCAGATCACGATGGCAGCGCCGACGATGACCAGTCCAAGCAACGAGAGCAAGGATATAAGCGTGATTTTGAGACCTTTTTTCATCTCGCGTTACGGTTGTTTGGTGAACGTGTAACTTTTGCCGTAGTTATCGTGATAGGAGAGGGTGGTGGCGTTCAGAGTCGTGAGGGTGTAGGTCTTGGGCACGATACCGCCCATTTCCATGAGGTGGTTTTGGGTCAGAGTGGCATCGGTGAGGGTCCAGTTGAAGGGTTGGGCCTCCTCCTCGGTCACGTCGTCCGCTGTGTCCCAAATGTAGCCGGAACCGTCGGCGTTGTAGCGTTCGTGCAGGGTGCCGGATTGCCAATGCCCCGGCAGCAGAGACTCATCGAACTTTTTCCTTTGGAAGAGGTCGCAGCTGTCAAAACAGAACGCTGTGACGATACATATTAATATTATAAGCGAACGTTTTTTCATTTTCATGGTTAATGTGGTGCCATACGGCTAAAGAATATTTACCTCGGGCGTGAGTGTGATTTGAAAGAGGTTTTGCACATCGGCGATGACGTGGCGATAGACTCGGCAAATCTCGTCAGGTTTAGCGTTCCCGTAGTTGACGACCACAAGGGCTTGCAGGGGATATACGCCGGCATCGCCTTCGCGGCGGCCTTTCCAGCCGGCTTTCTCTATCAGTTGTCCGGCAGCCAGTTTGACATGGCCTTCACCGGCAGGATAAGAGACAAGGTCGGGAAAGCGGGCCAGCAATGCCGTGTGTTGTGCTGCATCTACAACAGGGTTTTTGAAAAAACTTCCGGCGCAGCCGATTTTTCGGATGTCGGGCAACTTGCTGTTGCGGATGGCCAGCACAGTTTCGGACACATTGTCGAGCGTGGGCTCATGACCCTCCATGGCTTGGGCGAGGGCCTTGTATGTGAGGTTAAAACGCGGGAGCGTGGAGAGCCGGAACCAGACGTGTGTGATGAAGCACCTGCCCTTGAGTTCGTGCTTGAAAATGGAGTCACGATACCCGAATCGGCACTCCTCGTTGGAGAGGGAGAAGGACTGCTGGGTGTCGGTGAAATAGCCGGTCACTCGTTCGATGCAGTCTTTGGCCTCCACGCCGTAGGCGCCGATGTTCTGCACGGGCGCGCTGCCCACTAATCCCGGGATGCCGGTGAGGTTTTCCAAACCGTAGAGGGTGTTTAGCCGGCAGTGTTCCGTGAGATTCTCCCACGGCTCGCCCGCCGCCACGCGCAGCAGCACGCTGCCGCCGGTCTCGTCCGCTTTCTCGATGCCGCGGAAGACGGGGTGGATGACAGAGCCCTCAAAGTGGCCGGTGAAGAGTGTGTTGCTGCCGCCGCCGAGGATATAGTGCGGCGCATCGAAGACATCACCCATCATCGGAATCTCTTCCGCCCGGTCGATTTGCACGAAGCGGGCGCAAGTGACGTCCATGCCGAACGTGTTGTACGCTTTTAGAGGAAAGTCAAACGCCACTCTCATCCTAGCGATGTTTTAGAACATGTAGCCCACTTTGACGTAGAAGTTGGAGAGGCTGTGGTTGTCGCGACGGTCGAAGGGGGCGGCCCAATCGATAGCGAGCACGAAGTTGTCGTTCATCATCAGTCGCAGGCCGATGCCGGCGGAGAAGCGGGGGCGGAAAACCTGTGCCTGGTCGCCGAAGACAATGTAGTTGTCAAGATCGTCGAGGTTGAATTCGGGGTCGTTCTGGGCGATGTTGGCCATCAGTTCGTTTTCACGGATCTTGTAGGGCTGGAGGATCATGCCGGCGTCGAAGAAGGGGTTGAGTCCGATGAAGAAGTGCTCTTTCTTGACATCGAATTTGAAGATGTTGAAACGGAACTCGATGTTGGCGAAAGCGTAGCCAGGGGCAGTGGCGCGGTGGCGCAGGATGCCGCGCATGGTGCTGCCGCCGCCGAGGCCCTCATAAATGGCCCGTTGGATGAAGAGGTTGTTGTAGTAGTTGTTGAGATAGAACGGTGCGGTGCCGGCCACGTTCATCTGGGCGGCGATGCGGTAGGCGAAGGTGATCCTGTCCTTATAGACGGGCACATAGTGGCGGAAAGCGGCGTTGAACAGGAGGTTGTTGAAGCCCTTGTCCTCGCCGAAGGCTGCGTTGTAGGTCCAGAACACGTCGGCGTAGATGCCCTTGTGGGTGTTCTGCTCGCGGTCGCGGCTGTCGTACACGATGCCGCCGCGCAGATAGGGGTGCCAGCCGCCATTGGCCTCGGCGTTGGAAATCAGTCCCCATTTGACATATTTCTCATACATTCCGTCGATGTCGGGCAAGATGTTCTCCTCCTTCTTGCCACGGTTGAGCATCTCAAGGTTCACACGCCCGATGTTGTACCAAAGCAGTCCGAGACCGGCGCTCCAGCGCCAGTTGCCGCCGATGGGGCCGTCGATGTCCGCGGCCAGGCGGAGCAGGTCGCGGTGCGACTTGTAGAAGGCGCGGGAGATGTAGTCGTCGGATTTCTTGCGGCACCATCCCGCATTATAGACCGTTTGGTAGCCGTTGTAGCCGTAGAAGTCGCACAAGGCGTCGGGCAGGTAGGCGGCGTCAAGGGCGATGCGGTACTCGGGGATGAGGTATTTGGTGTCGTAGGAGAAGCGAAAGATGCCGGAACGCTTGGTGGTGAAGGCCGCCTCCAGGCGTATCGACTGCTTGTAAGCAGGGTAGGTGGAGCCGTCGCCGAAGTCGTAAATGTTGGCCAACACACCGTATTGGAATCCCTTGTCCGCATCGAAAGCGACATCGGGCAGGATGCCGAAGGTCCAGCCGGTGCGGATCTCGCTCTTCTCTTTCTTGGCTTTCTCTTTCTTGGCCTTTTTGTCGCCCTGGCCGCTGTCTTGGGCAAAGGCGGCTTGTCCTGTTGCCATAAAGGCGCACATTAACACGAGTAAAAGTTTTTTCATAGAGTGCGGTATTAAAATGAGTGGCAAAAGTACAAAAAAAAGTAATTGTCCGCATACGGTTTTCCCGTTGTTTGAAATTGTTGAAAAAAACATGAAATGAGCAAGTTGAGCAAATCAAAAAAAGTGTATTTTTGCCGCCCCAAAAAATAAACACTTTTATAATAAAAACAACAAAAAAACTATGGTTAATCAGTACGAAACCGTTTTCATTATGACACCCGTTTTATCTGAAGATCAGATGAAGGAAACGGTACAAAAGTTTGAGAAGATTCTCACCGACAAAGGCGCTGAGATCGTCCATCAAGAGAACTGGGGCCTCCGCAAGCTGGAGTATCCCATCCAGAAGAAATCTTCCGGATTCTATCATTTGTTTGAATTCAAAGCCGACGGTGACGTTGTGGCCAACCTGGAGCTGCAATACCGTCGTGACGAGCGCATCATCCGCTTCCTTACGGTGAGCATGGACAAATACGCCATCGCTTACGCCGAGAAGCGCCGCGCCAACCGCAAAGAGCAACCCGCTGCCGAAGCTCCCGTCGAGCAACCCGCTCCCGAGCCCCAAGTGGAAGAAGTGAAAACCGAAGAAAATAACATCGAAACAGCAGAATAATTATGGCACAACAATCCGACATCAAATACATCGCCCCCGTTGCGATCGACATCAAGAAAAAGAAATACTGCCGTTTCAAAAAGAGCGGCATCAAGTTCATTGACTACAAGGATGGCGAGTTCCTCAAGAAATTCGTCAACGAGCAAGGCAAGATCCTGCCCCGCCGCCTCACCGGCACCTCCCTCAAATATCAGAAGAAGGTCGCCCAGGCCGTCAAGAGAGCACGTCACCTCGCCCTGCTTCCCTTCGTGACCGACAACCTTAAGTCTAACTACTAAAAGAGCATCACAATTATGGAAATCATACTGAAACAAGACGTCAATAACTTGGGCTACGCCGACGACCTCGTCAAGGTGAAAGACGGCTACGCTCGCAACTATCTCATCCCGAAAGGTCTGGCGGAACTTGCCACCCCCGCCAAGAAGAAAATGCTGGCCGAAACCATCAAGCAACGCGCTTTCAAGGTTGAAAAGATCCGCAAGGAAGCCGAATTCCTCGCCGGCAAGATCGAAGGCCTCGAAGTCACCATCCCCGTGAAGGCCTCCGAAAAGGGCACCATCTTCGGTTCCGTCAACAACATCCTCGTCGCCGAAGCCCTCAAGGCCCAGCACGGCATTGAGATCGACCGTCGCAAGATTGTCCTTCAAGAAGACCATATCAAGGAACTTGGCGAATACAAGGCTATTGTCAACCTTCACAAGGACTTCAACAAGGTCTCCCTCAACCTGAAGGTTGTGGCAGAGACGGAAGAATAGTTATATCCTTTCATAGAATTAAAAAAAACTCTCCCTTTTGGGGAGAGTTTTTTTTGTGTTGAAGTCGTTCGGCGTCTCTAATTTCCTCTCTCATAAATTAGTCGTTTGTCTCGGTTTGCGGATGATATCTATCATCATTTCTGTACTCATAACAACTCGTAATTGTTTGTGCAAACAATATTCTTTTTTTTTATCCTGCGAGTCTTACATTCCCTTTTTTTGTATTTTTGCCCCCTCATTAGAAAAGTATGAAATACAAGCGCATATTGCTAAAATTGAGTGGTGAATCGCTGATGGGCGAGGATGGTTATGGCATCCAATACCAAAATGTGCGCCACTATGCCTCCGAGATCCAATCTGTTGTGTCGCAAGGCGTGCAGGTGGGTGTGGTCATCGGCGGCGGCAACATTTTCCGCGGCGTGCAGGGCTCCTCCAAGGGCTTCGACCGTCGGCAGGGCGACCAGATGGGCATGTTGGCCACCGTCATCAACGCCATGGCCGTGCAGGCCGTGCTCGAAGAGTTAGGACTGAAGGCCAAGGTGCTCTCCGCATTGGCCATCGAGGGCGTGTGCGAGAAATGCTCCTGGCGCAGGGCCGTGGAACTGTTGGAGTCCGGCTACGTCGTCCTCATGGGCGGCGGCACGGGCAACCCCTTCTTCACCACCGACTCCGGTGCCGCACTTCGCGCCGTCGAGATCGGTGCCGACCTCCTGCTCAAGGGTACCCGCGTGGACGGTGTCTATACCGCTGACCCCGAGAAGGACCCCACCGCTACCAAATACACCACGCTGACTTTCGACGAGGCATACGACAAGAACCTCAAAATCATGGATATGACCGCATTCACCCTCTGCAAGGAGAACAAAATGCCTGTCTATGTCTATGATGCCAACAAACCGGGCAACCTGCTCAAGGTGATGACTGGCGAACCCATCGGAACACTCTTACAATAGTATATTATGGAAGAAAACGAAAAAATCCCGGCAACGGACCAAGAAAAGTCCACCATCCCCGATGTGAATGTGGAAGAGGAGGCCAAAATGCAGAACGTGGCCACGAGCCGCATGCGTTTCAGAATCCATTTGGGCCTGTTTGTACTCATCAATCTCATCATCTGGGTGCTTTATTTCACCCTCTTCAATGCTGTTGTCACCGACTATTCCATCAAGTGGGCCATCCTCAAGGTGTTCATTTGCATTACTTTGGCATGGTTGTTGCTTGTCATCCTCCATTATTGCATTGCGTTCAAATGGAACAAGACGTTGGTGGAGAAGGAGCTCAATCGCATCCGGAAGCAGCGCAGCAAGCAGCTCAAGAAAATCGAGGAATTGAAAACGGCGATTCAAAGAGACAAAATCAAGGAGGAGAAGACTGAAACTCCGCAAAACAACTAATAACGAAATTAACACCTTTTAAGAGACGAAAAAATGGACACACAACAATGCCTCAAGCAAGCGAAGGAGAACATGAACTCCACAGTCGCCTTTTTTGATAGAGACTTGCAGAAAATCCGTGCCGGCAAGGCCTCCCCGCAAATGCTGGAGGGTCTGAAGGTGGACTATTACGGCAACCCCACGCCCGTGGAGCAGGTGGCCAACATCAACACCCCGGACGCCCACCAGATTGTCATCCAGCCGTGGGAGCGCAACATGCTGCCCGTCATCGAGAAGGCCATTTTGGCCGCTAACATCGGCCTGACCCCGCAAAACAACGGCGAGTTCATCCGCTTGGTGGTGCCCACCCCCACCGAGGAGCGCCGTAAGGAGCTGGTCAAGAAAGCCAAGCAGGAGGCCGAGCAAACTAAGGTCAACATCCGCAACATCCGCCGCAACGCCAACGACGAGGCCAAGAAGCTGAAGGACGACGGCACCCCGGAAGACGAGGTCAAGAAGTTGGAGGCCGACATCCAGAAGGCCACCGACGAGGCCATCGCAAGGGTCGATAAGATGATGGATGCCAAGGAGAAGGAAATTATGACCGTATAATACGACAGTTATTCACATTTTTTAATACATTTTCAAAATCCTAAAACTATGAATATTCCCGAGAATCTGAAGTATTCCGCAGACCACGAATGGCTGAAAGTTGACGGAGATGTCGCATACGTTGGCATCACCGCCCATGCCGCCAATGAGCTTGGCGACATCGTCTTCCTGGACATCCCCTCCGTGGGCGAGACCTTGGACAAGGACGAAGTGTTCGGCTCCATCGAGGCCGTGAAGACCGTGGCCGACCTTATGCTGCCCGTTGGCGGCGAGGTTGTCGAGTTCAACGAGAAGCTCGAAGGCGAGCCCGCACTGGTCAACAGCGATCCTTACGGCGAAGGCTGGATCGTCAAGATCAACATCACCAATCCTGCAGAGATTGACGAGCTGATGGACGCCGCCGCATACACCGCCATGATCGGATAGGGATTCAGTCCCATACATAAAAAAAAGCGACCTTTCAGGGTCGCTTTTTTTGGTCATTAGTTGCAAAGATAATTTAGAACTTTCCTAAAAGGGGGATGTTTACAGTCGTAATTGATATAGATGATTTCCATCCACCTTTTCTATGAGAGTTACTTTGAAAATAGAATCACACCTTCTCTGCAAAAGAAAAGGACTCCGAAACCAGCCTAAGCTACTTCGGCTCACGCTATTACAGCTCCGATTTGAGCATCTGGCTCAGCGTCGATCCGATGAGTGACAAATATCCCTCGCTAAGTCCGTATGTGTATTGCGCGAACAACCCTGTGAGGCTGGTGGACCCGAACGGGGAAGAAATTGTCCTTGAAACAATTTATAAGAAAGATGCAAATGGAAATGACACTAAAGAAATAGAAAAATATAATATCCGAATTACAGGGAAAATTTTAAACAGATCGGGGAGGAAGATTGACATGGAAAAAGCAAAAGAGAAAATTATCAACCAAATTGAAACTTCATTTAAAGGTCAAACTGAAGATGGAATCCCTGTTACAACTTCTGCCGATTTTGAAGTCGCAAATTCTTATAAAGAGGTCAAAAATAATGACCATTTGTTTGTTTTAACAAATGACTGCGGCAGTGATAATGGACATGATTTTAAAGGCTATACCCCCAAAAATGGAGGAATTGTGGCTCTTGTTGATGCAGCTTTATTCAAAGGACCCATTGATGGGACTTTTGGCCGGGAGGGAGCCATAGCTGCTGCGCATGAGATGGGACATATGTTTGGCTTAAACCATGTTGGCAATCCTTTTAACCTGATGAGAACGGGATTCTTCCATAATCGTTTAAATTCCTTCGTCTCATCCAGACAATTAAGCAACATCATCCGTAATATCCAATTTAAATCCCCCTTAATAAAGAAAGTTAACAGTAGATAAAACCAATATGAGAAAAAGAATCTTAGTTATTATATTGTTTATATGTACAGTGATTTTACTGCTGAACCTTTCTTTTATGTTTATTCATAAAGGAAATGTTCGTGTTGATTTTTTAATATTTCCTCCTATGGATACTGTGGATTATGATGTTTTAATTGATGACTCCTTATTATTTCATGATACTATAACAGATGGGAAGGTTAAGATTTTTAAAGATTGCTTTTTTCTAAAACCATCAAAACATCATATCATAGTTAAATCAGATATGCTTCATGTTAAAAATGAATTCACTTTCTATAATTTTTGCTTTATTCAGATCAATATCGAGTGTGGAGGCGATGGAACTGACAAAGACTTTTTCTGGATATGGAAACGACCATATCCGTGTCGAAGAATTATTATCTGAACAGTATTCCTAACACCCCCGTCCATATACGTTTAAAATGAAATTCCGTTACGACAGCAACGGCAACGACCGGTGAGAAATCAACGGTGATTGTTCCTTATGTGCAATGTGCAAATTCGTCAAGCACCCGAAGGGCAGCCATTTACATCAACGGCAAGGAGGTGGAGACCTCTGTCATATTCGGAATTTTCGTATCTTCGCCCCGCAAAACAATCACCAATGCCCACCACCCGCACCTATAGCCCGTTACCGCCTATGATTTCCGCCGGAGACATCTTCTGCGCGGATCCGTGTGGTCCGCGGGAGCCTGACCCGCGCCCGCACACCTACGGCGTGCGTGTGTGCTTGTGTGCCGCCTTTGCTACCGAGCCCTGCAGACCTGCGGCCTGCATTTCTGCCGCACCATTCCGCCACACGCCCTGTCGTTTCCAGCCACGGCGGACAGCAACCGTGTGGCGGAACCTCCAACAATACCCACGCAGTGGCGAAACTCACACCTTCTCCGCAAAAGAAAAGGACTCCGAAACGGGCTTAAGCTATTTTGGCGCAAGGTATTACAGTTCCGATTTGAGCATCTGGCTCAGCGTCGATCCGATGAGTGACAAATATCCCTCGCTGAGCCCGTATGTGTATTGCGCGGATAACCCGGTGAAGTTGGTGGATCCGAATGGGGAGACATGGGTTGACGCCGACGGTAACGAAATTACAGACCATGGCAAAATAAAGGTTTATATCTTTTATGACCCAGAATCTTTTAGCAACCAAACGAAACAAATGTACAAAGATGCCATAAAAAAATATGGAGAGGGAAGTGTTGCTTTGAGTAGTGTGACAACTACGTCCGAATTCGTTCAGGACTGGAAAGATATGGCAAGTGACGAAATAGCAGAGGTTAATTTAAATTATCATGGTGGCCCTCAAACTATTAATCTGGATTACAAAACAAAACAGTATTTAACATCTACAGGAAACGGAAAAACACCAATGGGTAATCCTGCAAAAAATGTGAGTGATTTGCCAAATCCTTCGGGTAATGTAAGTAATGCCCAACTCAACATCAACTCGTGCCGATCAAATGATGCTTCACAAATCCCTGAGGGAAGTAGGACTATCGCACAAGCATTTAGAGATTATACATTATTCCATTCAATAAGAACAACAAGCAAGAATGTAAGTTATTGGTATTGGTCCTCTTCGAACAGACCACATCCTCAAGATGATAGCCAATGGGTTTATTTATATCGTCGCATCGCTGTACTATACAACAACAGAGTGGGGTTGCCTCCAAAATAGTTAAGTTATGAAAAAGTCATATATGATATTGATAATATGCTTTGGCATTACAGTCGTTTTATTAGTTTTGTCAAATTGTCTATTTCTCAGAAAGAGGTTGGCAATTTCTTTTGTGACAAGTCATGAATATTCCCTTAAGGATTTGGAATTCAAAGGAGGACTGAATCAATATGAATGGATTATTATTCACGGCGAAGATCAGCGGAAGAATCTTGAAGACGAAGGCTATGATATCCCCGTTGTCGACTTTGACGAGACTTTCCTCGTTATTTCCCGACACAAGATTCGAAAACTTTATTACAGAACAAGTTGCAATCATTGTCTCGGCGTGCCAGATGGAATAGTTGTTTTCGACAAAAAAAACTCCAGTAAAAACATATACTATATCTATCAAATACCTACAGTATTACTTGCACAAGGTGTAGAATGACATGGTCTCTAAAATATTTCTCTTGTTTCGGGCAACGTTATCATCAATTCCCCGGTTCTTTGAACTATTAATTATATGACATCATTTCGAACATATATCTTGCCACACTCAGGCTCTTATGCAGGCTTCTTTCATGCATGTCCATGCAGTTCTCAGAGATTAGCATACGGGAACGCCCTCAGCTGCATATATGCATCCCCTGATGGGGATGGGTTTCCTGTGACATACTCCGTCACCCACTCCCATACTGATCACTCTTCACTGATCACTGTTCACTCGTCTTACACCTTCTCCGC
>JAFPXF010000096.1 GCA_017394765.1 Bacteroidales bacterium | reverse complement strand
TTGGCTCGAATTCGTCCCCTGTTAAGATCTGCGATAGGTTCTATATATGAAATAGAACTAAATTCGGGTTGTGTTATTACAGTAACAGATTTGCTTTCTGTGATGCAACAAATAGAGAAACATTTTGAAATAATCGATACATATTATGAATGTGTGCTATTTCGTAATTTTTACAACGTTAAACCCTAAAATAATGATTCAAAATAGTGCACATTACTGCATTTATGGGGCCAACGGCCTCGCCGCCGTCTGCGTGCGCCGCAACGGGGTGGACAGTCTCTATTACGTGCACCCCGACCGTTTGGGCAGTTATACGCACATCACCGGCAGTCTTAAGCAGGTCGTGCGCGCCCTGCACTTCGACCCGTGGGGCAGTTCTATTAGGAATCAACAATGAAATAAGTGAATGGGTATTTATTATCTTTGCAGTTATAAAAAATTCATCAAACAATACAACATACTATGCGAGTAATCATTGAAAAAAACTACGAAGAAATGTCACGTTGGGCGGCTAACCACATCGTCGAGCGCATCAACGCCTTCAACCCCACGGAAAAGAAACCTTTTGTGTTGGGGTTGCCCACAGGGTCCACGCCCATCGGCACCTACCGCGAATTAGTGCACCTGCACCAGAAGGGGAAGATCTCCTTCAAGAACGTCGTGACCTTCAATATGGACGAATACGTCAACATCGCGGAAGACCACCCCGAGAGCTACCACAGCTTTATGTGGAACAACTTTTTCCGTCACATCGACATCCCCAAGGAGAACGTCAATATCCTGAACGGCAATGCCGAAAACCTGGAGGCGGAGTGTGCGCGCTATGAGGCGAAGATCCAGTCGTACGGGGGCATCGACCTTTTCATGGGCGGCATCGGTCCCGACGGGCACATCGCCTTCAACGAGCCAGGCTCTTCCCTCACTTCACGCACGCGCGTGAAGACCTTGACCACCGATACCATCATCGCCAACTCCCGCTTCTTCGACAACGACGTGAAAAAGGTGCCCAAGACCGCCCTCACCGTCGGTGTGGGCACGGTGATGGACGCCCGCGAGGTGATGATCCTGGCCAACGGACACAACAAAGCCCGCGCCCTGGCGCACGCCATAGAGGGTGCCGTCAGCCAAATGTGGACCGTCAGCGTGCTGCAGATGCACCCCAAGGGCATCATCGTCTGCGACGATGCCGCCTGCGACGAGATGACTTACGGCACCGTGAAGTACTTCAAAGATATCGAAAAAGAGAACCTGTGATGCAGGTAGAGACGTTTTCTGAAACGTCTCTATAATTAAGAAGTTAAGGAATCAAGAAACTAAGGAATGAGTGTCTTTTGTGTCTTATTCCCGATTATAATACTGTTTTATTAATAATATCGATTGCTAAAAATGATTTAATTAACGCGTGGCCTTATACCTCAATCATTGCGGAAAAGTCAAACCCATTGCTTAAATGTTCCCTATGAGATACATAGCCCAACTGATTGGACACGATACGGGTTTTGCCAATTTGAGCCCTTATGTTGCGGTGTGAGTGTCCGTATATCCAGAAGTCAACGCCGCTGTCGGCAATATAGTCGCCAAGTTCCACGGTGAACGCACCGTTAATCGTGCTATTCCGGAATTCCTCGGCGGTGCACAGCTGCGTGGGCACATGATGAGTGAGCACAATTTTTGTTTTTGCGTTGCTTTCCGTAACCGCCCGTTTGATGAATGCAAGACAACGCTCGTGCTCACGGTTGAAGTCGTCGGCTGTCAGCCGGTGCTTGCCGTACATAATGCGGTAAAAGTCGCTGACATTGCGCTCTGTCAGAAACGCATTATGCGGCTCAATCTTCGACCACAAAGTCGATACTATGATATCGACTTCTCCGATATGCACAATACCGTTGTAGTAGGCGTGCACGTTGTGACGGATCTCTTTGCAGTATCCTTCCGGTATGGAAGAGAGGTCGTAATATCCGTAAAATTCGTGGTTGCCCAAACAGACAATCACCTGTTCGTAATGGTTGCTTGCCCAATCCCAAAATTCGTATTGGGAATAGGTTTCGTGTTTGGAGTCCGGCAAATCAAGGTAAGCCGTGTCGCCGGCAACAAGCAGTATGTCGCCCGTCACTTCCAATGGATGCTCGGCAATCCATTGCCGGTTTTGCGGAAACTCCAAATGAAGGTCGCTGACATATTGAATGCGCAGACATTGTGGAGTATAAGATGCCATCTGATGCATAGTCTCAAGGAGCATATCCACGCGATCAATCTCATCTGATGGCAATGCGCACTCCAACTCCTCAGGGAAATTGGGGCGTTGCAACATCAAGGCAAATTGTTTGGAGAGATAGGTGCGCACTTCCTCGTCAGCCTTTTTGAAATATTCCACAAATTCAGGGCAATAGTTCAGCACGTAAACAATGTCCTCAAAGTCCTTTGCGCCTCGCCAATCTTGTCCGCCCCGTGAAAACAACGCTTCCATCTTTGTGGCGATATAATAGGTTGCCGGCAACCGGTAGATGGATCTGCCCGACTCCAAAACAAACCGTTCACGCTTGCCAAATCCGGGACGGTACCATCTGTTGCCAAACGACTGGCTCTTTTCGTCCATCGACATCACATCCACCTTCTCGCCATTATAAATCCAGCGGCAGATGGGGGCGTTCGGTGTTTGGTCGTTTTGAAAATGTCTCTGGCGGAGCAGTTCTTCGAATGCAGCGTGTTCGGAATAGGAGGTGGAATCCACCACGCAGTCCACATCAAGCGTGGTACGCGGTTCCGTGGCGGCAGGATCCGTGGCATATACGCCTGCCATTGCCCCGCCGACATACACAAGCCGTTCGTTAAGCTCTTGCATACCCTCCGCCACCTCTTGCAGCCGTTCGTTATTGGTTTTCGACATAGCGGTTGATATGTTTGGTGAGTTCTTCAATGGCGATCTCCCTCTCCCGAGCGCGGCCAAGGCGGAGCGTGTCGGCAATCACTAACAATTGGTAAAGTTCATCATCTTGCAAAATGGCGCCTGGAACAGAAGGATACAGGGGCTCTATTTGTTGTCCTCTGGCATTTCCTTTCGTATAATGCCATACATAGCTCTCACTGCTGTTTGAGATTTGCTCCTTCAGGGGCGAGGCGCTGATGTAGGCCGGCACGCCGCGGACAACTCGTCCGGTGACGGCGGGAAAGACATACTGCAAGCCGTGAATCAGAAACTCCTGCAAAGCCATTGTGTTGACGCGCTTCTTATTGCGGTCTATCAGTTGGACATTCCGACAACGCTCCAAACTCTCGCTCACACTGGAGACACTCATCCCTAACGATTCCGCCAGTTTCCGGCACGACAAATGCTGCCCTGACGGTGTCATTTTTTTTAGCAATATTACAATATCTTGCGGTTTCATCATAGTATATATAAATTATTTACAACAATCTGTTCGCTGTTCGCGATTCTCGAACATTCAATGTGCAAAAATACAAAAAAAGCAATGCCATAGTAAATGAATCCTCCCCGATTTGACATTTTAATCAGCGCATGTCCTGACATTATGCCTAACTGTTGATCAAACTCTTGATGACCATATCTATCGCATCGATTGACTTACGCAATTCAAAACCTGATTTGTCGGCATGTTCAGCAATGGAAATAAACTGTTGCTGGAGGGGCATAGGAGGAACCAAAACAGTAACTTTATTGAGTTTTTCTCCAGTCAGATGTTCAATGATTCAACCCCTATCCCACTATCCCTGTTATCAAAATGATAACCAAAGCGATCGGGGCCACATACCTTAACACAAAATAGTAGAGCTCAAAGGCGCGGGCCTTGATGGCACCGCCGTTGGAGAGCTCGTCTTTAACCTCAGCCTTGGGCATAAACCATCCCAAAAATATGGTGAGCATCAACGCGCCGATGGGCATCAGGTAGGAGGCCGTTATCTTGTCAAAAAGCTCGAAAATGGTGCTGTCGAAAATGGTCATATTCTTGAGCGGGCCGAAGGAGAGTGTGCAGAAAGCGCCGATGATGAAGACGACAATGCTGCAAACCAGGGAGGCGCGCCGGCGCGTCCAGTGCAGCTCCTCCACCGCGGCGGCCACCAATATCTCCAACAGAGAGATGGTGGAGGTGAGGGCGGCAATGCCAAGCAGCAGGAAGAAGACCACCGCGAACACCACGCCACCCGGCATACTGTTGAACACGTTGGGCAGCACAATATAAACCAGTTCGGGTCCGCTGGCCGGATCCATACTGAAAGCGAACACAGCGGGGAAAATGACGATGCCCGCCAAGATGGCCACCAGCGAGTCGCACACGGCAATCCAGACGCTGGTGTTGAACAGCTTGTCCTCCTTGCGGATGTAAGAACCGTAGGTAATCATCGCGCCCATACCGATGCTCATGGAGAAGAACGACTGGCCGAGAGCGGAGAGGATGCAGCCGCCCGTGATTTTGCTGAAGTCGGGCTTGAAGAGGAAGGCGAGTCCCTCTTTGGCTCCGGCTCCGAGCGTGACAGAGCGCACGCACATCAGCAGCAGCAGGATGAAAAGCACGGGCATCAGGATTTTGGAGACCTTCTCGATGCCTTTCTGCACGCCCATCATCACCACCAAACCCGTGAGAGCGAGGAAGAGGAACTGGTTGCAGAGCGGCCAAAACGAGCCCTGCGTGAAGTCGGAGAAGATTTGAGTCACCCGGTCGGGGGTCTGTCCCGCCAGCCGGCCTCCGGCCGCCAGCACGATGTAGTTGAGGGTCCAGCCGGCCACCACGCTGTAGAAGGCGTAGATGAGAAAAGCGCAGACAATGCCGAAGATACCGACGAGCATCCAGCCCTTGTGTTTGGGACTGAGCACCCGGAAAGCGCCGACAACGTTGCGCTGGGCGCGGCGTCCGATGATGAACTCACTCATCATCAACGGAATGCCTATCAGCAGCACGAAAAAGACATATACCAAGAGAAAGGCGCCGCCGCCGTTGCTGCCCAACATATAGGGGAAACGCCACACGTTACCCAGACCGACAGCCCCGCCGGCCGCGGCTAATATGGCACCGATATTGGAGGTAAAGCCTCTGTTGTTGTTTGTATCCATCTTTAAGTAGATATTAGTTAATATAGCATCGCAAACCGTTTAGAATCTGCCACCGGCACCTCCGCCGCCGAAGCCGCCGCCGCCGCCAAAACCTCCAAAGCCACCGAAGCCGCCACCGCCAAAACTGCCACCACCGAAACTGCCTCCGGAACCGCTGATATTCCCGTACGGGAAGGGGTCGATGAAGATGGTGCTGCCGCTGCCGCCCGTGTAGTGGCCTTTGCTGTCACCGTTGCTGTTGGTCTTTTTTCCGATCAAATACAGCACAGCGACAATGATGATGATGGCGACAATCAATCCGAAGAGAGAGCCGTTATCGTGGTCATAAAGGCGGTCCTCGGAAATCTCACCCGCCGCGAGGGGCAGGATATAGGCCAACGCCGAGTCGATGGCCGCCTTGTAGCGACCCTGGCTCAATTCGGGAATCATCTTTTTCTCGATGATGCGCTTGGCCGTGGCATCGGTAATGACCGGCTCCAGGTCATAGCCCACAGAGATATAGACATCCCCGTCGCCGTTGCCTGTGGAGGGCTTGATGAGAATGACCACACCGTTGCGCTTGTTTTGGGAACGCACGCCCCAACGCTCGCCGATTTCGTAAGCGAACTGCGCCGCGGTGTAATGACCGAGGTCGTTCACCGTGACCACACAGATGACATTGGTGGTGGTGTCGTTGAAGGCCACCAGGCGCTGCTCCATTTCCGTCACCTCCGCGCGCGTCATCACCCCCGCAAAGTCGTTGACCAAACGGGGCGGATTGGGCACATCAGGAATTGGGTCCAACAAGCCTTTGGCCGTGCCTGAAAGACAGAGCACAGCAAAGATGAGGCAAAGCAGCAGTCTTTTCATCTACAATTGGTTAGTCGAAATTGAATTCCACTTCCGGGGCCTTGTCAGCACCTTCAGCAGCCTTGAAATAGCCCTTCTTTTCGAAGTTGCAAACACCGGCCACAATGTTGTTCGGGAACTTGCGGATGTAGGAGTTGTAGGCCTGCACCGTTTCGTTGTACTTGTTGCGCTCTGTCGAGATGCGGTTTTCAGTGCCCTCCAACTGGGCTTGCAGCTCAAGGAAGTTCTGGTTCGCCTTCAAGTCGGGATAACGTTCGATGGTGACCAGGAGACGGCTCAAGGCAGAGCTGAGCTCGTCCTGAACGGCCTGGAACTTGGCGATGGACTCTTCCGTAAGATTGGAGGGATCCACCTGCACAGACGTGGCCTTGGCACGGGCGTTGATGACGGCCTCCAACGTCTTCTTCTCGAAATCGGCGGCACCTTGCACGGCTTTCACAAGATTGGGGATGAGGTCCATACGACGCTGATAGGCGTTTTCCACATTGGCCCAGGCCTGTGAACAGGTTTCCTCTTTGTTAACCATTTGGTTGTAAGGACGAATGAATGCAGCAAGCAATAAGAGTACGATGACTACTATTGCAACAAGAAGTTTTTTCATAGTATTGAATTTTTAATGATGTTATAGATTCTATCGCAAGCGCCAATGTTGGCCTCCACATATTGGCGGCAGATGGCGCAGGTTTTGTCATAAAAACCGGTCTCCTCGTCAAAACGGCGAATGATTGTTTCCATTTCATCAGCAGACGTAATGGAAAAAGCGCCTTTCTGCTGTACCAGTTCAACGGCCTCGTTAAATTTTTGGTACTTGGGACCGAAAAAGAGGGGCACACCGAAGACGGCAGCCTCCAGAATATTATGCAACCCCGTCTTGAAAGCCCCGCCCACATACGAGAGGGTGCTGTATTTATAGACCTTGCTGAGCAAACCGATGGTGTCGAGTACCAACACGTCGTACCCTGTCAGCTTCTTGCCTTCCATCTCACTGTATTTCACCACCTTGAAGCTGCTGAAGAAATGCACTGTCTCTTCCGTGCGGTGCAACTCATGCGGGGCCACAATCATCTTGTACCCTTGCAGATGAGCGAGCACCGTGGCCAGAACCTGCTCGTCGGGGGCCCAGGTGCTGCCGGCCACAATGAGCCTGCTGTTGTCACGGAAAGCCTCCACAAAATCAAGGGTGTAGGGTTGGTTGGCGATGTCATATACGCGGTCGAAGCGCGTGTCGCCGCAAACCGTGCATTGCGGTATGCCGATGCGTTTGAGCAACTGTGCGGACTCGTCATTTTGCACAAAAAAACCGGAAGAACGGCGTAGATGAGCCGCAAACCAGTTTCCGACAGGCTTGAAAACATACTGTGTGGGACGGAATATGGCGCAGATATGGTAAAAGGGAATTTGACGAAGGCTCAGTTCGTGCAGATAGTTGTACCAATACTCGTACTTCACAAACACCGCGGCCTGCGGATTGACAATGTCCAAAAATCTTCGCACATTGCGGGGAAAGTCCATCGGCAGGTAGAAGACATAGTCGGGCAGAAGGTCGTTCTTGCGCACCTCGTAGCCCGAGGGCGAGAAGAAGGTGGCCAGCACCTTCACATCGGGGCGTTCCTTTTTGATGCGCTCGATGAGCGGGCGGGCCTGCTCGTACTCGCCGAGGGAGGCGCTGTGGATCCAGACGGGTCGCGGCTGCCCCGCAAAGGCGGCGATCAACTTGTCAAACTCACCACGGCGTCCCTTCTGCCATAGCGCGGCCTTTTTTTGGAAGAGCGCAGCCACGGCGATGCCGAGACGGTAGAAGAAGATGCCGATGGTATAAAGAACGCGCATTGCTTATTTATAGTAGAAAGTGGTCACGGATTTTTTTTCGTAAAGAGGAATGTTCCAGCCAATCTTGAGTCCGACAAGCCCCGAGAACTTGCGTTTCATGTTCGCGGTAGGCCCTTCGGGGAAAACATAGTTGCGGTTGGGTTTGGACCAAATCTCATAGAACTCGATGCCTCCGTAAAAGTTGAGGATTCTGTTTTTCTGGATGAACAGATAACCGATGAACTGGTTCATGGCGAAGCCGGAGGATCGGTGGTCGTAAAGCTTCTTGTAGTCGTCAAGCAGTTGGGGCACCTGGTTGTCGTAGTCATTGATTCGGATCTTGTGTCCGAAATAGCCGGCGCCAAAGCGAATCCAGATGCCGGAATTTTTCCATCGGCTCACAGGGATCACCTTGCCGACGGAGGGTCCTACATACCAATAGCGCCCTTCGAAGTATAGTTGCGACTCGAGACCATTGCCGTCGATGATGATGTATTCGCCGCCGACCTCACGCACCATGTCGCCCAAGAAGGCACCAGTCCTGTCCCTGAGGTTGCTGCCGAACATATAGCTGAAACTGATGTCAAATGTCCAGTTCTTTTTGGTCTTGACGGTAACGTTGGCGCCGAGGGCAAGGTTGGCCTTGAAAGTCTGCCGCAATGCACCCATCGGGAGCTGGCCCGACATGCTGGGACCAAGCCAGACCATCGTGGCGGCGGTATCGACATAATCCTTGCTGGAAAAGTCGGTCCGATAGGACTGTGCCCGCAGCGACACGATGAACAGGCTGCAAATCAAGTATATTACAAGTGTTTTCTTCATTGTTGGCATTCAGATTATGAGGGGGCAAAAATACGAAAAAAAGGGATTTGATATCATGCTTCCCGAAAGAGAGAATCTTGCCAAGGTATCTCATCCGATTTATCAACAATTTTCGTCAAGATTCCCGATAACTGCCTTGAAGTAAATCGGAACACATTGTTTATAAAATTTGGAAACAAACTTGCGAATGAACCCGAATAAATTCTATTTTTGCCGACGGTTTCAGGTTCCTATGTGAACAATAGGGAATCCTGTGAAAATCAGGAGCTATTCCCGTAGCTGTGAAGTTCTTACGTAAACCTTCGGCACCATGTCACTGACAATTCTCCATTGTTGGGAAGACGTCGAAAGGCGGAACAAGCCAGAAGACCTGCCTGATACCGAAAAAGTAGCTTTCGGGACAAAAGCATACTGATCCTTCATGGATAGCCATGCCTTCCTGCAAGTTGCCTGTTGGAACAACTTGACAAACCAATTTTAACCTATGATCGCAGACATATACATCATCAAACGCAACGGCAAACGGGAACCCTTCTCGGTGGACAAGATCCGCAATGCCATCTCCAAAGCCTTCATCTCCGTGGGCGGTTTCGCCTCCCAAGAGGCCATGACCAACATTCTGAGCCGTCTCAACATCTACGACGGCATCGCCGTGGAGGAGATCCAGAACCAGGTGGAACGTTCCCTCATGGCGGAGCGCTATTACGAGGTGGCCAAGGCCTATATCCTCTACCGACAGAAGCACTACGAGGACCGCGAGGTCAAGGACAAGATGGAGTTCCTCATCAACTACTGCAATGCCCGCAACGCCGCCACCGGCAGCAAGTATGATGCCAACGCCAATGTGGAGCGCAAGAACATCGCCACCCTCATCGGCGAGCTGCCCAAGTCCAGCTTCATACGTCTCAACCGCCGTATGCTCTGCGACCGCATCAAGGATGTTTATGGCAAAGAGTTGTCAGACAAATATCTGTATTATCTCAACCACCATTTCATCTACAAGAACGACGAGACCAGCATCGCCAACTACTGCGCCAGCGTGACCATGTACCCCTGGCTGCTCAACGGCACCCAAAGCATCGGCGGCAACGCTTCCCGCCCCACCAACCTCAAGTCGTTCTGCGGAGGATTCGTCAACATGGTCTTCATGGTCTCCAGCATGCTCAGCGGCGCCTGCGCCACCCCCGAGTTTCTGATGTACATGAACTACTTCATCGAACTCGAATACGGCACCGACTACTACACGCGCGCCAACGAGGTTGTCGATCTCTCCCTCAAGAAACGCACCATCGACAAGGTCATCACCGACTGTTTCGAGCAGGTGGTCTATACCATCAACCAGCCTTCCGGCGCCCGCAATTTCCAATCCGTGTTCTGGAACATCGCCTACTATGACAAGTTCTACTTCAAGAGCCTCTTCGGGAACTTCCGCTTCCCCGACGGCAGCGAGCCTCATTGGGAGTCGCTCAGCTGGCTGCAGAAGCGTTTCATGCGCTGGTTCAACAAGGAGCGCACCCGCGCCGTGCTCACCTTCCCCGTGGAGACCATGGCCCTGCTTTCCAAGGACGGCGACGTGCTTGACCAAGAATATGGCGACTTCACCGCCGAGATGTATGCCGAAGGCCACTCCTTCTTCACCTATCTCAGCGACAATGCCGACTCTTTGAGCAGCTGCTGCCGTCTGCGCAACGAGATTCAGGACAACGGCTTCAGCTACACCCTCGGTGCCGGCGGCGTCTCCACCGGCTCCAAGAGCGTGCTCACCATCAACCTCAACCGCTGCATCCAGTACGCACACCGCAACAACATCCCTTACATGCAGTTCCTTGAAGAGATGGTTGACCTCACCCACAAGGTGCAGATCTGCTACAACGAAAATCTCAAATACCTGTTGGAAAAGGGCATGCTGCCCCTCTTCGATGCCGGCTACATCGCCATGTCGCGCCAATACCTCACCATCGGCATCAACGGACTCGTGGAGGCCGCCGAATACCTGCACATCCCCATCAACGACAACCCGCGCTACCAGGAGTTTGTGGAGGAAATCCTCGGTTTGATAGAGACATACAATAAGCGTTACCGCACTAAGGATCTGCTCTTCAACTGCGAGATGATTCCCGCCGAGAACGTGGGCGTGAAGCACGCCAAGTGGGACCGCGAGGACGGCTACGAGGTACCCCGCGACTGCTACAACAGCTATTTCTACATCGTGGAAGACCCGAACACAAACCCGTTGGACAAGTTCCGTCTGCATGGCCGCAAGTACATCACTCATCTCACCGGCGGGTCGGCCCTGCACCTCAACTTGGAGGAGCACCTTTCCCAAAGCCAGTACCGCCAGCTGCTGCGCGTGGCTTCCGTGGAGGGCTGCAACTACTTTACCTTCAATATTCCCAACACCGTGTGCAACGACTGCGGCCATATCGACAAGCGCTACCTTAAGGAGTGCCCCGTGTGCCACAGCAAGAACCTCGACTACCTCACCCGGGTGATTGGCTACATGAAACGGGTGAGCAGTTTCTCCGAGGCACGCCAGGAGGAAGAGCACCGCCGCTACTATGCCAACGCCACCCACGATGAAGCTCTATAATTACGACATTGTCTTCCAGGAGGTCCCCGACGAGGTCTCACTTGCCATCAACATCACCAACTGCCCCAACCATTGTGAAGGGTGCCACAGCCCCCACTTGTGGGACGATATTGGGGAGGAGCTCACGACAGAACTCCTCAATTCCCTTATAGCCCAATACGAAAAGCTCATCACTTGTGTCTTGCTGATGGGCGGCGACCGCGACTGGCCCGCTGTGAAGTCGATAATGCGACACATCCGTCAACACACCCGGCTCCACACGGCATGGTACTCCGGGCGCGAAACGTTCCCCGAGGCCCAGTCGCCCGAGTTGCTATCCCTGTTCGATTACGTCAAGTTCGGGCCCTACCGCCCTGATTGCGGCGGCCTCAAGTCTCCCACCACCAACCAACGGATGTACCACGTGGTGAACGGGGAGATGGTGGATATTACAGAAAGGTTTTATAAATAGTTTTTCCCGCGCACCGTTCCCTGGCCACCGAGCTTTTGGTGGTTAGTTGCCACCAACGTCTCTTCCTTAAGCAATAGTTGAATCAGTGGAAATATAAGACAACCAAAAAAGCCCGACATTTCTGCCGGGCTTTTATATGTGGGAACGTGTGAATTATTATTCTTCGTCTTTGTTTTCCTCTTCGTACTTCTTGATGATTTCGCTCTGGAGGTCAATAGGAACCTGTTGGTATTCGGCGAATTTCATGCTGTAGGATGCACGGCCGGAGGTGATGGAACTCAACGTAGTGGAGTATTTGTTAAGTTCTGCCAAGGGGATTTTGGCGTGAATGATGTGGAAGGAACCTTCATTGTCCATACCCATCATGATACCACGACGGCCTTGGAGGTCGGTCATCACATCGCCCATACGGTCAGAGGGAACAAAGATATCGACATCGTAGATAGGTTCGAGGATCTTCGGGCCGGCGTTTTTGAAGGCCTCTTTGAAAGCATTACGACCGGCGAGTTTGAATGCCAATTCGTTGGAATCGACGGGGTGCATTTTACCATCGTAGATGTTGACCACGATGTCACGGGCGTATGAACCGGTGAGCGGGCCTTCTTCCATCTTCTCCATGATACCCTTGAGGATGGCGGGCATGAAGCGTGCATCGATGGCACCGCCGACGATACAGTTGTTGTAGATCAGCTTGCCGCCCCACGGAAGGTCGTAAGACTCAGTGGCACGAATCGGATATTTGGTCTGGGTGGGCATGCCGTCATAGTAGGACTCGATGAGCATGTGAACCTCACCGAACTGGCCGGAACCACCGGATTGTTTTTTGTGACGATACATAGCCTCGGCAGAGCGCGTGATGGTTTCGCGGTAGGGGATCTTCGGGGCGTAGTATTCGACTTCAATCTTATTGAGCTTCTCAATCATCCATTTCACGATGTTGAGATGTTGCTCGCCCTGGCCGGAGATGATCATCTGCTTGAGCTCCTTGGACTGTTCCATGAGGAAAGTCGGGTCCACCTTGCGGATTTCATTGAGGGCGGCACCCAATTTCTCATCATCGGCGCTGTTTTTGGCGCGGACGGCGGTGCGGAACTTGGGATCCGGATAGACGGTCGGCTCAATCACGTCATCACCCTTGGCCACGAGCGTGGTGTTGGTCGGGGTGGACTTGAGCTTGATGGTGGCCACAATATCACCAGCCACGGCCTTCTCGACTTCAACGCGATTTTTACCGGCGAAAACGAGCAGCTGGGAGACTCTCTCCTTGGTGTTGGTGGTGGTGTTGAGCAGGTCGGCAGCTTTGACAACTTCACCGTCACAAATTTTGATGAAGGCAACTTCGCCGAGGTGTTGTTCGATGGCGGTCTTGAAGACGAAGCCGACGAACGGGTTGGCGGCGTTGCACTTGTGCTCATTGCCGTTGGTGGCCTTCATGGCAGGTGCCTCGTCAGGAGCGGGGCAGTTCTTGAGGATGAGGTCCATGAGGCGTTCAACACCTTGGTCGTTGCGGGCGGAGGTGCAGATCACGGGGAAGGTGCCGCGGTTGGCGATACCCAACTTCAAGCCCTTGATCATATCTTCCTCGGAAAGGGTGCCTTCTTCGAAGAACTTGTCCATGAGGGACTCTTCATTTTCAGCGGCAGCCTCAATGAGGGCACTGTGCATCTCCTCAGCCTTGTCGGCGAGGTTGGCGGGAATATCTTCCACAACCATCTTGCCACCGTTGGCGGGGAACTTGAGGAGCTTCATCTGGAGCAGGTCGATGACGGAATCGAAACCGACGCCGGCGTTGACCGGGAACTGGAGGGGCATGACGCTGCCTCCAAAGTACTCCTTGAGTTGATGGATGGTCTCGTCGAAGTTGGCCTTCTCGTGGTCGAGCTGGTTGACAACGAACATGACGGGCACGTTCATGGCCTTGGTGCGGCGCCATTGGATTTCAGCACCCACATCCACACCGTTCTGGCTGTTGATCACCATCAAGGCGGTGTCGGTCACGCGCAGTGCGCCGATGGTCTCACCAATAAAGTCATCAAAACCCGGGCAATCAATCATGTTGATCTTGGACCCTTGGTACTCAGCATACATCACGGTGCTTTGGATGGACTGCTGTCTCTCGAGCTCAACCTCGCGGTAGTCGGAGATGGTGTTCTTGTCCTCCACAGCTCCTCTTCTGCTGACTACGCCGCCATGAAAAGCCATAGCTTCGGCCAACGTTGTCTTGCCTACGCGGTTACCACCAATAATGGCAACGTTTCTTATTTCTTTGGTTTGATAAACTTTCATTGGGGATTTTGGATTATAAGTTTGATAATGATAGATAAATAAACTTTTGAAGTACTGCGTACGAGAATCGAACTCGTATTGCAAGATTGAGAATCTTGATTCCTAACCGTTAGAAGAACGCAGCATTAGGGGGTGCTTTTAAAAAGCGTGCAAAAATAAAAAAAAATCGCTTTGGTCGGCAAAAGTTGCAATTATTTTGCAAAATCCTGTAACATAGTTATTTCCGATGCCCAAAGTTTTTCATCGGGGGTCTCAAGGATGATGGGTAAGTCGTCAAATCGGGAATCTTTCATAAAACGTTTGAAAAAATCGATGCCCAAAAGTCCTTTTCCGATGCTGTCGTGACGATCCACGCGCGAGGCGAATGCCTTTTTGGTGTCGTTAAGATGTATGGCGCGCAGATAATGTGCGCCAATGGTTTCGTCAAACTCCCGGAATGTTTGGGCATAGCCCTCTTCGGTCTTGAGGTCATAGCCGGCGGAGTAGGTATGGCAGGTGTCGATGCAGACCCCCACGCGCGACTTGTCCTCCACCTTGCCGATGATGTGTGCGATGTGTTGGAAGCTGAACCCGACATTGGTGCCTTGTCCGGCCGTGTTCTCAATGACCGCCGTGACACCCTGCGTTTTGTCAAGGGCGATGTTGATGCTTTCGGCGATGCGGTCGAGACACTGCTCCAACGTGATGAGCTTGAGGTGGCTGCCGGGGTGGAAATTGAGCATCGTCAACCCCAGTTGTTCGCAGCGATGCATCTCGTCAATAAAGGAACGCCGTGATTTGTCGAGCGACTCGTCATCCGGCTGTCCCAGGTTGATAAGATAGCTGTCATGGGGCAGGATATAGTCGGGGGTGATGCCCACCTGCGCGCAATTGGCCTTGAAAGCATCAATGGATTTTGCCGTGAGAGGAGCGGAGAACCATTGCCGCTGGTTCTTGGTGAAGAGCGCGAAAGCGCTGGCGCCCACCGAAGCGGCGTTCAGCGGGGCATTTTCAACGCCACCCGATGCGCTGACATGCGGTCCGATGTGTTTCATGAAAGTGCTGTTCTAATTAATGTTATATCCAAGGTTGAAAAGCAGACTGAAGTTGCGTTGGGCAAAACCCGAGCCGAAAAATTCAGGCTTGGCCATGTTTAGCAACCCAAAGTTGGCGCCTAATCCCACATAGAACTTTGAAATCTGGTAGCCCAATTCCAAACTGACCCCCAAATCGATGCGTTTCAGCATTTTTCCCATATACAAAGGGTAATTTTCGACAAAATCGCCCGTGTTGACCGTGTAATAGAGAACCTGGCGCTCATTTTTGTAGGGATCGAGATGTCCGTTTCCAAAATATTTGGTGACCACAGGGCCATGATCCGTGGCGGTGGTGGCCACGGCGGAGGCGTCGTAGGCGAGTGTGCAGCCCAAGGTGCCGTCCAGGAAAAGGCCGGCGCCTGCCACAAAATGGTTGGGGTTGGTGGAAAAATGATAATTCAACATCAGCGGCACACGAATGTGATGGGAAACGTATCTGTTTTGGGACCCGATGGAGTAGGTGGTGAGACTGTCCGTGAACACGGATTGTTGCTCCTGGCTGAAACGTTGCCAAGAATACATCACCCCCGTCTGCAATGAAAAATGGTCTTGCAACCGTATGTTGAGAACAAGGCCTGCTTGTGCCCCCAACTTCATTTTCTGGGTAGAGGAATACCCGAATTTATATGCGCTGTTGAAAGACGAATTAGGGATCAACAGGGACGACCCGTTAAGTCCGGCCCTGAAACTGACCGTCAGAATTTGGCTGGAATTGTCTTGGGCAAAAGCAGAGAATCCAAGACAAAACACTATAATCCATAAGAGAATCTTTTTCATGAGACTAAGATAGATTTATTCGTGAAATATGTTTTAAAAGAAAAAGTCCCTTTTTTAAAAAAACAGGGAAATGAACAAAAGAAAAGAACGGTTAGAAATTGTGTTTTACAATCTTGAAGGTTTTCAGCAACTTGTTTCCGTCCATGATGCGGAGTTGGTATGTGGCGGACGGGTATTGTTCCAAATCCATCTTAGTTTCCATGCTGCCGACTTCATATTGCTGGAGAAATTTTCCGTTGGCATCGAACAGTTGGGCGGAGAGACCTCCTTCGGGCATTTCGTAGTTGCTGATGCGCAGCTGCACGAAATGCTGGGTGGGGTTAGGATATACGATGGCGTGCAGGGTGATGGCGGGGTAATCGTCCACCCCGACGGTTTGGATTTCGTAGGGCTGTTGCACACCCTCAATGATGAACGTGTTGTTGCCCGATGCCCGCTGTACGGCGACCTGGCCCACGGTGTATGTGACGGTGCCCCCGTTTCCCGTGGCTGTGCCGCCAACGGGAACTATAGCGGATTGGGCCAACAAAATGTTGGACAAAAGACTTATGCAAAATACGATGAGAATCTTTTTCATTATAAGGATTATTTTATTTTTTCAAAGAATTGCAAAATGGTTGAAAACGAAAATCGGACAGTCTGTCGGCAAATTGAATCACTTTACTGTTTTTTAACCAGGTGTTTTCCCACCAGACGATAGGTCCGCATGCCGCCGATGAGGTTATAGACTTGGTTGAATCCCGACTGCATGAGGATGCGGGAGGCCACATAGCCGCGCAGACCGACCTCGCAGAAGACTACCGTCTTCTTGTCGCAGGGGATGTCTTCGAGAAACTCGCGCAATTCGTCCACGGGATAGTTTTCCGCCCCTTGGATGGTGCCGCCTTGGAACTCCTTGATTTCGCGCACATCGAGCAGTTGAAAATCCTCTCCGCTCTCGATGAGCCGGTCGAGTTCATCCGCCTGTATGGGGTTCATCAGGTGAGTCATGACGTTTTCGGCCACCATGCCGGCGAACATCACGGGGCTCTTGGCGGAGGCGTAGGGTGGTGCGTAGGCATGCTCGCTGTAAACGAGGTCATAGATGGTGCCCTCATGTTTGAGCAGCAGGGAAATGGCATCGATCTGCTTGTCCACATTCATCTTGCCCACGGCTTGTGCGCCGAGCACCCTGCCGTTGTCAGGCGAGAAGTTGAGTTTCAAAGACAAAGGGGCGCCGCCCGGGTAGTAGGTGGCGTGCGCGGCGGGGTGTACGATGACGGTCTGAAACGGGATGCCCGCTCTTTGCAAAGCCATTTCAGAGAGGCCCGTGCTGGCCGCCGTGAGGTCGAAAACCTTGGCGATGGCGGTGGTGACGGAGCCGCTGTAGGGCGTGCTTTCGGGATAGACCATGTTCATCGCCACAATACGGGCCTGCAGATTGGCAGGACCTGCCAGGAAGTTGCAATAGGGCTCGCCCGTGACGGGATGCGGGAACTCGATGGCGTCGCCCACAGCATAGATACTCTCATCGGAGGTGCGCAAGTACTCATCCACCGTAATGCCGCCCTTTTCACCGATGGCGAGGTCCGCCTCGCGGGCCAACTTGCTGTTGGGGCGCACACCGATGCTGAGGATGGCGATGGTGCAGGGCAGCTTCGTGCCATCCTCCAAGCAGACTGACATGTGGCCGGCATTTTCCTCAAACGCGGCAAGTCCGTTGCCTGTGATGACACGCACACCCTTGTCGGACAAGTGCTGCTGCACGATGGCCGCCATCGGGGTGTCCAACGGCATGAGCACATGGGACGCCTTCTCGACAATGGTTACCGTGTAGCCGATTTTTTGCAGATTCTCGGCCATTTCCAAGCCGATGAAGCCGCCCCCGATGATGACAACTCCCGGCTCGCCCACGCCTGACAGGGTCTCCACGGCCTGAGCCTTGATACGGTCGCAGTCGGCCACGTTGCGCAACGTGAAGATGCGGGGCAAATCAATGCCCGGCACGGGTGGCACAATGGGTTCGGCACCCGGCGAGAGCAGGAGGATGTCGTATGTTTCCTCATACTCCTTGCCGTTGTGCAAATTCTTGACCGTAACACACTTGCGGTCTCTATGAATGGCCGTGGCCTCGCTAAGTGTGCGCACATCCACATCGTAGCGGTTGCCGAAAGAGACGGGGGTTTGCACGAACAGTTTCTTGCGTTCTTCAATGGTGTCGCCGATATAGTACGGAAGACCGCAGTTGGCGTACGAGATGTGCTCGCCCTTTTCGAGCAGGACGATTTCTGCATCTTCGCTGATTCTCCTGAGGCGTGCGGCGGCGGAAGCACCCCCGGCCACGCCGCCGATGATGACATATTTCATATACTTTCTTTTATGGTTTTATTTTTTGACAAATCGTTTGGTGACAACGCCCTCGCTCATCATAATGCGGGCAAAATAGACTCCCGCCGCATAATCCGACATGTCAATGACGGCGCTGTTGTCGTTCACTTTGACCACATTCAGCATCTTGCCGTATGCATCATACACCTCGATGGTCTGAATCATGTATTCTTTGTTCTGAATCCTGACACTGCCTTCCGTCGGGTTCGGATACAACGTCACGGCTTGGTTGAGGTACTCCGCGATACCGGTGGTGTCTTCCGTGGTGTAGAAAGAGGTTACGGCGGGGCTGCTCACGCTGTTGGCGTCACAGATGGCATAGATTCTCACCATGTAGCGCGAATTGGCTTCCAATCCGGTCATATTGTATGTGGGAGCGGAAACCATGACCGTGTCCCAGGAGCCGCCCACCTTCCTGAAGCTGACTCTCCAGGAAGATGCAGAGTTGTCGGGTTGGGTCCAAGTGACGGTGGCTGTGTGCGGGGTGATGTCGGAAACTGTTGTGTTCGTAGGCACAGGACACGGGGCTTCCGGCGTCACGATGGTGTTGGCGTATTCCGTCCAGAAACTCTCCTCCGTGCTGCTGCAGTTGGCTTTGACGCGCACATTGTAGGTGGTGGAGCCTGAAAGTCCCATGACAGTGTAAGGATGAGAGGTCACCTGCAGGTCGGTCCAGTTGGAGGCGGTGTTGACGCGGTAGCTCACCGTCCAACTCGTCTCGCTGCCGGCGGGGGTCCAGTTCACCACAAAGCTGTTGTAGGTAATGTTGGAGACCACAATGCCGACAGGTTGCGGGCAGGTCACACCCGTGGTGAAGGTGTTGGCGAAGGAGGGCTGGCTGGTGGTGTTTGCAACAGGGTCGCAGACAGACTCCACATAGATGTCGTAGGTAGTGCCCTCGCTGAGATTGGTGAGCGTGCAAGGCTTGGGGGCATCCATGATGGCAGTCCATGCGGTGGTGGTGGAGGGCTTGTAGTAGAGGTTCCAATGGGTGGCCTCGCCGGTTTCATGCCAGATGACAGTGGCGGAATTAGGCGTGACGTTGTAGGCGTAAATGTTCACAGGTTGGGAGCAGCCGGGCTGCTGTTGTGTTTGCAACGAAACTGAGACATTGTCCACGGCAATGGGCGGTTGGTTATCGACACTTGTGTCGTTGTGCCACAGGAAATAGAGACGTTGCACACCGCCGGTATTTCTGCCGGGCAGGGTGGTGGTGAAGGTCTGGAATGTGGCGCTTTGGTTCAATCTTCCCGAGATATCCTCTGTGCCGGGAGGTGTCGTGAGCGATGTGCCGGCAACGGGAGCGGAGGGATTGCCAAAGTAAACTGTCAGATAGTCATAGTTGCCTTCTCCCACACAACGCCAATCAAAGGAGAGCGTGTAACCCCCCGGATTGGCGGGCAGATATATGTCGCGATAGGCCCATACATAACAACTGGAGGAGGTGTAATGGTTGGTGACACCGTTGTCGTCGGAGATGTAGAGTCCGCGGCTGCCGCCGTTGTGCGCGGCTGTGTCGATGTACCAGCGGTTGGTGCTGGTGCCGTTGGCAAAGAACCAATGTTCGGCAGTATCCTCGAAAGTGCAGACAAAAGGCGCAATCAGAGGTGTTTGGGTGGTCTGGAACTGCACGCTCTGCCACTCACTGTATGTGCTGCCGCAGTTGACACGCACAAATGCGGTGTAGTCGGTCATCGGGGTCAGCATGTCCACCAGATAGAAAGGTTCCGTGGGGTATAAGACCGTGCAGGTGTCAAGGTCCACGCTGTCGGCAGGGGTGGGGATGACGATAAGTTCCCAGTCGGTTTCGTCACGGCCGGGAGTCCAGACAATGCGGGCACTGGCCGAATCCACCTCGGTGGCGGCGAGCTGCATGACGTGTATGCACTCGGGCAGATAGTCGATGGCCATGTCGTCAATATAGAAACTGCTGGAGGTGCCCATAGGCAATCGTACGGCAACGTAATGTCCGGTGCCATGGTAATTGCGCGTAAGGATCTCCTGCTCCTCCCATTGCGAGATGACGTTGGGGGTGATGGTGGCCAAAGAGGTGAAAGAGGAGGCATCAGTGGGATTTTCCATCACGCCCACTTCCATCATGGCGCTGAGCGAGGTGGTGTAGGTCTGGAACGTGATGCGCAGACTGTCCATGGCAATGGCGTTGCCGAATCGCGGCAACATTCCGATGGCGTAGTAGCTGCTGCCACCGTTGTACAGATACAGGGATCTGCTTCCAGAAACAGAATAGCTTCCGCTCACGTATGGATAGGGAGTGGAAGAGGTGTTCAGACGAGTCCAGCAGTCGGGGAATGAGGTGCTGCCGGAGGCGTATTGGTCAAAGTCCTCCATGAAGGGCAAGGTGTCCAAATACTCACAGTCGGTATGGAAGGAGACTTGCGTATAGTTGCTGGTGTCGAAATCGCAAAGGCTGCGCATACGCACCCTATAGGTGTTGGAGGAGAAAAGGTTGTTGAACGAGTAGCTGTTGCCGTTCTGCACGCCGGCAGATGTCCAGGTGGAATCGCCTTCCATCTGGTAATCCAAATCCCAACTGCTTTCCTGATAGCCTTGTGCCCAGGTGATTTGCGCGGTGTGAGGGGTTACGTCGCCCACCACAACCACAGGTGGCACACAAGAGGCCACGCTGTCGCAGATGCCTCCGAAGATGATATTGTCGCGGCTGGAGGTGGAGGTGCCGGTCGAGGACACATTCATGGGGTTGTAGGCAGCGGCGTCCTGATAGACATAACGCGAAGTGGTGGTGGAGGTGTGGGCGCGGAAATTGTTGCCACTGTAGTAAACACCCGTGTTGTCCAGCACCAACAAGGCCAAGTTGCGCACACCGTCGTAATGGAACATGGTGTCAAGGGAGATGGTGTTCCAGCCTGTTTGCCAAGTGATGTTGCCTGTATAGACCAACTTGGCGGAGTCGGCGGGCAGCCATCCTGCGCTGGCACCGTTTTCCGTGGTGTGCATCAGATAGATCTGGTAGCTGCGGGTCGGGGTGGAAGCCAATCCGCTACAGTCGAAAGCAATGGTGTGGAAAGTGTTCTCGCCACCCAACTCGCTGGCCAAATAGACCTGCTGCGTATAGCTGTAATTATAAAAACTGTAGGAAGGAAGGTATGAGGTTGTGGAGGTTCCCGTGCCAATGCTGATGTCGCCACCCGAGATGCAGTGTGTGTTGAACATGGCGGTCAGTGTGTCGCTGGTCCCGTTGTCACAAAGAACATAGAGACGCACATCGTAAGCGGTCAGCGGATTGAGGTTCGTGAGGAAAAACTGGGTGTTTGTTGTGGTGACGGACATCCAATTGTCCAAGCCCTGTTCGGAATATTCGATTGTATAGACGTCGCTGGCATCGGACAGGTCGCCGGTTTGCCAAGCGAGGGTGGCCACTGTTCCCGTAGTGGAGACAACATGGAAATGGGAGGGCATGCCGCATCCGGCGATGTAGTTGACCTCAACGTCATCTACATGCACATAGTTGGTGAAATAGCCCGGGGCGCGCAGGGCTATATAGCGGCCTGTACCCGTATAGCCGTTGAAGTAGGTGACAAATTCCTGCCACTGGTTGGTGCCGTCGTACATGCTGCCATCAAGACTCTTGACAAGGGTGAAGGTAGAGGGGTCGTGGGGATCCGACATCACACCGATTTCGAGGCTGCCGTACGTTGCGGAGGTCTTGCGGGCCTTGAAGCGCAACTGGAGCGTGGTCAAATCTATGGCCGCATCCAACGAGGGAAGTATGGCGTAGGCGGGCGCCTCGGAATAGGAATACAAATAGAGGTAACTGTTGCTGCTGTCCGCCTCCTGGTTTACATAGGCGGAGCTGTTCAAGGTTGTTTCGCGCATCCAACAGTCGGGCAGGAGGTTGCCAGAACCCAAAACCTCAAAGTCGGTGCTGTAGGGCAGCTGGCTGTTCGGCAGGCAGAGGGTGGTGAAGGAGTATGTCGCCCAGTTGCTGTAGTCACTCCCGCAGTTGCCGCGCAAATAGAGGGTGTAGTTGGTGTTGTCCGTCAATCCCTGCATGGTGAAGATCGTGTCGGTGACCGTCTGCATGGCTTCGGACCCCAAGCTGCTTCCTTCGGGCACAAGCACCACATCGAACGAGGAGACACCGCCACGGGGAATCCAGGAGGCCGTCGCGCTGTTGTCAGTGATTTCAGACACCTGCAGCTGCGTGGGCATGGGACAGGCGATTGGCTCACCAATCATGAAACGGATATTGCTGCGAATGGTGCCCCGTGTGCCGCTGTAGGTATTGCTCTCCGGCGTGAGGGGCGAGGTTGAGGTCTGGTAGTAGAGCGACTGGTTGGTGGCGGCGTGAGCATAGAAAGTGTTGACGTAGCCGCCGGCGACACCGGTGTTGTCAAGCACAGTAACAACCAAATTGTCGGAACCATTCCACTCGAACGGCTGGTCCAACGGAATGTTCAGCCAATAGTTGGGGCCCCCGTTATGGAAATAAAGAGTACCGTCATACACGAGTGTCATGGCACTGATGGGCAGCCAGTCGGTGGTGCTTGAAAAGATACTCTTGTTGGTATGGGAGAGATAAATCTTCAGATGACGGTATTGCGGACTGGCCTGGAAATATTGGAAGGAGATACAGTTTATCAAACCGTTGATGTGGTTGATTTCGCTTGCCGTGTAGATTTGTTGGCTATAGGAGTATGGATAATAGGTGGAGGTGGGCAGACGATAGTTCTCGGAGTTGCCGTTGCTGACGAACACACTGTCCATGCAGTTGATGCATGGGTTGTCGGCCATGGTGACGGTGGCCGTGACCGGTGTTGACTCGCAGCCGTTGCGGAACTTGGCGGTGACATCATACTGATAGGTGCCGTTGGCCACGTTGTCGGTATAGTCGAGGGAGACAACAGGCGTGGGGGTCAACAGGTTGTTGTCGCGATATACTTTGTAGCCTTCCACAATTTGATCGTTGTCAGTCACAATGCCGATAATAATCCAGTTGTAGTCGGGCAGGGAGCCTTGGGTCAGAGTGGACCAGCTGCCGCCAAGGTTGATGAGCTCGCCCTTCCCCACAACGGCACCGCCGCTGCTGGCACCGAGCGGATAGCACTCCTCCGTGCTGTTGCTCACGCACTGGATGCCAATCCACAGCTCCTGGTCGTGGTTGATGGCCACCGCACTGTCAAGCATGATGGTGTTGAGGCTGCTCACAACCAATTCCTCAGTGATGAGCTTGCTATATACCAAAGTGCCTGCATTGTAGGAAGATCCATGGCTGCCACCACGCCAGATCTTGATGGTATATTGGCACAAAGATGTCTCCTCGCCCGGTATGAAACTCACAGCCGTGAGAGAGTGGTGGGTATATGCGGACAGGTCGGAGGCCTCAAAGCGCACGGCACCCGTCAGGTTCACAGGACCTGTGGAGAGTCCGATGCGCGTGGCCATTGTCGTGGTGGACCACATCAATTGCTGTTGGGAGTTGTTGGCTGGCGCGTCCCATTGCAAACGCACATTGTTCCAAGACGGGTAGTGCATAATCGCATTCAGAGACGCCGGAGCCTCACAATAAGTCTGTGCCGACAGAGACCACATCCCCATTGTCAAAATTGCAAAAAGGGTAATGATTTTTTTCATAATTTTATACTTTTAATTTTTATATATTATTGTTTTTCAATCGTTTATAAATAACAATATAAAACCAAGCCCGTCAGATTTCTCCAAGAAAACATTCCAACCGGAGAAAATTCCTTCCTTATGAAAAGGAAACAATACACCCAAGTTGAAAATAGGGCACAAAAGTATTATATTTTTTTGAAAAAGAAAAGAGGGGGAAGAAAAAAAAGAGGGGGATTACAAATAGGCCAATGGCCATGTAATCCCCTAAAAAAAAATGCCCGCAGGATTGCGGGCACCATCAAAAAATTTTTTACCTATTACAAGTTATAATCTATTGAAGATTATATCGTTGCATCACGTTGAAATACTGCCGGGAAATTGATGGCGTTATCATTTTCATCAGCAAGCGGAAGAATAATAGTAATCTCGTCCGTTGTGTCATCATAGGTGAAAGAGAGTTGATAATTGATGGGGTCGCCGTTTTCATCGATGCCCACAGCCGTCAGGGTGCCGGTGTGTGTGGAACCATCATAGAAATAGGAGAAGTTCATCTGCTGAATCTCTTCCAAGGTGTATTCCCCAGCCACATCAGCCATGTGGTACACACTGATGTTGTCGGAAAAAGTGATGTGCGCAAATTCGGTGCCGAAATTGAGATGATACACCATCGCCGAATCTGCTCCGAGCTCACATCCATAGTCGCTGAGATGCATGCCCGACATGGCATAGACAAAATCGTCAAGCGAGATGGTGGCGGTCCAGTTGGTGCCAGTGAGGTCAGAGGTGGTGGTCACTCTTGGAGTGTTTTGGGGTGTACCTTCGTTGTCCAAGGTGATCTCTTCTCTTTGACAGGAATTCAGGCAAAGTGCGATGGCAAAAAAGGCCAGAACCAAAATGTTTTTCTTCATTGTTTTTGTTTTTTTGTGTTTAGATAGATTATTTGAATTGAAAAATGTTTCTGTCATAAGAACGGAACAAGTCGGATAAAAACTACAGCCGTGAAAAAAAATTATTGTTTTTCGAATTGTAGTTGGTAGTAAAGGCTGCCAGTCTCCGGACTTGAGGCTGTTTGGGAGATGACCAGATTGCCGGATGTGATCCAATTGACGTTCCATAAACCACTGTTCGGCAGAAGGTCGCTGGAAAGTTCGCCTTCCGATGTCAGATTCCAGAGGGCGTGTTCGGTGACAGTAATATCACTACCTGCACCGATAAGGGTCATTTCCAGGGTGTCGTTGGCAAAAAAAGTGTAGAACAGGGTTCCTCCGTCCTCTCCAATCACGAAATAGCTGGTGTCCTGCGTGTTACCATTGGGATCCATTGGTGTCACAACCATTTCCTCCAATTTCCAGGTGCCCAGGATGAGATTGGAGGTGAGGTTAGAGGGGTTTGAGGCGTATGCCATGCCGTTCCATCTTCCGGTACTGGAATCGAATGAGACGCTCACGGTACGACCTTGTTTTTCCATCTCTTTCATCCAAGCCACCATCTCGTCGCGGTTGGTGGTGCTGAAGCTTATTGCACGCTTGGTGTTGCAACTTTTCTTGTCGGAAAAAGTCTGGGCATGACTTGTGTTGTAAAATTTCACCACCTTGCCCTCTTGGGCGTAGCTGCAGAAAAGATCCAGCAGGGCATCCCATTCCTTGTCGGTTTCCAAGGTTTGCCACATTTCAACAGCATCCACGGAATAGAGGACGACACGCTCCCGCGAGTCGGAATTTCCGTCATCGGGAGTGACCGGTTCGGGTCCACAGGCGGCAAACGACAGTGCCAGCATAACTGTCAATGTTGTAAATCTCAATATTGTTTTCATTTTCGTCAAATTATTGTTTTTGCATTTTGTTCATTTGATAATCCAGGAGGGCGTCGTACTGTTTTTCCGTGTCGAGTCGATAGAAGCCGACGGCATGTCGAGTGTGCGAGGCCACCACGCGCAGCAGGGGCCTGCCGTTCCATCGTGTGCGTCTGGAGGGCTGTTTCATTTCTCCCAGCCAACTGGTGACGCCCTCTTCGCCACGGATGTCGAGTTCTTGCTTGAGCTGTTGCCATGCCTTTTCGTTGTCCGCCACCACAAGCACCACATCCACACGCACGGAGTCGTTAAGCTTGAAGCCGCTCACCTGCGCCACTGTCAGGTCCTGCCGTGAGGCGTAGCGTTTGTAGAGTTCGCTCTGCGCCATCATCGACACAGGCAACAGCAAAATAAGTATGATCAATATTCTTTTCATTATTCCATCAGCATTTCAGCGGCCATGGTGACCCATTGCGCATCGGTAGTGCCCGCGCGGTTGCAATATACATTTTCATACCCTTGAGGCTGGCGCAGCCAAACGGTGAGTATGGACACCGTCACGATCACAAAAGCAACTATCATGGTGGTTGTTCGGATAACCCGACTTCTGCTTTGTCGCCACCCCGGGTATTCTTCCACCAGCCGTTTGCCATAGCGTTCCGCCTCGGCCTGTAACCAAAGTTCGTTGAATTCGTTTTCTGTCATAGTTCCATTGATTTTCGTAATTTTTCTTTTATTCTCACCAATCTCACACTTACATTCTTCACCGTAATCCCCACCCGCTCGCCTATTTCTTCGTAATTGTAACCCTCCAGCTGTAGATTGACAATAGTCCGGTCGGGTTCATCCAACAAAGCGATCCGCTCGTGCAACTCGCGTAGCAGACTGCGGTCCTCGTCGATTTTCTCATAGTCATCCGGCAGCTTGTCGGTCTCTTTTTCACGACGCAGACTGTCGATCACTGTGTTGCGTCCCATTTTCCAGATGAGCGCTGCCTGTTGTACCTTTGGCAGGTCCAGCAATTTCTCACGGTTGCGCCACAAAGCCATTGCGACATCCTGCAACAGGTCGTCCACCTCAATTCCCCGCTGGCCATATCGGCGGCATATTGAGAAAATCAAACCACGGTAGCGGTGGAGCATGCTTTCAAAAGGATCCTGTGATCTCACATGTATAATAACGTAACGGAATGACTAAAAACTACAGGCGTTCAAAAAAAAAGGGAAATTATATACCTGATGGCACAAATCAGGGCTTTTGCATCTTTTTTTTTGATTTGGGCGTGCCGGCGCGGCGGCGGGAATTGTGTCTCATTCGCACAAGCCATCAAATGCCGCCGCGCCGTCGGGCTTTCCGCTGCAATGATTTTGGCTTAGACACCACCACCCTTCCGAGAGACGCGAAGCGTCAAGCGGAACCTCCGTCTCGCCAGGAAACGCATTCCCGCCAAAATCATTTCCGCTTCAATCCCTCACGCAGGCTCGTCGAACCCCACAGCCGTTTCGCGGCGAGCAACTTGCAGCCTCGTCTCAACGTTCTCCCGCGCCGCGATTTTCCTGCGCACGCACCCCTCCCAGGGGTTGCAGCGCTACCGAGCTCTTGCCCCTAACGGGGCTGCTCAAGGAAAGACATTATCCATTATTCTACCGAGCTTTTGCCCCTGCCGGGGCTGCTCAAGGAAGATTATTGTCTATTATTTCTACCAAGCTCTTGCCCCTAACGGGGCTGCTCAAGGAAAACTATTATTAACTCTTAACTATTACCTCTATTGTCCCGGAGGGACAC
>JAFPXF010000095.1 GCA_017394765.1 Bacteroidales bacterium | reverse complement strand
TTTTCAGGTCTCCCTTCATCTGATAAGTCCCTTCCGCCTCCGTCATCTTCTGGGCAAGATAACAATAGGAGACTAACGCGCAATTTTCACGCACCAGTTGGGCCGGGTTATTGGCGCGAAGGTCGTTGATTTGGGATTCCGTCAGCACTTCATACAACATAGGGTCCACCTGAATGGCGGTGCCGGCTTGTTGTGCAAACAAGCCCATCGTGAAGAGCATCAATGCAGGAAACAGGATAATTTTTTTCATATTTAGGGTATTTTAATTCAAGGCTGCAAATATAAGTTTTTTTTTAGTCAAAAATAAAAAAATCAACAACCAATATCTTGTAGATGCTGATTTCATCTATTTTGCTACAAAAAAAAATTCAAATTTCTTTATTATCTGACAACCAGCGCATTACAGTTTCAATCTGATATTCATCGTACTGTTTCGAGAGTTTTTCGAATATTGATTTCTTCGTTTCTCCTTCATCTCCAGCCATCTTTCGGACAAGAGAACGGAGTTTTTCCATCACGGCATCGTCGGCTGTGGCACGTTTTCTGGAACGGCACACGTCGCATCCGCCGCAAGGCGTGCTGTCGGTTTCGCCGAAATATCTCAACAGGGCCTGGCTTCGGCACAAATCATTGGACACCACATAATCGCGAACCGCCTCCATTCGTTCCTGAGCCCTTGATTTGCGGTTTTCATACACTTCGGGGTCCAAATAAAGATATCGCTCGTTTTGGCGGTTGACGGCAAAAATGAGCAGCGGGATATTGCTCTCCTGTTGGTAGGAGATCACCTGGTGTGAACCCAACAAGCGCAGCTTTTCAACCACTTGTTCGGGGGTGATGGCGGCACGGGATGCGATGGTGCGCTCGTCAATGCGGACATATTGAGTGAACACGCCGGCGTAAGAACGCAGGAGAAGCGTCACAAAATCCGCCAAGTCAGGGTGTTGTTCCTCATAGCGTCGCAACTGCTCGTCGTTCATCCTGAAATGGATCTGCGACTGGTCGCGGAGATGTTCGGAAAGGATGATCCAGCCCGCCTGTTCCAACAGTTTCAAGGCGTTGAAATACTGCACGGGGTCCATGCCCACGCGGGGGGCGTGCTCATGGATATAAAACGGGAACATCCGGTTTTGTCCTGTCCCCATCTCTATGTAGAAATGCTGGCAAAGGTCGCGATACACTTCGCGCACCTTTTCCAGAGGGGGGAACGACAACGTGAAACTGCGTTTGAGCTGGCGAAGGTCATACTCGTCATAGAGCAGTATGGCCACCGAGGGTTTCTCGTCGCGCCCGCCGCGGCCGGCCTCCTGGAAATAGGCCTCAAGGGAGTCGGGCAGGTCGATATGGACCACGAAGCGCACGTCGGGCTTGTCGATACCCATCCCGAAGGCGTTGGTGGCCACGATGACACGCGTCTTGCCGGTCATCCAGTCATGCTGCTTCCGGTCGCGCGTGCGGGGGTCGAGACCGGCGTGGTAATAGTCGGCGGCTATGCCGTGCTTGCGAAGGAATTCGGCGGTCTCGGCCGTGCGGCGGCGGTTGCGCACATAGACGATGCCTGTGCCAGGATAACGTTCCATAATGCGGAGCATCCGACCAAGTTTGTCCTCTTCCTTGACAACAAAATAGGTAAGATTGTCGCGTTTGAAGCTCTTTTGGAACACATTTTCCTGCTTGAACCCAAGCCTCAGCTGTATATCCTTGACCACCTCCGGGGTGGCGGTGGCGGTGAGGGCCAGCACCGGCACTTTCGGGAAAAGCTGGCGGATGGCAGCAATTTGCAGGTAGGGCGGGCGGAAGTCGTACCCCCATTGCGAGATGCAGTGTGCCTCGTCCACCGCAATCATCTTGACAGGCATCCGCTTCACGCTGGCCTTGAACGTCTCGGTCTGAAGACGTTCCGGGGAGACGTACAAAAACCGGAACTCTCTGTCGAACATGGCATTGGAGAGTGCATCCTCGACCTCGCTGCCCGTCATGCCCGTATAGATGGCGGCGGACTTAATGCCACGCTCGCGCAAATGCAGCACCTGGTCTTTCATCAACGCAATAAGAGGTGAGATGACAAGGCACAATCCCTGCATGGCCAATGCGGGCACCTGAAAGCAGATGGACTTGCCCCCGCCTGTGGGGAGCAATGCCAGAGTGTCCCTCCCGTCCAAAACAGAGAGGATAATATCTTCCTGCAAAGGGCGAAAGGCATCGTAGCCCCAATGCTGTTTCAGCACAGCACGTATCTCGGACAATCGGGGGTGTTCCATAACGGGCGCAAAAATACAAAAAAGAAGAAGCTGTTTTTTTGGCCGTGTCAGAAAAAATTTGTATCTTTGCCGCCTTAATTATCATTTCCATGAATAAGCCATTGAATTTTCATCGTCTGATACCGGCACTGCTCTGCGTCTTGTTGTTAGGATTTGCCGCTATGTCTTGTTCCTCCTCAAAAGGAAACACGAGAAAAAAGCCTGCTTACTCGAAAGGCAGGACCTCACAGGCCAAATGGAACACCACAACCTCCACCCACCGGACCTATTACATTAAAAAAAGGAAGCCGCACAAGAGGTACAAATCCAAACCGCACCACTGATCTATGATAAAAGCAAAAAACATTTTCCGAATATTATTCATTCTTATAACATCCGTATTATTCCACAACACCCTTCTCGCCCAGGAAAACCACATACAATTCAGCGTTGTCAACGACACTGTCCGTATCGACAACGTCGTTCCGGATGACTCGTTAGGCAAACTTCTTGGCGATGACGAGTCTGACCTTGACAATGTGGACCATGGCGAAGGCATGTTGTTCACCTATTTCAACTGGATGCCGGGATACAGTCGTTACCAGAACTTTGACATTATCCGCATCCACTACCATCACACGGGTTCCGCCCCGCGCGACACCATTGTGCTGACGGGTTATCATCATCCTGCCAACTACCCAAAGACCTCCGATTACGGATGGCGTTGGCGTCGCATGCACCGTGGCGTGGACCTGGGTTACCCTGTGGGCACGCCCGTGGCCGCCGCTTTTGACGGCATTGTGCGCATCTCCAAAGGCAGCAACACCGGCGGCTATGGCAACCTTGTTGTCATCCGCCACGACAATGGACTTGAAACCTATTACGCCCACCTCTCCCGCCGACTCGTCAATCCCGGACAGATGGTCAAGGCAGGCGACATCATCGGGCTCGGCGGCAGCACCGGCCGATCCACCGGCCCTCACCTCCACTTTGAAGTCCGCTATCTTGGTCTTGACATCAACCCCAACAAGCTGATTGATTTCGTCAATTACAAGACCAAGTTCGACACCCTTTACATTTCCGGCTACAGCGTTTCCACACCAAATCCGCCCAGTCACGAGCAGCAGCAGCAGGCCGCAGCCGCCAAGCCTCAGCCCAAGGCTGTCTATTACCGCGTGCGCAAAGGCGACAACCTCGGACGCATCGCCATCAAGTACCACACCACCGTCTCCAAGATCAAAAAGCTCAACCATCTCCGCAGCGATTTCATCCGCGAAGGGCAGCGCCTCCGCGTCCGGTAGCCCACGGCCATGAAAGCCCGTCTTCGCCCACTCATCTTCCCTTCCTCCGATTGCCGTCGCCGCAACCGCGGATGGGTTTTTGTTTTACCTCTTGTCCTTTTGATTCCAGCCCTTTTTCACTCCGCGAAGGCACAAACCCTCTATGATTTCGGCTTCACGCGCGCCCCACACCTTGTCGTGACCACCGCGAAAGACACCTTGTCCATGCCATGGGCCGGCGGCATGAATGCCGTCCGGTTTTCTGAAATCGACCTCAACCTTGACGGTTCGCTGGACATCATCGCCTTTGAAAAACATGGAAACCGAATCCTGCCCTTCCTTCGTCAAGGCGACCGTCTCGTCTTTGCACCGCAATACATCCACCGATTCCCGAAACTTCACGACTGGGCCATTTTCCACGACTACAACCAGGATGGCAAAGCCGACATCTTCACCTACGGCCTTGCCGGGATCACCGTCTATAAAAACATCTCGCAAGACACACTCGCTTTCGAACTGCTGACCGACCAACTGACCGCGCAATACTACGACGGCCCAGTCAACATATACGCCTCGCCCGATGACTATCCCGTCATTGCGGATGTGGATGGCGACGGGCACACCGATATCCTGAATTTCTGGGTGTTGGGCAAATATGTCCACTTCCTCCGCAACCACAGCACCGTCCCCGACATTTTCGACCTGCGCCTGGAGGACGAATGTTGGGGACATTTTGCCGAAGCCGCCGACAACAACACCATCACATTGTTTACAGATTGCGACAACAAGTCTGGCGACGGGCCCCTGCGCCATGTGGGTTCTTCCCTGTTGCTGCACGACTTTGACGGGAACGGACTCAACGACCTTTTGGTGGGCGACATTGACTCACCGCATCTCATTCTGCTCTCCAACCATGGGACGCCCGATGAAGCACGCATGACCGAACAGGACACGGCCTTCCCCGCCGGCGCACCCGTGGAGCTGCTCTCCCTGCCCGCTCCCGCACTTGTCAACCTGCCCGGCAACACCACATCCTCCCTGATCGTCTCCCCCGCCGACCCCTCACTCACCAAGTCGCAAGACCTCAACAGCGTATGGCGCTACGACTACAATGCGTCGCTGCAACAGTTCACCCTCGTTCAGACAGACTTCCTGCAAGCCGACATGCTCGACGTGGGCAGCGGTTGCCGGCCTGTACTGTTCGACTGGGACAATGACGGCTTAATCGACCTCTTTTTGGCGAACTACGGCACATTTGACAGTGCACACACGGTCAACGGTTTCGTCACTTCCTCATTTTCCTCCTCCATCAGTTATTACAAGAATGTCGGCACCGCCCAGCAGCCCGCCTTCCAACTGCAGACGCGCGATTTCGGACACCTCCGCGCCCTCAACCTGCAAGCCTTGCACCCTGCTTTCGGCGACCTCGACGGCGACGGCCTCCCTGACATGCTCTGCGGACAACGAGACGGAACGCTGACGTTAGTGACGAACTCACGCATCAACGCGAGCGGCACGTCAGCACCGGGTTTCGGCATCACGCCGCACTTCCAGAACATTGACGCAGGCGATTTCAGCACCCCGCAACTCTACGACCTCGACGGCGACGGGCGCAAAGACCTCATCATCGGCAACCGGCGGGGATTGTTGAGCCATTATCGAGACACACGTTCCAGCGGGGCACCGTTCTTCGCGCTTGTCACAGACTCCCTCGGCAGAGTCGATGTGCGCGATTTCGAGACCTCATACTTTGGACACAGCGTGCCTTGGATCTACCACGACCCGCAACGTGGCAACCTGCTTTTCTGTGGGAGTGAACAGGGAAAAATCTTCTATTACAAAGACATTGACAACAACCTTGATGCCGAATTCACCCTCGCGGAGCGCAATCTGGCCGAATCCGTAAATGGCAGCGCATGTCCCCTGCGCGAAGGCAAACGCACAGGCGTGGCCGTCGCCGACCTCAACGGTGACGGGCTGCCCGACATGATAGTAGGCAACTATGCCGGCGGCTGTGCCTATTTCGAGGGAAGCGCTCCCCTGCCGCACGAGAGCGGCCTGAGCGAGCTGACGACAAGGCGCCCCCCCTACCCCAACCCCACCACGGGCATCCTGCACATCCCGCACGACGGCGACAATGCAACACGAGCCACGATTTTTGACATGGTCGGGCGCCCCATCCAGCATACCACAGGGGATGTCATTGACATCCACCTACTGCCCGCCGGCATATATATAATAATTGTAGAAGGAATGGGGCGCTGGAAGATCGTTAAGCAGCCATAAAAAAAGAATTATATACTTGATGGCATAAATTAGGGTTTTTGCATCTTTTTTTGATTTGGGCGTGCCGGCGCAGCGGCGCGGAATCGCGTTGCATTCACATACGCCATCAAACGCCGCCGCGCCGTCGGGCTTTTCGCTCCAATAATTTTGGTTTAAAACCCACCACCATTCCGCGAGACGCGAAGCGTCAAGCGGAACCTCCGTCTCGCCAGGGAACGTATTCCCACCAAAATTATTTCCACTTCAATCCCTCACGCATGCTCGTCGAACCCCACACCCGTTTCGCGGCGAGCAACGCACACCCTCGTCTCAACATTCTCCCGCGCCGCGAAAGTGAGACGCTGGAAAAAACGTTGTTTGGAGAGCTGTCAATGCCAGCCTTGTGCCATCATATACATAATCTCTATCCATAAAAAATGGGCTTTACACCAAAAAGGTATAAAGCCCAAGCACAGATGAAAAATCACCCTTTTATTTCAACAGTCTGAAGAACTCGACAAGAAGGTCCCAGCACATCTGGACAGTCTTGATTTCGAGTTTCTCGTCAGGAGAGTGTACGCCGCGCAAAGTCGGTCCGATGGAAACCATGTCAAGGTCCGGGTACTTCTCGGAGAAAAGGCCGCATTCGAGGCCTGCATGGATGGCGAGCACCTGCGGTTCTTTCCGGAAGAGATTCTTGTAAGCATCCACAAGCACACGAAGCACCTCGGAGTTGGGGTTTGGATCCCAGCCTGGATAACCGTCCGTTGTGACCACATCGGCACCTATCATCCAGAAAGCGGTGGACACCTTGTCAACAATGGCTTGCTTGCGACTCTCCACGGAGCTGCGCTGGCTGGTGGTGATGGTAATCTTGTCATCCGCTTTCTTGACTGAGGCCAGGTTGGTGGAGGTCTCCACGAAGCCGGGGATATCCTGCGACATCGCCTGCACGCCGTGCGGACAGACGAGCAGCGCGTTGAGCAAATCGATCTGGAAGGTCTCCTCCAGCACCTGGTCGCAAGCATCAGCGGGCTCAATCATCACCGTGACGCCAGCATCCGTGGTGTGGAACTCGGACTTCAGCACCGCATCCATTTTCATGACATATTGGGTGAAAGCCTCAACATTGGATTCGGGCACGGCCACTACAGCAAAGCCTTCGCGGGCGATGGCGTTGCGTAGGTTGCCGGCCTGGATGTCAGCCACGCGCATGTCGTAGTCGCAATAGCCATTCCACAGCACGCGGGTGAGCAGCTTGACGGCATTGCCGCGTCCCTTGTTGATATCGTCGCCGGAGTGGCCGCCTTGCAAACCTTTCACCGTGACTTTGAAGAATTTGGCAGGTGACTCGAGATTCTCATAGTCGCATTCGAGGGTGGCGATAGTGTCCTGACCACCGGCACAGCCGATGAAGAACTGGCCTTCGTCCTCAGAGTCGAGGTTGATGAGCATCTTGCCGGTCATAAAGCCGGCTTCGAGAGCTTTGGCACCCGACAGCCCAGTCTCCTCGTCGATGGTAAAGAGGCACTCAATGGGGCCGTGTTCGAGATCCGGGTCATCAAGGATGGCCAATGCCATGGCCATGCCAATACCGTCGTCGGCACCGAGGGTGGTACCCTTGGCCTTCAGCCAATCGCCGTCCACGTATGTCTGGATGGCATCCTTTTCGAAATCGAAGTCGGTGTCGGCGTTTTTCTCGCACACCATATCCATGTGGGCTTGGAAGATAACAGGAGTCACATTCTCCTTGCCCGGAGTGGCGGGCTTGGAGATAAGCACGTTGCCCACACCGTCACGCTTGGTGGGCAGGCCCAGTTTGTGGCCTGTAGCCTCCAGCCATTCGGAAATCAGGGTCTCCTTTTTGGAAGGGCGAGGGATTTTGGTGATTTCATTGAAATAATAGAAAACCTTGGTCGGTTTCAGGTTGAGCATTTCTTCATTCATAGCGATCAGTTTTTAGGGAGTGCAAAAATACAAAAAAGCAGGACACGACAAAATCGAGGCTGCACTTCTGCTGAAAAAACAGCCGACGAGCGTGTTGACGTCACCTTTTGTAGGCCTTGTCGAAATCCAGTCGCGCCACCAACGAGCGCCCTAACGTCACCTCGTCGGCATACTCCAACTCCTCGCCCACGCCGATGCCGCGCGCGATAGTGGTAACCAATGGCACCTTGTCCTTGACATTCTTGTAGATGAAAAAGTTGGTGGTGTCGCCCTCCACGGTGGCCGGCAAAGCCAGAACCAGCTCCTTCACGTCGCCCTTCCCCACCCTGTTGAAGAGCTCCTGCAGGCGCAGCTGGCGGATGCCCACGCCCTCCATCGGCGAGATAACCCCGCCCAGCACGTGGTAGAGCCCGTTGAACTGGCTGGTGTTCTCGATGGCAATGACATCGCGGATGTCCTGCACCACGCAGATGACGGCGGCATCGCGCTTAGGGTTGGCGCAGATGTCACAGATTTCGTGGTCGGAAATGTTATAGCACACCTTGCAGGAGCAGATGTCGGTCTTCAGCTTGGAGATGCGGTCGGTGAGGAGCTGCACGTCCTCGGGTTCGGTCTTGATGAGATGGAGGGCGAGCCGCAGGGCGGTGCGCTTGCCCACGCCCGGCAGCTTGGCGATCTCGTTCACCGCATTCTCCAGATTCTGGGAGTAAAGGGATAGCATAGGTTTTGGCTTTGAGGCCGCAAAATTACAAAAATAATGCGTCTCCCTGTATGGTGTAAAGAAAAACTGTATTTTTGCAGAATGATTGAAAAGGATAATGAAAACAATTAAGGATAAATACAAAATGGACGGTGTGATGTCTGAAAACGGTTTCCCCGCACCGGGTGAGGCAGAATTGCGTAATATTTTTGCAGCATCTTGTGTGGAATCGGCAGCAGACCACGAGGGCATCTCCGCAGCGGAAATGTATGGCCGTATGGAAGCCGTGAACCTGTTTTCAGAATTGATATACCCTTGCTACGAAACCTTGCACACCCAAAGCCGCCAAATTGTCACGGAAGACATTTTGGAAGCGTTACATCGGCGCGAAGCAAAGAAGGGAGGTTTGAAATGAAAGTATATCATGGTGGAACTGAAACTGTTGAGTTTCCCGACATCAGCAAAGGGCGTGCCGGACTTGATTTCGGGCAAGGGTTTTATGTCACGAATTTGTTACAACAGGCCGAGTCTTGGGCAGACAGAATGTCGCGCATCCGTCTTGAAACGGGTATTGTCAATGTATATGAATTCGATCTGCAGCTGGCAAGAAACTCATTCTCTTACAAGAAGTTCGACAACTATGATGTCGAATGGCTGGAATACATTGTAGCCAACCGTCGTGGGAAATATGACGGAGACCTGTACGACATCGTGGAAGGTGGTGTGGCCAATGACCGTGTCATTGATACGGTCGAAGCTTACATGTCAGATATGATGCCTCTGGAAACGGCTCTCCGCAATCTTTCGATGCATCGCCCGAACAACCAGTTGTGTATCCGCAACCAGCATGTGGTTGACCAATTTCTCACTTTTGTGGAATCTTATAAAATATAGTAACATGTTGAGTCCCTTATTGATATGGAACAAAATCGGTCGTGTGGTAACACTCATAGCGAACGACATGGGCATTAGTTCTGAGAAAGCCCTTTCCCTTTTTTACCGATCTCGCACGAATAGGTTAATGCGAGATCCCGCCACGATGTTATACACATTTGGAGACCGATACTTAGCAGACGAGGTAATCAGAGAATATCAGGCATAGATTTTTCGTATCTTCGCCCCCGAAATATCAACCCCATTTTTTCACCAAACCCCAAAAGAACACAGAATAGAAATATTGACGTTATAACATATTGACATAAAGCGTTTTCGCGCACCATCAACCTATGGAAAATGAAACTGAACATAACAATAACACAGGATTGGACTCCCTCGTAAAGCAGATTTCGTCAGTTCAAGACATACTGCAGGGCATTGCGGCGCACGCCATCAATCTCTCATTGACTGCTCGCAACTGGTTGGTCGGGTACTATATTGTGGAATACGAACAGAATGGCGAAGACAGGGCTCAACACGGCGACAACCTCTTGAAAACAATCGCCAAACGTTTGAATAGAAGAGGATTGGGTGAACGGCGACTATACGAATTCCGACAATTTTAGGTACTTATATACATGATGGCACAAAGCCGGTAGTAACAGTTCTCCAAACAACGCTTTTTCCAACGCCTCCCTTTCGCGGCGAGCAATGCCGACTCCCGCGCCGCGAGAGGGTACCGGTGCCGTCGTCCCGCCCCACACTGCGGCTTTCGCCTTGTGTATTATAGGTTAAAATCAAGTTTTTTTTCAAAAAGTTATCAACATTTTTCAGCAGAAGGAATCAGGATGCATATTTCATGGTATTCACATAAGGTGTTCCTCTTTTTATGACAGCAAACACTCTGCAAAGGAGTT
>JAFPXF010000094.1 GCA_017394765.1 Bacteroidales bacterium | reverse complement strand
TTTTACCTCACACTCCACACTGTAGCCCGCCTTGAGCCGTTTCAGTTCCTCAGCGCTGTTTTCGTCGAGGGCGATGCGGACGGTGAGCCGCTGTTCCACCTTGACGAAGTTGCCTGTGGCGTTATCGACGGGCAACAGCGAAAAAGCGCTGCCGGTGGCGTCGGACAGCCTCTCCACACGGCCTTTGTACTTGTGGCCGGGAATGGCATCCACCACAATGTTGACCTCCGCACCATCCTTGATATGGGACAGTTGGCTTTCACGATAGTTGGCCTCCACCCACTTCTGTTTCTCGTCCACGATACTGACAAGGGTTTGTCCGGGATTGACCAACTCCCCGACGTTGATGTCGCGGGAACCGACTATTCCCGAGTGGGTGGCGATAATGTAGCAGTACGAGAGGTTGAGTTCCGCCAATTCGACTGCCGCCTGTGCCAACTTCACCGCCGCTTCGGAAGCGGAACGGCCGTAGCCCTGCTCGTCGGCCACATTCTGCTGCATATCAATGGTATGGCAGATCTGGTCATAGCGGGCCTTGGCGGCAAGGTAGGCGGTGTGGGTCTGGTCGTACTGGTGCTGCGAAACCCCGCCAACACGCAATAATTGCTCATAGCGCACGTCATCACGCTGTAAATTCTCCATATCCACACGAGCCTCTTCCTTCAGCGAGTGTGTGGCGTTGATATTGCTGGTGGCGCTGAGCACCGACGATCCGGCCTGCTTGCTCTGCTGTTGGGCGCGGGCAAGGTCGCTGCGGGCTTGCGCGAGACGAAGTTTGTACTCGCTGTCCTCCAGGATGACGAGCGTGTCGCCCTCGTTGACGTGCTGGTATGCCTCGAAGCGGATTTCGCGGATGAATCCCTGCACGCGGGTGTTCTGCGGAGCGATGTACTGGCACACGCGGGCGTTGTCGGTGTATTCCACGTGTCCGAAATGGGTGAATTGAAGCACCACGTAAACGACTCCCGCTATCAAAAGCAGGATGATGACGGCGTTGTAAATGTACGAACGGAGTTTGGTCTTTTCCATAAAGCAGTCCTATAATTTGTTAATAATCAGTGGAATATTATAGGGCTACCCCTCGCCTTTACCAAGGCTCAAAAACGGCGGCAAAAGTACGATTTTTTTCGTTTTGAACGTCCAACGCAGTCGGCGACTTATACTTCTGTGAGCAGAAATCCCATATAGGAGGGAAGAGTGAGCATCTGCCCATCACGTCCAATGTTATAATTGCCCAACTTGATAGCATCCATGACGAGATAGACTTCCGGATGTTTCAATATGGTTTTGGTGCTTTTCACATTCCCCGACGACGCTTTCACTTCCAACAATGTGCATTTCCCTTTATACCGGATGACAAAATCCACTTCCAACCCCGAATCTTTATGAAAATAGTAGAGTTTTCTGCCCATTTTGGACAATATGTCTGCCATAAGATTCTCATAGATGGCCCCTTTGTAACCCAACAAGTTCCCTTTCAGCACATCTGCTTGGGTTCCATATTCCAGCATAGACAAAAACAGACCAGTGTCCTGCATATACACCTTAAAGACATCCTCCTTGGCGTTTCCGTCCAAGGGAAGTTCTGTAACAGACAGATTATAGCAGCGTTTTGCAATTCCGGCATCCTCTATCCATTGCAAACTTTCATAGTATTGGGCTGCCCGACCACCCTTCTTTATCACAGAATATTGAAATTTCTTGTTTTTCTTGCTCAGTTGTTTGGGGATGGATTCGAAACATTCCCGAATACGGTTTTTGAAAGAATCATCCGCATACTTGACCATATCATCCTTATATTCGTCAATAATACCGCGTTGAACATCAACCACTTGTGATATGTCGTGCGTGGAAATGAACGTGTTTACCGCCTCGGGCATTCCTCCCACGACCGCATATTGCCTGAGTAGATCGCTCATTCTTTTATGTATGGCCGCTGTCACTGGTGTTTCTGTTTCAAAATGCTTTTTCAACAAGGCGATAATTTCTTCATTTATCCCGTTTGCCCATAAAAATTCTTCAAAATCAAGAGGAAACATCTCCACGATGGTCTCATAACCGACAGGAACAGACGAACCCTTGTCCTTCTCTTTCCTCTTGTTTTTGCTCCCATAACCTTTAACTCCCAATAACGACCCTGTACAAATGACATCATAGCGGCCGTCCATTTTGAAATATTTCAATGAAGTCCTCGCTTCCGGACAATCCTGAAGTTCATCAAAAATCAGGCAAGTCTCGTTAGGGATAAACTTCGCATTTTCAATTATGGCAGACAAGTTCATAATGATGGTGTCCACTGTTTTGGCACCATAAAAGGCCTCCTTGAAATCAGGATTCTCCACAAAATCCACATATACAAAATGGTTGTAGTGCGCCTTCACGAACTGTTGAACGGAGTATGTTTTACCACATTGCCTTACACCTTTGATTACCAAAGGTTTATGATTGCTATTCCTTTTCCATTCTTCCAAATAGGATTCAATCTTTCTTCTTAACATGACATTTTTTCAAATGAGTTTTGACGGCAAAGATACACTTTTTCAAGGGACTTTTTGTTAATACAATACACTTTTTCAAGGGATATTTATATATGTATCTGATAGCGTGCAGGTTGTTCTATTCCGTATTGGCGAAAAATAGTCTTTTTTTGCAAATTATCGGCTCGCCCTGCGCCGATAATCTGTATTTTGGGAATGATTTGAGCAGATTCTTAGCGTGGATTCTTCATCCGCGCCAGTGTCTCCACCAGTTGGGGTTCGAGCAAGAAAAGGCAGAAGAATTTCGTATTATCTAAAACAACAACGGCACGTTTGAAAGAAATGCTTATTTTTGCGGACTGAAAAACAGGAAGATGGAAGAAGTCCAGCCCAGACAATATCCCCGTTATGTTCGGACTATCCGCCGAAGCAAACGCAAATTATCCATAGTGTCAAGATGGTATCTCCGTCTTGCCATTATTACTTTCATCATTCTTGTAGGCCTTTTTTTGGTCTCTTTGTTTGATAAGGGCTCAATGCTTTCTCTTTTTAAAAGGCCGTTCGCTTATCTCATATCTTTGGGCATTGCCTTGTACTATTCCCTCATCAACAAGGGGAGCTTAGTGGAATCTGTAAGTGTTGATTATTTGAGACGGGAAATCAAAGTCGTACATTCCACGCTTTTGAATCGTCAGCATAAAGTGGTGGTTCCATTCGAAGGGATGAGTTGGTCTGTGCTTCCAGGCGGATACAGTCTCGACAGACTTCGGATTTTCCCCAAGCAAGGAAACCGAATAGTGATTTGTGAGGGTGGGCTCGGATGGACGGGAGAGGATGTCGATCGATTGGAATCTGCTTTGTCAAGGATAGTGGAGCGGGAGCATTGGCTTTTGAAGATGTAGAAACAAGTCTTTTGACCCTGCTATTCCGTAATGTTGCCGCCAGACCAGGTCTGATTCATAGTGATTGTTTCCGAGTAATAATCTATGGAAGAAAGCAAATCCCCATTCCAAACTTCCTGTACGTTTTTACGTTGCAAAAATGCGCATTATCTAATACTTATGGCTTCTCTGCGTTGAAATATTATAATTATAATTGTATCGGCTGCAGCGTGCGTTTGCGTGAAACAATGGAAGCAAGATATATGACCAAGGCAAAAATCATCTATCGGAAATCCGTGCAGATCCGCGTGATCCGTGGAAATCCCCTCCTCACGCCGGATTCTTCACCCTGACCTTCGACCACGTCTGCAGCACCACCGAGACGATGATCAGCGCGATACCGAGGACAAACGAGAAGTTCAACTCGTGGTATTCCTGGAAAATCAGCATCGCGAGGATGATGCTATAGACGGGCTCCAGATTGTAGGTGAGGTTGACCGTGAAAGCGTCAATCTTCTGCAGGACAATGATTTGCAGCAAACACAGCCCGATAGTGCAAACCACCACCATAAAGGCCATATAGGGATAGTCCATGCCTGTCGGAAGGAACTTCCCGACTGGCAGTAAGGCGTTGTAAACCGGGAGGATGACGCTGAGGACAACGATGCCGCCGACCATCTCCCAAAAGAGCATATTCTTGGCTTCATAGTGCTTGCCGACGTGCTGGTTGGCGATGGCAAAGAGGGCGTACAAGGCCGAGGAGACGATTCCCAAGGCAATGCCCAAGCGGTATCGGGTGTCGAACTGGAAAATGAGATAGACGCCGCAAACCGTGAGAATGCTGAACAGGAACTCGCGCACGGAGAAGCGGTGCCAGTTGATGATGGGCTCGAGAAGCGCGGTGAAGAACCCGACCAAGGAGAAGCAGACCACCCCGATGGAGACGTTCGACGCTTTGATGCTAGCGTAGAAGAAGATCCAGTGCAGGCACAGTAGCACGCCCACGCCGCCCATCCGGGCTACATCCTTGAAACGGAAACGCTGCATCTCTTTTCTGAGGACAAGAAACAACGCCATCAAGGCGGCCGCCCACGTCATCCGATGCCATACGAGCACCACGGGATCCAGCTCGATGAGCCGTCCCAGCACCCCGGTGAACCCCGCGATGAACACGGAGAGGTGCAGCAGAAGGAAGCCTTTATGGTCTTTTGTGGTCACTATAAAGCATCAAACAGTATCTTTTTTGTGTATTGACAATACACTTTTAGTTATTTTAATGTGCAAAAATACAAATTTCTCCGGAAGAGGAATCATCGACATGATTTTTCCCCACATCGAAAAATTTCTCACGTCACATTTTTGCTACTTTTGCGACTAATATGGCAAAACGACCCTGACATGAGAGACCAACGAGAATCGGAATTCATGGAGATGCTGGCGCGGTGCGAGCGGACGCTGTTCAAGGTGTGCCTCTTCTACACCGACCGGCAGCCCGACAACGTCCGCGACATGTACCAAGACATCGTGTGCAACCTCTGGCAGGCGTGGCCGAACTTCCGGCACGAGAGCAAGGAGAACACCTGGGTCTATCGCGTGGCGTTGAACACCGCTGTCGCACAACTGCGCAAGCGGAGCCGAACCCCCTCGTTCGTGCTGCTCACCGACGAGATGGTCGCCACCCTCGCCGACCTCAAACACGAGGAACTCGCCGAAAGTCTCTACCGCCTGATCGACCTCTTGGGCAAAGCCGACAAGTCGCTCATCCTGCTGTACTTGGACAAGATCCCGTACGAGCAGATTGCCGAGATTGTAGGCATCAGCGAGGCCGCCGCAAGGAAACGGGTGGAACGTATCAAACAGAAGTTAGTCATATTAAACACCGAAAACAATGGAAAAGACATTTGAACAGATAGAAGCGCTTTGGCAGCAGCAGGACGAGCGTCTGCAGCGCATCGAACACGTGCAGCAGGAGTCCGTGCGGCGGCTTTTGCACCGAAGCATCACCTCGACCCACCGCCGCTTCCTGATCGAAAATCTCAGCGCCGTGGTTCTGGGCATCTTGGTGGAAGTCTTCGTGCTTTCGAAAGCGGAGATGTGCTTCGCCAGCTGGAGCTTGGCCATACCCTACTTGATATTCAACGTTCTGTTCCTCGCCAGCGTGGTGTGGTACACCGTATGGGTGGTCCGCTTCTGGAAACATGACCCGCTGAACTCCCCCACCCTTTCCGCAATGCGCTTCGCCGACCGCTGGCATCTGGCGTTGAAACGCTCCACAATATGGGGATTCTGCGTCGTCCTGCCCCTTTGCCTTGCCGTGAGCTTCCCCGTTTTCGCCTACATCTTCTATCGAAAACCATTTCATTTTACGGATCTCCAATATCTTACCCCTCTGCAGATTCTCTTCTCCGTGCTGTTTTACTCCGCCTGCATTGCGTATGCGATTTATGAGCTGAGACTGACCCGCGAGCTGAAAGAAAACCTGAAGATTTATGACGAACTATTAGATTAACGATATGTCTAAGATGGCTTTTAGCTATTAGCTATTAGCCATTAGCCAGCCAATAGCCAAAAGCTAATAGCCCAAAGCCAAAAAATTACAAACCTAACAATCAAATCAATATGAAAAAAATCTGTTTTTGTCTCCTGACCGGAATAATTCTCTTTACGGGTTGTTATCAAACCAAAGCCGTCCAGTACAATGTCGATCCCGATAAAGTTTTCGAACAGCATTATACCGCCAAGGATTTCGGAATCTGGTATCTGTTAAGCTATTCCGATAATTTGTACAGCTCGTTGGTCAACGAGACGATGGAACGTTTGCCTGAGGAAAAGCAAATTGCCTGGGACAACCAAAACGGTCTGCGGTTGCCGGCTTCTGATACCACCGCGTTCATGAACAGTCTCCGGACAGGCAAAATGCCCCTCTCGCCCGAAGGCAGCCAACTCATCCCCTGCTGGATTCTGATGTCCGCGCCGGAAGAGGATCTGTACCAGTTCAATTTGTGTTACGGCGATGCTTCGGGGAACCCTGTCATTGACGGCACGCACGTCAAAAAGGTCTCTGTCGAGAAAAGCGACTACACAGGTGGGTACGAAGTATTGATGCAGTTCGACATGAAAACGGCGGATTTGTGGCAGAAGTTCACGGCTGCGAATGTCCACAAACGAATCGGTATGATGCTCGGCACCGACCGGCTGCTGAGTGCCCCGCAGATCATGTGCGAAATCGCGGGAGGCGCCTGCTGCGTCTCGGGTCCGGAGGAAGACGAGTGTTACGCCATCGCCACTGTCCTGCAAGGGAACAAGTAGGCGGTAGCCGTTTTGGGGACTCCTGTTTACTTTTCCCCGACGATAAACTTGTAGATGTCCTCCTCGGAATGGGCCGCGGAGGTTATGCGCCGAACTTCCCGCCCGTTCTCAAAGAGGATGACCACGGGGATGGTCATCGCGTCGAACTCGCGGGCGAGGGCGTAGCTTTGGTCGATGTCGAACTTGATGAAACGATACCCCTTGCCAAGTCTTTTGGCAACGTTCTCAAGTCTAGGGTACATCAGGCGGCAGGGACCGCACCAAGTGGCTGTCATCATGCAGACCACCTTTCCTTTGGCCACCGCCTTGCGGAATCCGACAGAGTCCACCGCTTTGATGCCCTTGGTGTGCACGGGGGCGTACATCCCCGTCGTGTCGCCGCTGATTACGGGGTTGCCCTCATCATCCACGCTCATCGAGACGACTCCTTCCGAAGGCACGACAAACAGCGCGTCGTCCACCTTTCCCTGAACCACCGACACTAACTCGCTGACGGATTCAAACGAGCGCCCGTTCATCTGCATGTGTGTCACTTTGCGGACGGGCAGACCACGGCCATATTCAGACGGAATGTAGTAGGAGGTGTCGAGCCATACGGTAACCTTTCCGGCCATCATGTCGTTGTCACTCTCGATCTCGATGCGGAGGCAGTGGTGGCCGTCAATGTCTTCCGTGGATAACGTGTCGTCGAACTGCGCGTCAAACAGGATGTCGGCGTCGTAGTCGTGGCTGCTTACAATGGGTTTGCCCATCATGCTCATGATGGTGTACATTTTCTTCTCCTCGGAGAGGTATAGTATCCGCATCTTGCTCATCGGCATGTCGGTCAGCTGGTCTTTGCCGCGGTAATAGACGGTGTAGTTCTGCGCTGACATGCCGTTCATGCTCATGCGGTAGGTGGCCACCCCTTCGAAGAGCGTCTGCGCGCACAAAGTGCCGACAGCCAACAGGCAGGTCAACAGGAGGAAATGCTTTTTCATTTTCTTGAATTATATTTTTGGAGCAAAGATACACTTTTTTTTCGAATTAAGAGGTACATGTACAAAAAACAACACATTTACTCATTCTTTTGGCAGTTCTGCTTGCAGTTTCGGCCGCGTGTTGGACGTATTTCATCTAATTCTACGACTATGGCATGACGACTTTGACAGTGGCAATGGACGAGAGGAACACATCCCCGAGACTGCCCAAGGCATCCACACCTACCTCTCCACCATCGGTTTTGTCCTGATGATGGTGATGGACGTGATGTTGGGGGTGATACGGAATGAACACCTTGACGCGGCGGTCAATAGTTTTTCTCACACTATTGTTATGGATGGATAATGGCCAATATATTGTTGACAAACATGTTGATGGCCATGGCCAACAGGATTGGCGGAAAACGTGCTAACGCCAGATTTCCTCATCACTGGGGACGTGCATCCGGGTCTGTAACGGTGCCACTCGAGTGATGTTAAGCAGGTGTTTGTAGGTGAAGTTCTCCGAAATGGAATTGTTTCCCCAGCTGCCACATCCCAACGTGTTGGTCACAGGAAGTCCGTTCTGGATGGAACCTCCTGCTGTGGTGGCACAAATAGCATTCACAATCAGTCGCGACACCGAGAGCTCCGTTCCAGCCTTGATGATGTTGGCCTGGTTGTTGGAGTGCAGTCCTGCCGTGTGGCCGTTTCCCTCGAACGAGAGATTAGCCTGCGCAATCTCAATAGCCTGGTCGAAATACTGGTATGGGAACGCGCCCAGCACCGGACACATTTTTTCCTTGCTGACAGGATCGCCGGAGCCGAAACTTCCGTTAGACTCAATCACAATCACTCTGGTTCCTTCCGGAAGTCGGATGCCCGCCTTCTTTGCGATGTACTGTGCCGACTGTCCGACCACATCGCGGGCGGTATGGCCGTCCTCGAAGATGGCGTCAAGTACTTTCTCGCGCTCCTCACGGGTGGCCACATACCCCCGGTCGGCCCGGAAAGCCTCCATGATCTCGTCATGGGCTTCCTGCGGATAAATCACGCTCTGCTCGCCCGAACAAATGATTCCGTTGTCGAAAGAACGCCCCGTAACTATTTTGCCGGCAGCCAGTGGGTATTCTATGTTCCGGTCGAGGATAACCTGCACATTTCCAGCCCCGACGCCAAAGGAGGGCTTTCCTGACGAATAAGCCGACTTCACCATGGGCATGCCCCCGGTGGCCACGGTCACATCGCAATAGGCCATCAGAGCCTGCGTCATCTCCAAAGTGGGTTCTTCTATAATCTGCACCATTCCATCCGGCACCTCCATGCCCCGAATGGCTTCCATAATATATTTTACCGCCTTCGTGGAACATCGCTTGGCCTTCGGATGTGGCGAAATGATAATGGCGTTTTTCGTTTTCAAGGCGAAAGCGATTTTCGACATGGGTGTCACAATCGGGTTGGTCATAGGGACCACTCCTGCGACCACCCCTATGGGCTTGGCGATCTCAATAAGACCGTTCTGTTCGTTGATGCTGAGTATGCCCATAGACTTCTTGTTTTTCAAATCATACCAGACTCCCTTGGATTTGTTGCGGTTTTTTGAAACTTTGTCCTCGTAAACGCCCATTTGTGTCTCCTCAACGGCCATTTTGGCCAGCTCCTCGGCGTTCTCAAAAATGGCACGGGTGGCCAACTTCACGGTGTTGTCCACATCGTCCTGATCAAATCGCACACAATAGACGGCTTGAGCCTTGCGTGCCTTGTCTATCATTGCTTTTACTTCTTCTACTGCTGTCATTTTTTTGGATTTTAATATAAAGATTGATAAATTTTTCGAATGTCTTCCTCTTCTAATGGGACGTAATTGTTGGCCAAAAGCCGTTGCTGGGTCTTGAGCACGTTGATGGTGAACTCACCGGCTTCCTCGGCTCGTATGCCATAATAGTGAAGTGGATTTTTGGGGGCCAATCTGCCGAGTAGCCTGTCAAGAATGTCATACACGATTTTCGGGTTGGCTGAAAGACATTCCTTTCGAATCTCAAGATTATCAGCCAGAATTTCGTTCAAGTCGTGTATTTTCCCTTGCGGATTTTTGTCATAATAGACATTGAACACGGCGGTCAGGAACTGGTAGTTGGCCTCGCCATGCGGCACGTGGTATCCGCCACCCAGCGGATAGGAAAGCGCATGCACCGCTCCGACACCCGCATTCCCGAACGCAATGCCTGCAAAATTGCTGGCGGTCAGCATCTCTTCAAAATGTGCAAAACGGTACACCTCTCCATATTGCGAAATGCCTTTGAACACGCTGAGTATCATCCCAATGGCTTTTTCAGAAAACAATTGTGTATAGACATTGGCCTTCGGGGAAAGATAGGACTCCATGGCATGAATGAGCGCATCAATCGCGCTATAGGCATAGAATTTGAAGGGCAGCCCACGAAGCAATTCGGGAATCAGAACCGCTTCGTCGGCTAAAAGGGCATCATCGGCCAACCCCATCTTGGTATGTTTGGACTTGATTTCGGCAATAGAGATATTCGTCACCTCACTGCCTGTGCCGCAGGTGGTGGGCACTAAGACCAGCTGTTTCTCCTTCACGATTGGAATCCTCCGCTCAAAAGCATCCGTTGCCTCATCCATTCCTTTAAGTACAAAAAGCTTGGAGATGTCAATGACGGTGCCGCCTCCGATGCCGACGACTCGTGTGAACGATTTTCTTTTCAGCTCCTTCAAGATGTTGTTTATCATCTCATCGGAAGGTTCTCCGCCGCCATACCTGTCTTGCATAACAAAAGTGCATGGCAACCTCTTGGCTTTCATAAATGGTTCGTACAAAAACGATTGTGTGATCACCAAATCGTCTTCAGACAAGGCGAAAGCTTCCGCGAACTCGCCAAAAGTCCGGTAATTGCTAATGTTGGTTTTAACAGCAAACATATTAGTTCATTTTTTTAAATATCAAATCTTGTTGAAAACGTCTTCTTCAGTTCGTCCCTGAAATCCGGATGGGCGACACGGACGAGGTCCAGTGCCCGTTCGCGCAAGGTTTTGCCTTTCAGTTTGGCAATGCCATATTCGGTGATTACGTAGTCCACTTCATTGCGGGGGGTGGTCACGGCGGCACCCTGCGCAAGGAAGGGCACGATGCGCGACACCTTTCCTTTAGCCCCTGTCGAGGGCATGGCCATGATGGAGATACCCCCTTTCGACAACGCAGCCCCGCGTACAAAGTCAACCTGGCCACCCGTACCGCTGAACTGCTGCAATCCGAAGGTCTCGGCGACGACCTGTCCCATCAAATCCACTTCGATGCACGAGTTAATGGACACCATGTTGTCGTGCCGCCCGATTACCCACGGATCGTTCACATAGTCCACGGGATAAAGTTCCACGTTGGGGTTGTTGTCCACAAAATCGTAGATTTTACGAGTACCCATGATGAATGTGGATACCATTTTGCCATTATGGATGTTCTTCCGGGCATTGTTAATAACCCCGGCCTCCACCAGATCAACAACCCCGTCCGATAACATCTCCGTGTGGATGCCAAGATCCTTCTTGTCGCCCAAAGAGAGCAGCACAGCGTCCGGGATGGCTCCTATGCCCAGCTGGAGGCAGGATCCGTCTTGAATCAAGGACGCGCAATGCAGGCCGATATTCCGTTCCACATTGCCCATTCTGGCGGGTGGGATTTCCGGAAGGCGATAGGCACACGGCACGATGTGGTCTATTTCCGAAACATGGATCTTGTTCTGCGGACCGAACGTGAAGGGAGTCATTTCGTTCATCTCCGCGATGACCACCTTGGCCTTTGCTGCAGCAGTCTTTGCATAGTCGCAAGACACGCCAAAGCTGCAATAACCGTCCATATCCGGATTCGAGACGGTTATCACGGCAACATCCACAGGGAAAGCATCACCTAACATGGCTGGCACATCCTTGAAAAAACAGGGCATAAAATCGGCTTGGCGATCCATGATGGCCTGACGGGAATTGCTGCCCACAAAGTTGGTAATATGATGGAAATGCCCATAGCACTCCGGGGTGATATGCGGCCCGTCTCCCAATGTGAGCATGTGATAAATATGTACGTGGTGATAGTCTTCTTTATGTTCGGCCAAGGTTTTGGCTATGAGCTGAGGAACGCCCGCTGTTTCGGCAAACACCACATAGTCGTCGTCTTTGATGGCTTTGACCGCCTTTGTAGCGGTAGTGACGCGACTCCTGTATTCTTCCTTCCAACTCATAACGCTAATCGTTTTGGTGTCTATCCTTGATTTTCGCAATCGCCCTGGCCAGCGACTTCTTGTTTTCCAAATCGCCTTGGCGCGAAATCATGATGCGCTGCGCTTGTGGCGAACCGGCACCGTGCATGGACTCTGTCCGGTAACCGACAGCAGCAGTGCCAAGTGTCAGATTTTCAATCAGGCGAAGCACTCGCAGGCGTTCCTCCGTTGAGGTGTTGCGTGCCCCCTTGAAATATTTTTCCACATATTTCCCCACTTCAGGACTATGGAAATCCTGTTGCGACGGCATCGTCACCATCAGTCCGCCCGCAATGTCCTCCGCCAAACGAGCGATTTCATAAGGCATTCGGGTGACATTCTGCTTGCACACATTGGCTAAGAGCAGATTGATTTGATAGTTTCCGGCTGCCATCCTGCAGCCTTCCGACGAGCAGGCAATACCACAGGCATAGAGGGTTTCGTTCAGGTGGATCATCTCTATGAGTTTGTCTTTGATATGGCTCGCTTTAGGCACTCCGTTATAGTCGGCGGCCAAGGCGGCGGCGCCAATCAGGACATCTCCCACCCCAACCTTGCATCCACCGTACGACTGGCGGTGATATCCGGCGAAACGCTCCACCATCATGCCTGCAAAATCCCATTCTTTGCACATGAACACACGTTCGTTGGGCACAAACACGTTGTCAAAGACCACTAAGGCTTCATGACCACCAAATTGGGAGTTGCCGAGATCCATGTCGGCATCCGTCTCCAATTTTCGGGTGTCGCAGGATTGGCGGCCGTAAATCATCACCACACCTTCGGCATCCGACGGGACGGCGAACGAGACGGCATAGTCCTTATCCCCTTCCTTCAAGGCCACAGTGGGCATAATAAGATGTTCATGCGAGTTCACCGCACCGGTTTGGTGGGCCTTGGCTCCACGCACCACAATGCCATCGGGAAGCACTTCGACGATATGGAGGTAGAGGTCTGGATCCGGCTGTTGGGAAGGAGACAGAGAACGGTCCCCCTTAGGGTCAGTCATGGCACCATCAACAGTCAAATCATTGTCTTGCACCCATTTCAGGTATTCTGTAAAACGCTTGTGATACACTGTGCCATATTTCCGATCAATCTCGTATGTAGTGGAAAAAATCGCGTTAAAAGCGTCCATCCCCACGCAGCGCTGGAAACATGCACCTGTTTTCTGTCCGCAAAGACGCTGCATCTTCACCTTCTTCACCAGATCTTCAGTGCTCTGGTGCAAATGGCAGAAACGGTTAACGGTTTTGCCTGTCAAGTTGGAGGTGGCGGTCATAAGATCCCGATATTCCTCTTCTTCCGCAAGCGCGTAGGTCATGGCCACGGAGTTCATGGAGGGGCGGATCATTGGATGATCCACCGGGTTTTCAATTCTTTCTCCCATAAGATAAACCTTGAGGTTCATTTTACGAAGACTTTCAATGTACTGTTCCTTTGTCATCATATTTTTTTTGTTTGGTGAAAAAAAGATAATCCAAAAACGTAATGACAAAGCTCTCGCACAAGCCACCCCCGACAGACATTGCTGTCTGACAGGTAATTGCGGATAAAAAGAAGGGAAACCGATGTAATAACCGAATTGTCCGAAAGTAGAATCAGATAATCCTTGATGTAATAATCATAAGATGATAAGAATGCTACTTGACACTGCCTTTTACGCGAAAGCATTGCCAAATCATTCTGAGGCAGGTCTCCTGGCTCGCTTATCGCATACGCCTTCCCAAATTTCTTCAGTGGCATAAATGCATGCGATATCAAAGAGCTTACAGTTGCGCGACAGCTCGTGATTTTCACACGATTCCCGTTTTAATCTTTCAGACGAAAGAACCTCAGAGACTGCATATTTCAATGAACATAAAGGATATTCCACATCCCTTTTTTAACGCGGCAAAGATACACTTTTTTTTTATCGCCTCATTGAAAACTCGTAGAAATCGCCATGCTTCGTACCCCCCCTGTTGCAGGCACGTTCGTAAAGATTGGCGGGCTTGGCACTTATGTCAGGGAGTCTGTCTGCTTTTTCTGTTGCGCCATGGCGATGATGACCACCGCCGCGAGAATGAGCACTATACCGATGGCAAGATAAGCCGTGAACGGTTCGTTGAACACAAGCAGGCCGATGAGCACGGCAGTGAGCGGCTCGAGCGCGCCCAGGATGGCGGTGGCAGTGGAACCGACGTATTTGGCGGCATACACCATCAGCACTAGGGCGAAGATGCCAGGCACCAGGGCGAGCCAGCCCACATAGAACCAGCTGACGGCTCCCCGGGGCAGCGTAAGCGGCAATCCCGCGACCAAAGAATAGACCACCATCCCCAAAGCACAGTACAGGAGAACGTAAAAGTTGATCTTGATGGAGGACATCTGCAGGTTCCCCTTGTTCATCAGGATGATGTAAAGGGCGTACGACAGCGCCGAGGCCAGCACCAAAAGCACCCCTATCGTGGATAATGCTTCGCCGTTATCGCTCCAATACAGCAAAACAACTCCCACGCCCGACAGCAACAGCGACAGCAGCGTGGCGAAGGTGACGCGTTCGTGAAAGAAGAGTGCCATGATGACGGCGGTCATCACGGGATAGGTGAAAAGTATGGTGGAAGCCACGCCGGCCGCCATGTAATGGAAACTCAGGTACAGGGTGAGCGACGACACGATGAACAGCAGTCCCAAGCCCGTCAGCACATGAAACTCCTGACGTGTCACCTTGAAATTCTCTTTCTTGAAAAGCATCACGATGGCGATGATCACCCACGCCAGCCCGAAACGGTAGAACAGAACGCTGTTGGTCTGCATTCCGGTGGCATACAACTTCAAGGCACCTAACGGATTTGTGCCATAACAAACGGCGGCGGCAATGCCCGCCAATGTCCCAATAAACTTGCGGTTTTTCAACTTTTCAAAAATATTATTGTTGTTCAGAGACTTAGCAGAGAGCTGCTACTTGTCAATCTCCACCAACGTATATTTCTTGGTTCCCAAGCCGATTTTCTCTGCCCAGTCGATGGTGTGGGTGCCGTGCTGCTGGTCGATGCGGGAGAGCAGGTCGGTGGGATCGTTGGTGGCGGTCACCTTCTGCTGGTTGATGATATCGACGCAGGCCTGGTCGAGGGCCACGGGGTCGGTGCTGGCGAGGATGCCGTAGTCCTCCAGTTTCACGGGCTCGGGATGGTCCACACAGTCGCAGTCGATGCTCATGTTGTTCATCACGCTGATGTAGATGATGCCCTCCTTCTTCTGGAAGTAGTCGGTCACCGCCTGCGCGGCCGCCGCCATGCTCTCCAGGAAGCCGTCCTGGTCGCCGATGTACTCGGGCGTCCAGAGTTTCTCCATGTCGAGGACCTCCATCTTGCCGGCGGAGTGGATGTACGCCTTGCCGTTCTGGCTGGCGCAGCCGATGCTGAGGTTCTTGAGCGCGCCGCCGTAGCCGCCCATCGGATGGCCCTTGAAGTGGTTG
>JAFPXF010000093.1 GCA_017394765.1 Bacteroidales bacterium | reverse complement strand
TATGTACCCGTTCACATCATAGCATCTTCCGTTTTGGCAACAACACGGCAAAAATACAATATTTTCGGATGATGTCGGAAAACAAACGAGAACATGGATACGTACGATATGCGGAGATAATTTTTTCAACCAAACGAAAACGCATCCAGACATTTTGCGTACTTTTGCCGCTTGAAAAAATTAACAATGTCAGTTATAGAAATTGAAGGGAAGTCTTATACCATTTATTGGCGTGGGACTGTTTTTATTATAACGAGTCACTATGATGGGATTACTGAACGGGAAGCCTTTGTCTTGGCACAATGTTACGAAGAAGGCAAGGTGTTCCAGATCATTCAGATCTCAGGATATCATGCTGGTTGGCTGGCGGGATACGTAAACGAAGGAATCTTGCATGATTATTCTTGTGTTGCTATAACATACGAAGAATTAGTCGAGGCCATCAAATTCAATATCTCAGGGCCGGATTTCAGCACATTGCAGATTCTGGATAATGGATTGGAACTGAAAGATTTGTCAACTGACTGAAATTAAGGTGTTGACAACTTCTTTATAAAGCAGCAAAAATTATCAGATAGTATGCTCAAACTCGAAAAATTCCTGACCCTATTCATCGCTATCGGTGCGGTGGCCGGCGCCGTGATGATGTGGATCGACCCCACGGGCGTAATGTGGGGCGGTGAGCCACTGTTGGAGATGCTGCGTGCGAAGATGCCCTGGCCGGACATATTCTTCCGCAACTTCATCCCGTCTGGCCTCGTGCTGCTTTTCCTGAACGGCCTCACCCAATTTGCGGCTGCGTACCTGCTTTTCAAGAAACACCCGCTCGCGCAATGGGCCGTCCTCGCCGGCGGCATCATCCTCATGCTCTGGATCGTCCTCGAATGGTGGGTGTGGGGCTTTAACGCCATGAGCAACATCTACTTCGTGTTCGGACTCGTGGAAGTGGTTGTGGCAATCGTATGTTTAAAACCAAAAAGTAGAAAAAGTAAATGAAACTTGATTGTCATTTAAGGAGTTTTTATATTTTTGCCGCCTCAAAATAATGTTCTTATGAAGAAAATGAATATCCCTTTGATGGGCACCCTGTTGATACTGTCCATCGTGGTTTGCCCGATCCTCTATTTCACTGTGGGTCCCACATTGGATGAGGCGCAGTTGGAAGTGCTCAAGATTCTGGGCATTATTGTGTCCTGCAGTGCAGCGTTCTGCTTTATCGTGGGCGAGCTCACCGGAAACAACAGCCAGATGGACAAGCTCTGGAGTCTGCTTCCCATCGTTTACACGTGGGTAATCGCCGTCAAGGGCGGCATGAGTGCCCGCTTGGTGGTGATGGCTGTCCTGGCCACACTCTGGGGCCTCCGTCTCACCATGAATTTCGCCCGCAAAGGGGCTTACAAACTCAAGTTCTGGGAAGGGGAAGAGGACTACCGATGGGCCATTCTCCGCTCCGGCCCGCCTTTCCAAAAACGCTGGGTTTGGGCGTTGTTCGACCTCTTCTTCATCTCCATATACCAAAACTTGCTGGTGCTGATGACCACCTTCCCGGCATTGGTGGCTATGAATTCCGACAAACCTTTCGGCTGGCTGGATGCCGTCGCCACAGTGCTGATGTTAGGATTCATCATCTGGGAGACCGTCGCTGATGAGCAGCAATGGAAATTCCAGACCCGCAAGTGGGCGATGATCAAAGAGGGGAAAAAGTTGGAGGAATTACCCGTCCCATACAACAAAGGTTTCAACACCACGGGCCTTTGGGGACGGAGCCGCCATCCCAACTATTTCGCCGAACAGTCCATCTGGGTGTGCTTCTACCTCTTTTCCATCGCTGCCGGAATCGGCATTCTCAACTGGAGCGTGATCGGTGCGCTGCTGTTGGTGATCCTGTTCCAGGGAAGTTCGTCTCTGGCGGAAGAGATCAGCGGCGGAAAGTATCCGGAATATGAGAAATATTGCCAGAGCGTCCCGCGTTTCTTTCCCGGCAAAAAATATGAAATGTGAATGCCGTGAGGACAAGTGAAGACTAGTCTGTAAAGCGTTGTAGGTGAGAGGTGCAGCGGGTGAATTGTCCGCTACACGATGCTTTTCTATCGATAATCTTCTGCAGAATTTGCTGGATCGGGAGAGAAAATGGCCGGCGTAAGCCACTCGTGGGCTGGCACCTTTTCTCCTTGTTCTGTTTGTGATTTTTTCTGTTGACTCCATATCTGTTTTTTTTAGTTGCTTCTGTCCATATAGTATGGAAAATACGGGGCTGTTACATCCGAGAAAAAATTTTTAGGGGTGTAACAATCCTTTGTTTTTCATACTTGAGAATAGAAAAGAAAAAGTTTTACCGCGTGATGATGCGCATCTAAAAAGAATAAGGATATGTTGGAATTTAAGAAATATAGTTCTATAGAGAACTCCTTTAATCAGGCTTTTATGGAGTGTGTGGCGGCGGAAATGCCGGCCGATTTGGAATATGTGGTGCAGGAAAAAGTGCACGGCTCTAACACCAGTTTCCTTTGTGACGGGACGGATGTTCAGTTTGCCAAAAGGAACTCCATCCTCACGGAAACAGACCGGTTCTATGCCTACCCCAAGCTGTTGGCTGCCTATCGAGACAGGGTCGTCAAACTTTTTGAGAGGGTGAAAAGGCGCTATCCCGGTGTCGCTCAGATCCAGGTTTTCGGGGAGATGTTCGGGGGACGGTACCCGCACGATGACGTTAAAGCCCGGCCGGACCTGCCGCTGATACAAAAGGGGGTCTTTTACGCTCCCGGACACGAATTCTACGGGTTCGATATCTATTTATTTGAAAGAGGGAAAAGCAGATTCCTGCCGGTGGATGAAATAAACGAACTGTTCGAGTCCGTGGAAATTTTCTATGCGAAGACCCTTTTCCGGGGCACTTTGGCCGAATGCTTGAAACACCCGAATGCCTTTCCGAGCAAGATCGCCGGGTGGCTGGGACTTCCGGCTATTGAGGACAACATCTGCGAGGGGGTGGTCATCCGTCCGGTGGAGACCAAGTATCTGAGGAATGGCTCCCGCGTGCTCATCAAAAGCAAGAACGAAAGGTTCGCGGAGAAAAAGAGTGTGAAAAAAAAGAGCAAATCGTCAACGGGAACGGTACCGTTTAGCGAAGCCTTGAAATCCCTCGTGACGGAAGTGGAGGCATACGTCACGGAAAACAGGCTGGCCAACGTGGTGAGCCATATCGGGGATGTCTCTTACCCCAAGGATATCGGCAAGCTGATTGGGATGCTCTCGAAAGATGCCCTCGCGGATTTTCTCAAAGAACACGGAGGCGCCTACGTGGCGCTGGAAAAATCCGAGCAGAAATCGCTGAACAAGGAGTTCAACAAACAGTGCGCGGCTCTTGTGAAGAAAGTCTGCCTTAACCAAGCAAGTGCCCTTGGTACGAGGCACAGTTGAGTTCCAGCACGCATCCCGTGAAGGAAGTCTGCCTTTACCAAGTGAGTGCCTTTGAGTGATGGCTGGGGCACAAGGAAGAAGACAATGGACCGTTTCAAATCATCCATCGGTTCATCTTGTTCCAGAAGCCCGTGGCGCTGAGTCGGGCGGTGTAGGCGACATCCGGTTCGTGGAATGTGTAGCCGGTGCTCTCGCGGTATTGCTGGCGAAGCGCCCGGATGGCCTCGGCACTCTGCAGCGTGTCGATGCTCTGCTCGTAGAAGTCCAGCAGGGTGGGGTAGAGATGGGTGAAGTCGTCGTTGATGCGCCGCGCCATTTGCCGGTGCGCATCGTCGAGAAGGAGTTCCTCGCCACCGAGCAGACGGTCGCGGAGTTTCGCGAGACTGCATTTGGCGCGGTGGACGGTGACACGGTACGAGAGACCGGTCATCCCAAGCACCTGGGCCACCGCTTCGTTCGGCAACGACTGCTGCGGGTCAAGCATCGTCAGCAGGGCGCGGAGGAGAACAAAACGATAGTGCGGGTTGAGAGTCTGGTGCGCGTAGGCGATCAAGTGGGCGGCGGCGGAGAGCGCCCTCTCGTCCGTCAGGAGATTGTCGGGGGCATCCGTGCTGGTGACGCTGTCGGCCAAAAGTCCCGGAGAAACGTATTTTTCCTCTGCTGCGGCACGCGAGGTGAGGTAGTTGCGGAATGTGTTGAGCAGCCATCCCTCGAATGCACCCTTCTTTCGGATGCGCCGCAACGACTGGTAGGGTGATTGGTTCTCGCACTCCTTTCCCTCTCGCAGATAGAAGAAAAAATCCTCTACCACGTCCTCGTAGTTGTCCATCAGCCGGTTGTGGTAAACTTCAAACCGCCTCTTCAACCGATGACCGAACCGGTGATGCAGCAAATAATACGCGGCCTCGTCTGCAAGCCCGCCTCCTTGCAAAAGGATGTCAATGAAATCTTCCGATGGTACTTCTGTAAACGGTGCGCTATTGCTCTCTTTGATAAAATTATCTGCTTCCATTTTTTTCATAATATTTTACGTGCCGCAAATCTATGAAAAAAACAAACTCTGTAAAAATATTATAAAAATATTTTTGCATTGGAAACCAAATGGTTATGAATTTGTATTTGTAATAATTTGTTAAATCTGTATTTTTAATTTCACAATAATTCTAATGAATACAATTGGTTATCGCACAACGGTCACGCTCAGTGGGGCGCTGTGCCCGCGGAACTCGGGCGCATACATACACTCCACTGTGGCCAGGCCGTTCAGGAAAGTGCCGACCTGGGTGGCCAGCAACGGGTAGTCAATGATGTGTGTCCCCGCCGGCATACGGTCAAAGAAGAAATCGGTGGCGGCGTCGTGCGGGACCATCGTATAAGAGAGCGGGTGCCGATACAAGTATTGCGTGTGGCTGCTGACGGGCTCGAAAGCGGCGGCGCGACTGTCTTTCAGATGCACATACTCCAAATCGCGGTCGGAGGTGATGGTGAGCCGTACGGTCAGCTTTTCGCCCAAGCGAGCGGGATTTTCTTCGGTTACGGGTACCAACTGTAAGCCTTCCGGACCGCGTACCTCGTGGTACAACACCCGCTGGATGCGTAACCCCGTGGCGGATTCGGATACTTTGTCGATATCCTCCACGTACTGCCAGTAGCAGGCCCCGAAGACGAAATGAGACGTGTCGGCGGCAACTGCAATCTCTGCCAACTTTGGTGTGATGTCGCCCTCTGTCCACGATTTCGTGAAATAACCGGTGCCCGGAACCGAAGTGGCTTCCCTCGCGGGCACAAACCGTGCTTCGCCGACACGTAATATGGTGTTGCTCTCTGTGTTGAGCACGCTGGCATCACCCATCATCAGCGCGAAGATGGCCTCCGCAGTGGCTTTCGTGTTAGACCATCCCTGCTGATGTTTTTGCATCAACAGCCACTGCTTCATCTGGTCCAATTCCTGTTTGTTAGGTGAAATAATGTTAAAAGCTTCAATCAGGACGGCTTGCCGCTCAATGGGTGCCTGATACCAACGGTAATATTTCCCGTTGTATTCCTTTCCCCAGAACATCCCCTCCTCGCTGCTCGTAATCGCCTGCTGCCGAATGCGTTCCATAATGCGTTGCGCTTCGTTTGTGCGCCCTAAGCGGTGCAACACGAGTCCGGTTTGGGCTTGCTGCATCAGCGGCCTGTTCCGCACATCAGTGGTCAACAGGGAGAGCAGGTTTTGTACGTAGGCTTGCGATAGCCAGGTCGAGTCGGCTCCGAACCAGGTTCTCGCATAAAGATATTGGATGTCCTCTTCCGTGAATTGGAAATACTTATGAGGGTATAGGTCTTTTTGATATTCAGTGAATTTGTGCTTTTGAAAAGTGTCTAACCGCTGGATAGCCTTATGCATAACTTTTTCCATATCAGGAAGCTCCACACCGAGTGATTGCAACTTGGCGTAGCTGGCTACAAGATGGCTCGTGATGTAGGGTGAGAAGAAACTCTTCCCGAACCAGGCGAAACCGCCGTCATCCATCTGGTTGTTCTTCAGTTTTCGCGCTATCGCCTCCATCTCCTTGTCCAACCGGCTGGTCTGGAACAGTTTCGCCATTTGTTGCATACGGGCGTTTTCCCGCTGCGCGTCCATTACCCACGGACTTTCCGATAACAAGATGCTCTTGAGTTGTTCATTCTTAAACAGTTGCGATTCAAGCCCCTGCAATGTCGTGTCGTTGGCCCATTGCACATACACTTTCTCGATTTGCGGGAATTGCGTCACGATGTGCCGGGCAAGTGCGTTGGCGTACAGTTTGGAGAAGAGTTGCTCGTTGCACTCGTAGCGGTAGGTCATCAAATACTCCAGCGACTGGATGGCTGTCCACGAAGGGTTGGCGGTAATCTCCACCGTATAGTTGTTGGAGTGCAAGGTGGTGCTTTGATTGTCTTTTAATCTTTTGAATATCAGAGTGGTGTCTTCGCCGGCAGGAACCACGAAGTGCATTGACTCGGTCACGGCAGTGCGGCTGCTCAGCACGGGCAGCACGGCCTCCATTCCGTCGGTGTAGCGGCCCGACTGTGCGGTGATTCGGTATGCGATGACGGAGAGGTTACGTGGCACCGCCACACGCCAGCTTACGTTGGTGGACTTGTCTGCACCGCAAAGGAACTCCTTTTCGGGCGCGTCGCCCAATAGCGCGGGAATCGGGTTGTTGGTCTCGGGGTTGAAGAACTCGATGCGGGTGGTTCCGCGCAAGAGGGTGTCCGTTATGTTGGTGATTTTGGCCTGGAACATCATCGTGTCGCCCTCGCGGAAGAAGCGCGGCGCGTTGCTCTGGATCATCAGCGACTGGCAGGAGGTGGCTGACAGGGAGTTAAAAACCGTTAATCCTTTGCGCGTGTGGCCATACAGGTTCATCTGCCATTCGGTGAACTGGTCAGGTACGGTGAATACCATCCGCACGCGGCCCTCCTTGTCGGTGCGCAGAGCGGGCTCGAAGAAGGCTGTCTCCGTAAAATTCTTACGGATATAGGTGCGCGCCGGGGGAACGATGTGCTCATTGTCGTTAGAAAGTTCCTCCGCCACAACAGATTCTTCGCCATCGCGCACTCTTACGCCATCCACGACGGTCTTGGCACCGTCGGAACGGTTGCCTCGTACAGTGCGGGACTCGTTCAGGGATGATACCCCCTCTAGGTTGCTTAAGGCGGAAGTTACGGACCTTCCGGGTGTTGTGCGGATGCTCTCCCCGCTGACACGTCCTCTGGAACTGGTGGCATCTGGTGTGAATTTGGGCCATGCCGACCGCATTTTCAAGGCCGGACCATCCTCTATGCTGCATTCTATTATAGGTTTCAGTGTCGGTTGGGCTGTTTCGGAGGTGTTTTGCAAACCAAAACCGTGATAGCTTCCGTGGAAATTTTTGCGGTTGTATAGTTTCAGCCATTGCTGCTGCCACCAAGTCAAGTCCTCAAGTCTGTTACTACGCTGCTTGATTTCCAACGGGGGCATATCCAAACCGTACAAACTCTTGTCCAGCATCCAAGCCAGCACTTCTGCGTTCGGATGACGGTTCCTGGTATCGGAAATCTCCACCTCCCACTTGCCCTCTTGTCCAGGCTGAATCCGACTACTCCAATGTATAATATTGACATTCAGATTGTTGAAAAGGTTTGATATGAAACGCTCTTGACTTTTGGTCAATTTTTTCCCTATAGAATAATTGTGGCTATCATTGAATAATTGGCTGTTTTTATAACAGAATGCCCTTATTTTAAGATAACCGGTGTTCCGGAGCCGCAAAGTGAACGTGTCCAGATTGTTGTTTAGATGGAATTTCTTGATCTTTTGCAGATTATGGCTTGTCTGATAGCAAAGTGTTACGTAAGAGTTTTCCAATGTGGAGCCGATTATCACAGGAATCTTGTTTTTTCGGAAGAGGCTTTTGTTTCCTGCATAATCTGAAACACTTGTCCGTGTTTTCCTGTCTGGAATCTTCGCTTCGCTTTGCAATATCTCAATAAGCAAAGGATTTTGGGAAGGTATGGCCTGCTTGCCAGTGTGGATGATACGGAAAACCCGTGTCTCTTTTGCGGTGTAAAGTGAATCCTCCAGTTGGTATTCAAATCTGTAATATCCCGGCCTCCATTTCGATATGTCAACCATCAACAGACTGTCCGGATAGAAAGAACGCGTGGTTTGCCATACGGTGTCCATCACGTCCCAATAGGTAGGATTGTCCCCGTCACGTCGGTCATAGAAGTATTCGGGAAAATATTGCCGGTATTGGGCCTCCGTGTAGAGCGGCTCTTGTGGAAGGGGGTGATAAACACCGGTTCTCTCGGACATCCGGAGCCGCAAGACTGTGACTTTCACGGGCACGCTCACCCTTTTCTTTAAGATGTCGCGGGGAATAACCACCGCGGAAAGCGTGTCTTCAAGCCGCTGGTTGACCGTTTTCGGCATTTGGATTTCAAATTGGAACGGTTTCCACTGGATATAAATGCTCTTCTTGGCCGTATGGGTCTCGCCGTTGACATCGGTGACCACAGCTTCCACCTCTGTGCTCGCCGCCCCATTGTAATCCAACTTCGGGAAAACAAACGAAAAACAGCCCGAAGCATCCGTTTTCAGGGTCTCTTCGTAAAAATGAACATTTGCATTTCTGCCGTAAGTCTGAATGCGCAGGCGCAGTGTCACATCGGCCTCGATGAGCGGGAAACCGGCATACGAAACTGCACTGCCTTTGACGAAAATGGAGTCGTGATGCCACTCGTTTTCGGGCATATCCATAAGTTTAAGATAGAACGAGGGCAATTTGTACTCCTCTGCCGTGACAATTTCTGTCTCATACCATCGCCAATTGTTTTCCTTGGAGCATCGTATAGTATAGGAGCCAGGCTGATTGGGCAAAACGAATTTTCCCGAAACGCTGCCGAACTTCGACACGGGCAGGTGAAGGGTCTCAAGCTGTTCTTTGCCGATTCTTTCCAGGCTCACCTCCACTCTGCCTTGCTTGAGCGGTTTGCCGTTTTTCTGAAGAATGGCTTTGAAATAAACGGTCTGTCCGGGACGGTACAGCGAACGGTCGGTGATGATTTGGACTTTATGCCGGGTGTCGTCATCGAATCGTCTTGCGCGCCAATAACTGTATTTGTATGGATGCCAGCGACCTTCCGGAATCTCTATCTCCGCACGATAGCAGTCGTTATGGTCTGGGAGAGAGATGTTTATATCTGCAAGGAAATCATCATAATAGTGGCGGAGATGGTTTTTTATACGAGTGTTCGGTATGAGAATCCGGCCGTACTTGTCGGTCCGGCTCTTGATGGCGACCGACCTTTTTACTGCGCTGCTGACAGAAAAGTCCAAGTTCAGGGAGGTTTTCCGATGAGTTATCGGTTTGCCGGTTTTCGCATCGGATGCGAAGAGGCAAAGTCCGTCGGGATGCTGGATTTGTGTCCATTGTACGGCCGAGACAATCATGGGGAAGACGCAGAGGCAGTTGTTGGAGTCGGGCACTGTCCCGTTGTGTAGCACCACCGTGTATTTCCCGTACGGCAAAGAGTCGATCCAGAGGTCGGTGGAGGCAACCTCGCCGTGAACCGGGTTCAACCTGTACTGCTGTTTTTGCACGCACTCGCGGAAATGCTCCCGGAAACAGGCAGAGAAGGGTGACACCGTCTTCCGCTCATTCCGATAGGAGGTGATGATGTTGTCTGTCTTATATACAGAAAGATAGAGCGTGTCAATGTTCTTGTATCGGATGGGAATGTCGATTTTGCGGCGCGGGAACCGGTTGATTTTTTGCACTGCCAATTGCACTCTGGGTTCGGTGAGTTTGTCCAAAAGGCAGCGGGCGTTCTGCGGGATCCGCGTCTTGTCATTGGGCAGGGCGGACAATTCCTCCAGAATTTGCCGGCAAGGCGTGTAAAACTCCGGATGCGTCTGGTGATGAAGGTAGAGGAAGGCGGCCTTTTGGTATCTCAAGGATATGTTATATGGATACTTCTGTTCCAGCCGCTCCAATTCCTGCCAATAGGGTATGCTGTCCCAATCTCCCGGAACGGGGCTTTCGATATTTTGGCGAAGATTCAGCAGCTGAAGTTCGTAAAAGAGAGCGGCTTGGGGACGGCTGTCGGCATTATGCCGCAGGATGGCTTTCGGCAGCAACGTGTCCAGCAGACTGTCCACCAGAAAAGGGTAGGGACAGTCAAGGATGTCCATCAGTGCCAGATCGAAGAGGACTGGCTGCCAGCACAGGGATTCGGTGGGGGCGTACAGCAGGAAAGAGAATGGTGCAGCCGGGATGTCCCCGTATTCCAGCAGTTGGGATAGTCCCTCTGCATAATAGCGTTTCGCAGCCGCTCTTTTCTCCGCATCGCTCCTCTCTTCATATAGCGACAAATCCGTCTTGCCAGAAGGTGTTGTGTTCCTGAAATCAAGATCGGATATTATTTTGTTCGCTATCAAATAGTGGTATAGTCCTTGATAGGGTTGTGGCGAAGTTTTCCGGAGACCGTCGAGGTAGAGCAGGTGGTTTTTCGTGCCCCAGCTGCTGTAGCCGTATTGGCTTCGTAGCATATAGCGCTCATAGTTCACCCTGAAAAGTTGCAGTTCGTTGTGCTCCTCGAAGGCAAGTCCCGAAATCTTATCAAGCATCTTCTGCGCATCTTGGAAATAGCTGTGGTCAGCCTGCTCATACTGGCTCCATAGGGACTGGTAGTCCGTGGTTTGGGCAAAAGTGACGGTTCCAAGAAACAGGAACAGACAAACGAAAAGTGCGTATATGGGATTTTTCATATGCAGCCATTTAGAATTATTTCTGTCGAGACTTTTCAACGCGGCAAATTTAAAAAAAAATGGGAATAATCTCCGTAGTGTCCTCGGAAAATTGTATCTTTGCGCGTTTTTTAATAAAATATATAATTAGATATGAGTCAGATTATTAAAGTTTTAGGAAGAGAAATCCTGGATTCCCGTGGAAATCCCACGGTGGAAGTTGACGTATATACCGCTGCTGGTGCCATGGGGCGCGCAGCCGTGCCCTCCGGCGCCTCCACGGGCGTTCACGAGGCTGTAGAGCTTCGCGACGGACAAAAGAACCGCTATATGGGCAAGGGCGTGCTCAAGGCTGTGCAGAACGTGAACAACGTGCTGGCCGAGCAGATCGAGGGCATGGAGGTGTCCGAGCAGGCTGAGATCGATGCCCGCATGATTGAGATTGACGGCACCGAGAACAAAGGCAACATGGGTGCCAACGCTATCCTTGGTGTCTCCCTCGCCGCTGCCAAGGCAGCCGCCTTGGAGACTGGTCAAGAGCTTTATCGCTATGTGGGCGGCTGCAACGCCACTGTGCTCCCTGTGCCGATGATGAATATCCTCAATGGCGGTTCTCACGCAGACAACTGCGTGGACTTCCAGGAGTTCATGATCATGCCCGTTGGCGCGCCCTCTTTCCACGAGGCTGTGCGTATGGGCTCCGAGATCTTCCATAATCTCAAGAACGTGCTCAAAGGCAAGGGCTACTCCACCAATGTTGGCGACGAGGGCGGCTTCGCCCCCAACCTCAAGTCGAACGAAGAGGCTGTGGAGGTGATTCTGCAGGCCATCGAGAATGCCGGCTATAAACCGGGTGAAGAAGTTTGCCTCGCCCTTGATCCCGCCGCCTCCGAGTTTTTCGACACTGAGAAGCAGCTATACCGCCTGAAATGGTCCACCAATGAGGAACTAACCCCCGCACAGATGGTGGATTACTGGAAGACCTGGACCGACAAATACCCCATCATTTCTATCGAAGACGGTATGGCCGAAGACGACTGGGACGGCTGGAAACTCCTCACCGATACCATTGGCGGCAAGACGCAGCTCGTGGGTGATGACCTGTTCGTTACCAACGTGAAGCGCCTCCAGATGGGCCTTGACAAGCAGGTGGCCAACTCCATCCTCATCAAGGTCAACCAGATCGGCACGCTGACGGAGACCATCAACGCTGTCTCCCTGGCGCAGCGCAACCACTACACGGCCGTGATGTCGCACCGCTCCGGCGAGACCGAGGACACCACCATCGCCGACCTTGCTGTCGCCTTGGGCACGGGCCAGATCAAGACAGGCTCCGCATCCCGCACTGACCGCATCTGCAAGTACAACCAGCTGATGCGCATCGAGGGTATGCTCGGTTCACAGGCCATTTATCCGGGCAAGAAATTCCCCTTCAGAGGCTAATTTTATTGCATATATTAATGTATAAAAGGAGCGGTTTTGGCCGCTCCTTTTTTATGGTAAACGATTGTCTTCGGTTGTTGGTAAACGATGGTGCGCTTAAGCGATTCTGCTCGAAGTGATACAACGACTTGATCCGTAAGGAGAGAATCATGGCGGAAGGTCTCCATTTTTTTGCCACGCTCCCTGTTCCTCTGTCACAGGATTTACATCACAAATTTGAATCCGGTGCCGTGCACGTTGATGATTTGTATGCGCGGTTCGCTCTTGAAATACTTGCGGAGCTTGGTGATATAGACATCCATGTTGCGGGCATTGTAGAAACTGTCGTCCCCCCAGATCTTCTTGAGGGCGTAACCACGCTCGAGGATGTCGTTTTTCTTGTCCACCAACATCTCCAAAAGCTGTGTCTCGCGCGTGGAAATGCGCTTCTCCTCGCCTTGGATGGTGAGGGTCTGGCGTTTTTTGTCGAACAGAATGCTGCCCAATTCGATCACCTCTTGCGGTTCTTGCTGCTTGACCGTGCGGCGTAGCAGGGCCTGAATCCGTGCCAAGAGCACCTCGATGGAGAAAGGTTTGGTGATATAGTCGTCGCCTCCAATGGTGAGGCCTTTGATTAAATCTTCTTGCAAATTCTTGGCCGTCAAGAATATGATGGGTATTTTCTTGTCCAACTTCCGGATTTCTTGCGCCAAGGTGAAACCGTCCATGAGCGGCATCATTACGTCAATGATGCAGATGTCGAATGTGTTGGTGCAAAAAGATTCGTATGCAATCTCGCCGTTGGTGGCATGGTTGACTTCAAATCCCTTCGATGTGAGATAGGTGGTGAGTACCTTGCCCAAATTCACGTCGTCTTCTGCAAATAAGATTTTTATAGATTCCATCTTCTCGATTTTAAATGAAACGTCAATATAACGCATTTGCCCAACAAATCTTATGGGGCATAATAATTATCAGCTTGCAAAGATAGAAAAAATAATAATTCGTAAAATAAAAAATTGAATTAAAAAATTTCTGGTTTATTATAAAAAAATTATATATTTGCACTGTTTTTGTGCGCATAGATTTGTTGTTGTAAATTATTATAACACAAGTTTATATGATTATAATATTAAAAAAAACTATTTATGAAAAAATTTAATATTTCCAAATTCAAGATTGTTGTAATTTCTTTGTCTTTTGTCTCGGCTGTGATACAGGGCTGGTCGCAAACGGTATTGTATCATGAGAATATGGGGGTGCCGGCGTCCAATACGCTGGTGCAGAACTATACGGGTTGGGAGAATTCTGTTGTCCTCTATTCGGGAGATGGCACATGTGACGTGCGGACTTCCTCGGCATCCAGTGGCTATGGCGGGGCTTCGGGTGGCGGCAATGTGATGTTGAACGACACGGTGAAATGGTTCCAATTCTCCGGCTTGAATACTTCCGCCGACACTAATCTTTCCCTCTACTGCGCCATTCGCAAGACAAACGCCGAAAATGGGAGCAATTTCGTGGTAGAGGTCTCTGCCGACAGTGCGGTGTGGACTCGCCTGTTCATGGAAGACACGTTGCCCACGGGCACGGGCACTTCCGGATGGCATCGGGTGCGATACCGTGGTGTGCCATCTTGCGCCAATCTCCATGTCCGTTTCTCCAATCTGGCACATGTGGACTACCGTTTGGACGATATTGCCATCGTGGTGGGGGAGGAGACGGTTTTGGAGACTGTCTCCAAGCCCGTCTTTTCACCTTCCGGCGGCACATACTATGAGCCCCAAATGGTGACCATGACTTCGCCAACAGGCGGTGCGGACATCTTTTACACTATGGACGGCTCCGCTCCGACAACCTCTTCCAATCGTTATTTGGGACCTGTCAGTGTGGTGTCCTCTGTGACCGTCAAGGCATTGGCCGTTCATGCGGGCATGTACGACAGTGAGGTGGCAACTGCCTCGTACGTCATCTTAGACACCAATTCCGTGGTGACCCTGCCCTTGGATCTCTCCGGCAACAGTGACGGCGACAAGTCGGACATCACGCTGTTGCCGGGTTTCAGAGGTTATCATCTGGGCTCATCGTATGCCGATGGCTCCGCGAAATTCGAGACTGCCCACGCGGGTGAAGCTGCTTTGGTGGCCCATCTGGACAGTGCTCCGGGTTCGTTGGCGTTTGAGCTGAAAGGACGTGCCGGCGGCTCTGCCCCGGCAGCATACGAGGGCGTGCTCTTTTATGTGGAAGAATCTGCGGACGGACAAAATTGGTCGTCCATCGTCCATCTGACAGAAAATGATATTTCCACCGACGAGTTTGTCCGTTTGGGCGGATATCCGCTGCAAGAAAGCACTCGATATGTGCGTTGGAAACTCATGCAATGCAACAAGGGAAACACACAGTTGAATAACATTGTCATTGACAGATTCTCGGGCGAGGATCATGACACCACGGGCGTGCTGGATTACGAAAGCATTCCTGTTTGCATCTACCCTAACCCTACAACGGACAGAATCACGTTGCATACCGGCCATATTCAGGTACTTGCCGTCACATTGCTCGACCTGCAGGGCAATGTGCTGCAAGAGTGGAGCGCTCCTTTTTCTGTAATCTCCTTGGCACAATACCCGCGCGGCATGTATGTTTTATCTGTTCGCCTGCCTCAAGGTGTGGCCCGGAAGAAAGTGGTGCGATACTGATCATTTCGGATTGTGGAAGTGCCAATGAGCCCGTGTGCTCATAAAAGGCACTTCCCAATCCTTTTTTTTGTATTTTTGCGCGCTTTTATTCCATTGCTATGAAGAATGTGCTATGGCTGCTGTGCGCAGTTCTGTTTTTGTGTTCATCCTGTACTAAAACGGTGAAAACTTATTATCCCGACGGTAATGTCCAGTCGTCTATTCAGTATCGAATGGGTAAGGAAAACGGGAAGTCGGTCTATTATTACGATATCCCCAATACCGTGGAAATAGAAATGTGGATGAAAAACGGCAAACGTCATGGCGAATTCAACCGGTATTTTGAGAACGGAATGCTGGATACCCATTGCACCTATGTGAATGATTCCATAGAAGGCGTGGAGACCAATTATTTGGCAAATGGATCAAAGGCACAGGAGTTTACGTATGTGCATGGCGTAAAGAACGGCCCGCATAAAGGTTACCATGTGACAGGGGAATTGAAGGTGGAGGGCTCGTTCAAGGACAACCTCTTCGATGGGGATTGGAAATATTATGATGATCGTGGCGTCATCGTCGGGGAAGGCTCGTTCGAGAGAGGCACGGGTGAGGTCGTTTTTTATGACCATCGTGGTCTCCCGATGCGTAGCACGCAGTATGTGAACAACTTGAAAGACGGTAAGGAGCTCCATTATTCTCCTTCGGGATCCGTTATAAAAGAAATTTTGTTTAAAAAGGATAGGATTGTCTCGGAGACGGTTGATTCCACCTTGTCAGAGTAGTTCGCGATGAGAAAGCTCCTGTTTTGTCTGCTGCTTGTAGCTTGGCTCGTCCCTCAATCAAGAGCCCAGGAGAACCGCAGGATCAAATATCGTGCGGACATGGGCTTTTATGACGAAGATTTCATGCCGGGTGCCCAGCGACTTATTGGAAACGTGGCTTTTGCCCAAGACAATGTGCGTGGCTATTGCGACAGTGCCTATCTCTTTGATGCGGATAACTACATTATTGCTTTTGGCGATAAGGTGAGGATTTTCGTGGGCGACTCGGTGCGTCTCTATGGCCGTCGTGCCTATTACGATGGTGACGACAAGACCGCTTCGATAGCCTTGTCTGTCAGATTGGAGAAGGGAGCTGCTTATTTGCTTTCCGACAGTTTGATATACAACACAGCGGAGGATGTCGGCTATTTTGTCACTGGCGGCAAGTTGGTGAATGACAAGGACACGATGACCAGCGTGCAAGGTTGGTATTACACCAAGACAGATGATGCCGTTGCGAAAGACAATGTACTGTTGTGGAACAGCACCTATCGTGTGGATTGTGACGCTTTGAAATACAATGCATCTTCAAAGATCGCCTATTTTGTCTCCCGAACGCACCTTCATTCCGATGAGCAGGATATATACACCACATCAGGATGGTATGACACAGAACGTGAGATCTCCACGTTGGCACAGGATGTGCAGCTGTATAACGGAGCTCGTTCCATGTTCGCGGACAGCGTCTATTATGACCGTTCTCGCTCTTTTGGCCGTGCCTGGTTGGGAGCCACCTTGGTCGATACTGCGGACAAGTATGTGCTAAAGGGCGATTATGTGGAGTATTATCAAAAAGGCGGCGTCTCAATTGCCACGGACAGCAATCTGTTGATACTTATTGATGAAAATCGTGACTCGTTGTTCCTGCATTCGGATACCCTAAAACTTTTTATTGACGATGAAGAGCAGATGCAGTGGGCGCGTGCCTACAACAAGGTGAAATTCTACCGCAAGGATATGCAAGGCGCGTGTGATTCCATGGCCCTGGTGCGTGCGGATTCCGTGCTGAACATGTATTACAATCCGGTATTGTGGGCCGATGAATTCCAATTGTCAGGCGACACCATACGCTATACGATGATCGACTCCGCCAATTCCACCATCGAACTCTGCAAAGCAGGGTTTATTGTCGGCGGCCTGTTCGATGATACTGAGTTTAACCAAATCAAGGGCGTGCGGATTAAAGGTTTTGTGAGAGATAAGAAACTGTATCAGGTGGATGTGGTGGGCAATGCGGAGTGCGTCTATTACCTGCAGGAAGAGGACAGCTCTTTGATCGGAGTTAACACCTCTATCACGAGTGAAATGCGTATTTTTCTTGAGAACAATAAGATTCAACAGATCCGCTTTTATGACGCTCCCGACGGCAAGGTGTATCCGGATGAGAGTTTTGAGGAGAAAGACCGAAAATTGCAGGACTTCCGCTGGCTGCCGGAGTATCGTCCCCGTAAGCAGGAGGATGTTTATGTGAATCCGATCCCAAGGATCAAATGATGCCTTCGCTGAACGGTTGAATTATCAGTGCCGGTATTGATGTGACTGTGCTACCGAATAATGGTGAGTGACCCATTGTAGCTTACCGTTTTTGCTTTCCCTTTGTAATAGAAACTATAGTAATAGACGCCATCGGGCAGCCCGGTGCCGTCAAAATACTGCGTTCCTCGGACGACTTGGCCATTCTTGGCATAGGTGTCGTAGTCGTGGGCTTCATACACTTTCTTGCCCCAACGATCGTGGATGAACAGCTCGTTGTGGCGGAATTTGTCGGGATCCTCGGTGTTGATGTTCGTGTTCAGATTCCCGATGGCAAAAACATCGTTGAGATTGTCGCCGTTTGGCGTGATGACGTTGGGGAAAATCAGGTCGTCTTCGATGACGACAGTGTGCGTGATCTCGCTGTTGCACCCCGCCTCTGTCACGATGCGCAACGTGACATTGTAGTCTCCCCATTGCGAATAGGTGTGCGTGGGCTCAAAGTTGGTGCTGTCAATCTCGCCATCGTCAAAATCCCAGATGATGGTGGCATAGAGGGTGCTTGCGCGATCAGCATAGTTGGTAAAGGCAACTTGCCCTCCGTTCTCACTCATGAGCGCAATCTCCGGTTCCGCGGTGAATTCCGCCAAAGGTTGGAAACTGGCTTCAATGTAGTTGGGTATGATGATGGAGTCCGTGCATCCATATTGCGAGGTGACAATGTACTGCAGAGTGTGTGTGCCCGGTTCTTCAAAATGGAAGTCCGGTTCGGCGAGAATGGATGCGTAAGCCAGATTCCCGTTGGCATCGTAAAGATACCACTCGTGGGTGCAGGAATCGGGGATGGTATGGTTGGTGACGCGCACATCCAAAGGGATGCACCCTTGTCTGGGATTTGCTTCAAAGTCGATCTGCGGCTGGTCGGCGGAGGTGACCAAAACCGTGTCGCGTCCATAACACTGATATGCTCCGCTGGAGGAACTGCCGATGACACTCACATCGTATGACCCTTCGGCGAGGACGAAGATGCTGGAGGTGGTGTCTCCTGTGTTCCATAAGACGGACACATCGGGCGGAACGCTGTCCAATGAGAGCTCTCGCATATCGCCAAAGCATAGGATGAAGTCCTCGCCCAAATCGGGTTTCAGGCTCTCCACGATCTCCACGTTCATCACAACGGCATCGTCCACACCGTTGGGGTTGACCATGATGTGCTCCAAGGAATCCGAACTGGTGAAGGTGACCCCATACCAGGTGAACGGGAGGTCGTATGAGCAGATGGCCGTGTCTTCGAAGTGGCGAACAAGCACTTGGATGGTGTCGGTGATACCGCAGTTGGTGAGCTTGAAAAAGGAGATGTCATCCAATCCGAAGTCGTTGCCGCCCGCCACGGTGTTCTGATTGATAATGGAGATGGTGGCTTGTGTGTTGGTGCCGCTGTTCCAGACGATGTAGAAATTGTGCCATGTGTTGGCCTGCCCATAGGTGGAGGGCGCGGTGAAGACGTTGCCGATCTGTTGCCCGTTGATGCTGAACTGCAGCTCGGCCCATGGACTGTTGGCCACGGTGGTGACCCATGTGGTGAAGGCATAGTCGGTGCCGGGTGTGACGTTGATGGTCTGTGACCAGACAATTGTGCCGGGGTATGTGGCCCCATTGACAATCATGTAGTTGCCATGCCCGGAAGTGTGGTCTTGTGCCCCTTGGAAGTTGGTGTGGTAGGTGCTGGCGTTGCTGCCCACATAGTAGGTCCCCTCGCCCCACAAATTGGTGTTCAGGGTGTAGTCGCTTGTGAATCCGGCGCTGCCTTGCTCGAAGTCACCGTTGCCAATCAGGTTGATGCCCGTGTTGTAGCCGGAAACAAAGACGTACATCGAATGGTCAGGCGTGCAGACGGTATTGTTCGTGATCGTGTTGCTGAGATTGCTGGCGGGTGCCCATACATAGTAATCGGCACCGGAGGCGGAAAGAGCAACGCTTTGGCCCGGGTCGAGGATGGTGTCGCCGGAACTGTGTATGGTGGGCAACGGGTTGATGCTAAGGGTAAGCGTGATGATGCTGTCGCAGCCTGTCCCGTTGGGCGAGGTGCGCACATATACGCGCGTGGGCCCCCCGTGGACACTATCGGACGGCAGGTTGAAACCATGCTCGGTGTAGTTTTCGCCCTCGCAGGCGTTGCCAAAAACGGAAAGGTAGGTCGGCGTGCCGACCACAAGGGTCATCACCACCACGCTGTCGCTGCCGTCCGAGGCGGTGAGCACAGCGGTCTGCGTGCCCGCCTGCGTGAAAGTGACCCCGTTCCAGATGTAGGGCAACAGGAAATCGCAGATGCTGTCCTGCACGAAAGTGGTGTCGGAGAGGACACGGTGGGCGTCAAAAGCAGGAAGATCCCGCCCTGGCAAGGCCTTCCCTTGGAAAGTGCTGACTGCCAGCATGGCAAAGACGATGCACTGCCGGCACCATCTCCTCCAGAAGGAGAGACTGGCGTGTGGATGCTGTTTTGGAAGGACCGTCTGGTTGAACATAAACTACAACTAAGATGCTTTTTTCCTGTATCTTGTTACAAGAGTAACATAAAGTTTGCAAAAATAAGTTTTTTATTTCAAATAGCTGTTCTGTGGATAAATTTGGCAAAAATGTTAATAGGAGATTTGAACGATGTGGAAATCAATGCGTTGGTTTTGTGTCCCAAACAAATTATTCATGATTTGTTTCTATATGAAAAGATATCTTTTATTTTTTGCAAAGAAACAATCTTTTTTTCACAATCGTCTTGTCCAATTGCATGTAAAAATGTTCCAAAACAACGATTTTGGCAAGAATCGGCAATGGGGCTTGACATGGAAACGTCGGATGATATAAAATAAAGAGATATGGTTACACATTTGAAAAATTATTGATATTTTTGCGGGCTCGAAAAACGAATGCGATAATTCAAACCTGACCTGATATGAAAGTTCATTTTATTGCCATTGGAGGCAGTGCCATGCACAACCTGGCCATAGCTCTTCGACAGAAGGGCTACGAGGTGACAGGATCTGACGATGAAATCTTTGATCCCGCGAAAAGCCGTTTGGAACGTTGGGGTATTCTTCCGGGGTCCTTGGGCTGGCATCCGGAACGTATCACGCCGGAACTTGATGCCGTCATTTTGGGCATGCATGCCCGCATTGACAACCCTGAGTTGCAGAAAGCGAAAGAGCTTGGGCTGAAGATTTATTCTTATCCCGAATATCTGTACGAGCAGAGCAAGGATAAAATCCGCATTGTGGTGGGTGGCAGCCATGGCAAGACCACCATCACCTCCATGATTATCCATGTCCTGCAACAAAATCACATCGATTGCGACTACATGGTGGGTGCGCAGTTGGAGGGTTTCGAGGTGATGGTCAAGTTGAGCGAAGAGGCCGGAATTATGGTCATTGAGGGAGATGAATACCTCACTTCGCCCATTGATCGCAGGCCGAAGTTCCATGTCTATCAGCCCACTGTCGGAATTGTCAGCGGCATTGCGTGGGATCATGTCAACGTGTTCCCTACCTTTGACATTTATGTGGACCAGTTCAGGATTTTCGCGGAGATGATTCCCGAAAGCGGGACCTTTATCTATTGCGAGGATGACGAGGTGCTCCGCGACCTTGGGCAGAAAGTGTCGGGGCCAGCGAAACGGCCGTATGGCGTGCATCCAAGTCATGTGCGCGACGGCGTCACCTATCTTGAAACAGGCATGGGCGAGGTCCCGTTGCAGATTTTCGGCAAACACAATCTGGCCAACCTGAACGCGGCCCGTTTCGCCTGTGCCGCGGTGGGCATAGCAGATGCGGAATTCTACAAGGCAATTTCCACCTTCAAGGGGGCTTCCAAGCGGCTGGAACTTGTGGCCAAACATGATGGGAACATGGTCTATAAGGATTTCGCTCATTCTCCTTCGAAGCTCCTTGCCACTGTGAATGCAGTGCGTGAGCAATATCCTGACAAACACTTGGTCGCATGCATGGAGCTGCACACTTTCAGCAGCCTGACCGAAGCCTTCCTGGCTCAGTATCGCGGTGCGATGGATCAGGCTGACGAAGCCATCGTCTTTTTCTCTCCGGAAGCCATCGCGCTCAAGAAACTTCCCCCGATCACTACGGACATGGTAATAAGGGCTTTCGGACGCCCCGACCTCATGGTTTTCGACGACTCCAAAAAAATGGAGGCTCACTTGTTAAACCTTGCCATGCATGATGCTGTCTTGCTCATGATGTCCTCTGGAAATTTTGGTGGCATAGACGTGAATGAGTTAGGAAAAAAAATTGTACTTTTGCCTGCTGAAAATTGAAATTTGTAATTTATTATTTTATAACAAGATAGATTAATTTTAAAAAGTAAAACAATGAAAAAGCTCAGTTTATCCATTCTGATGGTCGTCGCTTTTGTCTTTTGTTATGCGCAACCTAAAATCCAATTCGACCAAACCACGTATGATTTCGGAAAAATCCACGAGGAAGGTGGCAAGGTTACAGGTAAGTTTGAATTCACCAATGTCGGCAACGAGCCGTTGGAGCTGACCAGTGTGCGCCCCGGTTGCGGATGTACGGCTGCAAACTACACCAAAGGCCAGATTGCCCCGGGTCAAAAGGGCTATATCGAAGCCACCTACAACCCGTATAACCGCCCCGGATACTTCAACAAAAACATCCGTGTCACGACCAACGAACCCGAATATATCGAAGACAGCAAGGCTGCCCCGCACATGATATTCATCAAGGGTGAGGTGATCAAACGTCCTGCCACCGAGTTCGAAAAAGCAGGCTACACGAAAACTGCAGGTATGGCTCGTTTCTTTGAACCGAGCGTGTCACATAACCTGTTGAACACGGAATCTGTCCTGGACACCTTCAAGGTGCGCAATTTCTGGACCAAGCCCGTCAATTTCCGCCTGGAAAGCACGGCCCCATACATCAGTGAAGCGTATCGTAGCTTCGGCGGTGACTTGCAGCCGGGACAGGAGGGCATTATCGTCGTTAAGTACGATGCGTCTAAACGCGGTGCCTTCGGCCAGCAGAAAGACGCTGTCACATACGTGACCACCGACTCTATTGAAGCCAAGAAGCAGCTGCACTATGCTGTCAACATCAAAGAGGACTTTTCTGTGTTGACTCCGAAACAACTGAAGAAAGCGCCTGTCTCCAACTATGGTGCTGTCGATTTCGACTTCGGCCCGGTTCAAAAGAACGGTCAGAAGACGATCGATTTCCAAATCACCAATACCGGAAAGAGCCCGTTGATTATCAGAAATCTTGTCTCTTCATCCAACATGTTCAAGGCTCGTGCTTCCGTGATGACAATTCCGGCCGGCGGTTCCGCCACCATTACGGTTGACTTCAGGGCCAATAACCGTCAGGGTGACCAAAAGGCCACGTTGGAAGTGATTACCAACGATCCTAACAATCCTATCCAAGTTGTGAATTTGAAGAGTCAAATCCAATAGTTTTGATTCTTTTTCCATACAAGGAGGCGTGGATGCATTCCACGCCTCTTTTTTTGCCGATTTTGCAGGAAGGCTCTCTTAGATAAAAAAATGTATTTTTGCACCCCCAAAGAAAACAGGCTATGAAGTATCTCGTAAGTCAAATCGCGGAACTCTTATCCGCTGAAATAGTGGGAGATCCGAATACGGTCATCACTACCATTTGCAAAATTGAAGAGGGTGTGTCTGGCGGCTTGACCTTCCTTTCTAATCCGAAATACACGCAGTATATCTATACGACTCGCGCTGCTGCGGCCATTGTGAATAAAAGTTTTGTCCCGGAACAAGACGTGCCTTGCACGCTCATCAAAGTTGACAATTCATACTTGGCCTTTGCCAAGCTGCTGAATTTTTATCAGGAGAATAAACCTCGAAAAGTGGGCATCTCAGACAAGGCCTGCATCGCACCGTCTGCCACCATTGGCGAGAATGTCTATATCGGTGAATTTGCAAGCATTGGCGAGCATGCCGTGGTGGGCAATGGCGCCTCCATCTTTCCCCAGACTGTCATTGGCGACAATGTCAGGGTGGGGGACCGGACCACTCTCTATGCCGGTGTGAAGGTGTATGCCGACTGTGTCATCGGCAACGACTGCATCTTGCATGCCGGTGCTGTCATTGGATCTGATGGGTTCGGTTTTGCCCCACAAGACGGACAGTATCTCAAAATCCCCCAGATCGGCAATGTCGTGGTTGGCAACAATGTGGAAATTGGCGCTAACACCTGCATCGACCGCGCCACAATGGGCTCCACTTGTATCGGCGACAATGCCAAGATCGACAATCTTGTACAAATTGCCCATAACGTCACTATTGGTGAAGGCACGGGCATGGCCGCCCAAGTCGGCATCGCGGGCTCCGCCAAAGTCGGCCGCCACTGTATTCTTGCCGGGCAGGTAGGCGTGGCGGGTCACATCACGGTCGATGACGGCACGGTGATCGGTGCGCAGTCGGGCGTCACACATTCTCTTAAACAGGGTACATATCTCGGATCTCCGGCCCTCCCGCTTCAGGAAGAAAAACGTCTGATTATCTATCGCCGCAAACTTCCGTCTCTTTTCTCTGATGTGAAGGAGTGGATGAATGGTAATGAGTAATTCAATGCAGGAGTCTTCTTCAGCAATATACATTATAAATAATAAGTATTCATTAAAATATGCAATACCAAACAACAATAGTCTCTCCGATTTCTGTGTCCGGAAGGGGACTTCATACCGGCCAGCAAGTTACAGTGACCTTTGAACCGGCTCCGGCTGACTTCGGAGTGCAGTTTGTGCGCGCGGATTTGCCCGGTTCACCCTCCGTGAAAGCTGTCCCGCAGAATGTCTTCGACACATCCCGCGGTACCTCCATCCAGGATGGTCACGCACAGGTTCACACCATCGAACACCTTATGGCCGCTCTCGCCGGTTTGGGCATCGACAATGTCCGCGTGCTCACGCAAGGCCCTGAAACCCCCATTCTGGACGGAAGTTCACGGGTCTATGTGGAGATGTTGCGCGAGGCGGGCATCAAAACCCTTGAAAAACCCCGTAAGTTCGGAACTGTTAAGAAGGAGATCACGTTTTCTATCCCCGAGAAGGAGATTCAGCTGACAATCCGCCCGGCTGATCATTTTAAAATGACGGTCAATGTGGATTATGGCACAAAGGTGCTTTCTGAACAGCAAGCTGTGCTCAACAACATGGAGGATTTTTATCCTGAAGTCTATAATTGCCGTACATTCGTTTTTCTTGACGAATTGCAGTTCCTCATCCAAAACAATCTGGTGCGTGGCGGCGACCTCGACAATGCCATTGTCTTTGTGGACAAAGTGCCTGCCAAGAATGTCCTGAAGGAACTGTCCGAATTTTTCCACAGAAAAAATATAGAGGTGACTCCTGACCATGTGCTTAATAATATCACGCTCAGACACGCCAATGAACCGGCGCGCCACAAGCTCCTCGATTTGCTGGGAGACCTCTATTTATTGGGTATTCCGTTGCGTGCGGAAATCATTGCCAACCGCCCCGGACACTTTGCCAACACCGCCTTCGCACGGGAAATTTCAAAAAATGAAAATTTTTTTGTAACTTTTGAGTGAGATGTCCGTAAAGGAAGAGTGATTTTAGAAATACTATTTCAATAGTTTTCAATTATCTTACATAGGTTAATGGTTTGAAACAGCGGAAAGAGGTTTCCGCTGTTTTTTTGTGCTATGTTCAAAAATCCAATTTTTTTTGTAAGTTTGCCGCCTTTATTGTATAATATGCCTATATTATGATTTCTTGGATAAAAAAATATTTTTTAAAGAAGTATCTTGTTGAAAATAAGCCAAATAGGAGCGTGCAAATCATGCCGGTGCAGAAGGCTAAGACCATGGGCTTGTTGTGCGAAATTTCCGATGAAGATTCCTATAAAGACATTTTTTACATCTTTACCAAGTTGCAGGAACAGGGGCATCAAGTGCGTCTGATTGGTTATATCAACGACAAGGAGGTCCCGTTTTACTGTCTTCCCCAGCTGACGGCGGATTATTTTTGCCAAAAGCACTTGAACTGGTATGGAATCCCCAATATGGAACAGATTCAGGATTTCTTGAAGGAGGATTACGATATGATCATTGATTTCAACTACCGGCTCCATCCTGCCGTGCAGTCCATTCTGGCCTTGTCGCACGCGAAGTTCATCGTAGGGCGCCTCGGTGAATGCCAGAATGCATACGACTTGTTTATCGATGATTTGACAAGCTCCAACTTGAAATATTTGGAGGCTGTCAATAAATACACGCAAAAACTCACGGGTAATGAAAGATAAGTTGTCGCTTCTCAGGGGCCTTGGCGTGGCCGTCATTACGCCGTTTTTGCCGGATGGAAAGATTGACTATCCGGCTTTGGAGCGTTTGATTGAGGATCTGGTTCAGAAAAGGGTTGACTATTTGGTGGCATTGGGAACCACCAGCGAGTCGCCGACTCTGTCGCCGGAGGAAAAACGTGATGTGGTGCGTTGCGTGGCTGCCGTGAACAATGGCCGCTTGCCGCTTGTGATGGGTGTGGGCGGGCCGAACACGCTGGGTGTCGCCCGCGACATGGAGGCTTCCGATCCTCTGCCCGTGGATGCCTTCCTCTCGGTGGCCCCCTATTACAACAAACCCAGTCAAGAGGGACTTTTCGAGCATTTCAAGTTCCTGTCGCAGCATTCGCCTCGCCCCATCATCTTGTACAACGTGCCTGGGAGAACCTCGTGCAACGTGGATGCCGCCACCACGATGCGCATTGCGCAGGAGTGCCCGAATGTCATTGGCATCAAGGAGGCTTCCGGCAAGATGAAACAAATCATGAATCTGCTCAATCACAAACCCGAGAATTTCCTTGTCATCTCTGGTGACGACATGATTACCCTGCCCTTGATGGCTGTCGGAATGGACGGACTTATCTCTGTGGTTGCCAATGCGTTCCCCGCCGAGATGGCCAACATGGTGCATTTGGCCATGAACGACCAGTTCATCAAGGCCCGTCTGTACCATGATCGCCTTTTCAACCTTATGCAGGCCTGTTTCCAGGAAGGCAATCCTTCCGGCATCAAGGCTGTGCTCAATGTGCAGGGTAAGCTGCACAATCGCCTCCGACTGCCCAATGTGCCGGTCACCCCGGCCCTCTATGAGAAGATTGAGCAGTTGGTCAAACTTTGAAACATACACTTTTTTAGCAGCCAATATGAGAAAAACGATATTCCCGCTTTTGTTGGTTTGCCTTATGGCTCACACAGCAATAGCCCAATCCCCATCCTTTAACCGGGACGCGCTTCAGACCTATGTGCAGACTACCATGACGCGCAAGGCGCTCCGTGAAATAGCCCCGAACTTTTCCGTGGACAAAGTCACACCCAATGCCGATGGAACGCTGAATGTGCGTATATGCGTGGGACAGCGCGAGTACGATGCTTTCGAGCGATTGGGTGTCCCTTACACCATCCTGTCGCCGGCGAAGCCGCCGATCAACATGGCAACCACCTACCAGCAGCTGGTCTCTTCCTGGAATCGTTATCCCACATACGGGGCATATTTGGAGACCATGGCGACTTTTCAGTCGGAATTCCCCGCTTTGTGCGACATTGACACCATTCTGGAGCAAACATCAGGCGGCCATTCGCTGCTTGTGGCGCATATCAGCAACAACTTGCAGGACAGAGGCGACAAGCCCGCTTTCTTTTACACTGCCACCATGCATGGCGATGAGCCCGTGGGGTACTATTTGATGCTCCGTCTGGTGCATTATCTGCTCCACAACTATGCCACTGATCCGAAAGTGCAGCAGCTTGTGGACAATGTGGATATCTGGATCTGTCCGTTGGAAAATCCGGATGGCACCTATCGTTACTCCAACAGCCAGTTGAGCAGTTGGTATTCAACCCGGTACAATTACAATGGTGATGATCTCAATCGCTCGTATCCTATTATTGGACAGCCTGTTGCAAAGAGCTATCCGCCTGAAGTGCAGGCCATGATGGATTTCGGCGCTGCGCACAACTTCACTATGTCGGCTAATTTCCACGGCGGTGCCGAAGTGGTCAACTACCCGTGGGACACATGGGAAACCACACAGCGTGCACATGCCGACCAAGCGTGGTGGGAGTTTGTAGGACGCAAGTTCGCGGACACCTGCCATGCCGTTTCGTCGAACTATATGACGGACTGCTATAATGGTGTGACTGAAGGCGGCGATTGGTATATCATCACCGGGTCGCGACAGGATTACTTCAACTATTATCTCGGTTGCCGCGAAATGACTGTCGAGGTGAGCGCCGACAAGGTGGTCAATTCCAGCTATTTGCCATATTATTGGGATTATATCAACCACTCTTTGCTGAATTACATCGGCGAGTCGCTCAACGGCTTTCGGGGTATCGTGACCGACTCCGTGACTTCGGAACCTGTGGCGGCGAGGGTTTTTGTGGAGAATCATGACTTGGACAATTCGCACACCTATTCGCGTTTGCCCAACGGCGACTATCATCGTCCGATTGTCGGCGGTACCTATCAGGTGACGTTTTCCGCAGATGGATATTACCCCAAGACGCTCACTATGACAGCATTGGACGGACAGTGTGTGGAGAGGGACGTTCAGTTGGTGCCCCTGTACGTCGGACTTGAAGATCAGGAAGCCTGGCGGGTGCAGATCTCTCCCAATCCCGCTTCTGATGCGGTGCGCGTGATAAGCGATGGCGCGGATATCTCCTCCATCGGAATCTATGATTTGTCGGGACGCTGCCTCTTGCAGCTTGGCGGATCCGGCAGTGACGCGAGAGTGGACCTCTCCTCTTTTGCCTGCGGCACCTATACATTTCGTGTCACATCTGCCAAAGGTGTGGTGACGCGCAAAGTCGTAAAACGATAGCAGATTTTCAGAAATTGTCGGTTGTCTTTGTCAACTATTT
>JAFPXF010000018.1 GCA_017394765.1 Bacteroidales bacterium | reverse complement strand
TTGTCCCGCGCACGCATCCCTCCCAGGGGTTGCAGCGCTACCAAGCTCTTGCCCCTGTCGGGGCAGCTCAAGGAAAACTATTATTAACTCTTAACTATTACCTCTATTGTCCCGGAGGGACACCCTCTCAATAACCCCACATAAGCGACGAAGGAGCGCAATGTGGGGATGGATGACGGTACCGATACCCTCTCAATAACCCCACATAAGCGACGAAGGAGCACTGTGGGGTGGGACGACGGCACCGACACCCTCTCGCGGCGCGGGAGTCGGCATTGCACGCCGCGAAAGAGAGGCGTTGGAAAAAGCGTTGTTTGGAGACTTGTTAATGCCGGCGGTTGGCTTGACGCGATGCACCACGTTGCCTTCTGCGCTTGAGATGCAACTCCCGTTTGCGCCGCCGACGTTTTTGCAGCACGGGAGGTATCTCTTTCTGTTTTGAAATTCGTTTCTTGAGCTGTTTGTAACCTTCCACGCCCACAATGGCCAAACCGGAATATTGGAAGGCTTTGGCCAAACTGAAAAAGACGATGCCGAGAGTCTTCTTGGTGGAGGGACTAAGGAAGGGCATTGCAATCTGCCCGAAAGCAAGAATATGAAGTACAACGCAGATTATCAATAGGATAACCCCGGTTTTGGGAGAAAACCCTTTGAACCATATTTTCAAGCGCTGTTTAAAATTCTTCATTACGGCAATTGCGTCAGAAGCAAATCGTAAAAATTGTTATTTTATTGTGTGGATGCGTGAATTTATTTTGGTGCCGGACAAGACACAAGGTCTGCCTTTCGAAAATGTCAGGAAAATTGCGACAGAAGGCTCTGTTTGCCGGAAAAATGATATTTTTGCATTTCCAATAATCATAAAACAGATGAAGCGTTTTTTCGACCTCCTTTTTTCGTTCATCGGGCTTGTTGTCTTGCTGCCTGTATGGCTTGTCGTGGCACTGCTCATCGTGGTCGACTCGCGTGGCGGTGTCTTTTACAGCCAGTTGCGTGTGGGCAAGGACAACCGCGACTTTAGGCTCTACAAGTTCCGTACCATGCGGACCGACTCTGACAGCAAGGGGCTCATCACTGTTGGCGCGCGCGACAGCCGTGTCACCCGCGTGGGTTATTGGCTACGCAAGTTCAAGATTGATGAGTTTCCGCAGCTCCTCAACATCATCAAGGGCGACATGAGCATTGTGGGGCCGCGTCCCGAGGTGCGCAAGTACGTGGACCTATACACCCAGGAGCAGATGCGCGTGCTCTCTGTGCGGCCGGGCCTTACCGACTATGCCTCCATCCGTTACGTGAACGAGAATGAGGTGCTCGCCGCTTCCGCCGACCCCGAACGCACCTACATCGAAGAGGTGATGCCCGCCAAACTCGCCCTCAATCTTCAATATATCGAAAACCAGTCGTTGGCGGAGGATTTTCGGCTGATTCTCAAGACTTTTGTGGCTATCTTCAAACATTAATCGTATTTTATACTGACCATCCAAACACCCTGTATGAAGAAATTTTGCACACTCTTCCTTCTGGCTTTTTCCAGTATTGTACTTTTTGCACAAAGTGCCGACACGACGAAATCGGCAAGGGGGCGCAAGTTCCGCATTCCTGAGGAATACCGTCCCCATTTTACAGCCACGGTGCTGGGACGCTATGAGTATAACCCGCAGATGAACAAGCATCACTTCGAATTGCGCCACACGCGCATCGGCGTCAGCGGCAGCCTGCACCCGATGTTTTCCTATATGGCCTTGGTGGACTTGACATACGGCGGCAAGTTCTCGCCGGTGGCCATCTTCGCCCAGTTCAAACCTGTGAAGGGCCTCTCCCTGCTGATCGGCTATGACAAGATGCCATTCAGCTCCGAAAATTTGCTCTCGCCTTACCAATATTATTTCTCCGACAAGTCGTTTCTGACGCAGAAGATTACGGCGTGGAGCGATGTGGGGGCGGTTGTCGTTTACAAGTGGGACAAGGTTGTCCCCTTCGAAATCAAGGCAGGAGTCTTCAACGGCGCGGGCTTTGGACGGCAGATGGAGTTTCAGGAGCACCTCAACTTCGTGGCGCGCGGCACCTTCGAGCTGTTTAAAAACTTCAAGCTCTCCCTTGACTATGCGGGTGTGCGTCCCGAGGCTTTCCGCATCCATCATTACGGAGCTGAACTCGCCTATGACATTGCCAACCTCCACTTGGAGGCCGAGTATATCTACAAACAGTACATGGAGAAGACGCTGAAGCCCACACACGCCATGTACGGCTTTGCCTACTATAAGATTCCTGTTGGCAAGAAGATGCTGGACAATATCGGGATTGCGGCGCGCTACGACGCCATCACCGCCAATTGCAATGGACACGCGGATGCCGACGGCAACTTTGCAGTGGAACCCCTGCGCCAGCGCCTGACTGCCGGCATTACTTTCATGTTCGTGGAAAAGCCGTTGCGCGCGGGCATCCGGCTGAACTACGAAAAGAACTTCGTACACAAAGGCGTGGAGTGCAAGGAGGACAGGATTATCCTGGAGCTGATCACGCACTTTGCCAATTAAAAACTCTTCCGCATACTCTCCAGCTCTTTGTCATTCATTCCGTAAGCCTCCTTGCCTCGCTGGAGGCAGGCTTCAAACCCGTCGTCGTCTTTGAGGGCCTTGTGGCAGCGCAGCTCGCATTGCCACAGATCCCAAATCAGCGGCATTGACTTGTCAACGGTCACGAAGCATTGCAGGGCCTGGTCGTATTGTTTGGCCACGAGGTTGGCATAGCCGTAGAGGAACAGGAATATCGGGTCATCGCCTACATGGGGGATGAGGGTGTTGATGCATTTCTCGGTTTCGGCCACCTTGCCTTCGTTTACAAAATAGAGCAGCTTGTGCAGCAGCAGGTAGCGCTCGTCCAGTTCGTCGCCCAGCTCGTCAAGGCGTGTGGCAAAGTGCGTGCGGTCGGATTGGAACAGGTTGGCGACGAGGAGCTGGTGGTAGGCTGGATAGTCGCGCAGAGCTTCCTTGTGATCCTTGAGGGTGGCGAGGGCTTTGGCGGATTGGTTGGCGCGTGTCTGTTCCTCGGCTTGCAACAGCCAGCGGACATCGCTGTCGGGGTTGGTCTGCAACATCAGGTTGTAGAGCATCGCACCCGCCACGCTCTTGGAGAGCAGGCAGCCGGCGTTGTAAACGAAACCGTCTTGCAGCATCATCCGCCCGCCGGCAGTGTCCACTGTGAAGTCATAGAAGTTCACCACATAGTTGTCGTAGCTTCGGAAAACGATGTGATGGATGCCATGCTCGTTGTAGTATGTTGAGAAGGCAAAGTCGCCGCCGTTGTTGACGGCAGCCACCATCGTGCTTCCCAGTTGGAGACATTTTTCAAAGAACTGCTCACCGCCATCTACGTCGAAACCGCTATATACGATGGAATTTTCGGAGACCAACTGCCGGATGTGTGCCTTGTCAATGACACTATCAACCGCATCGGCACGCCCGTTGAGGATGCCCTTCTCAATCTCTTTGGCAAAGCCGGTCACCGACTCTTCCGTCAATGATGTCTCCTTGACGGGGTTATTGGCGTTGTTTTTCTGTCTGTTACAACCTGCTCCAACAAATAATGCAACAATAAGTGCGAAAAGGAATGACTTTTTCATTGTTTTGAAAGGAGAGTTATGAATTAAAAAACTAAGAAACTAAGAAATTAAGAAATTAACCGTAAATCGCAAACCGCAATCATCTTTTCTCCAAAATCGAGATATAGGTATAGATCGGTTTGTGGTCGGAGGTGTTGAGTTCGGTGCAGACAGTGTGGCCGAAGTCGTTATATTGACGGCTGTGGAAGATGTAGTCGATACGATACGGTGGGAACGGCTCGCCGTAGAAGGTGGCGCCGAGACCTTTGCCGCTGCTGCGGAAGCTGTCCTTGAAGCCGTGGCCGATCTTATGCGCGCTGTAGGAGGTCGGCGAGTCGTTGAAGTCGCCGCAAATGATGATGGGATGCTCACAGCTGTCGATGTGGGCGCGAACCGCCTTGGCTTGTTTCTGGCGGTGGTCGTAGGCGTTGGCGATTTTATGGTAGAGACGAGCCGTCTTGGCCTCGATCTCGGGATCGCTCATGTCGGTGTGCAACACAGCCTCGCTGGTGGCGTAGTCCTCGCTGCCCAAGCTCATCGACTGCAGGTGGACGTTATAGACGCGCAGGGTGTCGCCGTTGTAGCGGATATCCACGAACATGGCCTTGTTCTGGGTGCTGTCGTTGGTCTCCACAATTCCGCTGTTGACAATGCGGTATCGGCTGAACACGGCCAGTCCGAAGCGATGCGGCCCGGACGAGTTGCTGAGGTATAGCCGGTAGTTGCGCTCGCTGTCGGGCAGCTCCATGGCGTTGAGGATGCCCTGCGTGGTGTTGAAATCCAGTTTGCCCGTCTTGTCGAAGAAGTACTCTTGGATGCAGAGAATGTCGGGGCACTCCTTGCTGAAGAAGTCGAGCACGGCCTTCTTGTTGGCCTTGCGCTTCTTGACATCGTCGTTGGCATCGTAGATCCCGAAAACACGGGCGTTGTAGCTCATCACCTTGACACAGTTGGCGCAGGTCTCAGGCTTGTCTTGCGCACGCAACTGGAAATTCCTGTCTATATTGTTGACATTGAGCAGGATGGGAATCAATGGTATGAGGGATAGCCTATAGTCCACAAAAATCCACACGATGACGAGGAAGGCGTTGACCAACAGGATATAGGCGAAAAACAGCCCGCAAAATGCGATGAGGTGGTTGAATGACGGACGCAATATTTGGGAGACGAGTGAGCCGAGCAGGGCTAATGCGGCCACTGTGCTGATAAGCAGCAACAGCCACTTCCCGATTTTTTTCAGTATGATCAGTTTTTTAAAGGCCATTATTTTTGGGAATAGCGGAATAGAAAATCTTTCTCCTCTTTTGTCAAGGCATCGTACCCTTTTGCGGAAATCTTGTCGAGAATTTCATCGATTCGCTTCTGTTCTGCGGCTCTGCGGGCGTTATACTCCTCATCGCTCATGGGGCGTCCGCTCTCAGTGGAGACGTAATATTTTTCTTTTTTGCGGTTGGACAGTTCCTTTTTGAATCGGCTGAAGAAATTGTCCTGTCTCTCTTCGTTGAAATCATGGTAGTAATCGTTGCGGCGCTGTTTTTCGGTGTGTCGCCACAGCAGGATGAGCAGTATGCCGAAGATCATGCCGCCAAGATGCGCGAAGTGAGCCACACCGTCTGCCGTGCCGAAGATGCCCGACACCAGCTCGATGCCGCCGTAGAGGATGACGAACCACTTGGCTTTGATGGGCAACAGGAAGTAAAGGTAGATGTAGGAGTTCGGGAAAAGCATGCCGAAAGCGAGCAACAGGCCATAGACGGCCCCTGAAGCGCCCACGATGTTGATGCTGTTCAGGAAGGTGTCGCGCGCGTTGGCCGTCACATAGGTCAGCTCGTCCAAAGTGCCCGGATCTTGCTGCAAGACCAACAGATTGTTGCGCAACATCTCATCGAAACGCGCATTGGTGTTGTGCTCCACCAAATAGCGATAGGACTCTAAGGATGGATTGTCGATGAATTGGTCGAGCAATGCAACCGTGGGGTGTACTTGGAAAAAGACGACCAGGTAGTGGCACAGGGCAGCCCCGATGCCAGTGACGAAAAAGTAGATTAAAAACCGTTTGGTGCCCCAAGCGTTCTCCACAGCGGCTCCGAACATCCAGAGGGCAAACATGTTGAAGAAGATGTGCTCGAAATTGGCGTGCATGAACATATAGGTCAGGAACTGCCAAGGGTAGAAGTCGGGTGCTGACACATAATGCAGACCCAGCCACTTGTCGAGGTCAACAAGGCCGGTTTGTCTGAATACCACCGTGGCGAAGAATACCAATATGTTGATTATGAGTAAATTCTTGACGCCTGGGGGCAGAATGTTGAATCCGCCCATCCTGATTTGATCGTCCATTGCAAAGGTTATGGTTTATGTAACTGATGTGATTTCACAAAAAAGTTTGCAAAAATACTAAAAAATCCTATTTTTGCGGCTATGAAAACTGCAATTACCTTGCCAAGATGCAAAAGTGTCATTATCAGGCAGATGTTTGTCCATTTTGTCCTGAATGGAGATGTTATGCCCATTGAGGCGGGTGACTGTGAGGACATTCGGGTGACACACGACGCCCTGTGGGTTGTGTGCGATTCCGTAGGTCGCGGTTCTATTGTGAACGTGGGGGAGTGCGGTGCGGCATATCGCTTCCTCATGGCTTTGCTTGCGGTCACTCCGGGTGCCTGGTTGTTGACAGGTGCGCCACGACTTTTACAACGCCCTATGGAAGAGCTGGTTGAAACGCTGTGCTCCATTGGCGGCAGGATAAAGCGCGAAGCGTCAGGATGGCGGATAGAAGGGCGTGCTCTTTCGGCAAAGCGGTTGACGATCGACTGCCACCGCACGAGTCAGTTTGCCTCTGCACTCCTGCTCGTGGCTCCCAAAATGGGACTTGAGGAGTTGGAATTCTCATCGGCGGGGATCCCTTCCCGGCCATACATCCAGATGACGCGACTTTGCACGCCGTGGCATGTCTGGGTCGGAGGACTTCCCGAACCGGATGGACCGTTGGGCCGGGTCGGTGACTGGAGTGCGGCACTCTTTTGGTATGCGACCGCGTTGATCCGCGGAAAAAGGCTGGGGAAAGCCTCTTTTGAGCTTCAGGGTATCTCTTTGCAATCCGCGCAAGGCGATGCGGTCGTCGCCGGCTGGTTTGCCCGGCTTGGTGTGGAGAGCGTGGAGACAGAGACCGGTGTGCGCATCACGGCGCGCGAAGTGGAACTCGCGATGCCTTTGCGGCTGGACGTGGCCGACCACCCCGACGTGGTGCCAGTGCTTGCGGCGATGGCTGCCGTGTTGCCCGCAGACATCACTTTTCTGCACACGCGTAACCTTCGCTACAAGGAGTCGGACCGCGTGAGGCAGTTGGCAGAGCAGCTGGCACCGTTTGCCGAGATAGAGCGCACGGAGGATTCCTTGCGGGTGCGGGGACGTGTGCGCGACACCTGGCCTGCACCGCCGTTCGGGTTCCATACCCGGCACGATCACCGCCTGGCGATGGCTTTTCTGCTGTTCGGCAAGGATGCATGCCTTGACGAAACGGAGTGCTTGGCCAAGTCTTATCCGCTTTTATCTGTCACTTTTGCTGAATTTTAACCTCCTTTTTTCTGAAATTAAGTGACGAAAATGGCGCGTTTTGTTTTAAAGTCATGTTGAATTTTGTGTAAAGTACTGACTTTCAAATCTATTTATTGTATAAAGAAAATGGTCTGGGATAGAAGTTTTATATTGAAAAAAATGTATTTTTGCAGGCCTTAAAAAACCGATTATTGTCCTTAATGTTAGTAAAAGGAATTAATTAAAAACTCGGGAAATGTGGGTGAAGACATTTCCCAACAAAAAAACAACAGACTGAAAAAATGGATGCAGTAAGTTACAAAACTATTTCGGCGAACAAAGATATCGTCAAGAAAGAGTGGGTTTTAATCGATGCACAAGAGATGGTGGTCGGTCGTCTTGCGACGGTCGTGGCCCGTATCCTGAAAGGCAAAACGAAACCCTATTACACCCCGAGCTTCGATTGTGGTGACAATGTGATCATCATCAATGCGGAGAAGGTGCGCTTTTCTGGTAAAAAGTGGACGGACAAGCAATATGTCCACCATACCACTTATCCTGGCGGTCAGCGTTTTGCCACCCCCAGAGAGGTTATGCGCAAATATCCGGAGCGCATTCTGGAACACGCCATCAAGGGCATGCTTCCCAAGAACCGTCTCGGAAGCCAGCTCTATCGCAACCTCCACGTCTATGTGGGTCCGAACCACCCGCACGAGGCTCAGCAACCCAAATTGATTAACGTTAACGACATCAAATAACAATGGAAGTAACTAATACATTAGGCAGAAGAAAGACCGCAGTTGCCCGTTTGTACATGAAACCCGGCACTGGCGAGATCAAGGTGAACAACCGTGACTATAAGGAATATTTCTGTGTCCCGACCTTGCAATACAAGGTGGAGCAGCCCCTGCGCATCGCTGACGTGCTGGGCCAATACGACATCAAGGCCAACTTGGATGGCGGTGGTGTGACTGGCCAGGCCGAAGCTCTTCGCATGGCCATCGCCAAGGCGCTCGTTGAAATCAACCCTGAGCTCCGTTCCGCGATGAAGACCCAAGGCTTCCTGCGCCGCGACCCGCGTATGGTTGAGCGTAAGAAACCCGGTCAACCCAAGGCTCGTAAGAGATTCCAATTCAGCAAACGTTAGTATATATATATGTTTGTTTAGTATCGAAACTGCGGAGATTTCATCCGAACTACCCCGCAGTTGCTTTTAAGAATGTAAACAATTAAAAAAGAGAAAAATGTCAAGATTACAATTTGAAGAATTATTAGAGGCCAGTTGCCACTTCGGACACCTCAAGAGAAAATGGAACCCTGCGATGGCTCCCTATATTTTCATGGAGAAGAATGGCATCCACATCATCGACCTGCACAAGACCATCGAGATGGTTGACCGTGCTGCTGACGTTGCCAAGAGCATCGCTCGTTCCGGCCGTAAGATTTTGTTTGTGGCCACCAAGAAACAGGCCAAGGAGACGGTTGCCTCCATGGTCAAGGAAGTAGGCATGCCGTATGTGACCGAGCGTTGGCCGGGCGGTATGCTCACCAACTTCTTCACCATCCGCAAGGCTGTCAAGAAGATGAGCGATATCGACAGGCTGATCGAAGGCCCTCAATTCCAGAACATCTCCAAGCGTGAGAGACTGCAGATCCAGCGTGAGCGTGCGAAACTCGAGAAGAACTTGGGTTCAATCGCCGACCTCAACCGTCTGCCGGCAGCTGTCTTCATCGTCGATGTGATGAAAGAACACATCGCTGTGGCGGAAGCCCGCAAGCTCGCCATCCCCACCTTTGCCATTGTTGATACCAACTCCAACCCCAACTTGGTGGACTATCCCATTCCTGCCAATGATGACGCATCGAAGTCCATCGCTGCCGTGTTGAAACCGATTTGCGAAGCCATTCGCGAAGGTCTCAACGAGCGTGAGATGAACAAGGACGCCCAGGCTGAAGAGATGGAAGCCGTCGATATGGAGAACGAGGAGATCGAAGAAAACAATGAGAACGAAGGTCGTGATGGTCACCGCAGAAGAATTGGCCGTCGCCCCTCTGCCTCCAAAAACGAATAATTTTTCACTAACCTAAAAAGAAAGACTTAATTATGGCAACAATTACAGCTGCTGATGTTAATAAACTTAGAAAACAGACCGGTATCGGCATGATGGACTGTAAGAAAGCCCTCGTTGAAGCTGATGGCGATTTCGACAAAGCTATTGATATTCTTCGCAAGAAGGGTCAGAAGGTGGCCGCCAAGCGTGCCGACCGCGAGTCCAACGAAGGCCGCATCGTCGCTATTACCAATGCCGACCGCACCGCTGGCGTTATGCTCGTCGTGGCTTGCGAAACCGACTTCGTGGGCCGTGGTGCCGACTTTGTCAACTTTGTGGACACTGTCGCCGCCAAGGCTATGGAAGCTGGTATCAGAACCCGTGAGGAACTCCTCGAAATGACCATCGATGGCAACAAGGTCGCTGATATGCTGACCGAACTGACGGGCAAGACGGGTGAGAAGATTGAACTTCCTCACTACGACTATGTGGAAGCTCCCCTCGTGGAGGCCTACAACCATATGGGCAACCACAAGGCCACCCTTGTTTGCTTCAACAAAGCAGGCGAAAAGGCCCAGGAAGTGGCACACAACGTCGCTCTGCACATCACGGCCATGAGCCCGCTCGCATTGGACGAAAATGCCATCCCGCAGGAAGACAAGGATAGAGAACTCGCCGTCGCCATTGAAAAGACTCGTTTGGAATTGATCAACAAGGCAGTTGATGCCGCTCTGAACAAGGCTGGTATCAACCCCACTCATGTGGACAGCGAAGATCACATCAACTCCAATATGGCAAAGGGCTGGATCACCGAAGAGCAAGCCAACCTCGCCCGTAAGATCAAGGAAGAGGAAGCCGCCAACAAGGCTGCCAACCTTAATGAGAACCAGATCCAACAAATCGCCCAAGGCCGTTTGGTGAAATTCTATAAGGAAAGCACCCTGATGTACCAAGTGCTCGTGATGGGCGGCGATGGCAAGCAGAATGTGCGCGACTATATTGCTTCTGTTGACAAAGAATTAGCATGTCTTGGATTCATCCGCCGTCAGGTGGGTGCCTAATCCAATATAATGTTTGTTTTTTTCATAATGAAAGAGAGACTGTCCATTCGGATGGTCTCTTTTTTGTTTTTTTTATATCTTTGCCTCTTGTGAATGGAAATAGGATCAAGACAAACTAAGTTTTATTTATCTTATGGAAATTAAGGAAGTTATCACAAGAATGGATCGCAAGGCCTTTGTGCGTTTTCCCCGTGGTTTGTACAAGGGATGTCCGCATTATGTTCCTCCTCTTGACAAAAAGGAATTGAGTGTCATTGAAAATCATCCCGCACTGGATTTCTGCACCCTCAAATTGTGGATGGCATGCAACGATGGACATGTCGTGGGACGAATTGGCGGCGTGGTGAACCATAAGTGCAATGAAATCAAAGGACAGCAGCGCGTGCGCTTCGGCTGGTTCGATACGGTGGACGATATTCAAGTGGCCCGCTCTCTCTTTGATGCGGTGGAAGAATGGGGTAGGGCGCAAGGTATGAACGAGATCTGCGGCCCTTCGCGATTCTCCAACCTCGAAAAGCAATCGATGCTTGTCGAGGGCTTTGACCATACGCCCAGCATCGTTTCCGACTATAATTATCCCTATTATCCCCGATTGGTAGAACAACTTGGTTTTGAGAAGGAGGTTGATTATATTCAATATCGCGTCAAGGTGACCGAGGTGTCGGACCGGATGTCGCGACTGGGCGAGATCCTGTCCCAACGTTACCATGTACACCTTCGCCACTTTGACAACAAGGCCCAGCTGAAAAAATCCGGAAAGGAATTCTTTCAGGTTCTGAACGAGAGTTATGCCCATATTTTCAATTTCATACCTCTTACGGATGCTGAGATTGATTGGGCCGTGGAAGACAATTTTCAGGTTGCCGATATCGAGTTGTCGTCCATGCTTGAAGATGAAAATGGACGTTTGGTCGGCTTTGCATTCTGTCTGCCTTCCTTGAGCGAGGCTTTCCAAAAAGCCAATGGCTCACTTTTCCCGATGGGATGGTTCCATATTTTGCACGCTCTTAAGAAAAACAAATATGTGGACCTCTACCTTACGGGTGTCCTGCCGGAGTATGTGCATACGGGCATTCATTCCATATACCACACGCAACTGCACCAGACTTTCCTCCGTCGTGGCTTTGAGTACGCCTTCACGTCACAGCAGTTGGAGGACAATGTCGCGGCTCGTGTGTGGTCAAAATACGATTCGGAATTGTATTTTCGCAGGAGATGTTACAAAAAAAGCATCTGAAACACTATCCCTGTGGTTTTTGACTGATGTGTAGCACTGAACACAATGCCAAGTCGTCCCCAGTGGCAGTCGTCACGGGAGCCAGCCGCGGATTGGGGAAGTCCATTGCAATGGAACTTTCCGCGCAAGGTATCGACACCCTGTTGGTCGCGACTTCCTCGACCGTGCAGACACTTTGTGACGAAATCGAAGCCCGTTACCATACCCGATCGCGGTGCTTCATCACAGATTTGAGATTTTCGGGCAACGTGCTTGACATGGCGGCTGACATCAACCAGAAATATGATGTTTTCATCTTGGTCAATAATGTGGGAGTGGGCGGGACCTGTGGTTTTCTTTCCGCCACCCCTGAATATTTGGAAAGGATCATTGATTTGAATGTCCGGTGCACGGCTCTGTTGACGCACGCTTTGCTGCCGAATCTGCTGCGGCAGAAAAGGAGCTATGTGTTGAATGTGGGCAGCATGGCGGCGCTCACCCCCGTAGGGTATAAAACGATTTATCCGGCCAGCAAGAGTTTTGTGCGTGCCTTTTCGATGGGGTTGCGCGAAGAACTACGGGATACTTCCGTGTCGGTGACGCTTTGCCAGCCGGGTGCCATGGCCACCAATGCGGAGGTGTCGGCGCGTATTGATCGGCAAGGCCGTCTTGGGCGTGCGACGCTTAAGAGCACGGAATGGATTGCGCATCGTTGTGTGCGGCAGATGTTCCGAGGGAAACGCGAGGCGGTTATCAACATATTGGCACGACTCCTCTCGGCCATTGTGCCCGAAAAGGTGCGGACGCGCATGTTGACGCGTATTGTAAAACGGGAACTTGAATAAAAAAGGACGCTTTTCGCGTCCTTTTTTATGGGTTATATCCATTTTACCAAATTGAAATCCAAATCATGTGGCAGCAGCTCATGCTTGGGAATGATGCGGATGACGCAGTCCCATAATCCCACGTTTTTCGCGTTAAGGGAGAAGTGGTAGTGCGCCACTCCATTTTCGTTTGACATGAGCGTGAGAGGCGCTTTGGTGAAGAGGTGGATGCGGCCGCTTTCATCTTTCTCCGCGAAGAGCATCTCAACCTTCAGGTCGTCGGGTGAGAGGCTCCCAAGGCGGAGGTCAAGCGTGAGATCCAGTTTTTCACCCACATAGAAGGTGTTCTTGGAAGGGTTGCTGTATTGGATGTCAAGACATTTGAGGTCTCCCCAACCTGCCATGATCTTCTCCTTCCATCTCAACAGTCGGCGCACGTTGTAAAGGTTGTCGGCGCGCATCGTGTCTGTACGGTGTTCCAACTTGTGATAGAACTTGTCGTAATAGTCATCCAACTGACGTTTCATTGTGTAGTGAGGCGAGATCTTGGCGAAGCAATTCTTCATCATGCGCACCCAGTCGGCAGGGATGCCTTCGGCGGTGCGGGTGTAGAAAGCGGGAATGATTTCCTCTTCGATGGTGGAATAGAGCGTGGCGGCATCCAACTCGTCTTGCAGCCGATGGTCGCAGTAGGTGATCTGCTCCTTGATGGCCCAGCCGGCGCCAGGCACATAGCCCTCGGCCCACCAACCGTCCAGGACGCTGAAATTGAGCACGCCGTTCATCACAGCCTTCTCTCCGCTGGTGCCGGAGGCTTCCAACGGTCGGGTGGGCGTGTTGAGCCAGACATCGCAGCCGGAGACCAGCTTCTTGGCGAGAATCATGTCATAGTTCTCCACGAAGATGATCTTTCCGATGAATTGCGGTTTGCGTGCCAACTCAATAATGCGCGTGATGAGGTCCTGACCGGCCTTGTCGTGCGGATGGGCTTTTCCCGCAAAGATGAATTGCACGGGACTCTTCTCGTTGCATAGAATCTGACGCAGCCGCTCCTCGTCGGTGAAAAGCAGGTGGGCACGCTTGTATGTGGCAAAACGGCGGGCAAAGCCGATGGTCAACACATCGCTGCGAATGGCCTTCAAGGTGCTGGCAATCAAGGCCGGCGACTCGTTGCGACGACGCATCTGCTCGTTGAGCAATTCCTTGACGGTAACAATCATATCATGCCGCAACTCGTCTTTGATTTGCCAGATGCGGTAATCCTCTACATTGTATATTTTGTTCCAGATTACCGGATTGGAGCGGTCGTGCTCAAACTCGGGGCCAAAGGTGTCGTGATGCAGCTCCTGCCATCTCTTGTGTGCCCAAGTGGGGTAGTGGACGCCGTTGGTGACATAGCCGATGTGCGACTCTTCGGCGAACCGGCCTTCGTAAAGGTCTGCGAACATCTCCTGGGAGACCCGCCCGTGGATGCGGCTCACGCCGTTGATCTCTTGCGAAAGGTGACAGGCCAGAATGCTCATCGAGAACTTGTCGTTGGTGTAGTCCTCGCGTTTGCGGCCAAAGCCCATGAAGGTTTCCCACGTGATGTTGTAGCGGGCGGGGTATGAGGCGAAATAGGTGCGCATCAGGTCTTCACTGAAGGCATCGTGCCCGGCGGGCACCGGCGTGTGTGTCGTGTAAAGCGACGAGGCTTTCACCAACTCAATGGCCATGGACATGTTGACATGCTCGTTCTGCATGATGTCATATACTCGCTCCAAGTTGAGGAAGGCGGCATGGCCTTCGTTGAGGTGGAACAATTCCGGCTTTTCGCCAATCAGGTTGAGCATCCTCATGCCGCCAATGCCGAGCAACAGTTCCTGTTTGAGGCGGTTCTCTTGGTCGCCGCCGTAAAGTGTGGCGGTGACACCGCGGTCTTCATGCCAGTTTTCATTGAAGTCAGTGTCAAGCAGGTAGAGGGGAATGCGGCCTACATCCACGCGCCAGATGCGGGCGTATAGATTGCGTCCGGGCAAGGCAAGGCTGATTTTCATCCAGTCGCCGTTCTCGTCCTTCAAGGGCTTTATGGGCAGCTTGGAGAAGCTTTGCGGTGGATAGAGGTTGACTTGTTCGCCGCGGGCGGAGATCTGTTGGGTGAAATAGCCGTAGCGGTAGAGCAGGCCCACACCCAGCATGTTGACATTGCAGTCGGAGGCCTCTTTGAGGTAGTCGCCCGCCAGCATGCCCAGACCGCCGGAGAAGATCTTCAATTCGTTGGTGATGCCGAATTCCATGCTGAAATAGGCAATCCTCTTCTCGGGACGTGTGCAGGGTGTCTCCATGTAAACGCGGAACTGGTCATAGACGGCATCCAGCTTGGAGAGGTAAACCTCGTTTTGGGAGAAGTTTTCCAGTCGGTCAATGGGGAGCATTTGCAACAGATAGACAGGGTTTTCGTTGCAAAGGCGCCAAAGGCTAGGACCTGCGATCTCCTCGAAAAGTTCGCGCGCCTCGAAGTTCCAGCTCCACCAGACATTTTCGGAGAGACGTTCCAGCTTCTCAAGGGCGCTTGGCAGGTGCGATTTGATGGAAATGCGATGCCATTCCGGCATTTCGCGGTTGATGTGCTCCACAAAACGTCCCATGTTGGAGGTTTTGTTCTGATATAGCTCGTAGCGGAGGTCGCTCTTGCCGAGGGCAATGTCGTAGGCGGCCAAATAATTGTCGTAAAGATGGGCCCAAAGTGCATGTTGGGCGATTTCGACGGCTTTTGCATCGATGTCCTTTTTGGAGTCGGCATCGCATTGGCTGTAAAAAGAGATGGCCTCCGCGATGTCCTTGACGACCTCGTCGTCGTTATTGTCTGTGCGCTCGATCACGCAAACGCTTTGCTGGTCTTGGAAGTTGTCGCGCACCCAAAGGCCGAAACCGGCCAGAGAGGTGGTGACGGTGGGCACGCCGAAGGCAATGCTTTCCAATGGTGTGTATCCCCAGGGCTCGTAGTATGAGGGGAAAACGCTGAGGTCGAAGCCGATGAGCAGGTCGTAGTACGACAGGTTGAAGATGCCGTCCTCGCCGTCGAGATAGACGGGCACGAACACGGCTTTCACCTTCTGCTCGGGGGCGTTGGTGATATTGTTTTCGCGCAGGGCGCGGATGATGGGGTCGTTGAAGGGATCGTGCAGCACATGAGTGGCATAGTCTCCCATGACGGGTGTGTCGCCGACAGGCTGTTGCATCTTGCGGAGGAGCTCTTCCCGGCGGCCGCTGTTGCCGGCAGGCACTGTGAGGAAGGCCACGACCGTGCGGTCTGGATTCTGTTGGGAGAGCTTCGCTAAGCTGCGGATGAAAACGTCAATGCCTTTGTTCTTGAACTCATAGCGACCGCTGTTGACGACCAAGAGAGCGTCGTCGGGCAGCTCCTGTTGCATCAGCGCGGAGGCGACGTGCAGGAGAGCCTTGCGGGCGACGGCGCGCTTGGTGGTATATTCGTCGCCGGTGGGTACAAAGCCGTTCTCAAAGCCGTTGATAGTGATCACGTCGGCGGGCTTGCAGAAGAAGGCTTCACACTCCTTGTTGGTGATGTCGCTGACAGTGGTGTAGGCATCGGCATGCTTTGCGGAGAGGGATTCCAAGGAGAACTTGGACTGCACACCGAAGCGGCGCGCGGTGTCGGCGGGCGCATATTGTTTCATGTTGCCATAGAGCGGCAGGCCGTTGCCGGCAATGCAGCGTCCTAACACGGTGGCATGTGTGGTGAAGACGGTGGCGATTTGCGGCACCACGCGCTCAAGGTGCAGAATGCCCGTGCCGGTCATCCATTCGTGAAAATGGGCCACAATCTTGTCCATGGAACTGCAATGGAAGTTGTAGAAACTCTCGATCACGCGCCCTGCCGCATAACCGAACAGGGCCGGTTCGATGTAATCCCATTGTCCGGAGATGGAATCTAACTGATAGGAGAGCCAGAATTGGGTGAGAATGTCGTTTTTCTTCTCGAAGAAAGGTGTGAAGTCAACGAGAATGACCACAGGGGATCCGCAGATGTCCCAGCGCCCTACGCGCACCTTGAGACCTTCCGTCTGTGCGGTTTCGCGCCAGCTGCGGTAAAGGTCGTGGTCCTCGATGAAATCGTCGTTGTGTTCCTTGGAAATGTCCGGCCCTACACAAAGATAGCGATCGTGAAATTGCTTGACCACTGTGGCGGCCTTGGTTGACAAAACAGTATAGATACCGCCCACTTTGTTACATACTTCCCAGGCGGTTTCGAAAATGTAATCAGCACTCATATTCAGGGGTTGGAGTTAAAGGCTGCAAAAATACGAAAAAATGTGATTGGCAGCCTATGCCCAAAGAGGATTTGGCTAAAATAATGGTACGTGGAACCCACCGCCGTCCTCGCTGGACACCGACTGCAGGTATAGATTTCCATCTGCAGATCCTTCTCCGCTTATGTCTTGTTTGATGTGGTTTTTCTTAAAATACAGTTCCTTACGGTTTTGGAATCAATTCCAGTATTGTGATTTCACTGCGGGTGCCGAGGCGCATGGGAGGTCCGAAAGTGCCGGTGCCGCAAGAGGTGTAAGCCTGCATCTTGCCGTAATGATACAGCCCTCGGTTGAATTGGAAGAGTCGGTCGTTGACCCAGATGAGCGGGATGAGCTGGCCGCCATGGGTGTGGCCGCCTAAATAGAGGTCCACGCCCGCCTGCTCCAGATAGTGGCCGCCACTGGGGTTGTGGTGCAAGGCAATCACGGGCAGCTCGCGACTGGCCTGGAAGGTGTCACACACACTCTGTATGGTGGCCTCTCCCACGGGCGCATGCATGGAGTTCCGGTCGCTGCCGTCAATGCGCATGTAGTCCAAGCCAAGGATTTGCAGCCCATGCTCTTCCACGACTTCCGTCTCCAGCACACGGATGCCGGTTTTGCGCAACAGTTGCTTGACCTGCGCCAAGTCAACATAGCCATCGTGATTGCCCGACACGAAACAGATGGGGGCCTTGATTTGCTTGAACGGTTCCAAGGTGCTGCTGCTGAGGTTGTAGTGGCTCTCGAAGCAGTCGCCCGTAAAGAAGATGATCTCAGGGCTGGCTTGGTTGATGAGATCCACCAGCTTCTGAACATGCCGTACGCCGCGAAAATGGCCGAGGTGTGTGTCTGTCAGCAACACGGCGCGCATGGGCTTCTGTAGTTTGGGCAACTCGATGGTCACAGCCTTGAGCCGAGGCAGGAATGCGTTGATTGTCGCACCTGTGCAGACAATCGCCGTCAGCGAAAAGACGATGACGCCGAAGGTCTTGGATGTCCAGTGCGCGAATAGTTGTGCCAAATCTATGATGAGCATCGACAGGAGCAGGTAGAGCAAGATGCCCGTCATCTCACTGAAAATGCGCACTGCAGCGTGCATAAAGGGTTGGCAGGTCCACTCTCGTACCGCTGCGAAGGTGAAAAAGAACGAAGCTGTCAGCAGAAGGGTGTAAAGCAGGGTGAAGGGCCATGTCTTGCAGCCGAATATGAAGGCTGTGCGTCGCGAAAGATACCAAATTGCAACGCCTATGATGGCCAAGAAAAAGAAAAATGCCAGTGAGTTTCTCATGAGGGTCGTTTTAGGGACAAATCTGTTAATGTGTTTTTGGGGATGAAGGCCGGTCGCATCCTCGACTGCCGATGCGCTTGGGATTATGAATGGGGTGTTAAAGTTTTGGTGTTCACTGTAATGCAGTATTGCGTCTCTTCGTTGACGGGCGTGAGGTTCAAGAAACCTTCGCGCCAACGTCCGTCCTCGCAAACCATCTTGGGCTGCGCCTGCACATAACTTAGCAACTCGCCTCGCGCGGGCCGATACTCCAGTTGCATCGACCCTGCGGACTTCGGGTGAATATGCCGCTCATATAGAATATGTGCCGCCATGCCCATCGTCATCCGCAGGTTGATTTCAACCATCGGATTCAGGGAATAGTTCCAATCCTTTGAATGTTGGGTTTTATTGTTGGAGCTTTGAAACACCATCATGTCCACACCCACGCATCCTGTGTATTTGGGTTGAATCTCCTTTTCCATGAATTTGACAAGCGCATTGCGTACCGAATAGAGCTTTCCGGGGTCAATCCATTGTGCAAGAATTATTTCGATATCATTGTCGCTACGCAGTTCATTGCCGGCATAGCCGTAATGGCGGGTGCGGAAAAGCGAGTAGCCCACAAAACGCACCTCTTGCGGGGTGCAAAGGAACTCCATGGCGAAGTCTTGCACCACGTTGTACAGGGGTTCGCCCAACAGGGCGCCTTGGCGTCGGAGCACGCCTGAGCTTTGACGTTGCAGGGTGGGGGTGAAATCGCCGTGGACGTATAGGTTGCCGCGTCCGTTGCCGGAGTAGGGCGACTTGAGGATGCAATCGTGCTCTTCGGCGATAAAGTGTGCCACGGCATCCATTGAGGTGAGCAGGCGGGCGGCGGGGGGTAACGGGAGGTCCGGACACGCGTGGTGGAGAAACTCCATGGCGCGGATGGAGGTGCCGCGATGGGCCAGCTTGCGAAGTTGCTGTAGCGTGGTGTCATCGTGCAACAAGCTTTCGTCAACGCCGGCCGCACGCAGTTGCTGGCGCACAAGGCGGTCCCATCCCCACGGGCGCACGGCCGTGAAGGTTGTCGCGGAAAGATCGGGAATGGTGTCTGCGTAGGGAGGAAAGAACACGTCTTCCTCCTCGGTCAGGTAGTGCAGGAAGGGGGCGCACTCACGGGCGAAGCGTATGGCGGATTGCAGTGGCACGAAATGGTCGCTGTCATGTGCCAATGCGTAGTCATGCTCCGGATTGAAAATGTAAAGGGCTGGCACCGGTTGTGTTTTTTTTCAAGAAAGGTTGATGAGAAACATGATCCCATCTTTGAATGGTGGACTTGTTGGACAGATCAGCTCAATCTAACAGCCGTTCCGGAGGCTGTGACCATGAGCATGCCGTTGTTGGCGCCAAGGACTTCATAGTCGATGTCGATGCCTACCACAGCATCGGCACCCATTTGGGCAGCGCGTCTTTCAAGTTCGTCAAGAGCCTTCTCGCGTGCTTCGAGAAGTTCTTTTTCGTAGGAACTGGAGCGACCGCCGATGACATTGCGGAGGCCGGCGGCCCAGTCTTTGATGAAGTTCACGCCGGTGATCACTTCGCCGAACACGACGCCTTTGTATTCGTAAATCTGTTTGCCCTCGATGGAGGGAGTGGTTGTGAGGATCATTGTGGTATGGTTTTAGGTTTTAGAAGAGTTCTTGAATAGCTTCGGACACCCACTCAATCCACGTACCGTCCGTTTGCCCAGACGACCCGCACTACATGGGCGGTCTCATAAAAGTCGGCGCAGTTGCCGTTGCCCGGGCTGCCGAACCCGCCGAAAGTGGCCATCAGCGTGCCGTTGGCGGAGAAGAGGTAGTCCTTGCTGCCAGAGATGTCGCTGCGTCCGCAGAAGAAATAGACGGTGTTGCTGTGGTATTGGCACTCGTCCACGCGCTGGATGACATTGGAATATTGTGTGATGCGGCTTCTGATGGCGCTGGGCACGCTGCTCGACGTGTCGCCGCAGCCCGCCATACACAAACAGGCCGCCATAATGATAAGAGTGAAAAGTCGTTTCATTGCATTTTTTTTTGAGGCTACAAAAATAGTAAAAAAGTGTTATTTCGGCATTTCTCGCACCACCTCCCGGTCCCGGATCAGCTGGGCCACCAAGTCGTCCACGTTGAGGAAGGATTTCTCTTCGCGAATCTGTTGCACAATGGTGATCGACAACCGCTTCCCGTAGAGGCTTCCCTGAAAATCCAGGATATGCACCTCGTATGTTAACTTGTTGAGCGATAGGGTGGGGCGCGTGCCTATATAAAGCATTCCTTTATAGATGTTTCCCTCTACATCCACCCATACAGCATACACGCCCTTTGCAATCTGACTCTCTTCGTCCAGCCGCAAATTGGCGGTCGGGAACCCGAACTTGCGTCCGTTTTTGAATCCGTGTATGACAGTGCCGGTGAGGAGTTTGTTCATGTGGGTCTAATGTTTATGGATTATGTTGAAACCTGAAACCAGCATCATTTCCCTGTATCGTACAGCGCCCTTTCGATGACCAACGGCATACGTTTGCGCTTGAATTCGGATTTGCGATGGCGGGTCAGCACACGCTCCACGGTATCTGCACCGTAGGCTTCGTTCAGGCGTTTCATCTCCTGTTCGTCGTCGCGATGTTGCAGGTAGGTGTTCAGGATGTCGTCCACCTCCTCGTAGGTATGCCCCGGAGCGATCTGGGCCATGTCGCCGCCGGCCGCCACCGCGTTGCCGTCGGTGGGTGTGATGTCGTAGCCGGCGCGCAGAGCCTGATGGCATGGGCAATTTTCGTCGGGGTGGACTTCGGTGAAGAGGTACTTGCAGAGCTCATAAACCTCGTGTTTCCACAGCCCGCCGATGGGGTTGTAGTCGGCCACGTCGCCATGGATGGTCCAGAAGCCGAGATAGTGTTCCGTCAGGTTGTCGGTGTCCATGACAAGCCCGCCGGTCACCGAGGCGAGGTTGTAGAGGTAGATCATGCGCAGGCGGGCCTTGATGTTGCCCTGCGAGACGGGTGTCGAGGGATAGCGCTGCTCGCAGGTGGCCTTCACTAACAGGTACTGCGCCTGCAGGTTCTCCACCCAGTATTCGTTGCAGAAGGCTTTCATGGCCAAGCTGGCCGAATCGTTCTCTTCGGCGGAGTTCGACGAGCAGGGCAGGCTGACGCCGATGAATTTGAACTGTTGTTCGGGATAGCGTTTCACCACCTCGTGGCAGATGGCGGCCGTCACGGTGGAGTCGATTCCGCCAGAAAGGCCCAGAATCATGGATTTCAGCCCGTTTTTAATGAGATACTGGGCTGTCTCACTCACCATTGTGTCGAATACTTTCTTATAGTCCATTGCTTTATAATTATTGTCGGATTTTTTCAATCCGCAAAGATACAAAAACTTTGTTTTTTGTCGATTATTCTTCCCCCTTCAGGATTCCTCCATCCGTGTTGTGCGCAACGTTTATTCTTTTTTTATGTCTCGTGGCGGAATATTGTCCGTTTCATGTCTTCATTTTTATAGTCTTAGTCCAATCCACCCAATTCGCCGCCCCGATTAGCCGACCGACCCCGACAACGTCAAACTCAGCAGTTTCTGCGCCTCCACGGCGAACTCCATGGGGAGCTTGTTGAGCACCTCTTTGGCGTATCCGTTCACTATCAAGCTGATGGCGGTCTCCTGGTCTATGCCGCGCTGCTGGCAGTAGAAGAGCTGGTCTTCGGATATCTTGGAGGTGGTGGCCTCGTGCTCAAGGATGGAGGAGGAGTTGGCACACTGGATGTCGGGCCAGGTGTGGGCGCCACACTTGTCGCCCATCAGCAGCGAGTCGCACTGCGAGAAGTTGCGGGCGTTCTCGGCGTTCTTGCCCACCTTCACCAGTCCGCGGTAGCTGTTCTGGCTGTGGCCGGCGGAGATGCCCTTGGAAACGATCAGACTGCGGGTGTTGCGCCCCAGATGGATCATCTTGGTACCCGTATCGGCCTGCTGGTAGTTGTTGGTGACGGCCACGGAGTAGAACTCGCCCACGCTGTTGTCGCCCTTGAGTACACAGCCCGGGTACTTCCAAGTGATGGCGGAACCGGTTTCCACCTGCGTCCAGGAGATCTTGGAGTTGGCACCCTTGCATAGGCCGCGCTTGGTGACAAGGTTGTAGATGCCGCCGTTGCCGTTCTTGTCGCCCGGGTACCAGTTCTGGACGGTCGAGTATTTGATCTCGGCATCCTTCATGGCGATGAGTTCGACCACGGCCGCGTGCAGCTGGTTCTCATCGCGTTGCGGGGCGGTGCAGCCCTCCATGTAGCTCACGTAAGCACCCTCGTCGGCGATGAGCAACGTGCGCTCAAACTGGCCGGTCTTGGCCGCGTTGATGCGGAAATAGGTGGATAATTCTATAGGACAGCGCACGCCCTTGGGGATATAGCAGAAAGACCCCTCGCTGAAAACAGCGGAGTTCAACGCCGCGTAGAAGTTGTCGGTGTAGGGCACCACCGAGCCGATGTACTGGCGCACCAGATCGGGGTGCTGCTGGATGGCCTCACCGAAAGAACAGAAGATGATACCGTACTTCTTCAGCGTGTCGGAGAAGGTCGTCTTCACCGAGACAGAGTCCATGACGGCATCCACAGCCACGCCGGCCAGCACCTTTTGCTCCTCTAAATTGATGCCTAACTTGTTGAAAGTATCGACCAGCTCTGGATCGACTTCGTCCATGCTGGCAAGTTGCTTTTTCTTCTTGGGAATGGCTAAATAGGTGATGTCCTGATAGTCGGGGCGCGGGAAGTCAAGATGCCCCCAAGTCGGTTCTTTCAGCGTGAGCCAGTGGCGGTATGCCTTGAGACGGAACTCCAGCAGCCACTCGGGTTCGTTTTTGCGGGCGGAGATCATTCGCACGATCTCCTCACTAAGACCTTTGGGAAACTCCTCGATGTCGATGTCCGACACGAAGCCGTACTTGTAGTCTTGTTCGGTGATTTCTTCTAATATGTCTTTTTTTTCGGGTTCTTCTTTCATTTTTCAGGGATCAGTGAATGGTGAACAGTGAACGGTGAGTGTGAGTGGTGAACAGTGAACGGGATCAGGGGTTGGCATTTAAAATGCGGCGGCAAAAGTACGATTTTTTTGCGCTCTATGACGGATAGAATGTTGAATAAACCGCTGCTTATATTAAAGTGAAAAATCACAGTTTTTGGGAAGTAGCAAAATTAAAAAAAAATGGTACTTATATACATGATGGCACAAGGCCGGTAGTAACAGTTCTCCAAGCAACGCTTTTTTTCCAACGCCTCCCTTTCGCGGCGAGCAATGCCGATTCCCGCGCCGCGAGAGGGTGTCGGTGCCGTCGTTCCGCCCCACACGGCGCTTCTTCGTCGCTTGTGTATTATAGGTTAAAATCAAGTTTTTTTTCAAAAAGTTATCAACATTTTTCAGCAGAAGGAATCAGGATGCATATTTCATGGTATTCACATAAGGTGTTCCTCTTTTTATGACAGCAAACACTCTGCA
>JAFPXF010000092.1 GCA_017394765.1 Bacteroidales bacterium | reverse complement strand
CTCTCTTCTCGACAGGCTGGAGCGTGGTGAGGACGAGAACCGTTCCATCGGCATCATCCTCTGTGCCGAGAAAGATCATTTGGAAGTGGAACTGGCATTGGAAGACATGGGAAAACCGATAGGCGTTGCCGAATACCAGTTGATACTTCCAAAGCAAGAACTGGAGAAAGTTGTCAAGGACGAGATTGCCACCTATGAAAGAGACCAACAGCAAAGCTTAAACAACCCTTCAGAAGACGAGTTCAACTCTTAACCGCTCTCATTATGAAGAAATACTCACACGCATGGATAGCCTTCATGGCTATCAAACGATTGGAAGTCATCGCCACCACCGACAACGAAGCCGTTGTCAAAGGTGTCAGCGAAGACGTCCGCAAGGAAGCAAAAGCCTTGGTCAGATGGTTCAAGAACTATCGAGACTTTGTCATTCAAGGTGCCTGGTACCCCGATGAAGTGTTCAAGGACATGAGCACCAGCCATATCGTCAAGTACCGTCCTTCGGACGATGGCCCCTATACCACATTCGGCAAACTGCCTTCCCCCCATACCATCTACGAGAAGATGCGCAAGTCCTCGCCGTTGTTCAACAAGCCCTATGCTTTCGACAGCGGCAACTGTGCCGACCGTTGCGAATCCATCTCTCACAGCATCGTTGACAACTTCAAGATGCTGCACCGCGAGGATAGGGGCTGTCCCATCGCCACGACTGGAAACCACATTGCTATGCGCTTCTTCATCCTCAGCCACTACGTTGCTGACTGTCACATGCCGCTGCATTGCGATGCGCGCCCATTCTCTGACGAGAAGGGCATACACGGAGCCATCGAGAAGAAATGGGAAGACCAGGTCAACAAGTCCTACAAGATTGACAAGGACAACAACCGTTTCTTCTACGACCCCGATGGCTATCCACTACCGCTCAATCCAACTCCTTTTGTTTTGGACGTTGAGAATGATGTGGCCACACGAAAGTATATCCACGGTTGGGGAGGCGACAACGGCAACACATGGGACTTTATGAGTGCCGTCTCGCAATACTCCTATCTGTTCTCATACTATCTCATCCCCGAAACCTTCAAGAACACGCAGACCATGCAAGAGTTCATGGAACAAACCGTGTGGGGTCAGGATTTCGACAAGTACAGCAAGATGATATTCGGTGATGCCATCGACTCCATCGCCCGCATCTGGCTCCGCGTCTGGATTAAATACAGAAAGTGGTTGAAATAATCCCCATCCCATCCATATTATAAGTCTCATCCGTCCTATAAGCCCTCTTTTTAGCCACTGCCGACCAAGCCGCCGCTGTCATGGTTTTTGCAGAAAGGAAGCTTTAACTCTGCCCACCCAATGCTGGTCGGTAATGTCGCCAGTCAGGGTGCTCGTCCTCGTTCCTGCGGGCGAACACTCTGCCTGTCGACAACACCGCCCAGCGGCCGCGCGACGGCCAGCCTCACCTTTCTCTTAGCCCTGGGCAAGAAGTGTTTGCATCACCTCTTTCGTTAGCACGATAGCACGAAAGGACGTTAGCACGTTTCACTAAAGCACCTACAAAAACACCTCTTGCCCAGTGCGGCCACATTTTGTTTGAAAGTCAATACTTCTAAGGAAATTTGATGAAAAGCCGTCGCGCCTTACCCACAACTGAAGCTTGTTTTGGGCAAAAACCACGCCAGCGGCTGAAACTATCGTTTTTTAATAGACTTTAAAACACGCCCTTTGCCCTCACATTCATCACAAGTCTTATATACATAACCTTCTCCGTCACATTCATCACAAGTTTTTGTGATAATGCCTTCACCTTCACATGAAGGACACTCAACAAATCCACTGCCATTGCAATTGTCACAAAGAGTATAACCAGTGCCACCACAGTAAAAACAATTCTCATATCCTAATCCACCGCAATTTGAGCAAGTGATATATCCACTCCCATAACAAGAACTACATATGCCTCCCCAATAATCTGTTCCCGTCCCATTGCATGAATAACATTCCTTTCTTCCAGAACCATAGCACCAGGTACATTGTTCACGCCCTTGGCCAAAACAATAATAGCATGTCACATGCCCTGTACCTGAACAATCCCAACAAGTCACAAGACCATTTCCGATGCAAGTCGGACATTGACCTTCAACCTCGCCAGTTCCTTCACACGCATCACAAACAACTTTAACTTTCCCTTCGCCACTACATTTTTCGCATTCTTGATACCAAAAAGGATATTTGTCTCGACAACTGGAAAGCATTAATATAACCATCAAAAATACGATGTGCCTGATTATACAATTTAATGGTTTGTTCACTTGCTTCATAAACACAAAATTTGAAGTAAATCAAATAAGTCCTGCAAAAATAACAAATAAAGCAACCCATATCACTATCATTGATGATTATTGTATGTGTCATTTCCTGATTTAGGTTGACTGTTTTATGTCGTTAATCGCTGGTTGGAGTTGACCTTGTTGGTTATTAATACTGATATTGGTTGACTGTTCTTTTTTATTCCTGATATCGGTTTACTCTCCAAGGGTTATCCCTGTCAGAGGTTGACTGCAGGGCGTAGCCCGGAAGGAGACCTCTGACAATGCGGCAAAGGTAAACCTTTTTCCGCTATATCTTCATTCTCCGTCTTCTTTTTTATCGCGGCTATCCTGTAGCTCTTCCACATCCTTTCAAGTTCACCGGTGCAGTTGGCGGCTTCGGCAGGTGTCATCATGCCGATGCTCATGTGCGGACGCTCGTTGTTGTAGAAGGCCACGGCATCGCTGACAGCGGTTCTGACCTCAGTGACGGAGCGGAACCTGCGGCCTTTGAACAGCTCGTTCTTCACCGTGCCGTTCACGCGTTCGGCCTGGGCGTTCTCCTTCGGGTCTCCGCTCTCGGTCATGCTGATGCGTATGCCGTTGGCTGACAAAAGCCGCACATACTCGCCACTGGCATACTGGCAGCCCCTGTCGGAATGGTGTATCAGGCCGACCTCTTCCTTCGCAATGCCCTCGAGGCGTTTGAGAGCCATCCTCAATGCCTCTATCGGATAGACGGCATCGAGTGTCTCCCCGACGCTCCAGCCGATGATCTCCTCGGTGTAGGCATCCGTCACTAAGGACAGGTAGCAGAAGATGTAGGTCGTCTCTGAAAGCCAGATGGCGACATAGGTGATGTCGCTCACCCACAGTTGGTTGGGTGCCGTAGGGATGAAGTCCCTGATGAGGTTCGGATAGGTCGGCAGCCCGTGGCTGGAGTCCGTCGTCCTCGGTGCTCGCACCCTTCGGCGCACCTTCAGACCCCAACGGTCTATCAGGTCCTCGAACTTGTCCCGACCTATCGGACGTACTGCGGCAAACTCTCGGTGGTACATGTGCCAAAGCTTCATGCCACCAATGCCAGGATCTTTCGCCCTGACCTGACGAATGTACTGCAACGCGAACTCCTCCCGCGCGGCCTTGGCCAGTTCTGCGTTCTCGTCACGCTTGTAGTATGCCTGCTTGCTTACACCAAGCAGCCCGCAAAGGACGCTCACGGGATAGCGCTTCGCGTCCTTCGCGTGCAGGTCTGTCACCGCTTGGCGCCAGCTTTTTTTCTTATCTCCACCTTGAACTTCTTCTCTGCCACATTAATCATCTCGTCGTACAAGTCAGCACGCATCTCGGCCTGCTTCAGCTTGGCCTTCAGTGCCGACAGTTCCGCTTTAAGGGATTGTATGTCGTCTTTGGCTTCCCCATCGGATGCTTTCGGTGCCGTTTTCTTCTTTGTCCTTGCCATTGAGGTTGTCTTGACTTTGTTTTCGGCGGCAAATTTACGAAACCATCTCCATGCAGTGGTGTGTCCGATGGGTAAAATCTCTGCTACCCTGTCTTCTCCGTATCCCAGTTCGAAGTGAAGACGGATGGCCTCGTCGTAGTACATCTCTTTTTTCAATGTTCGGTTTTCTGACATCTCTTTTTGCTTTTTGAGAGTCAACTTTTTCTAGCGAAAGACAATGCCCACCGCACAGCCAACGCAATAAAAACCGAGGGGGAAATCGGTGTTCCCTTCGTCGCCGCTTCTTGCGGCTGCCTTGGTGCTGGCAAGGGTCAAGCCGAGCGGCAATCTGAAAAAATGCTGAGCTTCGTGCGCTTTTTCAGGTTGCCGCCCTTGCCAGACACCGCCGCTGCTCTTCGTTGTCCCGCGACAAGCGTTCCGCTGCGCTCCACTGGCGCGGCTCCAGACGAGCGTCTTCGGCTCCAAGGCCAGCCGCTTTCGTGGCTCCTTGCTCGCTCGGGGCTTCCTTGGCCGCCCCCGTACCCCCTAAGCGGAGCGTCGTGCCGCCGCATCTTTTTGTCGGGTGCAGCCGCGCCCCTTTAGTTTTGCGCCCCTGCTGGGTCGCCCGCCCGGCGGTTCCCTTGTCGGAGCGCTAAAGCGCATCGTGTTTCGCGTCCTCATCGTTGCCACCTCATCCCGCAAGGCTTCCGCTGGTGCCTGCCTCTTCGGGACGCGCCGCCGCAAAGGCACGCCCGCCGCCGCTTCGGATTGTAACCGTGCGCGGACTCCTGTCGGGCGGGTCGGGCTCCCTGGCGCGACGGGGCGCAGTCGTTCTCATCGCAGTCGTAGTTCTTGGGCGCAGTGTTTGTCGTTCTGCTGAAACTCCCGCGTAAGTAGGCCGCAGGCGCTTTTCCCCCAATT
>JAFPXF010000091.1 GCA_017394765.1 Bacteroidales bacterium | reverse complement strand
GACGCCGAGGATGTCGAGGCCCTGCACGATGGCGGCCTCGCGGGCGTTCTGCTCCGGCAATATCAAGGCTTTCATGCCGCGCTTGCGGGCCTCCAGCGCGATGGGCAGGGCCCCGCGGATGGGCTGCAAGGTGCCGTCCAACGACAGTTCCCCCATAATATAATAGTCCTTGAGCCGCTCGCCGCCCTTGATCTGCTGGGAGGCGGCCAAGATGGCGATGGCCAACGTCAGGTCGTAGGCGGAACCCTCCTTGCGGATGTCTGCCGGGAGGTATATTTTGATAGTACCATTTATCTTCCACCAATATCAGTTTATTTCCTGATATTATTGTCCAAACTGTCCATATTGTCCTTGGACAGGACATTAAATTTTGCAATGATTTCCCTTCGGGTTTGAAAAAAATGTATTTTTGCCGAGACCATTGTCACCTTTTCACTTTTTCTCGTCATATAAGAATGAGTAGCATCAAATGGACAAGGTAAAATTTTTGGAAAGTCAATACAAGCGCAATCTCAGCCGGATTGTAGGTCTGTGTTACCGCTACGTGAACGATTTCACGGTGGCGGAGGACTTGGCACAGGATGTCTTTCTGAAGGCAATGGAGAATCTCACCACCCCTCGAGCCATCTTTAACTTCGACCATTGGCTGACGCGCATCGCCGTGAACCATTGCATCGACTATCTGCGTCAACAGCCCGATTTTTCCCCTCTACCGTTGGAGTCCATCGCCGAAAGTGCGAGTGTGGAGGAGAGCCCATCCCATACCGCCCGATTTTCCGAGAAAGAGATGTTGGAAACCATCCAGCAACTGCCTGAGCTTCAGCGCACCGTGTTCAATCTATATGCCATTGAGCGTTACTCGCATCGGCGCATCGCAGAGATGTTGGGCATCTCCGTCGATAACTCCAAGCAGCTGCACCACCGCGCCCGCGTGCGCTTAGCCAAGATGCTCACCGACAAGCAGAAAGAAAAAGATGATAAAAAGAAAGGATTGATTATGGCACTATTGTTCTTTTCTCAGATACACACCCGTGCGAATGGGCATCGCATCGACCGGTTGTACCGTTCGCGGTTAAAGGGTTTGCGGATAAATCCCGTTGATGTAGAGACGCGATTAATCGCGTCTCTACAAGACACCGCAAAAATCACAAAGGGGACTACACCAGTCTCCAGCAAAATCGGATTCACCATCGCGGCGCACAAAACCGCCGTCCTCCTCGCCGCCGCCACGGGTGTTGCGGGCAGCGCTGTTGCGTGGCAGGTGGTACGTGATGAACCGACGATATCAGAAACGGACAATGTGGTGGTTGTAGAGACAGTGTGTACACCGTCTCCGCAAAACGAAATCGTGACATTGCAAGATGAAATTGCGACAAATCCCGTTGTAGAGACGCAAAATTTTGCGTCTCTACAGACCGAACCCATCCAAATTCCCGTTTCCGACACCCTTCCAGAACCGTCCTCCGCCACGAAAACCATTGTCATCCGCGACACCGTTACCGTTCACGACACCATCTTGAAAATACAAGATTATGATTAGGTCACGCATTTTGGTTTTGGCAATGTTGTGCGTGTTGACGAACATATTGCATGCGCAGACCCCCGACACACAATCGCGGGCGGAGCGGATGGTATATGACACGCTCTTCGTGCACGACACGCTGCACGTGTGCGACACCATCAACATCGGGGAATATATCCGCACCCAAACGTTCGAACAGTTGTTTGCCGGTTCGGAATACACAGACATACCATCTCTTCCTGATTCCTTGAGAACAAAATTCGAAGAAGCTGTCACCTTTTCCGAAAACCTCGTCTTAAACAATAGAGACCAAAACGATTTAAGTATGGACAGTATCAAGAAAATCATATCCGCCGGACTGATTGTGCTGGCTTTGAACGGGGTGGCATCTGCGCAGACGGACAGTATTCAGTCTGTGAAGCCGAAATCGAAAATCAGTTATTATCATGCCCTTGGGGTGGATTATGCTCTCTGCCCAGCAGCGACAAAACAAGATAATAAGAAGTATTACCCTATGGGTGTCCGTCTGCATGTACTGAACGGGATTCAATTCAATCCATGGCTGATTCTGTCTCTGGATTTTCAGGTTGCTTACACTCATTGCTATGACGTGGGATTTGATTTCGCTGTGCCCATGAAAGATTTGTCCAAGAGTTCCAAAGGTTCATTTACACCTTATGAAAACATTGGTTTCAAATTAGGTTTGGATTTCCGTTATCGTTTGTTGAACAGATATAAGTGGAGCCCTGTTATAGGCATTGCAGGTGGGCCTTCCATAGAACTCACCTCCTATCCTAAACAAGAAGGAGAATACTCCAGTTATTGGGGTTGGGGGGCTTATTTATCCTCATATTTTGGTTGCAGCTATCGATACCAAAACAATAAACAATTGAGTTTTGGAGCGAGTTGGGGTGTTGATTTTGGCTATGTTTTCATAGCGCTTCCTTTACTCAGCTTCAGGTTCGAGATACAGCTGTAGAATCTGTCCGCGAATTTTGGACAAATTTGCAATCAATTCTTGTATGTTTTACTTCGCCTCCAAGATGCTTATCATTTCAGCAGGAGTGACCACTATTGGGGATTTCGGGAAGTGGCGGAGATTACCTGTAATCAGAAATGTCCCCTCTTTTGATAACGCCACTTCGTAAAAGACGGCATCGTCTTGGTCGGGGAATATTTCATTGCTTGGTGTTCGTCCAAGACAAAGACCTGTTCTTACCACTTCAAGAACAGTTTTGATGCGTTCATCGCTGAAACCGAACTTGTCACGATGCAGCACTTCCTGGTATTCTGACACGATTTCCTCGTTATAAACGAGAACAATGCGTCCGTCAAGCACATGGTTAAGCAGGAGCACCGTCGGAGAATCGTCTCGTTTTGACATCAAAGCCGAAACCAGGACATTAGTGTCGAAAACAGCATAAACAGTACTCATAAAGCGTTTTTCTTGCGTTCTAAACGGGCTTGGCGGATTTCCTCATTGATTTCGTCAAGTGTCAGTTCGGAATTGCCATTTTCTTCGCTGTGCTGACGCATGTCCTCAATTGTCTGGCGGGCTTTTGATAATACGGCACGACGTTGGCTGTTATACAGCTGCAATAAAGCCTGTTCCATTTGTTCTTGCAACCAACGTTCCAATGCTTGTTCATTGTCAAAAGAATCGCGAACTTGCTCTATAAGCATGTCGTTCAATGTTATATTATACGTACACATGGTCCTGTTTTATATTGTTCAACTTCAAAAACGATATTTCAACCGCAAAAATACAAAAAATATCACGCAGCACATTGTTTTTTTTGCCGCACACAATCTTCTATCAGTATTGCCGGAACTGGTGTTGGTATGGACGATGCATCATCACCTCCTCCCCCAATTATCCCTATCTAAGCTCCGGCAGTTGATAGCCTCGCTCAAGTGACCCAACTCGATATTGGGACTGCCGTCCAAATCGGCGATGGTGCGGGCCACCTTCAAAATTCTGTCGTATGCGCGCGCGGAGAGGCCAAGACGGTCCATCGCATCCTTGAGCACTTTCTGACCCGCCTCGTCGATGATGCAGAACTGTCGCACCATGCGGCTGGTCATCTGCGCGTTGCAGAAGATATTGTAATGGTTCGCAAAACGCACCTTCTGGATTTCGCGCGCTGCCACTACCCTCTTGCGGATGTCCACGCTCTTCTCCACCGGCCTGTTGCTCGCCAGCTCGGCATGCGAGACAGGAACGACCTCCACATGCAGGTCAATGCGGTCCATTAAGGGGCCGGAGACCTTGTTCAAGTAGTTCTGTACCTCAAAAGGCTTGCAGGTGCAGGTTATCGTCGGATGGTTGTAGTTACCGCACGGGCATGGATTCATGGCTGCCACGAACATGAAAGAGGCCGGG
>JAFPXF010000090.1 GCA_017394765.1 Bacteroidales bacterium | reverse complement strand
TTCGGATAGCGCACCAACACGTTGTGGGCCACCATGTTGAGCACCGCACGTGAGGTCTCGGCCAAGTATTCGTAGCTCGCCAACGGCACATCGGCGATGAGCTGAGAGTTCACCGCCGAGGGTCTGTGCGGATGCAGGATGATGACGGCATTTTGCGCATCGAGGTAGGCCATCAGCGTGTCCAAGGCGGGGTCGCCGAGGTACTGCCCGTAGCTGTTGGTGGCCAACTTGATGCCGTCGGCTCCCAACACCTCCAAGGCGTAGCGTGCCTCCTCCAAAGCGTGCAGCACGTCGGGCAGAGGCAGTGCGGCGCAGAACATAAAACGCCCTGGATAGCGGGCCTTCAGCGCGGCGCACTCTTCGTTGTATTTTCGGCACACTTTTGCCGATGCCTCCGCATCGCCGAAGAAGGGCTGCGGCGCGGGCATCGTCAGCACGGAGGTCCGGATGCCGGCCTTGTCCATGAAGGCGATGTGCTTCTCCACGTCCCAACCCGGGATGGGGAACCCTTCGTCCATCTCGGCGCCGTTGGCCTTGATGTAGTCAAGGTAACCCTGTGTGATGGCGTGGCTGTGGAGGTCGACCTGAGCGGAGACGTGCACCATAAGCAATGTCATAAAACTGATTATCAGTATTTTCCTCATAGTGTGAAACACTCTCTTTTTTCTTGCAAAAATAGGGATTTTTTTATTCCATCGCGTGTTCCCAGTCTCCGCGGGTGTCAATGCCGGTGGCGTCGGCCAAGGTCTCCAAACGGGCGATCTCCTCTGCAGTGAGAGCGATGTCGGCAGCGGCAGCGGCTTCCACCACGTGACGCTCTTTCGTGGCACCGACGATGGGCATGGTGCCCTTGGCGATGGCCCAGGCGATGCCGATCTGCGAACACGACGCACCATATTTCGCCCCGATGGCCTTCATCTCATCTGTGAGGGCCTGCAGGCGGTCGAGCACCGGGTTGTATTTGCGGCCGCGGTCACTGTCGGCGGGCAGCGGGTTGGCTGGTGAGAAATGGCCGGTCAGCGCACCCTGCTCCAGCACCATGTAGAACCAGAAACGGATGTTGTTGCGGTGTCCCCAAGTCCCAAACCGGCCTTTGCAGCCGGAGCAGGATCGCCACACCGTCAATATTGTGGTAGCGCGGTTGGCTTTGGTGCTGGAGTACATCGCCCGTTTCTACTCCAGGCAGATGCAGGTCTCGTTCAGTCAGCATCCCGACCTTCTGCGACGATTGGAGACGCTGTTGGACCATTACTACAAAGAAGGCAAACAACATGTGAAAGGGCTCCCCACCGTGCGTTACTGTGCGCAGGAGTTGTTCCTGTCTCCCAACTATTTCGGCGACCTCGTGAAAGAGCTGACCGGCGATTCGGCCACGGTGTCTTTGACTATGGTTCGTCTGCCTTTTCGGATTGGTGCAGGGAGGTGGTATTTCGAGAGGAAGTCAAGATCCACCTATAATAGACTGGTTATTAAATCCTTATACTTTCCGAAGATCCTGTCAAGGAATCTATGAAAACATTTCTTTATATTGAAAAAAAAGTGTATTTTTGCCAAAAGTTTTAAATATGGAGAGAATAGAAAGAAAGCTATATACAGACCGTATCCTTAGTTTGTTGGGCAAAGGGGAAGTGGTAGTGTTGACCGGTCATCGCAGAGCGGGCAAAAGCTGTATTCTGGAATGCCTTGCCGCCAATCTGAGACGCAATGACGGGCATGTGTTGTATGTGGACATGGAGAATCCAGACTATGCTGACATCACAGACTTTGAACAGCTTAACGGTTGGATAAAGAAGCATATTTCGAAGAAGAAGCGCAATTATCTGCTCATCGACGAAGTGCAGGAAATAGCCCATTTTGAGAAAACATTGCGCTATTGGGTGAAACAGTCCAATGTGGACATAGTGGTTACCGGCAGTAATGCCATGATGCTTTCAAGCGATATTGCCACGGTGTTTGCCGGCAGACATGTCCGGGTGCATGTTCAGAGCTTGAACTACAGGGAATTTCTCGAATTCAACCAGAGGCCCTCTTCACCGGAGGCCCTCGCGGCCTATCTTCGCTGGGGTGGACTTCCTTTCCTGTGCAATATTCCGGCAGACGATGTACGCACCCGCACAGATTACCTCGGAAGCATTTATGATACCATCTTCGTCAAGGATATCATCATCCGCAGGCAAGTGCGGAATGTGTCTTTCATCGACAATCTCGCCCGTTTTGTGGCCGACAACAGCGGCAAATTGTTCTCTGCCAACAGCATTGCCAAATACCTGAAAAACAATGAGACATCGGTTTCATCCAACACCGTTTCCGATTATATGGGTGCGCTGTGTTCAACCTATATGATTGACCGGGTGCAACGCTATGACATCCGAGGAAAACGCATTTTCGAACAACAAGAGAAATACTACTTTGAGGACCTTGGCATAAGAAACTACCTGTGCCGGGACAAACGACAGGCCGATTTGGAGAAAATTCTGGAGAATGCCGTCTATATCAAACTTGTCAATGACGGCTATACGGTGTATGTCGGGCAAATGGATGGCAAGGAGATAGACTTCGTGGCACGGCGCGGCGATGAGACGGCTTACTATCAAGTCTCTTTGCAGATTTCATCCCCTGAAACATACGAGCGCGAATTCGGGAACCTGAAACGCATAAAGGACAACTACCCCAAATATGTGGTAACGATGGATCCCCTCTCGCCGCTGCTGAACGACAACGGCATACGTGTGTTGAAAGCGGAGTCGTTTTTGTGATTACTGGACAAAAGCGGCACGACACCACGCTCCCGAAGCGGTTCCATACGTTCCACACGGCGGGCGGCGGCATACACCTTGTGCCCTTGCTTTGCCAAGGCCACGGCCGTGTCGTATCCGATACCGCTGCTCGCCCCGGTCAGGAGAATGATTTGGTTGTTTCTGTTCATTATCGTTTGCTTTGTTAGGCTATTGAATTCACAAAGATAAAGTCAATTGCTCAGATTGTTTTTTGACCTTCAACGAATATTTATTGGTCTTTCCAAT
>JAFPXF010000089.1 GCA_017394765.1 Bacteroidales bacterium | reverse complement strand
TGAATTAAAAGAAAACGTGACAATGTGACAACAAAATGACGGAAACTCGTATAGGGATGCGCGTGCGCACGACCCTCACGGGCTTGCATTCTGCCACCCATACCCTCATGCTTTTTCCCGCAAACAGTCCCGATGCTTCGGGAAAACTTTCCCACAGCATTGTGAAAATTTTCATGAAGGTATGTGAAACTTTTCCCAAAGGTGTCTTTTCCTGATTTCACTTGACAGTTTTCACCGGGTTAAACTGAATTGCTTGTCAACATCGTTTACATCGTACTGAAAACCTTGTCAGTCGTTGCCGTTGCTTCCTGAAAGACTTGACATCCGGGAAAAATATCGGACAAATCCCGAGTCCGCCTTTTCTTCGGCAAAGTCTGGTGGGGCTCGATGCCCCATCAGACTTTTGGTGGTGTCATCGGCATAAAACCGTCGTCCACCTTTTCTTCGGCGAGGCAAAGTTAGTGAATAAATTCTTACTGTGCAAGTTTTCATCATTCTTTTTTCCAAAGGTTCCTGCCTGGCACCTCTCCATTGTATATATCCATGGGCTTCCTGTTGCCTATGCTCATGTGAGGCCGGACGTTGTTGTAGAAGTCAATCATTGCCCCTATCTCGCGTTCTGCCTCCTCATAGTCCCTGAATATGCTCTGATGGTAGATCCACTCGTCCTTGAGGATGCCGTTCATGCGCTCAGCCACGGCATTGTCCGTGGGATTGTAGCACTCTGTCATGGAAATGCGGATGTGGTGCTCCGTCAGCCTGCCCACGTACAGCTGGCAGGCGTACTGCACGCCGCGGTCAGAGTGATGGATGGTTCCGCAGAGATTACCGCCTCCAGCCATTCGTATAGCCATTTCAAGGGCCCTGGCCGTGTTCTCTGCCTCCAGCGACCCCGACAGGCACCAGCCCAGTACGGCATGGGAGTAGCCGTCGGTTATCAGATGCAGGTAGAGCACGTCTCCCTCTATCCAGACGTAGGTAATGTCGGCATACCACACGTGATTGGGGTACAGGGCCACAAGGCCGGCTGTCAGGTTGGGATACTTGAAGTACACGTGGCTGGAGTCCGTCGTGTGCCGCGGCTTCTTCTTCGGCAGCATCAACCTGTGGCGGCGCAGCAGCTCCAGGAACGAGTCGCGCCCCCCGACAAGCTCACGCCCCAGTTCCTCCGTCAGCAGCACGTGCAGCTTCACGCCACCTATGCGAGGAGCCTGCATCCGATACCACGCCACATATTCCATCATCACCTTCACGCGCTGCACCTCCGTGTACAGCACCTTGCGCTTCTCGTAGTACCACTGCCTACGCTTGTCAAACAGCCCGCAGAGAGTCTCCACGCTCTCGCATGGATACTCCTTGCGGAGCGCGTCTACTGCTTGACACCATCTTTTTTTAATATTGAGATGCCCTCCTCACGCTCTGCTATCTCAATGACCTTTTCCAATGCACGGCAGCGAAGTCGCTCCATGGCCAGGCTCTTCTCAAGACTGGCTATACGCTCCTGAAATATCTGGGCATCGCTCTTCCCCCTGTCTTTACCGCCCATACGATACGTGGATATGATTTCTTCCGGCAAAGATAGCTCTTCAGAATCAATTCGCCAAAGCTTTTTCCAGCGGTTTACAGAAGAACTGTCGCGCAAATTCCACTTCCGCGCAATCTGTTTTTCTGACAAACCACTGCAATAATAATCACTTAGTACTCGTAACTTGAAATCGTCACTGTAATGAAAAATCTTACGTTTTGTCATAACTTGGTGCTTTTGTTATGGCGAAAAACGTGTCAAGCTATTTCAGTACAAGACACAGTGCTACCGCAACGGCAGAACTTTGCCACCGCAGTGGGAGAACTTTCCCACGGCAGTGGGAGAACTTTGCTACTTTTGTTCTAAGGGTGAAAAAGGTGTGTGTACATTAATCTTTCGATGGGTATAGCCCGTCAAAAAGAAAGGTTTTGTATTTTGATATTTGGTCGTTTCTTGGATTTGTCTTACCTTTGCGGTCGGAAAACCAGGCAAACGTGATATAAATGCTGATGGAATACGGACTTTTTTATTATTAACTTATAACTTTCAAGCAATTATGAAGAAGATTTTTCTTGGAGCACTATTCGTGCTTGCTGCCGTTGCTGCAAATGCACAACCGGGTGGCGGAATGTTTGGTCAGATGCCAAAAATCGATGTGAAATTCAATGAGTATGTCGCAGCTCCTGTGGGATTCGACCAAGAGACTGCCGGCATTGAACGCGGAACCATTGAAGAGACGGAGTATCCCTCAAAGACGGTGGGCACTACACGCAAGGTGACGGTCTATCTGCCGCCTAAGTACGATCCGGCAAAAAAATATCCTGTGCTCTACTTGTTGCACGGTATCGGCGGCGACCACAAGGAATGGATGCAGGGCGTACCCAACATCATCATGGACAATCTCTATGCACAAGGCAAGGCAAAGCCCATGATTATTGTAATGCCTAACGGACGTGCCCTGCCTAACGACAAGCCCGAAGGCAATATCTATGGTCCAGAAATGACTAAAGGATTTGAGATTTTTGAGCGTGACCTCATTGACGACCTTATTCCATT
>JAFPXF010000088.1 GCA_017394765.1 Bacteroidales bacterium | reverse complement strand
ATCATCGTCATCATCATTTTCTTCTTCTTTTTTCACATCTTCCTTCTCGTCCTCATCCCTCGTGTATTCATCTTTTTCGCTTGTGTCTTCTTCAACTTCACTTTTCTCCTCTTCGCCATCCATCACACCGCTTCTGTAAATCACAGGCTCTTCTTCCTCAATGGACTCGGGGATAACTTCAGGCTCTGGTTCTGGAACAATCTCAGGTTCAGGAATGATTTCCGGCTCTGGCGTGACCTCCGGTTCCGGGATAACTTCTGGTTCTGGTTCAGGAATGATCTCGGGCTCCGGATCAACTTCTGGCTCTGGCGTGACCTCCGGTTCCGGGATGACTTCCGGCTCTGGTTCAGGAACAATCTCGGGCTCGGGAATGATTTCCGGCTCTGGTTTCACTATAGGAATGGCAGCCGTTGTCAAAACCTCCTCATTCCTGATCTCTTCATCTCGAACCTCCTTGCTCTTGTTTTCACCCAAGTGCAGGGCTTCCATTCCCTCGAACTCCTCGTTCAGATCGGGAATATAGTCGCAAGTGAAGGAGATTTTGCCCTTGTCGTTGAGGGAAAAGGTGCCAAAGTTCTCGAATGCTACGCTCTTGTTGTTCTCCAAAGCGTGTTTCAGTTCTTCCACCCATTGGGTGATGTCTTGGTTGGCCTGCGTGATGAGGCATTTCTTTTCAAAACACACCAAATTGGTGAAGGCATATTCGTCGTGCTCGATGTGGGTGTCAAGCGTGATCTCGTTGTGTGGTGCGAGAATCGTTTTCCCTTGGATGCGGGCGGGCACGTAGTGCAGTGTGAAGGTGCCCAGGTCGTTGACGCAGACGGAGTCGCTTTTGCGGAGTGCTTTGATGATATAGGGGATCATGGTTAGGAGGCGTTTTAAAAATTGATTTTGTGGTTGTTGAGCATGTCTTGCACGTGTTGCAGGTCCTCGGGCGTGTCAATGCCGATGCCCTCGTAATGACATGGGACGGTATAGATGTCGAAACCATTCTCCAACCAGCGCAATTGTTCAAGTTTTTCGCTTAGTTCGAGTCTCGAGGGGCGGAGACGTATTAGTTCTTGCAGGGTCTTGTTGCGATAGGCGTAAATGCCGAGATGTTGGAGGTAGGTTGGCTTTTTGCACTGTTCATCGCGCACAAATGGAATTGGTAGTCGGCTGAAATACAGAGCTTTTCCGGAAATGGCCGTCACCACCTTGACCTTGTTGGGGTCTTGGATGAGTGCCTCCTCCTCGATAGGTTTCACGAGGGTGGCAATCTTGACGTGGGGATCTTTGAAAAGCGCTGTCAGCAGGGATATTTCGTCGATGCTGATGAAGGGTTCGTCGCCCTGGATGTTGACGACGACATCGTCGTCGGTGAGTTTCAGCAGACGTGCCGCCTCGCCGCAGCGGTCAGTGCCGGAGGGGTGGGATGGCGAGGTCATCACGACATTCCCGCCGAAAGAGCGGACGCATTGTGCGATGCGCTCGTCGTCGGTGGCCACGGCATAGCCGTTCAGCGCCGATGCGGCCACGTGTTCGCACACGTGTTGTATCATCGGCAAGCCGTTGAGCAGGGCCAACGGCTTGCCGGGGAAGCGTGTCGAGGCATAACGCGCCGGAATGATGCCGAAGAAACGCGTGCCCATCTAAAACAGGCCGAACAACTCGGCGTCGATTTTGTTGATGATTTCGCCGAAATCCTCAGGTTTTTCAGCGAATTTTATGGTGTTGACATCTACCACGAGCAATTTGCCCTCCTTGTAGTTGGAAATCCATTTTTCATATTTCTCGTTCAGGTTTTCCAGATAGGAAAGACGGATCGAGTCCTCGTAGGCGCGACCGCGTTTGTGGATTTGTGTCACCAATGTGGAAACGTCGGCCTTGAGATAAATCAGCAGGTCGGGTGCCTGGAGGAACTGCGTCATCAGTTCGAACAGCGAAGTGTAGTTCTCGAAATCTCGCGTTGCCATGAGGTCCATTTCGTGCAGGTTCGGCGCGAAGATGTAGGCATCCTCGTAGATGGTGCGATCCTGGATCACATCCTTTTTGCGCTTGCGGATGTCAAGCACCTGGCGGAAGCGGCTGTTGAGAAAATAGACCTGGATGTTGAAGGACCAGCGCTGCATGTCCTGATAGAAGCTGGCCAAATAGGGGTTGTTGTCCACGCTCTCGTAGAGGGCGTCCCAGCCATAATGTTTGGCTAACATGCCGGTCAGGGTGGTTTTGCCCGAACCAATGTTTCCTGCGACTGCTATATGCATAATGTTAATGTGCTAATTGATTAGTATTAAGATGGATGATTGACTTGTTTACTCGTTTTCCACTTTCACTTTCATGGAGTGCATGACTAAATAGACGCACAGGGCCGCGAACATGACGATAGAGAGGATGTTGAACACGGGTGTCCCGATGTAGTTGGCCATGAAGGTCGGTTCGACGCCGCAGTATTTGAGGATGGCGCTGACCACGCCCATGATGGCGCCACCGGCGAGCAGACCGGAAGCGAGCAGGGTGCCCTTCTCGCCGCGCAGCTTGTTGACTCTTTCGTCCTTGCTGCGGGACTTGATGAACCAGGCCAGGAAACCGCCCACCAAGAGGGGCAGGTTGAGCTGCAACGGGATGAACATACCCAGTGAGAATGCCAATGCGGGCACGCCAAGCACATCGAGCAGGATGGCTAAGATGGCGCCGATGATGTAGAGCAGCCACGGGGTCTGTCCGCCGAACATGAGCGGCTCGATAATGGCAGCCATGGCGTTGGCTTGCGGAGCCACCAAGGCTTCTTCGCCCGTGTAGCCGTAAGTTTTGGAGAGCAGCATGATGACAGCGCCTACCGTGAGGGCGGAAACCAACGTTCCGACGAACTTGAAGGCCTCTTGCTTGAAGGGCGAGGTGCCGATCCAGTAACCGATTTTCAGGTCAGTGATGAAGCCGCCGGCCATGGAGAGCGCGGAGCAGACGATGCCACCGACCACCAAGGCGATCAGGATGCCGGAGCCGCCTTTGAGGCCCACGGCGGAAAGGATGAACGAGGAGAGGATGAGGGTCATCATGGTCATGCCCGAAACGGGGTTGGTGCCCACGGTGGCGATGGCCGTGGCGGCGACCGTCGTGAACAGGAACGCGAAGAGGAAGACCACGAGTATGCCCACCACCACTTGCAGCGGACTCATCTGCATGCCGCCAGTGATGAAGAAGATGGCCATCAGGACGATGACGCCGAGAAAACCGAACAGGATGATTTTCATGGGGATGTCGCGTTGTGTGCGCAGCACGGCGCTGTCGGCTCCAGCCTGCTTGCCGGCCTTGAAAGCCACGCCGAGGGATTTCTTGATGACGCCGGCGGACTTGGCCACGCCTAACAGACCGGCCATGGCGATGCCGCCGATGCCGATGTAGCGGACGTAGTTGGCGAAGATGAAGTCAGGGTCGAGGGTGCTCATGGCGGTGGTGACGCCTGCGATGTCGGCGCTGCCGTATTGTCCCAAGAGGGGAACGATGACCCACCACGAGAGGGCGGAGCCGGCGCAGATGACCGCCGCATATTTAAGGCCGATCAGGTAGCCCGTGCCCAGCAGGATGGACTCAGCGCTCATCTTGAAGACGAACTTGTGGTTCATGGCCAGCTGCTCGCCCCAGCCGCACATGCGGGTGGAGATGGTGTCGGCCCAGAAATGGAAAGTCGTCATCAGAAAATCGTACAAACCGCCGATAAGGCCGCTGATGAGCAACAGCTTGGCCTGGTTGCCGCCTTTGGCGCCGGATACGATGATCTCGGTCGTGGCCGTGGCCTCCGGGAACGGGTATTTGCCGTGCATCTCCGAGACGAAGTACTTGCGGAAGGGAATCAGGAAGAGAATACCTAAAAAGCCGCCAAAGAGCGAGGCTAAGAACATCTGCCAGAAGTTGACCTGTATGTCGGCTCCGATTGCGGGGTTGGTTTCCTTGATGATGTAGATGGCGGGCAGCGTGAAGATGGCACCGGCCACAATGACGCCGGAGCTGGCGCCAATGGACTGGATGAGCACGTTCTCGGAGAGCGGGCTCTTGCGCTTGGCCAACGTGGAGATGCCCACGGCGATGATGGCGATGGGGATGGCGGCCTCGAAGACTTGCCCGAACCGCAGGCCGGAGTAGGCCGTGGCGGCGGAGAAGATGATGGCCATGATGATACCCCATGTGATGGTCCACGCATTCAGTTCAGGGTATTTTTTCTCGCCTAACAGGATGGGCTTGTAGGTTTCGCCCTCCTTGAGCTCACGATACGCGTTGTCGGGAAGCTTGATGTCTTCCGGCTGGTGAAAGCTCTCTTGATTGACTTGGGTAGATTCTTTTTCTTCCATATTTTGAGATTGTTAAATGACAAAACCGATTTTTGCATGAAGTGGCAAAAATACAAAAAAAGTAAATTCGTAGGGCCGACGCTTGCGTCGGCCCTACGATTATTTCCCTTCTTTTTTCAATACAATCATCACCGTGTAAATCAAGATCTTGATGTCCATTTGGATGGACATGTTCTCGATGTAGAGCAGGTCCCATCGGAGTCGTTCGATCATCTCGTCCACATTTTCCGCATAGCCGAACTTGACCTGTCCCCACGAGGTGATGCCGGGGCGGATGCCGAGCAGGAGTTTGTAGTAGGGCACGCGCTCGGAAATCTGGTCAATGTAATATTGCCGTTCCGGACGGGGACCGACCAACGACATGTCGCCGATAAGGACGTTGAAAAATTGCGGTGTCTCGTCAAGACGATATTGCCGCATGAACTTGCCGAACGGGGTGATCCGAGTGTCGTCTTTGGAAGAGAGCATGGGGCCGGATTCCTCGGCATTGTCCCTCATGGAACGGAATTTGATGATATTGAACGGCTTGCCCTTGTATCCGATGCGTTCCTGCTTGTAGAACACGGGGCCAGGGGAGGAACGTTTCACCCCGATGGCCAGGACAATGTAAAGCGGCAAAAGCAGGATGAGTGCGATGAACGAAAACAGGATGTCGAAGCCGCGCTTGATAAACCGTTGCCAAGTCGGCAGGTATTCCGGCGTGATGGCAATGAGAGGCTCGTACATCACGGAACTGGTCTTGACAGTGCCAAGCAGGACGTCTTGTTGCTGTGGGGTGACACGCAGGGTGAGGTTGCCGTGGTCGCGCGCCAGCGCGATGAGCGTCTCAATGTGCTTGCGCTGCCCGTTGTGCAGGGTGACGATCAACTCTTCGATATGATTCTGTTCAATGATGTCAGGCAGCCGCTCGAGGGTGCCCAAACAAACAAGATGCTCCGTGAGACGGTCCTCGGCGTTGTCGTCCACTTTGACATACCCGATCAGGAAGTTGCCGGTGGACGGCTTCTGCTGCATGACAGTGTCATAAATTTGCAGCGCCTTCTCGTCGCTGCCGACAATCAATGTGTTGAAGCCGATTTGCCCGCTGTGAATGCGACGGTTGATGCGCGTCGTGATGCAAACACGCGGTATATAGGTGGTGATAAATTGCACCGCAAAGAGGAATAACATGTACTTGACGTAGTCCCTCGGTGAGGTCACGATATCGTCGAGAATGAAGAAGAAGAAGAAAATCAGGACACCGAAGAGCGTGATGCAGAAAGTGGTGACCAGCTCATCCATGCGTGACTTGCGATATACCTTGTTATAATAGCCGATAAAGGCGTGCAGGAGCACCCAGTAGGCCGGACAGAGCAGAAGCCCCCAGAAAAAGGTGGGGTCGGCCATCATGGCGGTGCCGATACTGCCGAACGACAAAGACTCTCCCACGATTTTCCGATAGACATAAAGGCATATCCATGATATGATGGCAGCCAGTACATCAAAGAAAATGTATGAAAACAGGAGTCTTCTTTTGTTCATGCAATTTTTTTTATCAATTTCACTACTTTGTGTTTTATCCGCGTGTTGCTTAGGAATCGAAGCCTATGCGGCAGGCTGATAGATGACTTTGATGTTGTCGATTTGGAAATGGGTGTCGGAAAGACTGGGATTCCCGTTGCCGGTCAGGACAATGTTGGCCACGGTGACAGGGGAACCATAGTAATTGTAGCTGTGGATGACATTCGAAAGGTCGAAATAGATGGTTTTCCATTCCCCGTCAGACGCATAGATGCCGCCGATCTGGTGGATGGAATTGGGATTGGAAGAGGTGGAAAGCTTGACCCCGATGTCGATGTTGTTTTCAGTCTTGTATGTGACCTCAAGGAAAATGTAGTAGTTATAGGCCGGCAAGGTGATGTCGGTGGAGGAGACATCAAACTTGTCTTTGGCGTCGGTGAGGACAATCTCGCCCGCACTCCGTCCATCAATGATGGTGGGTATGAAGACGTGAGTGCTGATCGTGGTGTCGGTGGGGTAGAAGGAGGAGCTGTTGGAAAAGGTCTCGAAGTATGGGAAGCGTGCGTAAGGGTTGTATTTGTACACGGGCGGATTGTCTGATACATTGAAGGTTTGGCCGGGCTGGAGGGGAAGTTTTTGCTGCAGGACATTGAAGAAGGGATAGCCGTTGATGGTGCGCCCCATGCCGGTTCTCCGGAAGGCGGGCAGCAAAACCACGGTGGAGGAGTCGATGCCGGCGGTGTGCAACACGGGTACTTTGCAGGGCAACTGCCAACACCCGAGGTTCTTGTTGTTCACATAAACATTGACGTGTGTGAAAGTGTGTTTCTGCAAGTCCGCCAATTGCTCACTGTCGAAATTGAGGTTATGGTCGGCATTGAAGGTGCTGACATCCACACAATTGTCAAGGTCTTCTTCGGAGATGTACAAATACGCCGGTGTGAGGTCTGTGTCTTTGCAACCCGCGAATAAGAAAATGCATAACAATAAAATAAAAGTATATGTTTTTTTCTGCATAGGTCAATGATTATGTTTTGTGGAACGATGAATTCTTTGTATTATTGCAAAGTTGAAATATTATTTCGTGAGAATTTTTATTTTTTGGTGGAAAGAATGACATCATTGGGGGCTTGAGAAACGGAAAACTGGATCCAGACTGGATAATGGTCTGATATATAGGGAACTCCAAAATATTCAACTAAGGTCTTGAATTGGATGGCGTAGATGTTTCTGGCAAAAAACTGGTCGATGACATGTTCGCCCCGGTTGTTGGCAAAAGCATTGCCTTGAATTCCATAACCGTTGAAGGAGGGTTCCTGGTCGGTTTGGGGGGTGAGGTCGCGGACGGGCAACATGCCCTTGCGGAGCAGGGGAATGAAAATGGTGTCGGCCATCGAGGAGTTCATGTCACCTCCGAGCAAGACAGGGATGCCTTTCCCGAGGTCTTCATCCATCAGCCTGCAGAGCAGCTTTACGGACTCGCTTCGCGCGACGGTTCCCACATGGTCAAGGTGGGTGTTGTAGTAGTGGATGACAACCTTCGTCTTTTTGTCTTGCAAGACGGCCTTGGTGACGGTGCGGCGGCAGGCGGCGTCCCATCCGAATGAGACAGTGTCGGGAGTTTCGCTCAGCCAGTATGTTTTCCCTTGCAGGAGTTTGAATCTCTTCTTGTTATAGAAAATGGCCATGTTTTCCCCCTCTTGGTCGCCATCATCGCGTCCCACGCCCAACATGCGGTATTCTTTTAGGTTCTGGCGCAGGAAGTCGCGCTGGTCGGGCAGCATCTCCCGCACGCCGAAAGCGTCAGGCGCCAGTGCAAGCAGCATCTTGGCCACAGCCTCCTTGCGGTAGGGCCAGGCATTCCCCTCGTCGTATGAAGCAAATCCGCTCTGTCGGATGTTGAAGGAGACAAAGGTGAACACAGGTTCGTCATGAAGCCATGCCGGCATGCGCCTCGGCTCGTTGGTCGTGATCAGGTCAACGCCAAGCAAGGAGAGCACCTGTGCGGTTGCCTTGTCGTCCACAGTCCAGGCGTTGACGCTCAAGCCGAGGTTGTGAGCCTGCTGAATCCAGTCGGGATGTAGGAACAGAATGCCGTATCGGTAGTCGATGCCGTCGATGCCCCATGCGTGCAGCTCCTCAGGAGTCCTGTCGCCTTCGAGGTAGGCGACGGGAATGTCGGGACAGCGTTCCGCCAGCATCTTGCACATTTCTAAATCGAAGGAGATGAACTCTAACCGGCCCTCCATTTTGTAACGGCGCACCAATTCTGTACACTTTGCGACGTATGTCTGCCGCTCGTCATCGGAGCGTGCGGGTTTGATTTCGAAAAAGAGCTTGAAGTTCTCACTGCAATACTGAGCGGCCTGTTGCAGATACTCTTCCGCCGTGGGGATGGATTCCCCGTTTGGCAGTCGGTATCGTGCCACGCGGCTGTAGGGAATCTGATCGACATATTCATTGCCGATCTTGCGGTCGTGGATGATGACGAGCACACTGTCGGCAGTCAGGCGGGCGTCGCACTCCACACCGGCGCATACGGCTGCATGATATGCCGCCATGAAGGCAACAAGACTGTTTTGCTGAGCGCCGTCGGCCTTCCAAAAGCCACGATGTGCCACAATGCCCTGACCATGAACGCCGAGCGTGAGAATGATGAGAATTGCCGTCAGTAGATGGCGGAATGTAGAATGACGTTTCATGTCGGATTGAGTAAAAACAAAGCTCAAGGTATCAATGTTGATTACCTTGGACTTTGGTCGTTGGTCATTAGTCATTGGTGGTTGGTCATTGGGATCGTTTGGCGCTGGCAAGCTATTCCAACGACCACTCGGCCCCGTCTTTGGTGTCCTTCACAGAAATGCCGGCCTCTTTGAGTTCGTCGCGTATCTTGTCTGAGATCGCCCAATTCTTGTTGGCTTTGGCGTCCTGGCGGATTGCCAGCACGAGATCCATCACCTTGTTCATGGCGTCGCTGTACTTGTCGGCCACATTGGCGGTTTCAGGTTTCATGCCTAAAATCTCAAAGAAGAAGGTGCGGAAAGTGTTTTTCAGTGTTTCAATATCCTCAGCGGTCAGGGTGGCGTGGCCGTCTTTCACCGCGTTGATGATGCGGGAGGCCTCAAAGAGCTCGGCGATGACCTTGGGGCTGTTGAAATCGTCGTTCATCGCCTCGTAGCAGCGTTCCACCCAAGCGTTGATGTCCTCGGTGGACTGCGCACCGGCCTTGAGTTTGTCAAGATGGCGCTCGGCGGCGTACAGTTTTTCCATACCTTTCTCGGCAGAGATCAGAGCCTCGTTGCTGAAATCGACGGTGCCACGATAGTGTGCTTGCAGTACGAAGAAGCGGATGGTCATCGGGGAGTAGGCCTGCGTGAGCATCTTGTGCGAGCCGGTGAAGAACTCGTTGAGGGTGATGAAGTTGCCCAGCGACTTGCCCATCTTCTGTCCGTTGATGGTAATCATATTGTTGTGCATCCAGTAGCGCACGGAGCTTTTGCCGTTGGCCACGGTGCTCTGGCAAACTTCCGACTCGTGGTGCGGGAAGAGCAGGTCCATACCGCCGCCGTGGATGTCGAACTGTTCACCCAGATACTTGGTGCTCATTGCGGTGCATTCGATGTGCCAGCCCGGGAAACCCACGCTCCAGGGCGAGTTCCAGCGCATAATGTGTTCAGGAGCGGCTTTCTTCCAGAGGGCGAAGTCGGCGGGATTGCGTTTCTCGCTCTGGCCGTCGAGCTCGCGGGTGTTGGCGATGAGCTCGGAGAGCACACGGCCCGACAGCTTGCCGTAGCCGAAGGTCTTGTCGAACTTCTCCACGTCGAAATAGACGGAGCCGTCGGAGACGTAGGCGAAGCCCTTGTCAAGGATTTTCTGCACCATCTCGATCTGTTCGATGATATGGCCGGAGGCGCGGGGCTCGATGGAGGGGTTTTTCACGTTGAGGGCGTCCATGGCCTTGTGGTAGCTGTCCATATAGTATTGGGCCACCTCCATTGGCTCGAGCTGTTCGAGACGGGCCTTCTTGGCGATCTTGTCCTCGCCCTCGTCGGCGTCGTGTTCCAGATGGCCCACGTCGGTGATGTTGCGCACATAGCGCACCTTGTAGCCGATATGGGTAAGGTAGCGGAACACCAGGTCGAAGGTCACGGCCGGACGGGCGTGTCCGAGATGGGGTTCACCATAGACGGTCGGGCCGCAGACATAGAGACCCACGTGGTCGGGCACGATAGGGGAGAGGAGTTCTTTTCTCTTCGATAAAGTATTGAATAATAAAACTTTGCCTTTGTTGTCGGTAGGATTCATATTCGTGTCGGTTAGGTTTCTAAAAATCGGGTGCAAAGGTACGGAAAAAAATGGAGAATTGAGAACGGAGAATTAAGAATGTAGAGACGCGGCGCGCCACGTCCTGGAAACCATTTTCGACAACCTCTTCATCTACCAATGTGATGCATACATAATACATCACTCAGTTCCTATAAGTATCTGATATGAGGTCTTCTTAATCTTGTTATGTATGGTGTAGAAAACAAACGAGTAAAACGAGTGGATGCTACCGGCCCCGAGGAATTTCCCCTTGATTAAATTCTGCAAATTGACAAACAAGAATTTACATCTTTAAGGTCGAAAATTTCGACCTTAAAGAAAAGTGGCAGAGGACACCACTGCAAATATCCACCCAAAGCCTTTACCGAAAAAGACCTTTATATGCCAGTCTCCATCCTGAAGAGTCCGAAGGCGGTGCCCCCCATCACCATCATAGAAACGTACGCCAAACTCCGGGGAACTCGCAACCGCTAACTTTCAGGCCTTCACAATGCCTCTTTTTGCCCGCACACCTCCGGCGTGCGACCGTTCGCGCGAGGGCATCCGTTTTCTGCCGAGCCCTTCAGCCCTGACGGGCTGAAACAGGGCAGGAAACACGAATCATTATCTCAAGTTACTACACCCCACCTTAATTTCTTAATTTCTTAATTTCTTAGTTCCTCAACTCTCTCACAGTGCCAGCAGCCAACTACTTCCAAACGTTATGTGCTAAAAGCAGAGCGGTTTCGCGTCCCAACACTCCATTTTCTCCGAAATTAAATTCAAAAATTAACAATTAAAAGATGTAATTGTTAATATAATTTTATAACTTTCTAATTATTAGCCGAAAAGAATTTTTGCGAAGCACTTGACAGGCACCTGTGAAAATTATATCTTTGTTGCAAATTCATTAACAATATAAACAACAATAATATGACAAACATTATCGAAGTTGAAAACAGAATGATCGCCCTGCGCGGTCAGCAGGTAATCATCGACGCCGATGTTGCGGAACTGTATGGTGTAGAAACCAAACGAGTGAACGAGGCGGTTGCCAACAACCCCGAGAAATTTCCCGAAGGATACATTTTGGAGGTTTCTGAAACTGAAAAACAAGAACTGGTCGAAAATTTCGACCGGTTCAATCGTCAGAAACATTCGACATCAAATCCCAAAGCTTTTACCGAGAAGGGCCTCTATATGCTGGCCACCATCCTGAAGAGTCCAAAAGCGGTAAAAACCACCATCGCGATCGTAGAAGCGTACGCCAAACTCAGGGAACTGACGCGGGTAATGAACGAGATTCCACAGCACGAGGGCGACAAAGCCCAACAGGAGTCGCTGCTGAAGCGGGGCGGCCAATTGGTGGACGACCTGCTCAACGACGTGATGCCGGTGCAAAGCAGCGAGACCACTCTGGAACTCAACCTGGCAATGCTGAAACTCAAGCACACCGTCAGGCGCGAGAATCCGGAAAACACATAGCCGCACACCCCTGCAGGCCGCTGGCCTGCTATGATTGCGTGCCTGTTCACCCACTGATGAGACACACCCAACATGATACGCCGGAGGTGTGTCGGGGTGCGTAAATCGCACTTAGCTGAACAGTTTCTCGATCTGTTCCTCGTACTTCTTCATCAGCATGTTGCGCTTCAGCTTGAGGGTGGGGGTGAGCTCGCCCGTGGCCACCGACCATTCGTAGCCGATGAGGATGTATCGTTTCACCTTCTCGGTGTCGCCGAAGAACTGGTTGAAGTGATCCACAATCTTCTTGTATTTCGCGAGCACGTCAGGATGCTTGATCATCTCCTCGTTGGTGGTGTAGTCGATGCCTTTGTTCACGCACCAGGCGCGCAGGTCGGGGAAGTTGGGCACGATGAGGGCGGCAGCATACTGCTTGTTCTCACCCACCACCATGATATTGTCGATGAGGGAGTCCTCCGCAAACTTGTTCTCGATAATGGTCGGCACCACATATTTGCCAAAGGCGGTTTTGAACATCTCCTTCTTTCGGCCGGTGATGCTGAGACGGCCTTCGGGCGAGAGCTTGCCTAAGTCACCGGTGTGTAGCCACCCGTCCTTGTCGATAGCCTCGGCGGTGAGGTCGTCGGCTTTGTAGTAGCCCTTCATCACATGGTTGCCCTTGGAGAGGATCTCGCCGTCTTCGGCGATTTTCACCTGTGTGCCAGGGAGCACAGGACCCGCCGTGCCGAATTCGAGACCGTTTTTGAAGAAGTTGCTCACGGAAATCACGGGGGAGGTCTCCGAGGTGCCATAGCCTTCGAGCACGGGCACGCCCAAAGCCCAAAAGATGCGGGAAATGCGGGGCTGGATGGCTGCGCCGCCCGTCACGATGACCCGCAGGTTCGTGCCGGTGACGGCCTTCCACTGGTTCAGCACTAACTTGCGGGCGCGGTTGAGCTTGCGATAGTAAGATTTCTTCTTGTTGAAATCATACTCCAACGCGATGTCGTTGGCCCAGAAAAAGAGCTTGTGCTTGATGCCGGTGAGCTTGCGTCCCTTAGCGAGAATCTTGTCGTATATCTTCTCCAACAACCGTGGCACGGTGGTGAAAATGGAAGGGTTGACCTCCTGCATGTTGTCGGCTATTTTCGCCAGGCTTTCCGCGTAATAGACGGGAATGCCGAGATATTGCCACGAGTAGTTCATCATGCGCTCATACACATGGCAGAGCGGCAGGTAGCTGAGCACACGGTTGTAGTCGTTGGGCGTGGGGATGATAGGCAGGATGCCCTCCACGTTGGTGAGGAAATTGCGGTGGGTGAGCATCACACCCTTGGGATTCCCCGTGGTGCCGGAGGTATAGACGATGGAGACCACGTCGTCGGGGGAGATGCTGGCTTTGATTTCCTTGAGATATTGCGGGGCCGGATTGACGCGCCCGAGTTCCACGACCTCGTTCAGGTGCCTGTATCCACGTAAGTTTCTGAAAGTATAGACCTTATCCACCAGTCCGGGAATGTTGGCGATGATGTTGGTGATCTTGCGCAACAGTTCCCAGCCGGAGACGAAAATGAGCTTCACGTCGGCGTGGTGCAGGATATAGTCGTAGTCGCTTTCGCTGATGGTAGGGTAGATGGCCACATGGATGGCTCCAAGTTGCATGATGGCCATGTCAAGGAAGTTCCACTCTGGCCGGTTCGGGGTTATGGTGGCGATGCAATCCCCCTTCTTGATGCCGAGTTGCATGAAGCCGTATGAGATGTTGTTGACAGTGTCAAGGTAGTCTTGGGAGCTGTGCTTGACCCATGTGCCGTTGTCCTTGCCGCAAAGCGCGTCTTCATGGGGGAATTCCACCACATTGCGCTCCAACATGTCGAAAAGTCTGGTTACTTCCATCGGGTTGAGTTTAAGGGTGCAAAAATACACTTTTTATTGGACGTTCACCATGATGATGTTTTTGGGAAAAACAAAGGCCTGCTGGTGGCAGACCTTACATACTATAATAATATAAAAGCGAATTATTTCAACTTCTTGCTGAGAACGTCAAGCATGTCCGTCGTCATGGAGGCCAGGTCGTATTGTGGTTTGAAGCCCCATTCCTCGCGGGCGCAATGGTCGTCCATTTGGTTGGGCCAGGAGTCGGCGATGGTCTGGCGCAGCTCGTCGTATTGATATTCCATCTGAAAATCGGGAATGTGTTTTTTGATTTCCGCGTAGATCATTTCGGGTTCGAAACTCATGGCCGTGATGTTGAAGGAGTTGCGGTGAACGAGCTTGGTGGGGTCGGCTTCCATGAGGTCGATGGCGGCCTTGAGTGCGTCGGGCATGTACATCATGTCCATGAAGGTGCCCTTCGCGATGGGGCAGGTGAACTTCTCGCCCTTCACGGCGGCATAGTAGATCTCGACGGCATAGTCGGTGGTGCCACCGCCGGGGAGCGTGACGTTGGAGATGAGTCCGGGGAAACGCACTGAGCGTGTATCGACGCCGAAGCGTTTGAAGTAGTAGTCGCTCAGCAGCTCGCCGGTGACTTTGGTGACGCCGTAGATGGTCTTGGGGCGCTGGATGGTGTCTTGCGGGGTCATGTCGTGCGGGGTGTCGGGGCCGAAGGCGCCGATGGAGCTCGGGGTGAAGAGGGCGCAGCCGAATTCGCGGGAGACTTCCAGACAGTTGATCAAAGCGCCCACGCCGACGTTCCAGCCTAACATGGGGTTGGCCTCCGCCTTGGCGGAGAGGATGGCGGCGAGGTTGTAGATGGCATCGATGTTGTATTTCTTCACGGCATCGGCGATCTCCTGAGCGTTGGTGGCGTCAATTTTGCAAGAGGGCCCCGCATCGGCGAGGTCGCCTTTCAAAGGGTAAACCATGTCGGCAGCAACGACGTTGTCCGTGCCGTATTCTTTGCGCAAAGCGGGTGTCAGCTCAGAACCAATCTGTCCGCAGGCACCAATGACTAATATCTTTTTCATATTTGTGTGTGGGTTTAGAAATACCTGTTTTTTTGAGCGCGCAAAAGTACAAAAAAAATGTATTTTTGCACCCGTTTTTAAAAAGCCAGATTATGATATATTTAGACAATTCCGCAACTTCTTATCCAAAGCCCAAAGAGGTGTATGATTTCATGGACAGTTTCTATCGCGAGCATGGCGTGAGTCCCGGCCGTGCCGGCTACGATGCCGGTATCGAGACCGGTGAGTTGTTGACCGACACCCGTCGCCTGCTCTCACAATTGTTCAACGGCGGTGCCAAGGTCGATGAACGCCGCCTCACCTTCAGCTACAACGCCACGGATTCGCTGAATATCCTGATACAAGGCCTTGCCCGGAAAGGCATGCATGTCATCACCACCATGCTGGAGCACAACTCAGTGCTTCGTCCCCTTTACTGCTTGGAGCAGCAAGGGCTCATTGAGGTGACCTATCTGCCTTTCGACGAGGCGGGCTATGTCCATCCCGACGATTTCAAGAAAGCCATCAAATCCAACACCAAGATGGTGGTTTGCACCCAGTGCTCCAACGTCATTGGCACGGTGCAACCCATCAAAGAGATCGGCAAGGTCTGCAAGGAGAACGGCCTGATTTTCGTGGTGGACGGCAGCCAGGGCGCTGGCGCGGTGGAGATGAACATGCTTGAATACGGCGTGGATGCTTACGCCTTCACGGGCCACAAATGCCTGATGGGACCCACCGGCATCGGCGGCTCCTATGTGGCCGAGGGCGTTGAGGTGCGCCAAACCCGCTTTGGCGGCACCGGTGTGCGCTCCGCTGTCCGCACCCATCTGGATGAGTATCCCTATCGTCTTGAAGCCGGCACCATGAACATGCTCGGCATCGCCGGACTCTATCGCGGTGTGAAATGGATTGAGGAGAAGGGCATCCAGAACATCCACGATCAGGAGATGAAACTCTGGAAGCGTCTCGTCGATGGCGTGCGCAACGTGGAAGGTGTCACCGTCTATTGCGCCACCTCCGTGGAGAACCAGAACCCGGTGCTTTCCCTCAACGTGCGCGGTTTCGAGGCCATGGATGTCGGCACCATGCTCGACGTCGATTACGACATCGCATGCCGCACCGGCCTTCAGTGCGCTCCACTGGTGCATGAGCGTATCGGCACCTTGCCGGTTGACGGCACCGTCCGCCTGAGCGTCGGCGCCTTCAACACGGAGGAGGAGATCGACACCTGCATCAACGCCATCAAGGAAATTGCCGCGCTGAAAAACTAAGGTCCTTTGGAGACGAAAAGTCGGAAATGGGTCGGGCATCTGGCAGTCTTGGCCGTGTATGTCATCTTCGGCATCAACCCCAACTGCTCTGAGGCCGTTGTTCCCGAATACATATCCCCACATGCCTTCACCGCCGCCCGGATGTTGTTCGGGGCGGCGGTTTTTTGGTTGATTTCGCTTTTTTTTCCCCGTGAGCGCGTGGAGAAACACGATGTGTGGGCCATCCTTCTGGGCGGTGTGGTGCTGGCCGGCACGCTGATTGCCTTCTCGATGGCGTTTCGCTACACCTCGCCCTGCTATGTCTCCCTCGTGTCTGCCACCAGCCCCTTGGTGGTAATGCTCATGGCTGCGCTCTTCTTGCGCGAACCTATCTCTGTTCGAAAGAGCGTGGGTGTTTTCGTTGGCATCGCCGGCGCTCTCATGATCGTGCTCTTTTTCTGGAAAATCGATGCCAACGCCACCCCGATGGGACTGCTGCTCTGCTTTGTCAACATCCTTTTTTATGCAGCGTACCTGCTCGTCACACGCACCATCTCCAAAAAATACAGCCCAGTGACGCTGATGAAGTGGATGTTCCTCATCGGTGCCGTGATCTGCCTGCCGATCGGAATTCCGGTCGTGTCGGACTCTCCGATGCTGCAAGGCCCAGTGCCCGTGTCGGCATGGCTCAATTTCTTCACGGTGATGATATTCTCGACGGTGGTGGCCTATTTCCTGTTACCAGTGGGTCTGCGCTATCTGAGACCCACCACCGTGAGCATGTACAGCAACCTGCAGCCTGTCGTCACCTCCGTGGTGGCCATCGCCGTGGGACAGGACATCTTCACCTGGAATAAGCCGGTAGCCCTCGTGCTCATCGCAGCCGGTGTCTATCTGGTCACTACAAGCCGTGCCAAGGATTCCGGCTCGCATTGACGCGATAGTGCGGCAATAGCCATTTTTAGTTAGTGAAAATGTCGATTATCCTAAAAAAAGGGTAGTGGATGCATGGTTTTAAAGATACACTTTTGCATGTTGTTTTAAAAGTGTGTTTTATGAAAAGCAGAAATTTAAAACGAGTTGGTTTACTGATAATTGCGTTTTTCTTCGTTTCCAATGTCAATGCGGAATCCATTCCGTTAGTACAAAAAAACCGGCCTGATACCATAGATCTCTCCGTTCGCAGGGCAAAGAGGAATGCGACAGACTCTGTCGCCAACAAGCGCGCGGGACGTCTGACCTTTGGCGGTTATGGTGAGGCCACCTATAAATACAGCTTTTATAGTGACAATGCTTTCCGTTACTCTTTTGCCGACCGTTATGCCAATTCCAAAGGCTTCGGCCAGGTCGATATTCCGCATGTGGTGCTGATGTTGGGCTATGACTTCGGCAAAGGATGGTCTATGGGCACGGAGATCGAGTTTGAGCACGGTGGCACGGAGGTGGCAGTCGAGATCGAGAGTGAGGAGACTGGCGAGTACGAGCAGGAGATTGAGCGGGGCGGGGAGGTGGCCTTGGAACAGTTTTGGCTGCAAAAGAGTTTCTTGGACAACAAGTTGAATATCCGGCTGGGCCATATCGTGGTGCCCGTGGGGGCGACCAACAGCCACCATTTGCCCACCGAGTTTTTCAATGTCTTTCGTCCCGAGGGCGAGAATACCATTATTCCATGCACTTGGCATGAGACAGGCATCAGCGTCTGGGGACAGGTCGGTGGATGGCGTTATGAGTTTCAGTTGCTGCCAGCCCTCAATTCAACGATGTTCAATGTGCAGGGGTGGGCGCATGACGCATCTGCATCCCCTTACGAATTCCGTGTGGCCAACAAGATAGCGGGGGCTTTTCGCGTGGACAACACCTCCGTCAACGGTCTCCGCCTCAGCTTGAGCGGCTATGTGGGCAACACCTTCAACAATGACATTGTCACCGAGGAAAATTCCACCACTTACAAGGATGTGAAAGGAACCGTGGTGTATGGCTCTTTCGATTTCCAATACAAGCACAAATGGTTGGTGCTCCGAGGCAACTATGACTACGGCTATCTTGGAGATGCCGCCCTCATATCTCGCTATAACAACTATCTGCCCAACAGCTCTTCTGCACCTTATCCCCACACCTTGGTAGGGCGCTCCGTCATGGATGGCGCTTTCGAGGCCGGATTCAATCTTCTGCCTGAGAGAAAAGAACGCAAACTCTACCTCTTCGCCCGTTATGAGTACTATGATTCCTACAATCCCGCTTATGTCATATCCAACGGCGAGCGTGTGCCCTTGAGCGATTTTAAATGGACGGAACGCCATGTCTTTTCTGCAGGTCTCAACTATTACCCCATTCCTTATATCGCCATCAAGGGTGAATTTGGATATAGAATGTTGGCCAAGCAATATAACAGCGAGCCGTGGGTCGCCGTCGGAATTTGTTATAGTGCATTTTTTAAAAGATAGATCACTGGTTTGGAATTCAAAATAACAATGTAAACCAGTCGGATTTAGAATTCAATACAATAATATACATGAATAACACTTTAAAATAAAAAAACAATGAAAGTCAAAAAAATCCTATCGATGAGTGTTCTTGTGGGGCTCATGTTCTCCTTTGCTTCATGCAAGGACCCGCAAGCTGCCGATGATGAAGCCATGGGCAACATCCTCGACCAGTATGTTGAAAACGTCATAGCTCCCACTTACAGCAATTTGGCGGCAAAGTCGCAGGAACTGGTGGAAGCCTTGAAGACACTGCAAACCAACAAGACGGATGCCAACGTGCAGACCGCATGCAACATCTTCCTTGAAGCCCGATCATGGTGGGAAAAGAGCGAAGCTTTCCTGTTTGGTCCGGCCAACGACTTTGGCATTGACCCGCACATTGACTCCTGGCCCCTTGACGAGGCCGGCTTCAACACGATGATGAGCAACACGTCCCAAATGCAGGCCCTTGCGGGCGAGGACGGAGATGTCTATGCCGGCGACTACCTCGGCAATGCCCTGCTCGGCTTCCATGGCATTGAGTATATTCTTTTTGAGAATGGCGCCCCGAAATCCGCCGCTGCCATCAGTGATTTGCATTTGACTTACGCCGTGGCCGTGGCCGGCGACTTGCGAAACCGTTGTTTCCAATTGGAGGTGAGTTGGCTCGGTGACGATGCTCCTGCCGCACATGTGGCCCGCATGGAAGAACTTGAGTTCAACACCACCGTCAACGGCGGCTCCTTCTCATACGGCGAAAACATGCTGAAAGCTGGAAACGCAGGCAGCACTTATGCCACCCGTGCCAGTGCCCTCGCTGTCATTGTTGACGGCTGCTGCTCTATTGCCGACGAGGTGGGTACTTCCAAGATCGGAAAACCCTACAATGGCGAAGATCCCACCTATATTGAGTCTCCCTATAGCCAAAAGTCCATCGATGATTTCTACGACAACATTCTGAGCATCCAAAACTCCTACATGGGCGGTGTTGAAGGCCGCCGCGACGAGAGCAAATCGCTGCACCACTTTGTGGCCGACAAGGACAAAAATCTCGATGCTGAAGTGGTGGATGCCATCAACGAGGCTCTTACAGCCATCCGCGGCATGAAGCGACCGTTTGTCAACAACATTACCGATCCATCAGCCGGTGCCGCCTCCGATGCCTGTCAGAAACTGGACGAGACGATGGCAAAGGTTACCAGCGTGTTGAAATAATTTAATAACAAATAAAACTTCAGAACCTTGAATACACAACAAAAAACGACCATTGCATTGCTTTGCGGGCTCTCTCTGGTGTTGGCCAGTTGCCATGACATTCCTGACTCCACGATTGAGGATCAAAACAGTATCATTGAGGAGACATACGCCGGTGGCAGGTTGGGAACCACCTTCAACGCGACCTCTTCGGCTTACGAAGATCCCACGCCCGCTGTGGAGCAAGCCGGCATGACCGCCGAATTTATGTATGGCGAGTACTTCTTTGAACGTACCATTACCCAGAACAACCCACCATTCAACGGACTTGGACCGCTGTATGTCCGCAGTTCCTGTATCAGCTGCCACCCTGGCTATGGCCATGGCAAGCGCATGGACCGCTATCGTGCCGACGAGTGGGGCAACGGCTACCTTCTGGTGCTCACTGACCAGAACGACACCTATCTGAGTTCCTATACAGGCATGCCGCAGACGAAAGCTGTGGCGCCCTTCAAGGCACCTATTGACGAAAATCAGATCCAGATTTCCTGGCTGCCATACGTGGATGAGTGGGGCAACCGTTTCCCCGACGGCGAGGCCTACGAGCTCATCTATCCCGAAGTGACCATTCCTGAAAGTGCTTTCTATGTGCCGCTGCAGGTGAACGGACAAAATATTGACTACAGCCAGCTCAAGGTTCGCCTGGAGAGCACCATTGGCATCTATGGCACGGGGCTGCTCGATGCAATCCCCGACGACTCCCTCAAGGCCCAGTACCTCAAGGAATACCAAGCCGGTGCAGTGTTGAATCCGGCCATCTGGTCAGGAAGCACATGGGCCAGCCTCTATTCCAACACCACGCATCCCAAACGCTTCACCTACGCCTTGTCTCGAGGTCCCCTTCAGGATGCCGCTGGCGCCAACGCCATTTGGAACATCACCAATGTGACTCGCTCGGATCGCCGCTACCATTACATGACTGCTGCATACGCGACAAAAGCGTCGCAGGATCCGGAGGTGCAGGCACAGTTCTACAGCTATTTTCCTGAGTGGAACGTGACGGGTAATCCGGAGACGGATATCTACAATTATCTTATGAATCGTGAATTGCCTGTGGAGATGAGCAAGAGTGACTATGTCAACTTCATGGTGTGGCATAGAGGTTTGGCCGTGCCTGCCGCCCGCAACTTGGGTGACAGCACCATCCAACGTGGCCGCCGGCTCTTCCGCGAAATCGGATGCGCCACTTGCCATCGCCCCAGCTGGACCACCGGCAGTGACAACTTCACTGATCCCAACGGTTTCTTCACCGACGGCGACCGCCGACTCCCGCGCTATCCGAACCAGAAGATATGGCCTTATTCCGATCTTGTGCAGCATCGTCTCTACATGGTCAACGATATCCGCACGGGCTGGTGCCGCACCACGCCGTTGTGGGGGCGCGGTCTCTCCTATATCTGCACCGGTGCCTCCGACCGCCTGCACGACTGCCGTGCCCGCAACGTCATTGAAGCCATCATGTGGCATGGAAGCAGCCAAAGTGACGCGAGATGGACGGTCGATCGTTTCCGTAATCTTTCCAAATCCGATCGTGACGCCATGGTCGCTTTCATCAATGCCATTTGATCCTCTTGTTTATAACCTTCTTGAAACCTGAATTATGAAATCACCCGTGAAAATCCTGAAGATAGCCACCGCCGTGCTTGTGGCATCGCTCGTGGTTGTGATGGCTGCCGGCACCGTGTACGAAAGAAACCGCGGCTCCGAATCAGCCATCGCGGCCATCTATCATCATCCCGCGACTGTCATCCTGTGGATGCTTGCCATAGTTGGCACGACCGCGTTGGTGCTCATGGAGCGCAGACAAATGCGACTGTGGGGATGGATGCAGTGGGCTTCCGTGCTGCTTGTCTTCACTGGTGCCCTGTTGACCAATTTCACGGGAGAATCCGGCACACTGCATCTGTGGCCGCATCAACCAGCGGCCCAGTATGCCGGCGGCAGAGGCGGCCAACTTGACCTCCCCTTCACGGTGACACTGGACACTTTCGAGGTGCAGACCTATCCTGGCACAATGGCCCCCATGGACTTCGTGGCTAAGGTTCACATCTCGGATTTGTCCGATCCCGTCGTGATTTCCATGAACCATATTGGCAACCATAAAAACTATCGGTTCTATATGTCTGATTACGGCAAGGACGGCAGCATTGAACTGTTGGTGTCCCACGACCCGTGGGGTATCGCTGTGATATACACCGGCTTCGCCCTGCTTCTGCTATCCTTCATCGTCATGTTCTGCGATCCTTCAAGCCGTTTCCGCGCCGTGTGGCGCCACACGGCGGTCAAGGCCTCTGTGCTGCTGATCCTGCTCTGTGGTACCGTTTCCATGGCACAGGCCAAAAATGACATGCCACGCACTTTGCCCAAAGAGACTGCCGCCAAGATGGGTGACACATACATCCTATACCAAAACCGCATCTGTCCTGTGCAATCCTTCGCCCGCGATTTTACCTATAAGATCTGCGGAAGTACATCCTATAATGGCTACACCGCCGAGCAGGTGCTCGCCGGATGGCTCTTCTACTTCGACGATTGGAAAAAAGAGCCCATGTTCAAGATCAAAGGCGAGGAGGTGCGCAACATGATGGGGATTGAAGGCAAACGCGCCTCCTTGGACGATTTTCTCAATGATCACGGCGAGAACACTGTTGGCATGGTGCTCGACAGCATGAAGATGAACGACCCGAGACGATCACAGTTCTCTGTCGCCAACAAGCAATACATGCAAATAGTCTCCCTGCTTAATGGCACCTTGTTGAAAGTTTTCCCGCTAAAGGACGAAAACGGCGCGATCTCCTGGTATTCGCATACCGACAAACTGCCTGTTGACAAGCTGTCGGCAGAGGAATATCTGTATATAAAAAAACATCTCGGTTTGTGTCAGGAACTTGTCGTGCAAAACGACATGGACATGCTGAATACGGTGTTTGAGAAACATCGTCTTTTCCAAAAGAAACATGCGGGTGATGTTCTGCCTTTCGACGCTAAATTCAAAATGGAGAAGGTTTACAACATTATCACGCCGGGTCGTCCCTTGGCCATCTGCACCATCTTGCTGGGGATGCTGTTCTTGGGCTATGCTGTCGCGGGGGTGGAGAAGGGTTCCGTATGGGTGCGTCGCGTCAGCGAATGCATCCTTATGTTCGCCAGTGTGTATTTGTTGATGCTTTTCGTGCTCCGTTGGATATTGTCAGGATACATTCCGCTGACGGGCGGGTATGAGACCATGCTTTTCTTGTCGTTGTGTGTGGCGATTTTCTCACTGTTGGGCGGACGTCGCTCACCGATTATGCTGCACGGCGGATTGCTGATCATGGGTTTCGTGCTGCTGGCCGCCATGATGGAGGGGGTGCGTCCTCCCGTGTCGCACACCATGCCTGTGCTTAAATCGCCGCTGCTGCTCATTCATGTGGCCGTCATTATGTTCGCATACGCGCTGCTGGCGTTTGCATGGGTCAACTCCGTGGCCGCCCTGCTGAACCGTATCTTTCGCAAGGAGTGGCGTGCATCGGTGCTGCGGCTTCGGGATGCGTCGCTGACCATGCTCTATCCGTCTCTCTTTTTTCTTGTCGCGGGCATCATCATCGGCTCCGTCTGGGCCAACATCACCTGGGGCAACTACTGGTCGTGGGACCCCAAGGAAGTGTGGGCACTCATTACCGCCATTGTCTATGCCATACCTCTCTATTTGCGATGGGACGACAAGCGCCCGATGCTTTTCCATCTCTACGTCTTGTTGGCATTCTTGTCGGTGTTAATCACCTATTTTGGTGTGAATATGCTTCTTGGCGGCATGCACAGTTACGCATAAAACATCGTTATTTAAATATTATCTATTTGATATAATGGATGATATGAAAAATGGAAATAAGTTGTCGGATGGAATGAAAAAAAATGTATTTTTGCACGCTCAAAACAAGGCGGGGTAGCTCAGTCGGTTAGAGCGTCGGATTCATAACCCGGAGGTCACGAGTTCAATTCCCGTTCCCGCCACAAAAATCAGCGTAATTGCTTCTGTGAAAGTGATTGCGCTGTTTTTTTATGGTTTTTTCGCCAAAATGAAAAGGAATGCTTTCTCCCGAACGACATGAAACGTGTTCGAACAGCATGGCGGCAGTTGTTTCACAAGATGCATGAAACAGGCATGCTTATTTCATCAATATTGCTTTCTCTGACGGCTATTTTTTTGTATTTTTGCAGCCCCTTAATGCATCTTATTAATAACAAAAAAACATACCTCTTATGAAAGACCTCAAAGAACAATTGAAAGACCTCGGCGTGGAGAATCCCGTTGAAATCTACCACAACCTCTCTTACGACGAGCTCTACCAGCATGAGACTGACCCATCCCTTACCGGCTATGAGAAAGCCTACCTGACCAAGTCCGGCGCCCTCTCGGTCGATACCGGCATCTTCACGGGCCGTTCTCCGAAAGACAAATACATCGTCCTCGACGAGAACACCAAGAACAACGTTTGGTGGGCCGACCCCAACAAGAAGGGCTCCGACAACAAGCCGATCGATGCCAAGACCTGGGAGCATCTCAAGAAGATCACCCAGAAACAGCTCACGGGCAAGAAGGTCTATGTGATGGACGGCTACTGCGGTGCCAACGAGGACTCCCGCATGAAGGTGCGCTTCGTTTCCGAGGTGGCCTGGCAGGCCCATTTCGTGAAGAACATGTTCATCCGTCCGAGCGAAGAGGAGCTCAAGGACTTCACCCCCGATTTTGTGGTGCTGAACGCCGGCAAGACCACGAACCCCGACTGGAAGGAGATGGGCTTGCACAGCGAGGTCTATGTGGCCTTCAATCTCACCGAGCGTATGGCCCTCATCGGCGGCACCTGGTACGGTGGCGAGATGAAGAAGGGCATCTTCTCCGTGATGAACTACTTCCTTCCCCTCAACGGCATGGCCGCGATGCACTGCTCCGCCAACCAGGGCAAGGATGGCGACACCGCCATCTTCTTCGGACTCTCCGGCACCGGCAAGACCACGCTCTCCACAGACCCGAACCGCGCCCTTATCGGTGATGACGAGCACGGCTGGGACGACAACGGCGTCTTCAACTTCGAGGGCGGCTGCTACGCCAAGTGCATCAACCTCAGTGAGGCCAAGGAACCCGATATCTACCATGCCATCAAGCGTGATGCCCTGTTGGAGAACCTTGTGGTGGACGCTGAAGGCAACATCGACTTCGACTCTGCCGCCAAGACTGAGAACACCCGCGTCTCATATCCTATCTACCATATCGACAACATCGTGAAGCCCGTGTCACGTGGCACCCACCCGAGCAAGATTATCTTCCTTTCCGCCGACGCTTTCGGTGTGTTGCCTCCGGTGGCCGTCCTTAACCGCGAGCAGACGATGTACTATTATCTCAGTGGTTACACCGCCAAGTTGGCCGGCACCGAGCGAGGCATTGTCACCCCGCAACCCACCTTCTCCTCCTGTTTCGGCGCAGCCTTCCTGCTGCTTCATCCGACCAAATACGCCGAGGAACTGGCCAAGAAACTCGACCAGCACAACGCCACGGCTTACTTGGTGAACACTGGCTGGACCGGCGGCGGCTACGGGGTAGGAGAGCGTATCTCCCTGAAGGCCACCCGTGCCATCATCACTGCTATCCTCAACGGTGAACTGTTGAACTGCGAGACCGAACTGGTGAAACCTTTCAACTTGCGCATCCCCAAGCACGTCACGGGTGTGGACGACAGTATCCTAAACCCTGAGAACAGCTGGAGCGACAAGGCCGCATACGCCGAGAATGCCAGGACGCTGGCCGCCTCCTTCATCAAAAACTTCGAGAACTTCAGCGACACCGAGCAGGGCAAGGCATTGATTCCGTTCGGACCGCAACTCTAAAGATTCAAGAATTAATAATGTAAGAATGAAGAGGGTGGGGTTCGGTTAGAATGCTCACCCTCTTTTTTTAAGTACAAAATTTTGCACCTGTGAGTATTAAAACCGCTTTTGCCACCGCATTTGGGAAGAAAATCGCCAAAAAATGGGATAAGATCTATGTTTTGGTCGATATCCACGACACCATTCTGAAGGCCTGTTATGAAAACGAAGAGACGTACGATTATTTCCCGCAAGCCAAGGAGGCGTTGCGGACGCTTTCCGATCGTCCGGATGTCTGTATGATTCTCTGGTCGGGCTGCTATCCCGACAAATTGGAGGCCTATCTCCGCCGGTTTGAGGCCGATGGAATCCTTTTCGACTATGCCAACGAGAACCCCGAGGTGGGCAACACCCCGATGGCGTGTTTCGATGCTAAACTCTATTTCAATGTGGGCATCGATGACAAGTTCGGTTTTGACCCCGAGACGGACTGGACGGAAGTGCTGGAGGTGGTGGGGAGATACTGATCCGTAGGGCTACATGTCTCTTTTTTTACGTCTTTTTACGGCTTCTCGCGACTGAAGGTGTGCTTGTTTTTCGGCACAAACCAGTTTGAAATCCCGTGTGGTCTTGCTGCTCGGCACCGGCATCACATTGTTGAGCAGGTTGTCCACCAATTGGCCGCCCCGTTTCAGCAGCAACTCCTGTTGGGCCTTGTCGCCCTCGTGCTGCGGAATCTCGCTCATCTAAGGGAAGGGTGTGGTTTACAAGATGCCACCTTTCCCATTGTTGCTGTTTTCCATAGCATAGGATTTGGAAACGAGGATCGTTGTTTGACCGTGTTTCTGTCTTTGCCCGAATCCGAGAATAAGCCGTCTGAACGATGGCTTATTTCTTTTGGTGTAAAAATCATTGGGAATTATATACTTGATGGCACAAATCAGGTTTTCTGCATCCTATTTTTTATTTGGGCGTGCCGGCGCGGCGGCGGAAATCACGTCACATCCGCATACGCAATCCAATGCCGCCGCGCCGTCGGGCTTTCCGCTCCAATAATTTTGGTTTAAAACCCACCACCATTCCGCGAGACAAGAAGCGTCAAGCGGAACCTCCGTCTCGCCGGGGAACGCATTCCCACCAAAATCATTTCCGCTGCAATCCCTCACGCATGCTCGTCGGACCCCACATCCGTTTCGCGGCGAACAAAGCTCAACCTCGTCTCAACGTTCTCCCGCGCCGCGAAAGGGAGGCGTTGGAACAATGTGTTGTTTATCCCGGACCGGTGCCATCATGTATATAACCATCAAATCATTTTACACCCAATCAAAACGTATGAGAACAAAAAGGAGTGTTTGAGTACGAGAAAAGGAATCGGTGAAAATATCGGTGCTTCCCGAGGGTGAAGACAGATGAAAACGGGACATCAAAAATAGGAATAAAAGCCTTTTGTGTTCCGATTGTGTTCCCTAAAAAGAATCAAGCACTCACAACATCGGTTGTAAGTGCTTGACTTTAAGTGTGTCCCCTCAGGGACTCGAACCCTGGACCCATTGATTAAGAGTCAATTGCTCTACCAGCTGAGCTAAGGAGACTGCTTTTTTCCCGCTGGGATTTTCGGGTGCAAAAATACACTTTTTTTCATATCTTTGCCAAAAAAAATTATGAAAATATATACTAAGACTGGAGATAACGGAACTACTTCATTAGCAGATGGTTCGAGGGTATCAAAGAGCGACGCCTTTCTGCATGCGTATGGCACTGTGGACGAGTTGAACTCCTTTTTGGGGCTGTTGATTTCGGAAGAAAACGCACCTTTCTTGACAGAAACGCAAAATTTCCTCTTCCTTGTCGGAGGCATGTTGGCCACCCCTGCCGACAAATGGGAACTCTATTACAAGGATGCTCCGCTGGCGGAGTTCGTGCAACGTACAGAGAACGAGATTGACAAGCTGCAATCCGAGTTGCCGCCCATGCGCGGGTTCATTCTGCCGCAGGGAAACCGTGCAATCGCATACGCGCATATCTGCCGCACAGTATGCCGTCGCGCGGAGCGTCTGGTCGTGGTTTTGTGCGACCGTGACGAGCGGTTCAGGGAGGTGCAAAAAGTGCTGAATAGACTATCGGATTTCTTCTTTATTTTCGCTCGTTTTTTGCATAAAAAAAATGACATTTCAGAAACTAATTATCAATCAATAAAATAAAATTTTACATGATGTGGATATTGTATGTTTAAAATACTACTTTTGCACCCTCAAAAATTAACCTAAAATTCTTAGAAAGTATGTATTGGACTTTAGAATTAGCAACCAAGTTGGAGGATGCACCTTGGCCTGCCACCAAGGATGAACTGTTGGATTATGCCATCCGTTCCGGCGCTCCCCAGGAGATTGTTGAAAACCTTCAAGAGATTGATGACGAAGGGGAGACGTATGATTCCATCGAAGATCTTTGGCCCGACTATCCTACCAAGGAGGACTTTTTTTTCCACGAGGACGAATATTAGTCATCCAAAGGCTTTCTTGCCTTTGAACAGCTAATTGGAATAAAAAAAAAAGCGCGCTAATATGGCGCGTTTTTTGTTGTCTGTATGAGCCCTTCAGGTTGAAAAGCCAATTTGTTATTTCCGTTCGGCAAAAACACATTTTTTCTCATTGTTCACGACACTTTCTTGTAAACTTCATCAGGAGTCTGGTAATCAAGACTCTGGTATGGCCTTTTAGTGTTGTAAATGCGGATGTAGTTATCGATTCCGTGCACCACTCCGCCTCCATCGTGTTGCTCAACCGCCAGCTCTTGATACGACGGCTGAACACGTCGATGATGGTCGCGAGGTACATGAAACCGTGACGCATGGGGATGTAGGTCCATATTACCGTTCCCCTCTTGAACTACATTGACAATGCAATTGCTGAATAAAAAAAGGGAATTATATACTTGATGGCACAAATCAAGGTTCTGCATTATTTTTTTGATTTGGGCGTGCCGGCGCGGCGGCGGGAATTACGCCATATTTGCACACACAATCCAATGCCGCCGCGCCGTCGGGCTTTCCGCTCCAATGATTTTGGTTTAAAACCCACCACCATTCCGCGAGACACGAAGCGTCAAGTGGAACCTCAGTCTCGCCGGGGAACGCATTCCCACCAAAATCATTTCCGCTGCAATCCCTCACGCATGCTCGTCGAACCCCACACCCGTTTCGCGGCGAGCAACGCACACCCTCGTCTCAACCTTCTCCCGCGCCGCGATT
>JAFPXF010000017.1 GCA_017394765.1 Bacteroidales bacterium | reverse complement strand
TAGCATATTTTTTGGCAATGATATAATAGATGTTGACCTGCAGTTGGTTTGCTATTATATGAATCAACATTTATCACAGTCAAATTTTATATTTTCCATTGTTGTAGATGAACAAATGCACATTTTTTCCTTGTCCGCACAATCGTGCGGACACTCCAAAACTCCCCTTCTGATTTTCAGAAGGGGTGCCCGAAGGGCGGGGTAGTTAATATAAAGATTTATAGCACCTTATGAAACATTCCTATTATGGAATTTCTTCGTGTTCGTAATGTTCGACAATGAATCTCCTTAAATCCTCCAACGCCAAATCCACGTGTTGCAATACATCGTAATCTGTTGTGTGGAACACCCGTAACCCAAGTCCCTCCAGAAACCTGTCGCGCTGTACATCATAATCCTCCTTTTCGTTGTGGGAGCCGCCGTCGATTTCCACGACAAGTCCAAGCCGTTTTACATAGAAATCAACAATGTAGTTCCCGATGACTTTCTGCCTGTCAAAATCGAGTCCGTGGAACATATTCTGGTGTACCTGAAGCCAGAAAACGATTTCCGCCAAACTTCCCGCCTTGCGATTCTTGCGAGCATATCCCGCCAGATTCGGATTCGCAGGGAGATTATGGACGGGGTGGTCTTTGATACCAATGCCGTGGATATTTGTCATTTTTCTTTTGATAAAGTATTCATATTCTTTATGTTACTACCCTAGCCTGCGGCTACCCGCTGAGGCTACGCCTCCTTTTCCTCTTCACTCGGCATAGTCAAAGCAAGTTTTTCCTCTTCACTCGTTCTTTCGTCAAATCTGAAATCAGCAGGGGAGTTTTTAGTGTGTCCGCACGGCTGTGCGAACAAAAAAATGCAGCCTTTTTGGACTGCATTTTCTTTGTTTATAACAAGTTGCTTGTGATTAGAACGGCAGGTCGCTCTCTTCGTCGGGCGGGGAGATGGGTTCGGGTGGGGTGAGGTTGTTGCCCTGGTTCTCCACTTTCTGCACCACGGGCACCTCCCCGTCGGCCTTGGTTCCCAACATCGTGAAGGTGTTGGCCTCAATTTCGGTGATGTAGCGCTTCACGCCGTTGTCTTCCCAGGAGCGGGTGCGCAACTTGCCCTCCAAATAGATCTGCTTGCCCTTGAAGAGGTACTTCTCGGCGATCTCCGCCAGATTGCGCCAGCAGACAATGTTGTGCCATTCCGTGAGCTCGACACGGTTGCCGTCCTTGTCCTTGCGGATTTCGGATGTCGCCAAGGTGAAGGATGCTTTCTTGACCCCCGTCTCGAAGGTCCTGATGTCGGGGTCCTTTCCCAAGTTCCCGATCAAAATAACTTTGTTTATTCCAGACATATTGTTGTGTTTTTAAATTTCGCGGCAAAGATAATAAAAAATTTTCATTATGCAAATAAATATTTAAAATTATTATTATAAAAACATAAAATAAATATCAGATTAAAAACCAATATTCTAATAATCAATAAGTAATAATATTTTTAATAACTTAATAATTTAGCAATTTAATATTTTAATGGCGCATTTGAAATCAAGGTTTGTAAAGCGATTCGGTGAGGAATTGTTGGCTGTTGGTGAGTGTCATCATCTCTTGCAGTGTGGTTTCGGGATGGTTTTTCATGTAGGAGGAGACGATATGCAGTCCGATGAAGGCTCCGAGGCGGCCCGGGGAGGCGTTGCCGAAGTCGCGGGTGAACGGGGTTTCGTCCACGAGGCGGCGGATCACCTCGTCGTCTTTGGAGTAGATCATGTTTTGTTTGATGAGATATTGCCACACCTGCTTTTCGTATTGGGTGGCCCACTGGTACTTGTCGTCGGAGTAGCCGAGGATCTCTTGCGGGGTGGCATCGGGGAACATGGTGGCGGTGAAGAAGAGTTTTTTGCCCTCGAAGATCATGTTGTCCAAGGCGGTGACGGGTGTTTTTTCGGGCAGATGTTTGTAGGCCAGCCCTTTGGTGAAGCAGTCAAGGGGGATGAAGTTGCGTTCGCAGCGGGCGGCGATGTACTTGGGCATGCCCGCGAGGGCGTAGTATTTGCAATCCTTGCCGAGGTACATGTCGAGGCAGACGAAGAGGTCGTTGTCGTAGCCGAACACGGAGGGAAGGCTGAAGTCCATGCCGGGCACGAGGGTGTAGATCGTGGGCACGGCGGCGTCGGGGAAGTGGGTGAGGTAGTTCTTCATGGCCTTGTTCAATGCGGCGGTGACGTCCTCCATGTCACCGTACTGCTTCAGGGTCTCCTGGTAGAGATTCTTGATGGTGGGGTCTGTGAGGTAGCCTTTGAGCCCGGCCACCATGTCCCGGTCTTTCCAGCAATCCTTGGCGATGAGATTCTCGGGGTATTTTCCGTACAGTTGCTCGATGCCCTCGGCCAAATGGTTGACATCTAATGAGAAAAGCTCTTGTTCGTAGCGTTTCACCGTGACGGCGACCTCCTTGGCCTTGGTCTCCTGGACCTTGGTGAGCTTCGGGGGGGTCACCTTTTCCTTTTTATGGCAGGCGGGAAACAGCAACGCAAGGGCAAAAAGAAGGAGCAGGGATCTGTGGATTTTTTCGTGCAGGTTATCTTTCATATTTTGCATCTTAACAAGGATCAGATGGTTTGTCATAGTTTTCTTTCGCGGCAAAGATACATTTTTTCCGGAAAATCGTCATTGTCAGTATAACGTCAAAAAAGGGTTTTGCATATAAACAAAGTACGGATGTCAAAAAAAATGAACAAAAAAATGAATGATAAAAAAAAAATTGTACATTTGCCCGTTTTTTGTATGACCTAAATTAGGTGAATTGAAGAATTATATCTATCGCAATATCAGAATAAACTATAGTATTAATTAAAACTAACAAAAATGAAAAAACACTACAACTTAAAGACTTTGGTCCAAGGGGCCAAGAGTTTGGTAGCCATCTTGATGGTAACATTGATGGCTGTAGGTAATGTGTTCGCACAGGCACAGCAATACCAGCTTGTTAATGAGGACCAGGCTGACTGGTCCGGCACGTATCTGCTGGTGAGTGCGCCTACCCAAGGCGCCAATGCCGGTGAGATTGTCGCGCTGCACGGAATAAGCACGACTTCCACCACATACGGCTTGTTCGATCAGGTCACGGCCCACGTTTCGGGCGATGCCATTGCCTCCAATTTCACCACTGACGCCGCGGTCGTCACGATTGCGGCAGGTAGTGAAGGCTATACCATCTACCAAGATGGCGTCGGCTATTATGGATGGAATTCGGGAAACTCCCTGCGTGCGAATGCCACCGCCACCGACAACCATTATGAGTGGACATTCTCCATCGTTGACGGCGAGCTGACCATCGCCAACGTCAACACGCCCGCCCGCCATCTGCAGTTCAACGCCAGTAGCCCGCGTTTTGCCGCGTACGGCAACGATGGACAGACGCGCTGCAAGTTGTACAAGTTGGGTGCCGCCCAGGTCGTTACCGTGGCTGCCCCTACCTTCACTGTTGCTTCCGGCACCTATTTTGCCGTCCAGACCGTGACCATTGAAGGTCCCGCCGGTGCCACCATCTATTACACCACGGACGCAACCGCCCCCACCACCGCATCTACGCAATACACTGCTCCCATTACGGTGTCCACTACCACTACCTTGAGTGCCATCGCCGTCATCGGTGATGAAATCAGCCATGTTGCCACCGCCGTCTATACTATCCGTATCCCCGTTGAGGTGGCCAACATCGCCGCTTTCAAGGCTGCCGCCGGTAACGACATCTACAAAATCATGAGTCCGGTGACAGTTCTCGGACAATATTCGAACAAATACTACACTTTCGTGCAGGATAACACAGGTGCCCTTTACATCTATGGCACCATGGCCAATGCCTACAACCCCGGCGATGTGATTGTTGACGGTGTGTATGGCACTTATGATCTTTACAACGGCCTGACAGAGATGAAGCCCGTCAACGGACTTCCCACCGGACCGGGTATGGCCGGCGCTCCGATTCAGCCTGTCGTGGTTTCCCTCGCCACCATTGTTGACAACTATGCTGATTACGAGAGCAAGTTGGTGACGATTGAGAATGTTACCATCACTGCCGACAGAACGTTTGGTACCACCAGCGCCACCCGCGGTGTGAACATTTCCCAAGGCGATGCCACCGCCCAGATTTACAACACTTTGGGTACCATCACGGGCAAACAGGTTCATGCCAACGATGTTGTTACCGTGACCGGCTATGTGATCCGTTACAACAACACCGTCGAAATCGTGCCGCGCAGCACTTCCGACATCGTGGAAGTGGTTGCCAACCTGCCCTACACCCTCAATTTTGACAATGTCACCGATGATGGTTTCGTGCTGAACAACGGCACCGCCACCAACCAATGGTTCATCGGTCAAGCCTCCGGCTTTGATAACAATAAATTATTTATTACATCTAATAATGGCGCTACGAACAAGTACGTAAACGTGGCTTCCACGGTGAAGGCTTCCCGCACGATGCACATCCCGACCGCAGGTGCCACCCTTACGTTCGACTACAGAGTCATGGGTAACGCCAACGACAATCTGAAGGTCTCTGTTGTGAAAAACAATGTGGAGACTGTCCTGGCCACCCTGTACGGGTCCAACGACTGGAATGCCGCTGACCTCAATATCGACCCGACATTTGCTGGCGATGTGGACATTGTTTTCACCTGGACCAACAACGCTTCCGTTGACAACCAGTTCCCTGCCGCTATCGACAACATCTCCGTGGTGGAGAATAGCTGCGTGCAGCCCACAGCCCTTACAACGACTGTGAACGGCACCACAGCGGTTGTCACCTGGACGGCTCCCGCCGACCAGACCGCTTGGACAGTGGAGTACAAATATGCTGACCACAGCGAGTGGCATTCTATGAATGCTTCCACCACCAGTGTGACGTTGGCAGGTCTCGACGGCAACACCACTTACGATGTGCGTGTGAAGGCCAACTGCGGTGCCACCTCCAGTGCTTGGACCACCGGCCAATTCACCATCGACTGCCAAAACAGCATCCAAGCCAGCATAGACAGGACCATTGGCGATGGTTCCACAACCAACAGTTATCTCCCGTTCTACGGCACATATAACTATTCCTATTCACAGCAGATTTATGATGCTGCCGAATTGAACATTCCGGCAGGTCCCATCACGGAAATCAGTTTTTATTGCTCAACGGCTCCGACCAGTACCACAACGGGTGATATTCGTATTTGGATGGCCAACACCACGAAGTCCACGTTTGCCAACAATACAGACTATATTGATCCGTCAACATTGACGCAAGTGGCATACGTGGAGGGTAATCGTCCCTTCACAACGGGTTGGAATACCTTTACTTTGTCTCAGCCGTTTATGTACGATGGCACCAGCAATTTGGTTGTGGCTTACTATGAAGGTTACAACACTTGGAATGGAGGTTCTTTCTGGGCACAGTCCACGACTGACAACAAGTCCATTGCCCACTACAGTGACACCTACTCCGCTGTTTCCTATTCAGATCCTGCCAACGCTACGGGTTCCAAGTATTTCAACAAATACCGTAGCGATATCAAGTTGGTGGGTTCTGGTGTTGTTTGCAACGACCAGCCTGCTTGCGCTGAGCCTGAAAACTTGGCCGTCTCCGATGTGACCAACACCACCGCCACGGTGGCTTGGACTGCAGAGGCCAGCCAGAACGCATGGGTTGTCGAGTACAAGACCGGCAATGCCTCCACATGGAACACGATGAATGTCACTGCGACCACGGCACAACTGACGGGACTGAATCCCGCCAGCGACTACACGGTGCGTGTGGCCGCCAACTGTGGCAACGGCAGCTATAGTGAATATGCTGCTGCCAACTTCACTACGTTCAGCGCTTGTATGGAACCCACAAATTTGGTTGTGGTCGCTGTGAACGGCGTGAACGTTGACTTGTCTTGGACGCCGCGTGGCACGGAAACCTCCTGGATGGTTCAGTACAAGAAAGTCACTGAAAACACCTGGGTGTCTGTTCCTGTCAACAATATGGCATGGGTCACCCTCAGCGGTCTCAGCGGCCTCACCGACTACAACGTGCGTGTGAAGGCAATCTGCGATGTCAACAGCGAGAGCGATTGGATTGCAAGCAACTTCACTACCGGTTGCGAAGCCAAACAACTGCCCTATGAGGAAGGTTTTGAGTCATACGCAACCCAGACCAGCGACATCGACTGCTGGAACTTCATCAACAACAACGGTTATTCCGGCACCTATCCCAAGGCATACGTCAACAGCAGCTCCACGTACATCCACACGGGCAGCCGCTCCCTCTATTTCCAATCTGCCGCCAACGAAAGCGTCTATGCCATCATGCCTATTATCGATGCCAATGCCGCCTCCCTTTCCTTCTGGTACAGAAATGAAGGAACCACCGCTGCAAACGGTACTCTTTCTGTGGGTTATATGAGCAATGCCTCCGACGAGAATTCTTTTGTCTTGGTGCAGACCTTCCCGCAAGTGACAACGATGACCAACGAAGAGGTTATCTTCACCAACCTCAGCGGAAAGCGTATCGCTTTCAGATACACGGGCGGTACCAGCAACAACTACTATCTTGGAATCGACGACATCAATGTTTCCCAAGTGTCCTTCTGTCTCAATCCTAACGATGTGACGGTTGGCAATGTTAGCGGTTCCACCGCTGATTTGACTTGGACTCCGAGAGGAGACGGTTCCACTTGGGAGGTGGCCTATGGTCCTGTCGGATTCAACCCCGCTTCCGGTACTTCCGTGACCACCACCACCCCGTCAGTCACCCTTACGGGTCTTACATCCAACACCTCTTATGACGTCTATGTCCGTTCTCTCTGCGGCCAAACCCAGAGCGACTGGAGCGATGCCGTCAGTTTCACCACGACTTGCCTCAACACTTGCGCCTATGTCTTCAACCTCGAAGACAGTTACGGCGACGGTTGGAACGGAGCCAGCCTCTCTGTGATGCAGCTCGGGAATGTGGTTGCCACTCTTTCTTTGGATGATGGTACTTCCAGCACTGAAAATGTTACCCTGTGTGACAATACGCCGGTCTCCTTGGTGTGGAATGCCGGCAGTTATGACAGCGAAATCTCCTTCACGGTGTCAAATCCCTTTGGAGCTACTGTTTATACCTGCACGAGCGGCAGTTCTCTGACCGGTGGAGCCACGATTTTCAGTGCTACGGTCAAGTGTACGCCGGTGACTTGCCCCGTTCCCACAGGACTTACAGCCTCCAATGCCACGGGCTCATCCGTTGACTTGAGTTGGACTGCCGGCGGCAACGAGACCGCTTGGGTTATTGAATATGGTCCCGCCGGTTTCAACCTTGGCACGGGCACGACCGTCAACGTCAGCACCAACAGCTACACGCTGACGGGTCTTGCAGGTGCCACCGCATACGAAGCATACGTGCGCGCCAACTGTGGTACCAACGACCTCAGCGACTGGAGCAATGCTGTCAGTTTCGCCACCGTTTTCGATTGCGCCGGAACGGTGGAATTCGAAATTGGTACCGGAACCTCTGCAGCCAACACCATTCCTTTCAACACCTATTATAAAAACTCGAGAAATGAGACCATCTATCCCCAGTCCGAACTCGGAACAGGTCCCCGCTTTATCACGGGCATCAGCTATTACAGCAATGCTACGGCAACCTTAGAGGCCACCAATGTGAAGATTTACTTGGCCACCAGAGACGAAGACATTTTCAGCTCCACGTCAGACTGGACTCCGACCGGCGATTTGACGTTGGTGTATGATGCCAACAATGTCACCCTTGGAGGTGAAACCGGTTGGCAGACCTTCAATTTCGATGTGCCTTATTTCTATTCCGGCAACGGCAACCTTGTGGTTTGCGTCACCAAGACAGCCACCAGCTACAACAGCTCTGTGCAATACAGATACACCACTACAGCCAACACTTGTCTTTATAAGCAAAGCGACAGCAGCCCCTACAACGATCTCACGAACACGGCTGCCGGTACAAGAAGCGGTAACCGAGCCAATGCCAAGTTCATCACGTGCCCAGTACAGGTCACTTGCCCTTCTCCTGTTGTCAATTCCAATTTGAACATCACCACCAACTCGGTGACGGTGAGTTGGGCTCCCGGCGGCAGCGAGACACAATGGGAGGTCTCCTACACCTTGAACGGAACGACTACCACGATGACGACCACCGCCACATCCTTGACCATCGGCAACCTGACTCCTGCCACGGAATATGCGATCCCGTTCTCCATCACTGCCATCTGCTCTGCTGACGACCAGTCTTATCCTGTCAACAGAACCCTTTCATTCGTGACAGATTGTGCTCTCTTCCCGTTGCCTTTCACGGAGAACTTCGACAGTTACAACACAACGAGCACTTCTGTCAGCACCAGCGAAATGCCTACATGCTGGGAACGCGACTTCACGGGAACCTCAACCTCGTATGGCGCTGGTATTTATTACAGTTCCTCTTTGGCTCATAGTGATGCACGCAGCTTGAGATTGTACAATTATATTCCCACGCCCACCAGCACCAGCGCCACATATGGAAGCCTCTATGCCGTGCTTCCCGAGTTGGATGCCGACCTGGATGTGGTCGCCATCACCTTCCAAGCCAGAAGAGGTTCCACGACATCTTATCATTCTATGTTCCAGGTGGGTGTCGTGACCGATGTGAACAATATGGATGGCACGTTCACTCCTATTGATACCATCATTCCTTCGGGTACCACCTACGAACCTTTCACCGTCTCCCTCGAAGGCTTCCACACAGGACGTATTGCTTTCAGAATGACCAAGGAAAGAGAAACAGGAAAGACTGCTTACTACAACTATGCCTACATCGACGACATCGAAGTCTATCAGGCTGTCTTCACCCGTGACCTCAACCTTGTCAACGTTGAGAGTATTGATGACAACTGCGACCTGAGCAATGTGCCGGTCACCTTCACGGTGCAGAACGACAATGCCACGGCTGATGTTGCTTCCTTCAGCGCAAGCTACTCTGTCAACGGCGGAGTTCCTGTGACGGAGACCTTCACCCCGACGGCTCTCGCCTCCGGCCAGCAGGCCACCTTCACCTTCACACAGCACGCCAACCTCACGGATCCCGTCAATGCTGTTACGGTGACGCTCGCATACAGTGGTGACGGCAACCCGGCCAACGATGTTTACACTGTTGACAACATCAACCTCATCACTCCGTTCTCTCTGCCTTATTCCGAGGACTTTACCAATGTCACGATGGGTCAGGGCGGTTGGATTGCCGACTCCCGCAACGCCAACCCTGTGATGTGGTCTGTTGTGAACGGCACACCGACCTACACCTTCAGCGATGAGTTCAACGCTGCTTCCTACATGGTCTCCCCGTGCATCAGCATCCCGGCTGGCCAGTATGTGATCTCCTACGACTACAATGCCCTCGGCCTCCTGCCGGAGAATATGACCGTCTATGTGGCCACCTCTCCCGCTCCCGCCGACTGGACTGTGATTGCCCAGCACGAAGGCTTCACGCACACGGCTATCGACAATCATGTTGACTATATCTTCAACAACGCTGTCAGCGGTGTGTATTACATTGTGGTCAAAGCCGCTTCTGTGAGAGGCAGCAACGGTATGACGTTCGACAACCTCAACATTGCTCCTGCTGTCAATGTCACTATCAATGCAGGTGCCAACGGTACTACCACGCCGAACGGCAACGTGACGGTGGCTTCCGGCAGCGACCTTACCATCCACATCTTGCCGAACACGGGCTACCATGTGGCTTCCATCTCCGTGAACGGCACCCAAGTGATGGGCGGTGACCTCACCAACGCCAATGTGTTTGACTACACCTTGACCAACGTGACTGAAGCCACTACCGTGGATGTCACTTTTGCTCCTGCTATCATGACGGTGAACAAATATGTCTATGCCGCCACCCCGTTCGGTCACTTTGTGCCGGCCGGTCCTCAAACGGTCGTCTATGGCGGTGATGCCACCATCAATGTGGTCGCCGACCCGCACTACCATCTGACTGGTTTGTATGTGAGCAACTATGACTATTTCGGCGGCAACTTGGAAGGTGCTGTTGATGTGACTGCCAACACCACTCAAACAGGTAACACATATACCTATCAAATGAACAATATCTACCACAACAAGTCTGTCTTGGCTTGCTTCAAGGTTGATACTGTGGGTGTTTTCTACACCGTTTATGGTCAAGGTGTTGTTGAAAACCAATATGTGGTTGACGCCAACACCCCGACGCCGGCATATTTCTCCCGTTACATCGACTACGGTTCCGGCTTCTTCGCCACCTTCGCACCTGCAGTGGGCTATCATGTGGAGAGCATCACCATCAATGGTGTGAACTACGGCGGCATCGAGGCATTCGACTTCTACAATGTGACCGAGCCGCAGCATGTGGTTGTGACCTTCGCCCCGAACGTCTATACGGTTACCACGTATGGTTATGGCCAGGGTGTCGTGACCCCGGGTGCCACCTTCGTCTATAATCCCGACAACATGTATGCTTTCGCAGCCACGCCGATTACGGGCTACCGTATCGCCAGCGTCTTGCGCAACAATGTTCCGATGGTGATCGCCGATCCTGAAGGCACCTTTACCGACACGTTGGTCAACATTCTTGACAACTATGTGTATGAGGTGGCTTTCGCCCCGATGACCTACACTGTGAACGCTTCTTGCGGCAGCAATGGTTTGGTCACGCCGATTGGCGCTACCTCTTACTTCTACAATGAGAATGGCGTTTACACCGTGACTGCCAACGAGGGATACTACATCTCCTCTGTGACGATTGACGGTAACACCACCAACTACACGCAGGCTGATGCCATGAACAGCTACACCTACACCTTCGCGTTCAGCGGCCTGAATGCAGTTGACCATTCCATTTCCGCCACCTTCGCTCCGTATCAATATACCATTACGGTGAATGCCGCACAACACGGCACCATCAATCCGGGTACCTCCACATACGGATACAACGCCATGCCGACCTTCTCCATCATCCCGGATGCCGGATACGGAATTGTCAGTGTGTTGGTTGACGGTAACAATGTGGGTTCCGATACCACCTATACTTTCCCGGCTTTGCGTGCTGACCATACGATTACAGCTGTTTTCGCCCAGTACCAGTACACCATCATGGCCAGCGCCGGCAATGGCGGTACGATTTCTCCTGTTGGCACCAGCAACTTGGTCAGCGGTGGCAACCAGACCTACACGATCACTCCGGCTACGGGTTATCATGTGAGCGATGTGTTCGTGGATGGCGCCTCTGTGGGTGCCGTCACCAGCTACACCTTCAGCAACGTGACTGCCAACCACACCATCCATGCTGCCTTCGCCGCCAACGAATACACGGTGACGGTCAACCAGCCGGCAAACGGTATCATCACGCCGGGTACCACCACGGTTCTTTACCAAGCAACGCCTACCTTCGTGATTACACCGAACACCGGAGACTCCGTCACGGCCATCACTCTGAACGGCACCAATGTCCTGTCACAGGCTACCAACAACAATGGTGTTTACACTTACACGCTGCCTCCTGTGACCGCCAATGCCACCTTGTCTGCCACCATCGTTGTCAAGAAATACACCATCACGGCCACGGCTGGAAGCAACGGCTCTATCTCCAACAGTGGTGCTACTGTGGTGAACTTCGGCGACAACGCTTCTTACACCATCACCCCGGCTGCGGGCTATGTGGTCGATAACGTGACTGTCGATGGCATGAACATGGGCGCTATTACCACCTACACCTTCGTCAATGTGGTGGCCAACCACACCATCCATGCCACCTTCAGACTGCAGGATTGTGTGATCCCGACCAACATGCACACCAACAACATCACGACGAACGCGGCTACCTTCAGCTGGTATCACCCGACCGCCACTTCCTTCGAGGTGCAGTACAAGCCCGTTTCCGCTACCACCTTCACCTCCGCTACGGTCAATGCCACTTCTTACAATGTCGCCAACCTCCTGCCGGGCACTGCCTACATCTGGATGGTGCGTGCCAACTGTGGCAACGGCAACTACAGCGAATGGTCCAACGGCAACGTCTTCACCACCGAAGAAGAGATCATCATCGGCATTGACGACTACACCGCTCAAGACCTTGTGAAGGTTTACGCTTCCCATAACAACATCTACATCGTGAACGAAAACGGTGTCCGCATCGACAACGTCCAGGTTTACGACATCTATGGCAAGCTGCTCTACAGCGGCAGTGTGAACAACAGTCCGGAAGTCATCTCCATGAATGTCGCCACCGGCACCTACATGGTGAAACTCTCCACCGACAGAGGTCCTGCCAACTACAAGCTCTATCTCACAAGATAAAACTTGCAAACCATACACTTCTTGCAGGAGGGCAACCCAATGTTGCCCTCCTTTTTTTGTTCACTTTTTTTGTACTTTTGCAGCTGATTAAAACCATTGACACTATGAGAGTAAAATGTATGTCCGTCATGCTGCTGCTCCTATGCATTGCTGCGGGCGGCTGCCGGCACAAAGAGGCTTCCCATCTTACGGAGGAGGTTAATTACGATTATCCGATCACCATCATTCAGGACACGTTGGCGGTGGATGTGTTGGAGCAAACGACACTGTATCCTCTGACCGAGGAGTTTGTGGAGTCCTTTTTGGAAAAGGCCAACACATACGCGGGGCATCCTGTCACGGCGGCGACGGATCTGCCGACGGAGTGGGGCGTGCGCTGCGTGGAGCGGCTTCCCGAAGGCCGTGAACTGTGGCTCATCCAATCGCAGTCCAAAGAGTGGATGTTCCTTGCCGTGACATCGGGCTACGGCACCCAACGCATCCTCGATGTCCTGCCCGTGGCCTTGGAGATCACAAATCAGAACGACGATCTCTTGGAGACGGAAAAGTGGATTACACACCGCCAGCCCGACGGTGCCTTCCTGACCTTCAAAGAGTATGAATGGACACGCTCCCTGAGCAATGCCACCAAACAGGACTTTATTGCCAATCCGGAGAAATTCCATAGGACGCTTAGCTTTACCGACCGCATTGTCATCAACGAGGCTGGCCGTTTTGAATATACTGAAATCATGGATTCGGTTCCTGAACACAGCGCGGTGGTGTTTTTCTATAATTCTTTGGAAAAACCTGAAATGTGGGACGAGTACATCCCGCGTCTGCAGGCTTTTTGTGAAGAGAACAATATCTTTTTTGAAGAGGTTTATAATAATTATGACCGCGTGGAGATTCGGACCTACTTGATGGAACCGGTTATTACGGTTGATATCAACCCGTATGTACACGATTTGAGTGCCGGCATGGTGATGCTGAAGAAAGGTGAATCTCCCAAATCCGTCAACTTCGGTGGCTTTGAATACATGCAGATGGAAATCAAGCGTTATTTCAAGGTGGCGCGCGATACGGAGGCGGCATTATGAATGAGCGGTTTTGCAAGACAATGGAGCGGCTGGTCCCGTCGGCCGGCCGGTTCCGCTATCTGCTCGCTGTGAGCGGTGGCGCCGACTCCACGGTGATGGCCTTCCTGTTCCGTCTGGCGGGGCTGCCATTCGCCATCGCCCATTGCAACTTCCATCTCCGGGGGGCGGATTCCGACCAAGACATGGAGCTGGTGCGCACCATGGCCGCCCAGTGGGAGGTGCCTCTCTTTGTGAAGGAGTTCGACACCCTCCAGCTCCAGAAAGACTCGGGACTTTCCGTGGAAATGATGGCCCGCAAGCTGCGCTACGACTGGTTCAACCAAATCAGCGGCGACTTTGACTTTATCGTCACGGCGCACCATGCCAATGATGCCGCCGAGACGATGCTCCTCAACCTCTGTCGGGGCACGGGACTCAAGGGGATCAGCTCCATTCCGGAGCGCAACGGCAAGCTCCTCCGGCCCATGTTGGAGTTCTCCGCCCGCGAGATTCGCGACTTTGCCCAAGCTCATCAGCTGCAATATGCCATTGATTGCACCAATGCCGATGTGACCATTCCCCGCAACCGCATTCGCCACGAGGTTATCCCAACTTTGGAGCAAATCAATCCCGCCCTTATCGATACAATGAGTCGCAATCGCGTCATTTTTCAAAAACAGCTTGGTTTTTACCAAAAACAAATTGACCAGATCAAGAAAAAGGCTGTTGTCTGCCACAATGACACGATTGCCGTAAACAAGTCTTTTTTGGCTGATCATCCCGATAAAAGTCTCCTTTTATACGAGATTTTGTCAGAATACGGTTTCTCTTTTTCTGTAGTGCAGAATTTGGAAAAGGAGGTTCCCACGGGACGGCAGTTTTTCTCTCCCACCCACGTGCTTGTTGTCGATCGTGAGGAGTACCTTGTCCAGCCGTTGGCCGATGAGGTTGCCCAAGAGGTCCAAATTCGGGACATGGATGCCCTGAAACAGCACTTTGGGGTTGAAAAGCTGCAGTGGACTCCCGACACTCCTTTTCCGCGAGACAACCATACGCTGCTAATACCCGCTGAAAAGCTCCTGTTTCCCCTTGTATTGCGTTTTTGGCGCGAGGGGGATGCATTCCACCCTTTGGGCGCAAAAGGCCGCCAGAAGCTCAGCGATTACTTCTCTGACCACAAATTTGACCGCCTTGCCAAAAGGCGCGTACGTTTGCTTTGTCATGACGATGATATCCTCTGGATTGTAGGTCATCGCTCCAGCGAGCGTTTCAAGATAGATTCGAACACTACGTATTACTATAAAATCACGGATTATGGAAACTTATAACAACGACCCTGCTGTGCAACCCAAACGCAGTTTTCTGCTCTGGTTTCTCGCCATCTGCACCATGGTGAGCGCTGGCAGCAGTATCATCACCTTTCTCGTTTACATGCTTTTCCCACAAATTCTGCAACAGTCCATGGAAGTGATGCAGGGCATGTCCATGTTCCAAAACGAGCAATATCAACAGGTTTTCGACCTGTATCTCTCCATCAAAGGATGGCAATACGGCTTGCTCATATTGTGCGAAGCCGCCATCTTCGCGGGTGCCCTGATTATGCTGTGGAAGCTCAAGCCCGTCGGGTTCCATCTCTATGTCATCGGCCAGATTGCCCTCTTTTGTGTGCAGAATTTTGTGGTCGGCGGCTTGATGCGCTCCACCTGGAACACTATTTTGTGGACTGTCCTTATAGTTGTGCTATATTATTTGCAGATATGGCAGCGACATCCCGCACCTGTCTCTTCCGACGAGGATGACATACAGGAGTATGACGAGAACGAAGATGACGACTAAGGCTGTTTTTAACAATTTTTCACCTAACACAAAATCATAGTATATGAACAGAACAGATTTCCCCATACTGGAGCAGCAAGTATATAACAAGCCGTTGGTCTATCTTGACAACGCGGCCACGACGCAGAAACCGCAGGTGGTCATTGAGGCCATGAAGCGCTATTATGAGACCATCAACAGCAACATCCACCGGGGCGTGCATGCCCTGAGCCAGAAAGCCACGGAGGAGTTCGAGGTGGCGCGTCGCAGCGTGCAGCAGTTTATCCATGCCGCCCACGACTATGAAATCATCTTCACCCGGGGTGCCACCGAGTCCATTAACCTGGTGGCCAGTTCTTTCGGGCGCACCTTTGTCGGTCAGGACGACGAGATCATCCTGTCGGGCATGGAACACCACTCCAACATCGTGCCGTGGCAGTTTCTCTGTGAGGAACGCGGGGCGCGGCTTAAGGTGCTGCCCTTCGACGACAACGGGAAGCTCTGCCTCGACCAGCTGGAACAGCTCATCACCCCGCGCACCAAAATTGTGGCGGTGACGCACGTCTCCAACACGCTCGGCACCTGCAACCCCGTGGCCGACATCATCCGCATCGCCCACGCGCACAACGTGCCCGTCATGCTCGACGGCGCACAGGCGGTCGCCCATACGCCCGTGGATGTGCAGGCCCTCGACTGCGACTTCTACTGCTTTTCGGGGCACAAAATGTACGGTCCCATGGGCATCGGTGTCATGTACGGCAAGGAGGAGTGGCTGCAAAGAATGAAGCCCTACCAGGGCGGCGGCGAGATGATCAGCACGGTCACCTTTGAGAAGACCACCTATAATGAATTGCCATTCAAGTTCGAGGCGGGCACACCGTCGGTGGGCGACGCCATCGGCTTGCGCACGGCCATCGAGTATATGCAAAACATTGGCATACAAAATATTGCCCAACATGAGGAGGCGTTGTTGCACTATGCCACGGAACAGCTTCTGCAAATCGAGGGGATGCGCATTTTCGGACAAGCTCCGCACAAGGCCGCCGTGGTCTCCTTCCTGGTGGGCAACATCCACCCTTACGACATGGGCGTGCTGCTGGACCATCAGGGCGTGGCGGTGCGTACAGGCCACCATTGCACACAGCCCATCATGGACCGCTTTGGCATTCCCGGCACCGTCAGAGCCTCCTTCGCCCTCTACAACACCCGCGAAGAGGTGGATGCCCTGATCTCGGCAGTGAAACGCGCCGCCACTATGCTGGCATAACCACAAAATATTGAAATACAAATCCAATAAAAACAATAACGTATTTATATTTAATAACTTAATATTTAATAATATAATTTTCAACCTTAATAATTTCCCTATTTTCTATTTTATTATTTTTGCACTCCTTAAAAATTGAGATATGATTTTACTTACGAAACATTTCGACTTTGAGATGGCGCACGCGCTGATGGACTATCCCGGCAAGTGCCGCAATATCCACGGTCACTCCTACAAGATGGAGGTCACGGTGGTCGGTGAGACACAGCCCGACACCGGCATGGTGATGGATTTCAAGCACCTCAAGGATCTGGTGAACGAAGTTGTCGTCAACAAGTTGGACCACGCCCTCGTGCTTTCCAACGCCACCGATGCCGAGTTGGTCGCCGCCTTGCGCACCCATTACGAGAAGGTCATCCTTGTACCCTTCCAGCCGTCGGCAGAGAACATGTTAGAGCATTTTGCCGCGCTGCTGAAACCGCGCCTTCCTGAGCACGTTCGCCTTTACGCAATACGGTTGCGCGAAACGGAGACTTCGTACGCGGAGTGGCGGGAAGACCAATAACAGCACGTTAATATGCCGTTTCTTTATTCACGAAAATTATCAATTATAAACATAAAAGCATGAATCCTTTATTCGAAAAAAGCATTTATCAAAACCGCCGCGAGCGGCTCACACAGTTGGTGGGCCATGGCATCGCCGTTTTCTTGGGCAACCACGAAGCCCCGATGAACTATCCTGACAACACCTATAACTTTCGTCAGGACAGTGATTTTCTTTATTTCTTCGGTCTTTCCGCTGCCGATTTGGCCGCCGTCATTGACTTTGACGCGCACCAGTCCATCATCTTCGGCAACGATTTCACCATTGACGACATCATCTGGATGGGTGACCAGCCCACCATCGCTTCCCTTGCCGAGAAGGTTGGCGTGACCGAGACTCGTCCGATCGCCGCATTGGAAACGATGATCCACGATGCCCAGCAAAAGGGCCGCACGGTGCATTTCACCCCGCAATATCGCGGCGACAACCAGATCTGGCTCTCCAACATGACGGGCATCAACGTCAACCAGATTCGCGAAGCCGCTTCCATAGAGCTGATCAAGGGCATTGTGGAGTTGCGCTCCGCCAAGGAGGCTTGTGAGATTGAGGAGATGGAGAAGGCTTGCGAGGTGGGTGTCAAGATGCACACCGCCGTCATGCGCCGTTGTGTGGAAGGGGCCTCCGAGCGTGAGTTGGCCGGCCTTGCCGAGGGCATTGCGCTCTCCTACGGCAATGGTATCTCCTTCCCCGTCATCCTGTCGCAGCATGGCGAAACGCTGCACAACCACCTGCACAACGGCATCCTCCAGAAGGGCAACATGCTGCTCATGGACGCCGGCGCAGAGGGGCTCATGAACTACTGTTCCGACTACACCCGCACGCTGCCCGTGGGCGGTCGTTTCACCACCAAGCAGCAGGAAATTTACGAGATTGTGCTCAAAGCCAACCTCGATGCCATCGACGCTGCCCACCCCGGCATGTACAACAAGGAGCTGCACCGTCTCTCCTGCGAGGTCATCGCACAGGGCCTCAAGGACCTCGGCCTCATGAAGGGCGATGTCAAGGAGGCAGTTGAACTCGGCGCACACGCCCTCTTCATGGTCCACGGCCTCGGCCACCAGATCGGCCTCGATGTGCATGACATGGAGGGTCTCGGCCAAATCTATGTGGGCTACGATGACACGGTGCGTCCCAGCAACATCTTCGGTTGGGCCTCCCTGCGCATGGCCCGCGAGCTGCGTCCCGGCTTCGTCGTCTCCATTGAACCCGGCATCTACTTCATCCCGCATCTCATCGACATCTGGAAGAAGGAGAACAAATTCGCTGATTTCATCAACTACGACATGGTGGAGAAATACCGCGACTTCGGCGGCATCCGCATTGAGGACGACCTGCTCATCACCGAAACCGGACACCACGTGCTCGGACCGCATTTGCCCAAGGGCGTGGATGAATTGGCGGAAATTATCGGCCAGTAGAGACGTGCCCTGGCGCGTCTCTACAACGCACAACCCAATATGAAAACCGCCATTGTCTCGGTAATCAACGACCTGGTCACCGACCAGCGTGTCAACAAAAACTGCATGGCCCTGCAAAAGGCGGGCTATGCAGTTCTTTTGGTGGGCCGCCGGCAACGCAAGAGCCCGCCCATGGACGTGCGTCCGTACAAGACACGCCGCATGCGGCTGCTCTTCGAGAAGGGGCCGCTCTTCTATGCCGAGTACAATATCCGTCTTTTCCTTTTTCTGCTGTTTCACCGCGCCGACATGCTCTTCTCCAACGACTTGGACACGGTGCTGCCCAACTGGTTCGTTTCGCGCATAAAGCGTTGCAAGATGATTCTGGACAGCCACGAGTATTTCACGGAGACACCGGAGGTGGTGCATCGTCCTCGTGTGCAACGTGTATGGAAGCGTATCGAAGGATTTGCTGTGCCGCGCCTCGGACGGCTCATCACGGTGAACGAGTCCATCGCGGAGCTGTTTCGCGACAAGTACGGCGTTGAGGTCGCTGTGGTGCGCAACATCCCCATGCGCCGCGCACTGCCCCCCGCCGGCGACCGCGCCAAGTTGGGGCTGCCTGCCGACAAGCACTTGCTCGTGCTCCAAGGCTCCGGCATCAACATCCAGCGCGGTGCCGAGGAATTGGTGCAGGCCATGGCTTTGCTTGGCGACTGCCACCTCATGGTCATCGGCGGCGGCGATGTGCTCCCTCTCCTCAAGGAGATGACGCGGGAGCTGCACATCGAAGAGCGCATCAGCTTCCTGCCCCGCATGCCCTACGCGGACATGATGGCACACACCCGGCTCGCCGAGGTGGGCTTCACCCTCGACAAGGACACCAATCTGAATTATCGCTTCAGCCTCCCCAACAAACTCTTCGATTACATCCAGGCGGGCGTGCCCATCGTGGCCTCGCATTTGGTGGAAATCGAGAAAATCATCCGGCAATACGACCTTGGCCTTTTCATTGACGAACACACCCCCGAGTGCATTGCGCGCACCGTGCGCGAGGCTTTGGCCGATGGGGAACGCCGCCGCCAATGGAAGGAGAACCTCGCCAAGGCCGCCCGGGAGCTCTGTTGGGAAAATGAGGAACAAAACCTGCTCTCTTTTATCCAAGCCACATGAACGACCCGCATCTGCACATAGTATCCTTTGACGTGCCTTGGCCCGCCAACTATGGAGGGGTCATTGATGTCTTTTACCGTGCCCGCGCCCTCTCGGAGGCAGGCGTGAAGGTGCATCTGCACTGCTATGAATACGGAAGAGGGGAACAGGAAGCCTTGGACTTCTGCCATGAAGTACATTATTACAAACGTGACACTTCGCTGTTGCGGCAGTTCGGCCGCCGTCCCTACATCGTAGCATCGAGACGCTCCAAGGAACTTGTGAACAGACTGTTGCAGGACGATTACCCCATTCTTTGCGAAGGCATCCACACCGCGGCATTGTTGGAGGAAGAATCCCTGAGGGAGCGCAGGATTTTCGTGCGGATGCACAACATCGAGCAGGACTATTACCGCCAGTTGGGGCGGGCAGAGAAAAAATGGTGGAAGCGATGCTATTACATGATGGAAGCTCGCAAGTTGGAGCGTTATGAGCCGGTTTTGGAACGGGCTTCGGGCATTTTGGCCATCACGGAGAAGGATGCTGCATCCCTTTCGGCACGCTATGCCAACGTGACGCTGCTGCCGCCCTCCTGCGCCACCGACAAGGTTACGGCGCAAGCGGGTAGGGGAGAGTATGTGCTCTATCACGGCAATCTCTCGGTGCGCGAAAACGAGGAGGCTGCCAACTGGCTGTTGGACAATGTGTTTTCAAAGTTGTCCATACCCTGTGTCATTGCGGGGCTCAATCCCTCGCAACCGCTTCGCGACCGTATCAACGAGGTGTCTTCCGTGAAACTTCACGCCAACGTGACAGAGGAGGAGATGAGGGATCTGATACGGAACGCCCATATCAATGTGCTGGTCACACACCAGCCTACAGGATTGAAACTCAAATTATTGAACGCCCTTTACCAAGGGCGGCACTGTGTTGTGAACGGTGACATGGTGAGCGGCACCGATTTGGGCGCGCTTTGCACGGTGGCGGAAGACGGCCCCTCGATGATAGCCGCTATCGGGCAACTTTGGGGCAACCCTTTCTCGGAAAAAGAAGATCAGAAGCGTCAACAATTCCTGTCAACCCTATATGACAACAGAGCCAACGCAATGAAACTGTTGGAATTGCTCTGATTGTTCACTCTTCACCCCGCTCTGCTTCCTTTTCCTTTTCTTCCGGCGGGTTGTTGACGGCCTTGTAGCCGCCGGTCTTCCAGTTTCCTTCGAATTGGATGAAACCCTTGGCTTTCAACAGGCCGAGGTAGCGAGTCATAGTACCGTCCGAAAAACGCAAGTCTTTGAGCATTTCTTCTTTACGACAGTTGGGGTGATTTTTGATGTATTCGTAAACCGTCCGGGCCTTCTTCCCCATGTCATCAGGATTTATGACCTTTTCTTGTGGGTGGGAAACCGCAGGTGGAGTCTTTTCAAGATCCGTCTCGGATGTCGGAGCCTCCTTGTTTTCAATAATATGATCTAACTTCTCCTTGATGCCGGACGATATCGGAAGAGTGATGATTCTACACGTGCTTTCAGCATACAGTGTTACATTTTCAGAAGAGCAAGATTGGATGTACTCTCGCGCCACAAGATGCCGTTTGGAAATGCGAAGACAGAACTCCTCTCCCCAAAAATCGGCAAATTTCTTCAAGGAACAATAACGGGAAAAGGATTGTCCTTGTATATCGTATATATGCGTGTAATTCTCTTGTTGCTCACAATAGAGAATAGATCCCATGTGAACAGTCGTGCATACATTATCTTCGTTGCGGGCATCAACAAAGTTGTTTTTTCTGACAGCTTGGCACAGCTCATTGTTTTGTCTCCGTTCATGTTCAAAGATGCGAAGCATGAAAAAGAAGCAGAAAAAGCCGAAATTCCTGAGCACAACCAAGGAGAAGTAATGAAACCATTCCCCAAGGAGGATTCGGTCTTCTTCTCCCACAAAACAATGTTGTATGTTGGGGCTCACCATGATCATTTCCACCATTCCGGAAGCGACAACGGTTATCAGGGCGAACAACCAGAACAGAAAGCGTTTCCCTTTCAGGTACAGGTTTGGTATCAGGAACAGGTAGTTGGCATAAATCATCGCAATGAGGATAAGGCCGGAGAGGTATTCCTTGTAGAAGGCTCCGAATGCGGCGGGACGAAGCTGGCAGTTTCTCCCGAAAAAGACGAGGAGGAACACACAGAATGCCGCATGGCCGGCAATATTCCAAAATGAAGAGCTTCCTTTCATGTTGTTGTAACAATCCGGCAAAAGTATAAAATTATTTCGAAACGGGTGGAAAAGACCTTGTATTTTGTCCCTTTTTGGAAGTGTTTTGGCGACAAGGCTCTCTCATTTTCTGCAAGGCTCTCTCATTTTCGTCATATTTTCACTTTTTTTAAGATATAAACAAAACAACATTAAAATACTGATTTTTAACCGTTTATGCATAAATTCAAAAACAAGGCAGTCTCACTTTTTCCGTTTCGTCATAATTTCGTCATAATTTCGTCATATAGGGGCAAAGGACGATTTTTGAAAGAATATAATGTTTATTTTTGTCAAAAAAAAATATGAAAAAGACATTTTTGTTTGTATTTTTGTTGGCAATGTTTGTGTTTTCCTGCCAACACGAGGATTTAAAAGAAAGCGTCAATCCCATTCCACCCGATCATGCGTACCTTCTTTCAGACAGCTGCAGAACGGGAAACATGTATCAATTATCAATGTATGTCGGGCATACCTCTGCAGAATGTCAAGGGTGCGTCCTTAGAAATGGGAAGCTGATACATGTGGATTGTATGGGACGTGGCGATCAGTGTGCGGCATCGGCTGCGGTGTCGTTGGAGTTACAAGGAGACAGCACTTATAATGCTGTTGTGGAGGATATTACGGACTTGACCAACGAGGACTTCTTCTTGATGCCTGCACGCTCTCTGTGCATAGTGGCTGTCTATGGCGGAAAAAGCACTTACCTGAACATCCCCGGACAGATGGTCTATCGCGACTCCACCACCCTGCAGTTCACCTTCACGGGGCTGTTCTTCAGCGAAGCGGCGGCATACGAGAATGATTAAAATGCCCTGACATGACTAAACATTTTCGGGGCAGAACACCCCACAAAGCGCATCCCCTATCTGCCCGTCCCGCATGAAACCGGCGGGGCGGGGGAAGTTGTGCCGCCACATTGTGACGGCACTACATTTTGTTTCATGCCAACGTGAAATATATGGAAAAAAACGCAACTAACTGTTATTCAATTAATATTATGTAACTTTGCCACGCCATACCTTCAGATTCTGTTCAACGGACCTCGCAAGGTCTGGAGATGTGGCGGGGAAAATGGTAAAAAGAGAGGTCCCAAGAACTCTAAAATTAAAAAGATATGAAAAAGAAAATCGTTGCGCTTGTATGGTTGACCCTTGCAGGGATAGGATTTGTATCCTGTGTTAAAACAAACTGCGAACTATCTGATTCTTATAAAATTGTGTATTTGGAAGAGCCCTATCTTTATCAAAACTGGTGTAACAAACAACATTACACTATAGTGGCACATCTGATACCTATAGATGTGCCAGACAGTGCCATTCACGACAATAATTGGAGAAGTCCATATGTGCATTTTAAAGTCTGTGGCTTTGTTCCTAAAGAATATCAGACTGGCGAAATCATTCAGGCTAAAGTTTCTGTGAAACCGTATCATCCTTGCGGACATAACCAATGGGCTGGGATTCCAGATGGATGTGACTCTATAGGGGATTGGCACATTTATAAGTTGTCTTGTATTGAGAAGGAGGATTGATATGAAACAATGGTTTTTTACAGGACTCATATTGTTTTGTTTTTTGTGCTCTAATGCGCAAAACAATTATTATTATGCAGGAAATGGCATTAATTATTGGCAAGAAGACTCGACTTCTGTTAACATTATAGTGTCAGACATTGACAATTTGAGTTATATCGCTCAAAACATACAAAATATATTCTCTGCCAGTTCGGATACGGTGAGTTATGTGCCTGATGACGATAATATCATTGTTATCAGCGACAAGCTTAAGAAAATGCCGCTCACACAGTTGACGGCAAATATTTGTCAAGACCCTGCAGATATTGCTTTTATCACTTATGCAAAAAGAATAAATCAAAAACGCATCTGGCTCCGCAATGAATTGTATGTAAAACTCAAACATGACACATTGTATTTCTCATATTTACATCCGTTTTTATCTGACTTTACAGACTGGGTGTTGCAGTATGATAGTATAGAAAAAGACTATAAGATTATATGTGTAAATGAAACACAGTTGCTTCAAATCGCAAACGGATTGTACGATACTACATTTGTAATATATTCCACACCAGATTTTTATTCGGAGGCAAGTTTGCAAACCACTGATCCTAATTTCGACGAACAATGGGCGTTAAAAAATACCGGTCAGCAAAATGGTGTTCCAAGTGTTGACATAAAAGCGGAAAAGGCTTGGACTTTTTTACAGTACTATTACAATAAACTCGGAGACAGCATAAGGGTGGCTGTGATAGACGACGGCGTGGAAAGCCATGAAGATTTGAAAGGTGCCACAGGGCAAAGCAGGGTGTTACTTGGTTTTCCAGCATATGGACAGGGAGGACCTTATAATTCACAGCAATGGCACGGTCAAGCTTGTGCAGGTATTATTGCATCCAGTCATAATAATAAGGGCGGTGCTGGTGTTGCTCCAAATACTCTTATCGTTCCGATAAGAATTGTTCGGGAAGCCAACATATTATTCAATAATGCTCGAATAAGAAATGGAATAAGAAAATCTTGGCAAGAATTTCATGCTCAAGTATTAAGTAACTCGTGGGGGACGGACCGCATACATCACTCTTTAATTGATAAAGCATTTAATGATGCTGTCGAATACGGTCGCGAAGGTAATGGATGTATTGTGGTGGTGGCATCAGGAAATTGTAATTATTCCCAAGTGGAATACCCTGCTGACTTACCGGATGTCATCGCTGTTGGAGCTACAGATCGATGTGGAATAAGAGCAGGTACTCATTATATTACAAATTCTTGTGATGAGTGGGATCAAGGAGCCAGTTCTTTCGGATCTAAATTAAGTGTTGTTGCTCCAGGATCCCATGTATTCACAATTGACAGAATGGGCATTTTAGGTGCTGATACCGGTAACTATATTTCCGCATTTGGAGGCACTTCCGCAGCCTGTCCTCATGTTGCAGGCTTAGCAGCTCTTATCCTTTCTGTCAATCCGGAACTGACCCATAGCCAGGTGAAAGAAATCATCGAGAAGACAGCTCAGAAGATCGGAGGATACAATTACTCGAACACGAACGGTCATTCTAACGGGACATGGAATGAAGAGATGGGCTATGGTATGGTGAACGCCTTTCTGGCAGTAGCGGAAGCGAAAATATATGGAACCGAATATTCCATTTCTGGTCCGTTAGCCTTGCAATTGTGTAACGAATATACCTATACGCTTTCAGGCAATGTGCCGGAAGGGTATGAGATTATATGGGAAACTAATCCTCACATGGCCATTGTTTCAGGACAAGGCACTTCCACAGTAGTGGTCCGTCCTATATACCAGGCGACGGGCAATTGGGTAAAAGTACGGATTTGTTTTGATGGTGAAACCATACGGGAAAAACAACTGAATCCTATTCTTTCGACAGGCATTGGGTACCAACTGGTCGTTCCGCAAGACTTCGCCATAACCCAAAATTTGCTTTGGGACATTGAACGTTCTCTGGCCCACACTGTCACGATAGAAGCCGACGCTGTTCTCACCATTACCACCACCATTCACTGCACTGATCATGCCAAAATCATTGTTAATCCCGGCGGCAAGCTCATTGTGGATGGCGGCACCCTCACCTCCGCCTGTTTCGGTGAGATGTGGCAGGGCATCTTCGTGGAAGGACACAGCAACCTGCACCAGACCGAGGCCAACCAGGGCAAAGTGGTGCTGCGTAACGGCGCCGTCATTGAGAACGCGATTTGCGGCATCCGCACAAGCGCACCCGATGACAGCACGATCACCACTGGCGGCATCATAAAGGCTTTCGACGCCACCTTCCACAACAACCGCAGGGCCGTGGCGTTCTATCCCTACGCCGACATCGTCAGCGGCACCACCGTCCGCGACAACTTCAGCGGCTTCTCCAACTGCACCTTCACCGTGGATAACGACAACCTCTTCGCCGCCAACAACACCTCCTTCGATGCCCATGCCACCCTGTGGGACGTGAAAGGCGTCACCT
>JAFPXF010000087.1 GCA_017394765.1 Bacteroidales bacterium | reverse complement strand
GGTAATCATTTTCCTTGAGCTGCCCCGACAGGGGCAAGAGCTTGGTAGCGCTGCAACCCCTGGGAGGGGTGCGTGCGCGGGAAAGTCGCGGCGCGGGAGAGGGTTGAGACGAGGTTGTGCGTTGCTCGCCGCGAAACGGGTGTGGGGTTCGACGAGCCTGCGTGAGGGATTGAAGCGGAAATGATTTTGGCGGGAATGCGTTCCCTGGCGAGACGGAGGTTCTGCTTGACACTTCGCGTCTCGCGGAATGGTGGTGGGTTCTAAGCCAAAATCATTGCAGTGGAAAGCCCGACGGCGCGGCGGCATTTGATGGAGTATGCGAATGCAATGTGATTCCGCGCCGCCGTGCCGGCACGCCCAAATAAAAAAGATGCAAAAGCCCTGATTTGTGCCATCAGGTATATAATTCCTTTTTGTTTTTTGTGCCAGCCTCGCTGCTCATCTCTCACAGGTCACGAACCGCTCCGCCTCCGCCGCGCAGCCGTCGGGCGAATCTAAGAGGGTGGCCACGAAAAGGAATACCGGCGGCCCAAATACCGTTCAACTACATAATAGCATCCGCCATCAGGTCTTTGCGGCCTATCAAACTGAAAACGACGATGTTATTGTCCTCGTTCAGGATCCGTAATGTTCGAAGCATCTCGTTCAACGTGGAACCGCTGGTGGTCACATCGTCGATAAGGAGCACGTTCTGGTCTCGAATGGAAGCGCAGAACCGTTCATTGTCACGTTGCAGATTGCAACAAAACCAGCAACTGATTGTATGTCAGTATCGGGATGCCTTTGTGCTCGCCAAGCTCGATGATGTCTTTGTCACCGCTGACGATGTAATCCACAGGCACACTTTCGGCCATGGCCAACAGGTAAAGGTCTTTGACATCGCGGATAGGCGAAATCGCATCCACGGTTATGTCCGTGAAAAAGCAGACATCATACACCATCTCGAAAAAACGGCGGCGGGTTTCCCGGGGAATGATGTCGTCGAATTTTGGGCGTGAAATGACTATGCAGATTTCATCCAGCAGCTGCTCACAGACATACACCTCCACATCATGGCGGCAAAGCACATCCTTGATGGATGCAAGGCGTTTGCCAATCATGAAGGAGATCCAAAGGTTGGTGTCAAACAGAATTTTCATTTCCCGTAGCGTACTGCGTTCACTTCATCGGATATTTCCTCGTCAGTCATTTGCGGTGTTTTCGGGCAGGATTCGAGAAAACGCTCCACGGATGCGCGACGTGTGCGGACAGACCAGCCCATCCGGGCGGCCAACGCCTCAAAGAAGCTGTAATCCGATGAGGGAATGGATAATACAATGTCTTCCATAATTCATGTCATTAATATGTGTTCATTTTATGAATACGGCAACGAATCACAAAGGGATGCCGCATTTCGATTCGGCAAAGATACATTTTTTCCGATTCACCGCAATTCCATTCCTCGTTTTTCATCGCCTCATCGTCTTCATTGCCCAGCCAACGTGCCCTAATGACGAAATTTCGCAGTTTACACTTTTTCGTCATTATCTTTTTGTATCTTTGCCGCCGTAAAAAATGATAATTATTAACCATATACATAATCTTTTAGCTTTTAACTATGTTTGATCTTATCGTTATCGGCAGCGGCCCCGGCGGGTATGTGGCTGCCATCAAGGCTTCTCAACTCAATATGAAAGCGGCCGTTGTGGAACGTGCCGAAGTGGGCGGCATCTGCCTCAACTGGGGCTGCATCCCCACCAAGGCCCTCCTCAAGTCGGCACAAGTTTACAAATATATGTCGCACGCCGCCGAGTACGGTATGCAGGTCGAAGGCACCGTGAAGCCCGACTTCGAGGCCGTGGTGAAGCGCAGCCGCACCGTGGCCGAGACAATGAGCAAGGGCGTGCAGTACCTGCTCAAGAAGAACAACGTGGAGGTGATTGCCGGCTCCGGCAAGCTGCTCCCCGGCAAGAAGGTGGAGGTGACCAAGGCCGACGGCACCGTGGAGGTGTATGAGACCAACCACATCGTGCTGGCCACCGGCGCCCGCTCGCGCAGCCTGCCTAACGTGCCCCAGGACGGCAAGCACATCATCGGCTACCGCGAGGCACTCACGCTGCCCCAACTGCCCGAATCAATGGTGGTGATGGGCTCCGGCGCCATCGGCAGCGAATTGGCTTACTTCTACTCCACGATGGGCACCAAGGTTACCATCGTTGAATATATGCCGCGGCTCGTGCCCGTGGAGGATGACGACATCGCCGCCACCCTCGCCCGCTGTTTCCGCAAGGCCGGCATCAAGACAATGACCGGTGCCGCCGTCGAGAAGGTCGAGGTGGTGGACAACAAGTGCAAGGTCACCGTCAAGGACGCCAAGGAGAAGGTCACCGAGTTGGAGTGCGACATCGTGCTCTCCGCCGTGGGCGTGGCCACCAACATCGAGGGCATCGGCCTCGAGGAGTGCGGCGTGGCCGTGGAGCGTGGCAAGGTCGTCGTGGACGACTACTACCGCACCAACGTGGAGGGCGTCTATGCCATCGGCGACATCGTGCACGGTCCTGCCCTCGCGCACGTGGCCTCCCACGAGGCTGAGGTCTGCGTTGAGAAGATCGCCGGTCAAAACCCCGAGCCCGTTGATTACAGCAACATCCCCGGCTGCACCTACACCACACCGGAAATCGCTTCCGTGGGTCTCACCGAGCGCGCCTGTGTGGAGCAGGGCAGGGAAGTGCTCATCGGCAAGTTCCCCTTCACCGCCTCAGGCAAGGCTACCGCTGCTGGCAGCCGCGACGGCCTCGTCAAGGTCATCTTCGACAAGAACACCGGCGAATGGCTCGGTTGCCATCTCATCGGCGACAACGTCACCGAGATGATCGCCGGCGCCGTGATGGCCCGCAAGAACAAGATGACCGGCAAGGAGGTCATCAGCTCCGTGTTCCCGCACCCCACGATGTCGGAGGCCATTATGGAAGCCGCCGCCGATGCCTACAAGGAGTGCGTTCACCTGTAGGGCGCGGCACGCGTAGAGACGCGGCGCGCTGCGTCTCTACAATGCGTCCGTTAATTGTTGGAGGTTCCGCCGCGGTGCGACGGAATGGTGATAACGTCAAAATATTTAATGATGAAGAAAATCAATTTCATATTGCTGATGATTTTTGCGGTGACAGTCTCTTTCGCGCAGAATGGCCCCACTGTTACCCGTGTCCACTATTCTGACACCACATGGCACGATAGAGGATTCGATGTCTATATTGGTGCCGGCATGTTCATCGGGAACAAGTACAACGCCAACTACTACAACGGCAGCAACCTCAACGAGTGCAACCTTGACTATGTGTTTAACAATAACCAATATTGGTATGATGAGATTATGCAGGAGATTGTCCGCCTCTATCCTAATGTAAGTATCAATGACGAAGTTTCTTATCAAGAAGATCCTGCTTTAAACAGTGATTTCAACTGGAACTTGCACTACAAACTCAAGACCATTGTGTCATTAGGTGCGCGCTACAAGATCCGTGACGGGTGGGGCATCTCCTTGTCCTATTCTTTCTGCAGGTTGACGACGGCATCCAGCATTCTGTTGCGCACGAATTCGGTGTCTGGTAACACGACCCAGCAACCGGAGATGTATTTTCAAGGCAAGGAGGACCGTTCCATGATTGACTTGTCCGTGTCGTATGTTTTCAGCAAAATGCATCCCGTCGTGAAGCCTTTTTTGGAGGTCGGTGCGCAGTTCAACTATGCGCGGGTCAAGATGCTGAATGCTGTGATTGGGGACAAGACATACAACATGTTGGATCCCTACATGGGTGAGAGTTATTATCCAGGCATTCAGGCATACGATGTGGTGTATGGCGGGGCCGGTTACGGTTTTTCCGCCTCGGCGGGACTCAAGTTTGTGGTGGCGAAGGGTGTCTCCATAGACCCTACATTCTATTTCGCGGCCAGTCATTTGGCTGTCTATCAGACCAAGAACGGTCCGGACAAGTATCAGACTGGCAATAAATTCACACCCAACTATGGCGTCCTTGTCCGCGTAACGATGAACGACTTTTTCTTCGGGCGAAATAGATGATGAGAATGCGATGGTCAATCGCAATTTTTTAGAAATCTTACACTGGATTTTATAGAGACGTGCAGTTGTGCGTCTCTTTTTTTATCCCAGCAGTGCTGCAACCTCGGCGGGGTTGAGCGCCCATTCGTAGGTGTAGCAGATTTCGGCTTCGTTGGCGGGTTTTAAGGTGATGCCCTGTGCTTCCGCCTTGATTTCCAAAAGTTTCCCGATGCTCAGCTTGTTGCGCAGTCGCCGTAACAGTGCCTCCGCGGCTCGGGTGTCCATGCTTTCGATGTTTTGCCCGATGAAAGGCATCTCCAGCCAGATGATTTCGCGGGCATCCACATCCAACATGCCAAAAACAAGTCCCTTCGAGAGGTTGTTTTCGCTGATTCTCACCAAATGCTGCACACAAGATGGATCGTAGGCCACGCCGGTCTCCTCCGAGAGTCGCATGGGATTGGCGGAGTTCATCCAGCCAACCATCAGATTGGTGGCAATGGCGCCTTCGGAGTAGGCGTTGCAGGTGAAAATCACATATTGGGCACCGGCTTCCGTGAGTTCCGGCAGGGAGAGTTGGATGTATTCGGCGGTGCCCACCTGGTCGGGGATGTGGCGGATGTCGCCGGAGTGCTTGGCACCGGGGGCGGTTAGGTTGAAATAGGCGCACTCCACCGGCTTTCGTCCCGTGAAGACAATACGGCAGCTGAGGTCCATGTCGAGAGGCTGTGCGGGCAATCCTTGTCCCCACTGCATGAACAGGCGTACCTCGCCGCCTTCCACGGGGAAACGGGTGCCAGTGAGGGCGCAAGCCGTGTCCTGGGTGGTGGTGGCACGGTCGCCTACGCTGACGGGGATGTCATACAGCGATGGGTCGATGAACATGCTGGAGGGCTCGTCACCAGTTTTTGATGTGGCGAATTTACGGCGCATGGCGTTGGCGTACAGCTCATGGACCTGCTTGACTATTTCCGCACACGCTTGCGCACTTTTTGTCTTCACGAGTGGATGTGGCTCGATAGCCTTTTGTCCGCCTGTCAGCGGACGAACAAGGCGTGTGCCGTCGGGGGCGAAGTATAGTTCGGCGGCGTTGCCGAGCGAGAGCAGCAGTCTTGCAGGCAGCGTGTCGGTGACCTGCATGAAGGCCTTCAGCGTCTTGTCGGTACCGAAACGCAGCATGGTGGCGAACAGGGCGCGGGCGAAGAGACCGGGACGTTGCTGCAGCAGTGTGAGCGTGGTGTCGGCGTCATTGTCTTGACGGGCCTTGTCCACGCATCCTTGCCAGGTGGTGTAATTCTGCTTGTAGAACATGTCAAGGAGGTCGTGCAGATTCTTGTAACCTTGTTTTCGCGAGTATTCGCCAAGGCGCAGGGCGTGGATCATGCGCACCCAGAGGCCGCGCTTGGGGTTCATGTTCTCGCAGGCTTGTGTGTGGCTCATGGGCAGGTCGTTGAGCCAGCGGGCCACACGGCGACACCATGTGCGATCGTATTTCAGCTTGAGGCCTTCACGCTTGCTGGCTGCAGCCTCCTCACTTTTGTCTTCAACCATCCAAATATGCGTGTTGAGCCGCCGTTCGTGCTCGATCAGTGTTTTGGGTTCGATGATCTGCACTAATCCTGTTTTCTTGTACCAAAGATAGCGGAGAACGTCGGCAGGAGTCCTCATATAGGCTGCTGCGGCCTGCTCGTCGCCAAGCGCGAGTAACGCATCGACCACCATCATGGTCGTCTCCTTCATCTTGATGTTGACATTTTCAGGCAGGGGATAGACGGAAAGCAGTAGTTGCAGCGAATCTTTCTGGGTGGCGTCTAACGGGGTGGGGGAGTTGAGGAGCGAGGCGAGGAGGTGTTGCATGTCGGTGTCCGTGAAGAGGCGTAGCTCTTGGAGCTTGCTGCCCTGGCCGGTATAGACAAAGTCGGCGGTTTTGAAGGGCATGCCGCAGAAGGGGCAGCCGTTGTAGCGCTCGAGGGGGAAGGTTCCGTCGGGAATGAGGTGCCCGCACGGCAGGTGGGTGCCCTCAACGGAAATGCCTTCCGGCAGACTGTTGGCAAGCCAAGTGAGAAAGTGGTAAATGGCGCTCTCCCCAGTGGGAACGTTCCATCCCTTGACCAAAGGCATCCAGTTGAGTTTGGTGCCGAGGACTTCGTCAATGATGTCGGTAATGCTCTCCAGTTGCTGGGTGCTGGCATGGGCGAGGGCATGCAGAAGTTCTTCGCTGAGCACATAGCCGTTTCCCCGCAGTCGGGCGGTGAAGGCCAGCAGCTCGGCGGTGGGCTGGTAAGGGGTGCCGGGAGTGCTGCCGTTGTTCAGATAGACGGCCTTTTGGCGTAACGCAATCCTGAGCAGAGTCTTCTCGTCCATGATGCAGAGTTCAAAGTGATCCTTACGATTCATGTATGAAAAACAAGGTAATTGAGCGGCTGTTTTCAAGGACCGAAGTCCTGGATCTAAGCAGAAGTAAGCCGCTCTTGGACCTTGTTTTGAAAACTTTTTGTTTGCAAAAACCATGCCATCATGCGCACACTGGTGTCGGCATCAGATTGGCACAATGGTTGATGATGTCGTTAGCGTTGGCGAAACCGGCATCGCAGACCCGTTTGTCCTTGCTGCCATCGTAGCCCATAAACAGGTGCATGGTATCATAGCCGCTCACGATTGCCGCCAGCAGTTTCCTGTCTCGTTTGCCAGCCTCCTCCTTGTACTTCTTGATATCGGGGCGGCCTTTGCGTTTTGATATGCCGAACAAGGCGTCAAGCGCAATCAGGCAGCCGTTCCACAGCGTGTTCCCAGCCATCTTCACATACTTGCCGTCGGTATAGATTTTCAGTTCCGGGTCATACTTTGCCTTTTGGATGACCTCTTCAGCATTCGCCACATACCTGCGGGCCTCTTCAATGGGATCTTTTTTCTCCATAGTTCAATGTTTTAAAGTCGCTGCAAAAATACAAGATTGTTTTATAATTTTCAATAGTTCTCAAATTTTTTATATTAAACTGAAAATACGATAATTATGTATATTTTCAAAATTAATTTTTAGTAATAATTGTTAATTTTATATTGTGGTTTAGCAATAAATTTCCATTGTGGGGGCTCCGCAATGGTTTGGGGGTTCCGCCGCCGGTGGCGGCGGAATGGTGAGGCGTCACCGCAATCAAGGGAGGTTTCGCCCAACGCTGGCGCGTTGCGCGGAATGGTGAGCTTGCATCCAAAATTGTTGGGGGTTCCGCCGCTGTTGGCGGCGGAATGGTGCGTCGTGCGCAGGGGGCAATATGGGCGGCGGCGGGGAGTCACCTTAAAATTAGCACGTTCCAACTGCCGCCGCCTATTTTTATTATCCCCCCACGGGCGCCCCACCATTCCGCGGAATTTTGCAAGCAAAATTTCGCGGAACCTCCAAAATTCCCCTTCTTTTTAAGAAGGGGTGCCCGAAGGGCGGGGTAGATGTATAAGGGACCTATCACCATCCTATTTAACAATCAATAGTTAAAATCAACTGATTATCAATATATTACAAAATAATATATCTTTGCAGCGGATTTTAAACAAAGTTGTATGGACACAAATATCAACAAAAACACTTCTGCTGAAACAGGAAAATACGGTCCAGTGTATAGACAATTTGCAGGAAAGCCAAAGGAGGCCATCAAATTTCTTCGTGAAAAAAAGAATGGTGAATGTATAGCGGCACTGCACCGCAGTGACATAGGGGACATCGACATTGTTTGGGGAGAGGTCTCTGATCCAATCAAGCACAAAGGATATGGATTGGCTCACATAATTGACAAACACGAAATTGGGATTAACAAACTAGGGTTTGATGTGGAGGATTTTATTCCAATTGTTGTTCAATTTGGTAATTTCAACTTGAAAAAATCAGATAGTCAAAAGAAAGTATTCGAAAGTGAGACGTTCCGATTTGTCGTGGCGTTGGAAAACGGAGAAGATGGCAAGACGAAAAAGTGGTTACTGTCGGCCTTTGACATAATAAAAAGACCGAAGTGAAACCTCGGTCTTATATCATTCGTCACTGTCAAAAACATCAACGCTGACAGTCTTCGTTACCTGCGCTGTATGGTAAAACGACATTGCAAAAATACACTTTATTTTGAAACAGAACTTCTCATTTCGAAAATATTTTTTCGTCACAATCACCAACACCTAACGATACATTCAACATTCAAAGGGCGCAGCCCCCCAGCCACGCCCTTGATTGTTAATTGTTTAATCGCGGAGACAGCGGACGGAATAGAAAGCACTTTTAGAACTGTTTCCAAATGACAAACTGGAGCTCGAATACGACATGTAACAGCGATATGCATTATTGTTGTTGTATTCAGTAGAACTCCAGAAGTATGCATAATTTCCTAAATAATAAAACCCATCATTAAAGTAACCTGAAGGAACAGCGTTGAATCCAGTGGCATTGTTGATGTCCGGCATGTTGCCCACAGCGCAAGTGGAAGTACTGCTGATCCAACCCGTTTTACTTGCTAAAGCCTTGGCTATACTCACATTGCCATTACACATAAAATGGCTTTGGTTGGTTACATAATCGGCAAGTTGATGCCATTCCTCATCGCTCGGCACGTGCCAGCCAGAAGGACATATTCCTTGAATATTGCTTAAAACAGAGTCGGAAAGAGTAGCACCATGCATCACCGCAGGCCAATTGTAAATTCGACCATAAGTGGTCAAATATGAAGAATCACCACCAGGATAACACCAGTAACTTGTGGTGTAAGAGGTTCCTCCGCTTTGGGTAATGGGAGTTCCATCGGCATACTTTGATGTTCGCAGATTCTCCCGCATCCAGCATTGGTCTCCAATCTGTACTGTATTATACGTGTTTCCATCAATATCGGTGATAGTGGGTGTGCCAGGGCATGATTGTTCATCTCCATTGGTATTGAGGGGGATTGTGAAACTCACCTCTTGTCCATATACTGTTCCAAAAATATTGGTGGCGTATGCTCTTATGTAGAAAGTCACGTTAGAAGAAAGACCTGATATACTACTGGTGAAACTACCCATACCACTGCCATCGGCAGTATGAGAATCTGCGATGGTGGGATTATGTGAAGTGCTCCAACAGACACCTCGGGCGATCACCCCCGTGCCACCATTGGAAGTCACATTTCCGCCACAGGTGACGGAGGTAGAAGTAAGTATAGAGACATTGTTGGTAGTTACTGTTGGAAATAAGGAAGAAGTGTTTTCATCGCGGAGGCACCTGACAGAATAACCGCGATATTTGTAGTAAGCAGTGCGAACTAAACCGCTATGAGAATATACGTTACGATAGTATGCTACGTAGGCTGCCTGTTCTGTGGCACTCCAGTAATGGGCAGCGGATCCGAGATTGAAAAAGATATCGTGTAAGCAGCCTGCAGGCATTGCTCCAAAATGCGTAGAATTATTACTACTTTGGTCATTGCCCACAGAGCATGTTTCTGTACTATTAAGCCAACCTGTTGTGAATGCCAATGATTTAGCTATAGATGCATTGTCATTACCGCAAACATATTCACTTTGGCCACTCACATAATCTGCCAACTGAGACCACTCGGCATCACTCGGCAAGTGCCATCCATCAGGACAAATCCCCTGAACCCCGCTCGGGGTAGCATTGCTGGAGGACTCATCGTGCATCACAGCTTTCCAATTATACAACAATCCGTAGGTTTGTTTATTTTGAGAATCCCCATTAGGGTAATACCAATAACCTGTGGAATAACTTGTGTTATTCCCGCTATTATAGGTGAGAGATGTTCCATCTGAATATTTCGTGGTTCTCAGATTTTCCCTCATCCAACACTGTCCCCCTATCTGTACGGTGTTATAGACATTGCCGTCAACATCTGTCACAATGGGTGTACCTGAACAAGAGTGTTCATCACCGTTGGGATTAACAGTGGTGGTAAAACTCACCTCATTGCCATATACCGTTCCATATTGGTTTGTGGCGTATGCCCGCACATAATAGGTGATGCTGGGTGCAAGTTGTGTTATATTACTATTGAAACTGCCTGGTCCATTACCGATGCTTTTGTGTGCATCGTAGATGGTTGGATAACGGCGAGTACTCCAGCAAACGCCTCTTTCGGTCACAGATGCTCCGCCATTTGAGCTGACGTTACCGCCACAAGTAGCTGATGTCGGAGCAATGTTAGCTACACTACTCGTGGTGACAGTGGGAAAATAAAAGGATTGTGCATCGTTGCGCAGACAGCGAATTGAGCGTCTATCAGTTTTGCGGTAAGAGGTGTGGGATACTATAGCACTTGAATAGTATATTTCCCTATACCAGGCATCGTCACCGTCAACATCGGTAGAACACCAGAAACTGGTACTATAACTTCCTGCTGCCCTCGCATTAAAACCTGTAGCATTGTTACTACTTGCATCTTTGCCTACAGAACACGTATTAGAGCTGCTTGTCCAACCTGTGGTGGAAGCCAATGCTTTGGCGATATAAGTGTTGTCTCCATTACAGACATAGTCACTTTGACTGCTCACATAATCGGTGAGTTGAGTCCATTCCGCATCACTTGGCACATGCCAACCGTCAGGACATATTCCTTGCACTCCACTTGGTGTAGCATCGCTGGATGAAGCACCGTGCATAACATCTGACCAATTGTAAAGCAGTCCGTATGCGGTGTTATTGTTACTATTGCTTAGAGTAATCGAACTACCATCCGCATACTTCGTCGTACGCAAATTTTCCCTCATCCAACACTGCCCGCCAATTTGCACCGTGTTGTAAATATTGCCGTCAATGTCGGTTACATGTGGCATACCTGAGCAGGAACGTTCATCTCCATTGGGATTGGGAACGATTGAAAAGGTAACCTCTTCGCCATAAACTGTACCGTAAACAGTGGTGATATAGGCTCGTACGTAATATATGTGATAGGATTCAAGACCTGTAAGATTGCTCGTAAAACTGCCCGTTCCGCTGTTATCTGTGGTGTGGCTGTCCGCAAGGGTCGGGTTGGGTGAAGTACTCCAACAGACACCACGAGCCGTCACGGTTGTTCCACTGACAGCCGTTACATTGCCGCCGCATGTGGCAGAATTGTCGGTGACATTGGAGACTGTGTCAGTGGTCACCGTCGGAAACACCGTCGTTGAATTGTCATCGCGAAGGCAACGAACCGAATAGCCAAAGTACTTATTATTGTTGCTGTTTCGGTTTACAGTGGCATTGTTGTGGTAGAGACTTCGATTCCACATATTGCCACTGGAGGCTTCCGTGGCACTCCAAAAGAAAGCCCCCATTCTATAGTAGTTATAATAGCTGCCGTAAAGATAACCCGCAGGCATAGCACTGAAACCTGCCGTGTTGTTCGAACTTAAGTCGTTGCCCACCGCGCAATCGTTTGAGCTATTATACCATTCTACTGTACCCGCCAACGCCTTGGCTATTCTATTGCTGTCCTCACAAAAATAGGCTGGATGTCCTTTCAGATAGCTGGTCAGCTGTGTCCATTCCGCATCACTTGGAACATGCCAGCCGGTCGGACAGATGCCCTGTACCCCGCTCGGATTGGCATTGGAAGAGGTGGAATTATGCATCACAGCCCTCCAGTTATAAAGATATCCGTAGGTGGGGACGTTGCTGGTGTTATTAGACGGGTTATAGCGATAAGCTGTCGTAGAGCTGGTGTCTGTCCCTAAAGGAATGTACGTGCCGTCAGCATACCGCGTGGTGCGAAGGTTCTCTGCCAACCAGCATTGATTGCCAATTTGCACGGTGTTGTAAACATTGTTGTCAATATCGGAAACGGTATGTGAACCTGGGCAAGGTCGCGCATCGCCATCAGGAATGCCGTTCACTTCAATGTTCATGGAAATGCTGTTATTCGTCTCGTCATCAGCGTTACCGTTAGGTTTATACACCATTACATCTATGGTGTGTTGTCCTGTTGAGGCAATAGAAGCGGGAACATCATGCGTAAAATTGAAGGTTCCCCCCATAGGGACAATGTTACAAGATACACTATAATCAGAAGACCATGCGCCGCCATCCACTCGGTATTTCACCATAAAGGATGTGATGGCATTAGCACCATCGTTGGTTACCTTCCCCTTAATCTGGAAATTGTTATTGAGAGCTTGGTAATTCGAAATATTCAATGATGTAAGGGAAATCTCGTCTGAAGGACAGGGACTTGAATCAGGATTGAGGAAATACGACACTTGTGAAAACGAGTTGCCGCCTCCGCTTCCCATTACGACGCTATCGTATGAGACAGAATAATTTCCGTCTCCAAAAATTCCATCCCCGTAGGAATCGTATATGATGAAAACATAGCAACCCGTGCCATCTACAAAGACATCGGGGATGTCTTGGATGCTGTTTGAAGAATAAGGTCCTCCGGAGGCGAGAATAGTGTCACTCGAAACATCCATCACCTGCCAAGTGGTTTCAGAGCCAAAGTTGTCAGTAGTCAGAGAAATGGAAATGGTGTGTTGGGAGGTTTGGGTCGTGTCGGTGCCAGAGGTCTCCCCATTTCCCTCACAACTGCTCACTTCCACCCGGAACGTATCCAAAGAAAGGCATCCATAATCTTCCATCAAATGCGTGACCAATACGATATAGTCGGTTGTGCCAAGCGCAGGCCTGAAGGTTTCGTCCTCGTGCGTGCGTCCGGGCAATGCGTTATTGCCGCTTACCGTGTTCTCATACCACTGGAAGGTAATCATCGGGTTGCCAGGGGTGCGGAGACCAGCCCGCAGCGTCACGTTCTCGCCCTCGCAAACCACACTGTCATTGCCCGTGATAATGACATCCGGAAGGTCATAAACGTTCACTTCAAACGGACCACTCAGATAGGAGCAGCCATCTGCCAAGGTGACCTTTGACGTAAAGAAATGCGGATTGTTGTGGGTGGGACCCCATTTGCCAGCGTAATAATTGAGGAAACCATCGTGATGTGATATGAGCTGTCCATCCGCATACCATGTGTATGTGGCATCGTAAACGGCACTACCATCGACTAAAACAGTGAAAAAGACGTTGTTTTGCGATGAGCCATGGTAACATGCATTCCGGCTGCCGTTAATCATGACCATGCGCTGCGGACAGGTGTCGTTCAAGGCCACTCCGTATGCCGAGGTGTTGTTGGAGGCAGGCATATTCTGCAAGCGGCGTTCCAAGCTGTCGAGTCGGCTCAACAGACTGCACAGGTCAACCGCATTGCCGCAATCCGTCCCGCTATTAGTAACGTAGTTGGCAGCATTCAGTTGTGTCTGCGTTATATAGCCGGCATCGTTGTTAAAGGCGCTAACGTCAGTAGGGACGGTAGGGATAGTGGGGATGTCTTGTGCGGTGATATAGCCCGCGTCGTTGTTAAAGGCACTAACGTCGGTTGGCTTGTTCAGAATCTCCTCCACGCCGGAGGTGGCGTTCCAGTCGGCATTTACCTGCGCGGCGGGGATGGTGGGGGCGTTCACCAAGTCATTGTAGTCCCCGCTGAAGGCCACAGGCGCGAGGCTGTCCAACACGCTCTGTTGTGCCTCTATCTGCTCGCTTACGCCGTGCAGATAGTTGCCAACAGAGCGATTGTCATCGCGGAGACAACGGACCGAAAAGCCGAAGTACTTGCTGCTGAGGCTCCGGCCCACGTGGGCGTGGTTGCAGTACAGGTAGCGGCTATACGCGTTGCTCGGAGAGCTCTCAATCTGCGTAGAGGACCATAAGTTGGCGTAGTAGCCCGCGCCGTAGAACGACGAACCGTAGCAGTTGCACGCTGGAACAGCGGAAAAGCCCGTGGCGTTGTTCGCGGCAGGATTGTTGCCCACCGCACAAGTGTTGGTGTGGCTGTTCCAACCCTCCGTGGAGGCCAACGCCTTGGCGATGTGGTTTGCCGTGCTGTCGCACTGATACTCGCTCTGGCTGCTTACATAGTCGGTCATAGCCGTCCATTCCGCATCGCTCGGCAGATGCCACCCCGCAGGG
>JAFPXF010000086.1 GCA_017394765.1 Bacteroidales bacterium | reverse complement strand
TGATGATGATGATGACGACGAGCATCACTCAAAGTGGTGGGTGTGGTTATTGATTCTACTGTTATTGGCAGGACTTGGTGTGGCGGGGTATCTGTTCCGTGACAAATTGCGTCCAGCGCTTGAAAATGTAAAGGGGAAATTTTCCAAGAAGGAGCAGGTCGCCGAGTCTGCAGAGAGTCCCACGTCCGAAACCATTGAGGTCACGATTCCAAAGGAGGAGCCTGTCGAGCCCGTCGTTGAGGAGGTTCCCGAAGAAGAGCCCGCACCGGCCGCCTATACACCGGAACCCGTCAAGAAGACTGTGGATGGCAAATATCCATACATCCAGTTCGAGACGGGCCACTATTACGTCATCGTGGGCAGCCTGCCCACGGAAGGCGATGCAGAGCGTCACATCCGAAACCGCAATCTCAGCCAATACAATCCCAAGCTGGTGCTGCAAAAAGGCGTGGGCAACATTCGCGTCTGTATCGGCATCTTCGACAGCGAAGAGGAGGCGGAGAATTTCGCCAAAGGCACCGGGCTGAAATATTGGGTGCTCAAGTAACCATTCACCAGACAACCTGTTGCAACAATGAAAAAGCACATTCCCAACACGCTGACCTGCCTCAACCTCATTTGCGGCACCCTGTCGGTCATGGCCGCCGTAAAAGGCAACCTGGAGATGGCCGCTATCTGGATCATCATAGCCGCCGTATTCGACTTCTTCGACGGATTTGCCGCCCGTATGCTGAAGGTGGCCTCCCCTATCGGCAAGGAGCTGGATTCCCTATCGGACGTGGTCTCGTTCGGAGTGGCACCGGCCATGATCATCTACACATGGCTCAACCGTTGTCTGTTCGAGATGCAACCGGCACTCAGCAGCAGTCGTTTCATGGAGTTGATGCCCTTCATTGCACTGCTGGTACCCGCCCTGTCGGCCGTCCGTCTGGCACGCTTCAACATCGACGAGCGCCAGACCACCACCTTCATCGGACTTCCCACACCGGCCAACGCCCTGTTTCTGGGATTCATCCCATTAGCCGCCGACAAGTTGGTTTTTCTCAACAATTTCTGGGTTGTCTGGGGCTTTACCCTCCTGTTTGCACTGCTGTTGGTCAGTCCCATATCCATGATATCACTAAAGTTCAAAGATTTGAAGTTCAAAGGCATTAACATTGCCCGTTACACACTGATTATCACAGGATTGGTATTAATTCCAGTCTTCCATTGGGGTGCCTTTCCGCTGATCATTCTGGCCTATATATTGATTTCACTGTTTTTCCACACCCTTGAAAAATTGCAAGTAATATGAAGATTTCCTCTATCGCGCTCTTCTGCGGTTCCGCCAAAGGCACCAATCCCATCTATGCGCAATTGGCACGCGACTTTGGGCACATCTGCGCCCATCGTCAAATCACGCTCCTTTATGGCGGCGGCAGTACTGGACTCATGGGCGAGGCCTCCAGGGCGGCCATGAAAAGCGGCGGCACCGTCATAGGCGTGGCCCCCGACTTTTTCAAAGAAGGCGCCGTGTTGGCCGACTATATCACCGAAATGATCTTCGTGAAGACCATGAGCGAGCGGAAGCAGTTGCTGGAACATCGAGCTGACGCTTTCGTGGCCCTGCCGGGTGGCTACGGCACGATGGACGAGCTTTTCGAGATCATCACGGACGCCCAGTTGGGCATGCACGACAAGCCCGTGGCACTATTCAACCCAAACGGTTTTTACGACCCGCTCGTTGACCAATTGCAACGCTTCTGCGACGAAGGCTTCCTGCGGCCCTTCCATCACGAACTGCTCACCACAGCAACCACACTGGAGGATCTGTTCACCAGACTGGAAAATTACCGCAACAGCAATGACCACAACTGGTTAAGCAAAATAAGACATTAAGAGAAACATCAATTCACACGTCCTTTTTTCTTGCCAAAATCATACGCAATATAGCCCGCCAAATAGAAGGGCTTAGCCCTGTTGAAAGCCATTTGTTGAATGAAGGGGAACACCATATCGATGACCGCACCGATTTCCAGTGCCTGTAAACGATAGTCGCTTTTGGCAAACTCGAAGTTGAGCCCCGCCTTGGCATAAAAGCCCGGACGAAAGGTGGTCTGTAATATTCCCGTAAAAACACCGGCACCGCCAATGACATTATTCAGATTGTGTCGTTCAGGATCGTAACGCACAATCTCTGAAAATCCGGTATTATAGTTCAGGACTTCCACATAATTGGGGATTCCGATGCCGATGGAAGCACCGGCAGAGAGCTGCAACCCAACCTTCACGCCGCCCCAATAGGGCTTTTGATGCAAGGTGCGTTGGTAACCGTAACCGCCGTGCAGGAAAAAGAGGGTGTAAAGCTGCCCGTACCGGCAAGGGCGGACGCCTGTATAAAGGGTGTTGATAGAGCGAACCGACTTGGGATGTTTGTTGTACAGCAGCTCTATCTCCCAAAAATGCTTGTTAAGAATGTCGGGGGTACGACCATGCTGGAAACCGACCCCGAAGCCGCTGGTGTGTACCATCAGCTCCATATTCCACTCTTTGATTGTGACATCATGATAAAACTCTCCCACCTCCTGCGCCCGTACGGGAACTGCAAGGAACAAGGTTCCGAACAACAATAGTGTCGGGAAAATGATGCAAAGACGTGGATGCCACATCGTAAGTTGTCTATTTGGACACTTCCTCAGACACGGAATAACACTTATAGTGACCGTAAGCAGCACATTTGCTCTGAGTCTCGCAGGCGGCAAAGATTACAATGGCGCAAAAAAAGAGGAAACCCAATACAATATTCTTTTTCATTTTCGTTATTGAATTTAAAGTTTGCAAAAGTACTTAAAATTAAAACACTAACGGATGTTTTGTAAATTTATTTTATAAACAGTTGAGATTTAAATTCTTAAATATCATATTGCTCTTTTTGACGGTTCATGCCGGGCTTTTTGCCCAACGTAATCCGCCCAAAATCCCCGATCCCATCCGATTGGACAATTATCCGCAACTTGCTGAAAATCTGCTCTTTTACTTTGAAAATCACGGATATCCGTTTGCCACCGTCTCGCTGCAAAGTACCAATCCCGACGCAGGCGACTTCACCCCGCGCATCGTCATCGACACCAATCTGTTTGTCACCTTCGACTCCATTGTGGTCAAGGGTGACGTGAAGTTGGCGCCAGGGTTTCTCTATCCCTACCTCGGCTTGAAGCGCGGAAAGCCCTATCAGGAGCAACTCATGCGACAAGCCCGCCAGAAGCTGGAGGAGCTGCCCTACACCACAGTCCTCCGTGATGCCGATGTCTCTTTTGTCAAGGACAAAGCCTACTTATACGTCTATCTTGACAAGCGACAAGCCAGTCGTTTCGACGGGTATCTCGGCATAGTGCCCACCGACGAGCGCACCGGGAAAATTTCCTTCCATGGCGAACTCGACTTGGCGTTGCGCAACCTTTTCCATTTGGGTGAAAGCATATTGATAGACTGGAACGGCTACGGTCGCCGCTCACAAAAAATCAATCTCTCCGTCCGCTTCCCCTATCTTTTCCGCACCCGTTTCGGCATCAACGGCGCCTTCTCCCTTGACAAGCAAGACACCTCCTACACCACCGTCTCCATGCAGGCAGGCATCCCCTACTCGTTTATCAACAACAGCCACATAGAGCCTTATTTCAACTTCGAGAATTCCACAGTGCTCCATTCCGAGACGCCGTCATCCGGCAGCGAGAGCCTATATACGAACTATCGCAAGACACTCTATGGACTTCGAATGCGATACCGGAAGCTGGACTACCTGTACAATCCCCGACGCGGTTTCGATATCAGCGCAGACCTTTCCGCCGGGAGCCGGCTTCTTCGCGCAAACGGCAACGAATCCGGCGATGGACAGGAGCCGGAGGTCAACGGGTCCTATCGCATCACGGGGGATGTGCGCGGATACATCCCGCTCGGCAAACGCTGGGTGCTCGTTCCCCGGACTCAAGCTGGCTCGCTGCTCTCAGGACCACATGGCGAGAACGAGCTCTTCAAAATCGCAGGCGTGGACTTCATCCGCGGTTTCAACCCCAACGAATTGATTGCCAGCACCTACTGGTTGTATTCCATGGAAGTGCGACTGATTTTTGCCAAAAAATCTTTCGTTCACCTCTTCTTCGACGGCGGCATTTATGAGCAACAACTAACAAAGCGTTATCTCCACGACACGCCCTTCGGGTTCGGTGCCGGCGTCAATTTCGCCGTCCGCTCGGGTACATTTTATTTGGAATACGCCTTGGGACGACAAATGAAGAATCCCATCTCCCTAAAAAGGGGGATTATCCATTTCGGCGTAAAAGTCGATTTCTGAGGATCAGATGTCGAAGGTGACTGTTTCGTGGATGCCCAACTCGTGCGCGATACCTGTCAGCACTTTGTCGATCTTGTCCTTGACAAACTCCTCCGACTCGATAATGTGGAGATTAGGATGTGACTGCCAAGCACGGATGAGATTATCATCCACCGACACAGCCTCCTCAATGGTCTCCATGCGAGCGGAATTGTTGCTCAGCGTGTAACTGTTCGGAGCGCCCTTGGCACTGGTGCAGAGGTGAAAAACCGCCTTGTATCGCGCCAACAAGTCCTCTTCCGTCAAGTTGACTGAAGCGAGAAGACGCTTCCAGTCTTCAGGTGTCATATAGGCAGAAATGTCCATCGCCCCGCGATCGTTGATGACCAAAGCCGGTTTGCCAGTGGCCTCCGCAATCCGGTAAAAGGAGTCCTCCATCTGCAACAAAAAGGTCAGCATGTTTTTTTCGGTCTCGAAATAGAGATGCCGGTCTTGGGTCAAGAAATCGGCACCCGCGTTGATAAAGAGGGTTGCCGCCTCTGGAAGCGAGAACACGGCATAGCCCAATTTGGAGAAGACCTCCTCGATGCGTTCCGTCGTGGTGGTCTTGCCGGCACAAGGACCGCCGGTAAGGACGATTTTTGTAATCATAAGGGACATTTTTAGCAGCTGCAAAAATACAAAAATTAGCGGTGCTCAGCAGTGTCATGCTAAGCACCCGACAAAAAATCCCCTAAAACAGGACTCGTTTGCGAGACGCTTTTTTTACTATCTTTGCACTTTGTTTCAAAAAAATGACCGACAAGATTCTCAGCACCCTCTTCACCAAGGTTTTCGCCACCTTCATCATGCTGTTGGTGGTCATCTTGAACACCAACTCGTTTGGTGCCGAGGGTACGGGCACCATTGCCCTGGTCATCTTGGGATTGGCGCTTTTGCAGGTGCTGGCCAACTTTTGCGGCGGCACCACATTGGTCTATCTCACCCCGCAGAAGAAACTGTTTCAGTTGCTGTTCCTCTCATATACCTGGGCACTGTTCAGCAACGCGGCCGGCCTCGTCGTCCTGTACCTGCTGGACTTGGTGCCCAAAGAATACATGATCTACCTGATCATCATGACGCTGGTGGACAGCGTATATAGCATCCACACCTGCGTCATGCAGGGCAAGGAGGACATCCGCACCTTCAACATCTTCCAACTATCCCAAGCCTCGCTGCTGTTCCTGCTCATGGGCGGTGCGCTGCTCGTATTCCGTCTGGCACATCTCACGCCCGACATACGCATCTACCTGTGTGCCTACATCTTGTCGTACCTCCTGCCCACCATCGGAACCTGTTTCTATATCGGCAAGCGCGTGGATCATCCCGACTTCGGAAACATCGGGGCACTTTTCAAGGAGATGTTCAAGTTAGGCTTTTGGAACCAGCTGGCCAATCTCACGCAGCTGCTCACCTACCGGCTCAACTACTATTTCATCGAGAACTTCATCGGACGCGAATCCGTGGGCATTTACGAACTGGGCACCCGCATTTCCGAGGCCGTCTGGATTTTCCCGCGCAGCATCAGCGTGGTGCAATACGCACGCATCTCCAACAGCACGGACGAAGAGTACGATAAAAAACTAACAATCAACTTGTTAAAAATTGTATTCCTGTTCGCATTGTTCGCGGTAATCTGCCTGCTCCTGCTGCCGGCCTCTGTGCTGGGTTGGATATTTGGTCCCGAATTCGTTCTTTCGAAGCCCGTCATTTGCAGCTTGCTGCCGGGTATCTTATGCCTCTCCTGCACATCCATCCTCACCCACCACTTCTCCGGCCACGGTAAATATTGGGTCAACGCCGTCAGCTCCGTCACGGGACTCACCGTGACCGCTGTGCTGGGGCTCACACTCATACCACGGGCCACGGAAGTCGGCACACTGCATGCGCTCCAGACTGCCGGATGGATATCCTCCTGCGCATACGGATCCTCGCTGCTCATCTCACTCATCGTTTTCATCAAGATGTTCCATCCTCATGCCAGCGAATTCCTCATTTCGCGAGAAGACAGATTCCTCTTCAAGTCGATTATCCAAGAAAAATTGAAAAATATCAAGCAAAAACAATCCTAATAAAGAAAAAGATGAAACTATCCATCGTCATTCCGGTTTACAACGAGGCCTCGACCATCACCGCCATTTTGGACAAAGTGCTGGCCGTCAAACTGATCAACGACATCAAAAAGGAACTTGTTTTGGTCAACGACGGCTCTTCCGACAACTCGGCAGAGGTTATTGCGGCATACGCCAATGCCCATCCAGAAGCAGAGATCCGCTATTACGACCAGCCCTGCAACATGGGCAAGGGTGCGGCGCTGCACCGCGGCATTGCAGACAGCACCGGAGATTATATCATCATCCAAGATGCAGACCTTGAGTATGATCCCGAAGAGTACAACCTCCTACTCAAGCCCGTCATCCTAGGATTTGCCGATGTGGTTTACGGTTCCCGCTACCTTGGAGGCACTCCGCACCGCATCCTCTTCTACTGGCACACCAAAGGCAACAAACTGCTCACCCGCGTTTCCAATTGGTTCACCAACCTGAATCTCACCGACATGGAGACCTGCTACAAGATGGCACGCGCCGACATCTTCAAGCGCCTTTATCTTCAGGAGAAACGCTTCGGCTTCGAACCGGAAGTCACCGCAAAACTTGCCCGCATGGCCAAGAAGGAGCACATCCGCATCTACGAGGTGCCCATCTCCTACTACGGCCGCACCTACGCCGAAGGCAAGAAAATCGGGTGGAAAGACGGTGTGCGCACCCTGTACTGTATTCTGAAATACAACTGTTTCTCGAAAAAATACCTTAAATAAAAAACGCGGTGAAAACCGCGTTTTTTTTACTGTTCGTAAATCCGGTTGATGGTTTCGACGTAGTCGGCCAGCACCTTGTTGCGCTTGATTTTCAACGTCGGGGTCAAAAAGCCGTTGGCTTGCGTCCATTCATCAGTGATCAAAACAAATTTCATGACGTTTTCCGCTTTGCCGAGTTCCTGGTTGCACTTGTCGATCTCTTTCTTGACACGCTGCATTATTTGAGGATTCTGAGCCATCTCCTCCTTGGTCGTGTATTTCACGTCATGACGCTCGCACCAGCACTTGAGGAACTCGTAGTCGGGGATGATGAGCGCGGCGGCGAACTTCTGGTTTTCGCCGACCACCACCACCTGCTCGATAAAACGGGAGCGGACGAGCATGTCTTCAATCAGTTGCGGGTTCACATACTTGCCTTGCGAGGTCTTGAACAGGTTCTTCTTGCGGCCTGTGAGCACCAATTGCCCCTTGGTGGTGAAACGGCCCAAATCGCCGGTATGCAGCCAGCCGTCCTTGTCGATGATCTCTTTGGTGAGTTCTTCGTCTTTGTAATAGCCCATCATGACATTGTGACCACGGCAAATGACTTCGCCATCGGGGGTGATGGCGATTTCGACGCCGCCCAACGGGAAGCCCACTGTATTGGCCTCACGACCGTACTTTTCGCGGCAGGAGACAGCAATCACAGGGGAGGTCTCCGTCATGCCGTAACCCTCGAACACGGGCATGCCGATGGCAGAGAAGAAGGAACAGAGCTGCGGTTGCAGGGAGGCGGCACCCGAAACGAAAATGTCGAACCTCTCGATGCCGAGCCCCTGACGTATTTTGCTATAGATCAACTTGTCGGCCACGGCATGCTTGCAGTTGTACCACCAGGAACGCTCGCTGTCCTCAATCACATACTCACGCGCGATCTTGACCGCCCAGAAGAAAATCTTTTGCGCCAACCCTTTCTGTGCCTTACCGTTTTTGACAATACCTTCGTAAAACTTCTCGAAAACACGGGGTACGGCTGACATCATGGTAGGATGAACCTCTTTGATGGAGCTTTGGATGGCAGCCAGATTCTGCACATAATACACAGTCATTCCCAAATACTGATAAAGAATCACCAGCATGTTTTCGTAGGCATGACACATCGGCAGGAAACTCAGGGCTTTTTTGGACCACTTGGCCGGGATATGCTTGAGATGCTCAATCTGCTGCATCAAGTTAAAATGAGAAAGCATGACACCCTTGGGCGTACCCGTTGTGCCGGAAGTGTAAATCATCATGGCACACTGCATCTCGTCCACCGCATCGCGACATTGCTGCAATAACTCGGGGTTGGGGTTCTGACGGCCAAGCTCCAAAAGCTGATCCCAATAGGGGAAATCCTTGCGGTCGATGAAAGTGTAAAGATCCAGCAACTCGGGTACCTTGCCACGCACCATCTGAATCTTCCTCATCACTTCGGCGCCCTCCATGATCAGCAGCTTGATGCCGCTATGGTTCAATATATACAAATAGTCATCAGCGGAAATGGTCGGATAAACGGGCACCAAGATGGCACCGATTTGCGTGACGGCCATTTGGGTGATGGTCCATTCCGGACGATTGGTGGAGATGATCCCCACGCGGTCACCGGGACGAATGCCCTTGTATAGTAAAGCATAACTTAAGATAGTTGCCGTATCTTTGTATTCTTTAGGAGAATAGTATTTCCATTCGCCATCGACTTTACACGAAAGAGCCTTTTGTTGTTCGGGGTGACGCGCTTCATACTGAAGCATGATGTCAAAAATACGTTTTATGTTTTCCATAAATTAAAATAATTTGATTACCAGTTTTGGAATGCAAAAAAACAACTTTTTCACAAGACAATTCACAATATGTGATTAACACCATGTCCAAAGGGATATATCCCGTATTTAGGGACGAAATATCGTATTAAGGGGCGAAATTGCAGACGTGTGGCCAGCTTATATCGTTTTTTTTATACTTTTGCAGACTTTTTACTGAAGACAATGATAAATAAATATATGCCTGATTATCTTATAGATAGGAACAATGTCATCTCCTATTTGATATTTGTTGCCTTCTTCTCGATAATCTTCATCAACATATTCACACCTTTTCAAGGGGCGTGGTACAACACAGAGAATGCGTCGCGCTACGACCTTTTCCTGTTCACGGTATTCCTGGTATTGGGCGGCGTCGTGGTCTTGGGATTGAGCCGTTGGCTGATGTCGTTCATCCATCGCAAGTATGGCATCACCATCGTACAATACTTTTCGTGGATTGTGTTGGAAGTCGTCCTGATTGCCACATGCTATACCTGCGGCTGCTATTTCAGCCCGAAAGACACACGCCCATTTTCCGAAATATTCACGCGCGCAGTGCTCTATGTGCCTCTGATCATGCTCATTCCTACCATAATCACCTATTTGTACTTAGGCATCAAGGAACGCGACAAAACAATAGACAGCCTGCTTGCCCTGAAAAACGACACGCCCGATGATGTGACCGAATCAAACGCTGGAGGTAAGAGTATTGAATCCATTGAAAATGTGGATATTATTAATTTCTTCGATGAAAAAAAAGAGCTAAAACTTTCGGTCAAGACAGAATACATTTACTATGTCGAGGCATTTGACAACTATGTACAAATATATTACAGCACCAAAGACGAAATAGCTCGTTTCACATTGCGCAGCAGCATGAAGAAGCAGGAGGAGCTGCTGACACCGCACGGTTTTGTGCGTTGTCACCGCTCCTACATTGTCAACTTCGCGAAAGTCACGCTCTTGCGCAAGGACAAGGACGGTCCTTACCTCGAATTGGGCAACAAGGACATTCCTGAAATTCCCGTTTCCAAGACCTATTTGGACAAGGTAACCTCTCATCTCACCTATCCGCGATGAAAAAGCGCAAAGACAAAATCAAGTTCATAGTAGATTATTTCGAGGAGCACCAGCCCGATGTGCAGTCGGAGTTGCATTATGCAAGTGCCTATCAGCTCTTGGTGGCCACCATGTTGGCGGCACAATGCACAGACAAGCGTGTCAACATGGTGACGCCGGCGCTTTTCGAGGCCTACCCTACCCCTGCGGCGTTGTCGCAGGCCTCGGAAGAGGAGATTCTCACCTTTATCAAGTCGGTTTCCTATCCCAACAGCAAAGCGGCGCATCTCTCGGCGATGGCCAAGATGTTAGTGGCGGATTTTGACGGCGAGGTGCCTGGAACGATGGAGGAGCTCACTCGGCTGCCCGGTGTGGGACGCAAGACAGCCAATGTAGTGCTCGCCTTCGCCTTTGGACAAGCCGCCATGCCCGTCGATACGCACGTCTTCCGCGTGGCGCACCGGTTGGGGCTGGTCCACGACGCCCCCACCCCGGAAGCGGTAGAGAAACAGCTCGTGGCACAATTTCCCCGGGAGCATGTCTCCAAGGCACACCACTGGCTTCTCCTGCACGGCCGCTACATTTGCACTGCACGGAAAGCTCACTGCGAAACGTGCCCGCTCACGGGAATATGCGATGAATTCCAAAAATAAAGTGCTACTTCGCCACAAGGAACCCCTCTCTGTCAAAAAACTCCTCCAGACTCATCCCATCCGCCAAGTGCAACGTCTGCAGCCCTGCGGCACGCGCTCCCACCAAATGCTGGGGCGAATCATCAATGAAGAGCGTCTCTTCCGGAACTAAGTTGTTTTCCTGAATAATATGCTGGAAACCGTTCACTTTTGGCTTTCTTATATGCAAAAGCTGCGAAAAATAGGCTTTCTTGAAACGCTCCGCAAAAAGGTCGTAGCCGAACTGCTCGCGGATTTGCTTCGTGAACACCTCGTAGTTGAGTTGGTTGGTGTTACTGTATAAAAACAAACTGTAATGCTTCCCGACCCTGCGCAAAAGTTGTTCATGCGCTTCGGGAAAACCTATCAGAATCGCATTCCAGCAATCGTCGATTTGCCGGTCCGTCAAGGCGACGTTGGACAACGAGCGCACATACGCATGGAATTCGTCCACACTGATATATCCCTCCTCAAAACGGTCCATGGTGTCGGATTGTTTTTGCTTAGAGTAGATTTCCTCAAAGTTGCGGACCCCGCATTGGGCGAAGGCCTCCGCAATGTTCTGGTAGCGGATTTTGTACAAAACGCCGCCAAAGTCAAAAATGATATTCTTGATCATGGTCAAAAAATATTACATACGGAGACGAGCACGCCCACATACAGATACAAAATGCATTCTCATAAGAATCTATTCATCAATCATCTGGCGGAACTCATCTTCTGAGATGATGGGAATACCCAAGCTCTCGGCTTTCTTGCGCTTGTCAGGGCCCATTTTCTCGCCCGCCAACACAAAACTGGTCTTCTTGGAAATGGAGCTGACGTTTTTGCCGCCGTGTTGCTCTATCAACCGTTTCATCTCGTCGCGGGGAATCGTGAAGACACCACTGACGATGATGCTCTTGCCGGCCAGCTTGTCCGACGTCGGCTGATGGGTCTCCCCCGCCTCAAACTGAAGTCCTGCGTTGCGCAGACGCATCACAACGCTGAGATTCTCCGTGTTGTTGAAGAAGTCAATGATGCTCTCCGCCACACGCTCGCCGACATCTTCCACCTCCATCAGTTCCTCCTTGGAGGCATTCGCAATGGTGTCGATGGTCTTGAAATATCGCGCCAACTTCTTGGCGGTCACCTCACCCACAAACCGTATGCCGAGAGCATAAAGTACGCGCTCAAAGGGCACTGTTTTAGACTGTTCAAGGCCATTAAGAATGTTTTGGGTGGTCTTTTCCTTGAAACTGAGCGTACGCACCTTGCCGTTCTCATCTTCCACAATCTTTTCGATGCCGAAGAGTCTGTCGTAGTTCAGGTCGTAGAGGTCGGCGACCGTGGAGACAAGTCCCTGACTGTACAGCAGGTCGATTTTACCTTCGCCGAGGGAGTCGATGTTCATGGCCTTGCGGGAGATGAAGTGCTCAAGGCGACCCTTCACTTGCGGGGCGCAGTGCAGCTCGTTGGGGCAATAGACGCCTGCCTCGTCCTCGTTCTGCCGCAATGCCGAGCCACAGACGGGGCATTTCGTCACAAAGGCGATGGGCTGTGCGCCGGCCACACGCCTGTCCAGATCCACACCCACTATCTTGGGGATGATCTCCCCCCCTTTCTCGACCCAGAGGTGGTCCCCCTCGCAGATGCCCATTTCGCGGATGAAGTCGCGGTTGTTCAGGGTGGCACGTTTGACCACAGTGCCCGCCAAGCTGACGGGGGCGAGGTTTGCCACGGGGGTGATGACTCCCGTGCGCCCCACCTGGTAGTCAACTCCGAGCAACGCTGTGGAGACACGCTCGGCCTTGAACTTGTAGGCGATAGCCCAGCGTGGGCTTTTGGCTGTGGAACCGACCTGTTGCTGTTGTGCGAAATCGTTGACTTTGATGACGATGCCGTCGATGGGGAACGGCAGTTGCTTGCGTTGGGTGTCCCAATGGTGGATGAAATCGAAGACACCTTGCAGGCCGTTGACACATTCCATCACATCGGGGAAGCGGAAGCCCCACTCATGGAGCTTGCGCAAACGGCCGTAGTGCGTGTTTTCGGGCAAGTTCTCGCCAAGGGCGTAATAGAGCTTGAATGCCAGACCGCGTTTGGCCACCTCGGCGGAGTTTTGCAGCTTAAGGCTGCCAGATGCCGCATTGCGCGGGTTGGCGAAGGGTTGCTCGCCAATCTCGTCGCGTTCTGCGTTGAGGGCCTCGAAGCTGGAAAAAGGCATGATGATTTCGCCGCGCGCCTCCAAAAATGGAGGAAAGTCGCCCGTCAGCCGCAAAGGCACGGTGCCGATGGTCTTGACATTGTCGGTGACCACATCGCCGCGTGTGCCGTCGCCGCGCGTGACGGCCCGCACAAGGCGGCCGTTCTCATAGATGAGGCTGATGGCCACGCCATCGTATTTCAGCTCGCACACATATTCCGGCGATGTGCCGAGCAGGTCGCGCACGCGCGTGTCAAAATCGGCGAGGTCTTCCTCGGAGTACGTATTTCCCAGCGAGAGCATGGGATAGACGTGCGCAGTGCTCTCAAACTGCTTGGTGACAGCGCCGCCCACACGTTGCGTCGGGCTGTCTGGCATTGCATATTCGGGATATCGTCGTTCCAGGTCGATGAGTTCCTGCAGCAGCTGGTCGAAATCATAATCCGAAATCGTCGGATTGTCCAACATATAGTATTGGTAGTTGTGGCGGTTGATCTTCTCCACAAGCTGGTCGATGCGGGCTTTGGCGGCAAGGGTTGTTCCTTCCATCTGTCTTTTTTTTAGAACGACAAAAATACAAAATTTAGCAGCAACTATATACCCGACGGTACAAATTTATATCGTTTTGTTCCTCATGCGATTTACGATTGTTCACAAGTACGAAAAAATCGTACTTTTGCACTTTCTTAAGCTCCTTATGGCTGTTAACGAAACTTCTTCCTCTTCCGGCGAAATCACCTCTTCATTCGAGAATATCTCGGACGTGTTCACCGCGTATGCGGAAATCCCGTCGGGTGGGTTCAACCGCTTGTATAAGGCGAAGCGGTACGGCAAGTGGTACGTGCTGAAGGGTTTGAAGCCGGAATTTCAGAGGAAGGCGGTTTATAGCGAGCTGCTGACCAAAGAGTTTGAGTTGGGGGTACAGATGGATCACCCCAACATCGCGCATACGTTCAGCTTTGAGACCGACCCTGTTGCCGGGCCGTGCATCGTGATGGAGTATGTGGATGGCTGTACGCTCAAGGAGTTCCTCGCACAGAGTCCATCGCGGGCCGTGCGCATGAAGGTTACGAAGGAGATACTGTCGGCAATGTCCTATTTCCACGGCAAACAGATTATCCATCGCGATCTGAAGCCCGACAACATCTTGATCACGCACAACGGACACAATGTGAAGATCATTGATTTCGGGTTGGCGGACACCGATTACCACGGCATTCTGAAGCAGCCGGCGGGTTCGGACAAATACGCCGCACCCGAGCAGAAGAGCGGCGACGTGCCGTTGGACTGCCGTGCCGACCTCTATGCTTTCGGGGTGATTCTACGGCAGCTTTTTCCCCATGGTTACCGAGGAGTGGTACGCAAGTGCACGCGCAAGGACCGCGAGCAGCGCTTCCGGAATGCGGACGAGATTCTGCGGCGGATGCAGCAAAAAAGACTCTACGTTTTCATATTGCTCCCAATAACCTGCATCTTGGTTCTGTTGGGCGGCGTATGGCTGCTAAGCAAAAGCAAACCTTCACCAATCCATTCTCTTCCTACCCCAAGTTCAGGAATTCCTGAAGCCCAACATTCCGACACTTTCCAAACACCATCCAAGGACATTGTAGTCTTCCAAAGAACAGAAAGTGTCTCCCCAAAGCAGGAACTCCCGCAAGGCGCCTTACTGATGATTGAGCAGAGTGTGGACACTATCTTTGAACCGTTTTGGGTTCGGTATCGTGCTGCAGAAGACAAGCTCATGGAACAAGCGGAATACGGACGGTTAATACCTGATAACCGTAACTACGAGGAACGGGAAAAAGTCATTTTGGATGCCATTATAAAAAAGTATCCCAAATGTTCCGAGCTGGAAGAATCTTTAACAGCTGCGTACAGAATGAGTTATTATCTTCACATGAAAGAGATTACCGATACTCTATCTCTGCTGGTGGAATAATCCTGTCTTTTTTTGGAAAATCTCCGTCAGTCCACAAGCATCTTCAAGGCATCGTCCGCGTAGCCTAACTCTTTCCCTAACGTGTGGAGATAGAGCTTTTCGGCAGGATGGAGTGTGCCGTCCGCTTTCGCCAATTGTGCCATACCGGACAAGAGGGTCGTGGCATTCATCAAATCGTCTTTGAAAAGCGCCAAATCTACTTTTTGCTGCTTTGGATTGTCAATTTCCGCAAACAGGAGGGTTCTGTTTTTGTCCGAAATGTTCATACTGCCCACCAACACTTTAAGCAGTTCCTCCTCATCTTGCGAAAAATCGCCGTCCACAAGAGCCATGTTGAGAATCAGTTTGGCCTTTGCGATTTCGATTTGCTCTTGTTTCTCGAAGTCGATGATCTCGTTCAGGAAAAGGGCTTTTGCGGCTTTGGCGATGGCGTAGGTTGACATCGCGTCAACGGTTCCGCCCACAACACCGCCCAACACGGGAATTGCTTTGTGGATGTTAACGAGCCCTTTCTGTCCGAATTTGGTGAACAGACGGAATCCCACCGCCTGATTGATCTTGGTCAGCACAGCGCCGGGAAACGCTTAATGGTATAGTGCATGCTTTTTGCGAAGCCTACACATCTTTTTATTTGATTGAGATCAGTACTATAGGGGCAGTTAAGTCTCTTTCGGTATTAAGTTTTTTTGCTCCTATTGTACTTGATTGATGTTTGTGAGGTTTAGTTTTACTTTCCAATTCTCTAATTTTACATCGTAGGTTTTGGCATTTGCGCCGCTAGTTGACAATGCAGTTTGCATATCTTTTTTCCCATTCAAGGATTTAAAATATTTCTTGAACTCCTTCTGGGCATTTGCGCCATTGAAGATTATGGTGCCTATACTATGATGTTTTCCGAGAAACGTTTCCAAAGTATTTGGCTGGCCGTATTGTATGTTTTTGTCGGAAGATCCATCCCTTTGACAAGTTTCAAACACATCCCATAAGGCAACGTTGTTTTTTTTCAGGCACGTTTCAAATTCAGCGTATGTTTTGAACGGAATGCCTTTATTGAGTATGTCTGCCATAATCTTGCGAAAGGAGTTCCCTCGGTCTGCATAATATTCGCCTTTGCATAAAGAGCAGCAACCTGGGAAAGTTCCTAATACGAGTATTTCGGGATGGTCGCCCGCCAAGGGGGGAAGACCAGTCAATTCAGACGTGTCTGGCAGAATTTGATTTGTCGATTTTTTTGGCATAATTCTCTTAAATTTTGATAGATGATGCTTTCCGTTTTTTTCTTATGTTGCCAAGATTATTTCAGTTCTTTTAAGACATTATCCACGCTTTTGTCTTTCAGTTTTTTAACTTTTTGATCCAATTCGGCGGCATTGGTAGAAGTGACGGCCGTCAGAAATTGTTTCTGGATATCGATAACCTTTTGCAGTTTGTCGCAGCAGTTTGAATCTGAACTCCATGCCAGGTCCGCAGATTTCATATACGTGGAGTAAACTTTAACAATATTTTTAGCGGACTTGTTGTTTAATAATTTGTCATTGTTTTCTGTAATAACCTTTCGGAGGTCAATAAAATTCGCACAATTATCTTGAACAGTCATTAATTCATTCAATCTTTTGTAACTTTCATTCGTGTCTGAAGAAATAGCGACATTATACCCTTTCAAATACGAAGAGTACGCTTTTGCGACATCCGCATAGTCTTTGCCGCATTTATCCATAATTTGTTTATGCTTATTCGCCACCAAACCTCTTAAGTCAATGAATTTCATATAACCATGTTGGATTTTTGTAAAATTGTTCAATCGACTTATTGTTTCCTTCAGATCATCCGACACTTTTAAATTGTAGTCCTTATGCTGGGAATTGTACGATTTGGCAACGTCAGAATAATCTTTTCCAGCCTGTTCAATTATCTTGTTCTTGTTATTTTCAATCATCTGTTGCAAATCACGGATTTCATCCCAATCACCCCTTACACGAACTGCTTTGTTGAAAATAAAAGATTTATCCAAATCGATAGTTTTTGAATCAAAGACAATTTGTGTTTGCCAATATTGTGATCCTTCCTTTTTGTTATATTTTTCAATTGTACAATATACTGTTCTGTTTGCAATATCCATGGAATCAATCTTATAAGATGCAGCTGGACAAAAGTCCTTTAATTGTTTTCCAAGTTTATCCCTTAGCGGAGAATTACTGGAGAAAAGTTCGCCCCATATTCTGTCATTGTCATAATCCACGGCAATGACTACATCTGGACCAAATATTTTCATATCAGCTCTTTTTGATGAAACGGATACAATTTTATCAAGGGCTGCTGATGCGAAGTCTTTGAATGCCTTTTCAATTTCTTTTTGTCGGGCTTCTTCAGCGAGGCGTTTCTCTTCTAATGCCTTTTCAATTTCTTTTTGTCGGGCCTGTTCAGCGAGACGTTTCTCCTCTTCGATACGTTGTAGTTTGGCGGGCCGCCATTCTTGGATATATTGGTTGTACATATTAGTGAGCAAATCCTTTTGTTCTTGACTAACCCGATAACCTTCCCATAGCACTTTGGCAGATGAAATCTGCTCTTTATCTTCAAAAAAAACGTTTTTCAACTGATTTTCTATTCTTCTTGCATACCGCTCGAACTCTCCGGTTTTAAAAACCTTCACATCTCTCTCCTTTGTTATCCTAAAATATTTTCCCATTACACGATGCTCTGAACGTTTCCTATCCAACGTTTTGTCACCGCCGATAGCACTCAGACCAAAACAGTCATTCCCTTCATACAGGATGGTATTCATAAATTCTGGCCCTTCAGTTCCCAACAAATTTGCAGAGGTGATTTCTACAGAATACCCGGACTCCTCAAGTTCTTCACGGGTCATCTGCCTTTCGGCAAACTTTTTGTACAACTCTTTTTCATCATCATTTTCTGGACTAGACCAAATTACTTTTCCGTCTTTCCGCTCATAGAGTGCCACATACACACCGTTGATGAAATTGTATTCGTTTTCGCTTCTTCCATTCTTCCCTATCCATTTGCCTGTATAAAAACCGTCATCATCGAATTGCCCTTTCAAATAGTCATTCAAAACAAATGATCCAACTAACACTCCATTTGAGAAGTTCGCAGAAATCGAATACGTTTTTTTTCCATCTGTAGTTCTCGTCATTTTCCATGCACCGTGCGGCATACCGTCCTTGAAGTTGGCAGTCAGAGAAGAAATGGATGTCCCTTTTTTGGAGGCCGTACTTTCTGTGTTGGTTACGGTAACTGTCAGAGTGCCATCCAACCATCCGTCCTTGAAATTAGCGCTAGCCGAGTATTTTGTGGAACTTGTCACATACTCTTTTAGGGTGCTGCTCCAGTATTTCGATCTTGTTTCAGAAGCGTTGACCGAATATTTCCCATGTTTTACGTAGTCACCGTTACTACCTTCGTAGTAAGAGTAGGTCAGCGTGCCAGGAACTCCGCAGGAAGTTTCATAATTTTTATTTACATACGTCTTCACTTGCTGTCCGTATGACAGTGAAGAACAGAATACTAACACTAAGATTAATGCAGTGATTTTTGAAATGTTTTTCATATTTAATTATATTTAAGTTACTCTTAATTTGTTTGTTTTCATTGATGGGCTTTGGGCTTTTTATAGGGGATGATGTATTCACCCGAAATTGCTGATTTTGCTGCCATAACTTTATTTTTAGTTGTTAATTGTTGGACAAAATATAATGTTCTCAATCGCTTGAGTGCGCCATCAGCTCGCTGTTGACAAAAAAAGGCGCGGCCTGTCTTTGTCGTCAAAGAGGTTCTAGCAAAACCCAAGCAGAAAACAAAAACAATCCACGCCTGTTGCAGACATGATCACTGTAATTGCTTTTCTGCTGTTGGTTAAAATTTGCTAGATTTCTTTGACAAACAAAAAGCGATTGCAAGATAACTAAAGAACGTTAGTTTTCCGTGGAAAACATGCTGCAAAAATATAAAAAAATCATACACAAGCGTGAATTGTGTTTTTTTTTCAAAGAACGCCGTGAAATCCCTCATCGGTGATTTCACGGCGCAAAAATAATATCTAAACTGATTGGCGGCTTGGTTCGAATTGGTCCGAATTAAGGGTGCTCTCAATCGAAAAGGTCGTCAAGGGTGACGCAGCATTTGTTCGTGGAGAAGTTTTGGGGCGTCATTTTCCTCCACGAACTGATTTTTTCCCGGTTCGTGGAGATTTCGGCAGAGCGAGTTCGCTGTATAATTCAGGTTAAGGCTCCATTTGTAGCCACAATCCCATTACGGGGTCTGCCAGGTATATCTCTTTGTTTTGGGTTAGGATGAGATCCTTGTCGGTGAGTGATTTTTTAATGATGCTCACATTGGCGGATGACCCCAGGTGATATTCTTGAATGAGTTGGGCAGAAGAACGGAAACCTTTACGTGCCGCGATGCGTTCGGGAAGTTGTAGCCGATCGTCAATGGAACGTTCGTGAGATTTGTAGTTTGACACTCATCTCGGCCATAGGGTCTGGAGACGCGTTATCGCCAATGCTGAAGCGGTTGAGAAACTCTTTCGCATGTCCTATCCATTCCTCGATTTTGTTTGATGTTTGGGTGAGGACGGCTGATGCGACCCTTTCACAGAATTCTTCCTTGTTACTACATCTTTGAACATCCACATACACGACCTTGAGGTTGTCGTGCTCCGTTAATTCTTTCACTTTCTTCACCAACGAGGTCTTTCCCCATCGGCGAGGTGAAATCACCGTCACTCCCGTTCCTGCCGCACTTCCGTCAACCCGCCTTTGTTGCCCACCACGAAGAGCGTGGGCGCGTTGTGGGCGTGCACGAAGTTGTCGAGGTAGAGTGGTTCTCCGATGACGAAACAGGAACAGGAGAAGTTGTCGCCAGGCTTGAGCTTGGAGTTCTCGCTTTCCATCACTATGAAATTCCCTTCGCCGAGGTGTCGGAGCAGCACGCGGCGGTCGGGCGACCATGCGATGCGCACAAGGCCTTCCTCGGGGATCTCTTCGGGGTGCAGGGCGCGGCCGAGCACAAGATTCGAGGATTCGCCTGTGCGGCTGTAGTTGGTCAGGAAGTCCTCCCAGTCGCGGAAACCCACACAGCGCGCGAGGATGGAGAGTGTGGAATAGCGCGTGGTGTCGTAGCCCTCCACATAGCCCCAGATGCGCTTGAGGGTAGTCACACCGAGGGTCTCCTTGCAGCGTTCCTGAATCACGCCGGTCAGGAATTGGAAGTCGGCCGGGGTTTTTATCTTGCGGGAGACAGATTTCTCCACCATTTCGCGAAGGTGAAGGATGGTTGTTTCATCAGGCTTCATACGGCATAAAAATGAAGCGCAAAAATATAAAATATTGAAAGACAGGACGGGTCCGAATTGGTCCTAACAGGGTCCTCCCCTACTCCACCACCACTTTCCTTGTCTGCGACACGCCAGTATCCGTATAGACCTTCATCATGTAAATCCCTGCCGGCAACTGCGACACCGAGACTGCGCAGCAGCTTTCACTCTCTGCCGACTTCACGGCGACCAAGCGGCCGACCATATCGTAAAGCTCCACACGACAAACGCCCTCTCCCTCCACAGTGACGACATCGTGGGCGGGGTTAGGCCATATCTTCAACGTAGAAGCAATATCGACATCAGGAACACCGACATTTAAGAAATGCACATGGAAGGTGAGCTGGTTGCCGTTCTCCTGGATATTAGTAATCTCAAAGCTCGTCTCCGGGGTTCCGTCCGTCAGATAGGGATGCGGATTCGTGGTCGGACCAAAAGAGGTGCGGCCCGACTCTTGGCTGAAATGCGCATTGTAGAGTTGTCCATTCACCGTGTCACTTGCGCTGCCCGGACGGAAAATCCAATACTGATGCGCCTGCGTGTAGAAGTCGAAGAAAGCATTGGCAAACATACCATTGTAATCCAACGGCACAGTATCGTTCCAACGAGCGGCCACAAGCCCTATGCCCGGGACGCCATAGTCAAACGGGTCAAGATAACTGCGGTATTCGAACACAAACCACTGTGTGGGGTCAATGCTCGATTTGATGTAATAGCAGTTCTGAGTCGAACTCGAGCCCACGCTGAACAAAGTGTAGTCCCCGTCCTCGGTGATTTCGATCGGGTCGTCCGACACATGCAGAATCTTGTTCTTGTATATGGCCGCCGTATGATTGGCGTATGAATTGTCGCCCATCATATCCCAACTTCCTGTCGGCCGCACATTGGTATAGTGGGTATAGTGGTACAGGTCCGGCAAATCCAGCGAATGCCCCATTTCATGGCGGAAGACATCTGCGGTAAAATATGAATAAGAGCCCTCGAACTCCAAATTGAACGTGTTCGGGCGAACACCGTTGATGGTCGCCACATAGCCGAGCGAATCATGCGGGAAATACTCCATGTGGGGCCACAAAATAGACGCCCAGGCGCCCGTGCCGCCCTTCACGACGAAACTGATGTTGTCAATGTCGCCGTCCCCATCACCATCCAGCACGATATTGGAATCCACCAGATGCAGGGAATCCACATATCTCACGATACGGCCCAGCAATTGCGCTTCCCGCATGGAAACTCCCAAAAAGGGATTCTCGCCCTGATATCCAATCGGATTCCCCGCACTGTACGGCTCAAAATAGCCACGGGGAAAAACATCCTGGTACGAAATGATTTGACCATCTTGTATATTATTGGTATAGACCGTGTTATAATGAATCTTGTCGTACGACATGACCTTGAAGAAATTATACACGCTCAAATATCCCTCTGTTTTTCCATTGAACATGGTGTCAATAGCCGCAAACGAATGGTTAATCTCGGCATCATCCGCGAAACGCACGAATATCACCAGATTGGTCAACTCTCTCGTCTCGCTCTGCGCCACTGCCAACGAAGGGATTAACGCTGACAAGACGCTGATCATCAAAAAACAAAAAAACTTCCTCATAATCAATATTAATAAATTCAATATTAAAACAGTCGGCAAAAACACAACATATATTCTTACCTCTCGAACCACTTCAGCAATTTCATCTTCCATTCGCCGGCCTTGCCCGTGTAGGGGTGCTCACGCAAAGGCAGATTGAAGACGGTGCGGCCCTTGAGGACCGTCTGCGGGTGCGTGAACTCGCGGAAGCCCCACTCGCCGTGGTAGGCGCCCATGCCGGAGTGGCCCACACCATTGAACGGCACGCCCTTCACCATCATGTGGATACAGACCTCGTTGATGCACCCGCCGCCGAACTGCTGCGTCTGCATCACGCGATTCGCCCACCGCATATCTTTGGTGAACAGATACATGGCCAACGGGTGCTCGCGGTCGGCGATGGTCTCCATCAGCGCATCCACCTCGGCATCCTGAAAGGGCACCACGGGCAACAGCGGACAGAAAAGCTCGTGCCGCACGATATGTTCGTCCTTGTCAACGGGGTAGATAATGGTGGGTGCATAATGTTGCGTCTCGCGGTTGCCCTCGCCGCCGAAGATGATACGGTCGCGGTACTCATCCGCCAGCGCCGCGCACTTGTCGTAGGCAGCTGTTGTGATGAGTTTCGGGTACTCGGGATTGGTCACCGGATGTTCGCCAATCTGCGCCGTGAAGGCCTTCTTGAGTTCCGCCAAGAAGGGCTCCGCAACCTCAGCGGCCACGGCTATCTGATTGATGTTGATGCAAATCTGTCCCGCGTTGCAGAGCTTGAAGAAGGCGATCTTGCGGGCCGCGTCCTTGAGGTCGGCATCTTGGCGCACCACGCACCAGTTGCCGGTCTCACCGCCCAGCTCCAACGCCACGGGCGTGAGGTTCTTGGAGGCCTCCGCCATCACATGCTTGCCCACGGCGGGCGAGCCAGTGTAGAAAATCTTGTCGAAGCGCTGCGCGAGGCACATATCCGCCACGTCATGACCGCCGTCGATGAGGGTGACGTACTCGGGCGGGAAGACCTCCGCGAAGAAGCGCTTGAGCACTTCGGTGCAGGCCGCCGACTTGCTGCTGGACTTGACGACCACGGTGTTGCCGCCGCACATCGCCGCCGCCACCACACCGATGGTCAGCAATATCGGGAAGTTGAACGGGCTGATGACCAACGAGACCCCGTAGGGCATCTTATAGACTTTGGTGACGGCGCTCGGGAAGCACATCAGGCCGCTGAAGTGGCACTCGGGCCGTGCCCAGCGGCGCAGTCCCCAAAGCATCTCATTGATTTCCACGATGATGGGACCCACATCGCAGAGGTAGGCCTCCACCCTGCTCCGTCCGAGGTCGGCGGTGAGCGCGTCCTCGAACTCGGTGGCGTGCGCGATGACCGCCGCTTTCAGTTTCTTAAGCTGTTGTATCCGCCATTTGACAGGCAGAGTCGCGCCCGTGCGAAAGAATTTGCGCTGCGCCTCAACGATTTCGGTGATTTGTTCGTTCTTCATTCGTAATTCAGAATTCTAATACTCATTCTCTTCGTACCCACCGCCCTTGTCCGTCAGATGGATAACAATCACATCGAACAGCGGGTAATCCTTGTATTCCACGAAAAAGGAGGTCTCTCCCGTGAAACTTTTCGGGAATTGGATGCCCAATAACGCACCTTGCTTGATCCTGCTATCGTTTCCATTCTTCGTATTGGAATCAGAATCCCCTTTCTCTTTAAGTTCATAGTCGCCATAGACCTCCTTCACGGTGCTGTCTGCGTTGAGAACTACCACTCTGCAGTGAAAGTTCTGGTAGGAGGTCTCGTTCACGACCTTCACTTGGTTGTATGACTTTTCGGAGCCCTTCACCTCGAAGGACATTATCTTTTGCTGCGCAAAGACGGACACCGCCGCGAACAAAAACAATACGGAAAAGATTATCCTCTTCATATTCTAATTTATTAAGTGTTACTCATATCAATTTCGCTGCAAAAATAAAAAATATTATCTTTGCATTCTTTTTGGATTATTACTTCATGATGAATTCTGTCGAACAGCCCACGTTTACCCAACTGCAGGCATTAGCCGATGCGATGTCGGGCAAAGTGCCTATTTCAGTTTCTGAGCGGAACGGTACCATAACCTTTGTCGCACCGCGAGGCAATGTGATTCGCAAAACGATCATCATGTCCCTCTTGGGCATATTGGGGACGTGGTGGGGAATTGCCAACTCCAACATTGAGGTCGTCATCGTTTCAATGGGCATTGTCATTGCGTATGGACTTCTATCGGAGCCTTCCTACTCTGTAATCATCAGCAGGCAAGGTTGCAAGGTATTAACGGGGTTGTTGGGCATACAACGGGCCTCATACGACTGGCATGATTACAAGGGATCGCTGGTTTACATGAGGTCTTTAAACGGACGAGAGCCATCGCCCAAGGAATTCTGCCTAAAATTCTCTCACAAAAATCGGCAGCGAGAGGTGCGCCTCTCGGATCTGACACAAGGGAAGTCCGACAATTCCCGCGAGACCCTTCATCAAATGTCGGAATTTTGGGGATTGGCAGAACGTTTGCTGGATTTGGAGCCGTTTAAAACAGAATACCAGACAACCAGCCGTAATGCTATATTCGGATAATCGGCTTCCCCAATCACTGTTCACTCACCCTCTCCAGAACCTTCACAATATCCTCCTCGCTGAACGTCATCGGGGCGGAGTAGTTGATGGAATCCTTGGCCACCATGCGGGTGAGTTCCTCGTAATCGGACTCTTTCACAGGCAACGGCAATGTGTCGAGGCCGCAGGTGACGATGAGGTCTTTGACGGCCTGCAGGAACCGCTCGGCTGCTATTCGGTCGTCGGTGTGCACATCCGCCAACCCGCAATAACGGGCCATCAGGGCATACTTTCTAAGACAGGTCTCCTTTTGATACTCCAGCACAGGCAGCATCATCAGCGTGATAGCCTGTCCGTGCGGAATGTGGTACTTGGCCCCGATGCTGTGTGCGAAGGCATGCACATAGCCCGCGAGCTGCGTGTTGATGGCGTTGCCGCCGTACATCGCGGCGCGGCACATCGCCAGCCGCGATTCGATATTCTCCGGCTCACGAATGACGATGGGCAGATGCTGCAGGATCAGCTTCACGCCTTCCAGGGAACGGTAGGCATCCTCCACATCGACCGTCACATCGCTCACCGTCCCTTCCACCACATGGCTGAGGGCGTCCATCCCGCAGGCGGCGGTCACCACTTGCGGTGCGTGGATGGTCAGTTCGCTGTCGAGGATCACATGTGTCACATCAAGTCCGACGATGACGGTGGACCCTTTTGAGCCGCGAGTGCGGGTCACCACCGCGCCGACCGTGATCTCCGCGCCTGTGCCGGCGGTGGAGGGCACCGTAATCATCGGCAGAGTTTTGCCCGGTGTAGCTAAAAATTTGAGCAACAAGGCTTTGGTTTTAAGCCGGGGCAGCTTCACGCCGGCGGCAATCATCTTGCAGGTGTCCATCACCGAGCCGCCACCGAGGGCGATCACACACTCAGCCTGGCACTCTGTAGCCATCGCACGGCCAGCGTCAATCAGCGCGATGTTGGGTTCGGAATTGATGTCGGCAAACAAGGTGCACCCTACCCCAGCCTCTTCCAGCGACTGCACAATCTTCTGTTCGTAGCCGAGCTTATGCAGCGTTTGGTCAGTCACCAACAGCACCTGCTTATAGCCAAGCCCCCTACACACAGCGCCGATCTGTGTCCGAGCACCGTGGCCTTCCAACACTTGCGGCTCCGGCAGCGGAACATGGTGAATCACCTTGCCCGGCAGCCTGTGTATTTGTTTCCTGAATCGATAAGTATCCATAGACAATCACAATTATTTGCACAAAAAACATTTGCAAACATACAAAAAAAACGAATCCATAACGGGCCATTCGGCAAAGCATAAATTCTGTATTTTTGCAGCTCTTAAAAACAGGCACTCGCGGTTCACGATTTGCGACATCGCAAGCGGACAACCGCAAAACGTAAACCATAAACCGCAAAACGCAAAAACATGACCGGCAAACTATACCTCCTCCCCACATCCATTGCCGAAGGCCCTTTCAACCAGTTTTTCCCAGCCTTCAATGCGGAGATCATCAACCAGATCGACTATTACATTGTCGAGGAGCTGCGCACGGCACGCCGTTTCCTTCGATACGCAGGCATCAACAAGCGCATTGACGAGCTGACCTTCTTCGAATTGAACGAGCACACTCAGGGTGTGGAGCTGAACGAGTACCTGCAGCCATGCCTTGACGGGCGCAACGTGGGACTGATGTCAGAGGCAGGCATCCCCTGCGTGGCCGACCCAGGCAACGTGGCCGTCGCCAAGGCGCACCAACTTGACATTCCGGTAGTGCCGCTTATTGGTCCCAGTTCGCTTTTCCTGGCCCTCATGGGCAGCGGCCTGAACGGGCAGAACTTCGTCTTCCATGGCTATCTGCCAGTGGAACAATTTGACCGTGAGAAGCGGCTCAAGGCCATTGAATCTGTAGCCATCAAGACGGGCCAGACGCAGATGTTCATCGAGACGCCCTACCGCAACCGGCGCATGGCCGACTCCATCTGCAAGGTTTTGCAGCCGGCCACGCGGGTCTGCATCGCCGCAGATGTAACGGCCCAAGACCAGCTGCTCAAGACGCAATCTGTCGCCAAATGGCGCAAATATTTCAGCGATGAAAAGAACCTTTTGGGCAAGCAACCATGTATCTTCCTGATTGGCAAATAAATAAAAAATACATTTAGACAAACGGCGGAAAGATTTTTTTTTTACTTTTGCAGCCTCAAAAGTCAACTCGTTCTTTGAGAGGCCGAAGTGGTGGAATGGTAGACACGAGGGACTTAAAATCCCTTGCCCATTGCGGGCGTGTGGGTTCAAGTCCCACCTTCGGTACACAAGCGGAAGTAGCTCAGTTGGTAGAGCACAACCTTGCCAAGGTTGGGGTCGCGAGTTCGAGTCTCGTTTTCCGCTCAAAGTCTTATAAAGCAATAAAAATCAGCAAATTACAAATGTAGTTTGCTGATTTTTGCGTTAAAACTGAGACAGAATTGAGACAAACCAATTTTTTGGTATTCGCAGCCGAAAACCAAAAAAAAAGGTGGTTATATACCTGATGGCACCAGACCTGCATGAGCAGGTCTCTAAGCAACGCATTTTTCTAACGCCTCCCTTTCGCGGCG
>JAFPXF010000085.1 GCA_017394765.1 Bacteroidales bacterium | reverse complement strand
GCCAGTGTCGATGAGGTAGTTCTGCAGACTGCCGCGATAGCGGACGTTCTTGTCAAACTTGTCCATGCCTTCCTCGCCGCCGAAGGCAAAAGGCTGTGAATAGAATCCGTCTTTTCTGAATTTTACTGCTTTGATTTCCATTTGATTATAATTTTTTTGATTATCTATAATTGCTTCGTAAAAGTCTCGTTGGCATCGGGGCGGGTTACGGTCAAAACCATAAAACGGGAATTTACATTTTGCCAATTACGGCATAATTATTATTTGTCTGTAACAATTTATCTTGTTACTCCGAACTTAATAACTTTTATGGTCGAAGTTTCTCCTTTTTGCGACCGAATGTGTAACAGGTACATGCCCGTTGGAACATCCGACAAATCTAAACTCTTATTGCTTGCATCTATCCGGCCCTGCATTACTTTTCTGCCGTAACTATCTGTGATCCTAAAATCTGCATTGTCCATTCCACATTCCATATAAACAATGGAGCTGGTTGGGTTCGGCCAGACTTTCAGATTCTGTTTGTTATGGCTGTCAATGCTAACGGGTTCGGTGACATTCAGAATCTTCATCACATTTTGTGCGGGGGCATACTCGTCGTTGCCTGGCTGCGAGGCCGTGATGATGGCCAAGCCCATGCTGTGCATCGTCAGGATACTGCCGTTGATGGTGGCCACGCTCTCATCGCTGCTTGTGAACTGCAAGGGCAGTCCGGAGGTGGCGGCTGCGGCCAGCACCACGGGCTCGTCGCTCAGCGGGAAGGTGAGCTCCTGATTCCAGAGGATGCTTTGCGGCTGCAGGTCGGGAGTGCTGCTCGTCACAGTGAGGATTTTGGAGACGGGTGCGGCGGCGTTCCAGGTGGCATTGCCTGGCTGCGAGGCAGTGACAATGGCATAGCCGGCACCATGAAACGTAAGCACATTGCCGTTCACAGTGGCGATGTCTTCGTTGTTGCAGGTGTATGTTACGGGCAGTCCGGAGGTGGCCGTGGCGTTAAGGGTCAGTGTGCCGTCGGAGAGGTCGGCGGTGAGGTCCTGATTCCACGTGATGCTCTGGTTGAAGGTGGCGTTGGAAAGCTCGTAAGCCCCGATGTCGGCACGGTTGTTGCCGATGCGCGGGTTGCCGTCCATGTCGGTGGCGGGCAGGTAGGTGATGAATGCCGTGTTCGGGTCGCCCGCGTCAACCAGCAGCGAACCTGGCATCACGTGCCAGTCTGCGTTGAGGTTCGACAGATCCGTGGCGATGGTCGTGGCGCCTACCATAGACGATGGTGCCACGAACTGCGGCAGATTGGCCGTGTCCAACACGATATTGGTGCTGTCGGAGGCGAAGTCGCTGGTGGAGACAGACTGACAAGCGCAGTAAGTGTAAGGAAACGTGTAATTCGTGGACCAGTGCAAATCTTGGGAAGCATTGCCGCGCATATTGTTCCATATCACCGTGTTCTTGACCGTGGCTGCGGAAGTGGTGCGGATACCACCTGTGCCGTCGGCATGGATGGTCTGTGCCAGATTGTTGGCTACCACGCAGTTCGTTATATACATCCTTCCTACTGGGTTTCCGCTGGAAGGTCCCGATGATGTGACGTACGAATAGGTGACCACACCGCCGGTCACATCAATGCCTTCGGTGGAGATGGCACTGTTGTTGGCAATCACACAGCCAATAATGTGCGCGGGATGGGTGAAAACGCTGACAACTCCGGCGATGTATGGCCGGCTGCCGCTCGCGCTGGCGGTGGTGGCAGTGGTGTAAACCGTGTTGTCAATGATACGCGAGTTGATAATCTGCCATTCGTTTCTCGTCGGATGATAAAGAAAATCGTTGGCTTGCGTCAGTATGCCGCCAGCCTTGGCATCCAAGCCCGAAGCAGTATTCTTCGTGATGTCGCAGTTGTTGACAATGACCGTGTTGTACGGTGTCGTGTAGCCAGCATTGAAACATATTCCACCGCATTGACTGCCCGTGTTTTCCGTAATCAAGCAGTTGTTGAACTCGTAGGTGGCACCATAGCTTTGGCTTCCGCTGTACATCCGGACACCGCCGCTTGATATGTTGTCATTAATCTTGCAGTCCGAAACTTGAAACGTGGCATTGTAGTATGAGTTGGAATATGACATTCCCAAATATAAACCGCAGGCATTTCCAGTCATAGTACAATTCGAAATCGTGTGGGTATTGTTTGCCTCGTCGCGGATGCCGTACTGGTTGCCGCCTGTCACATAGAAACCATCGAAAGTGTTTTCCCGGCAATGATAACTGCCGTTGTAGTGAAAGTAGCTGTTGATTTGTACGGCATAGTTGTTGTCGTGTTGTGCATCAATAATAGTACAGGAACTGTCAGCGGCGATGCCGTAGGAGAGGGACTGCCGCTCATAGAGATGGCTTTCCGTGCCCGCGAAGCCGCCATACACATGCGTGCTGTTCTTAATGGTGCAGGCCGGATAGGTGCCCACTGACACGAACACCGAATCGTCGTTGGGTGAGGTGATCAATGCCATCGCCCCGTCGATGGTGGCCTTGGCCGTGGCCCACGAAAGGCCGTCGTTGCTGTCGTTGCCGCTGTTGGAGACAAAATAGGTGGTCTGCGCGGAAAGCGAGGCGCAGCAAATCAGAAAGAATGCTATAAGTATGTTTTTATTTCCCATTTGCAGATAGCTCATATCGTATCATTCAAAATGTACTGCAAAAGTACAAAAATTCTTAGATGTGTCATTGTGAGACTTTCATTAAAGAACTATTCTTTAGTGATACAACGACAAAAGGGAGAGCGCAGGCCCTCCCTTTATTCTATGTTTGCGGGTGCACTATTTCTGTGCGGGTTCCCATTTGCATCGGACAGGCGACACAATGGCACCCTCCTTCTTCAGTTCGGCAAAAGCCTTATCAACCTCCTTGC
>JAFPXF010000084.1 GCA_017394765.1 Bacteroidales bacterium | reverse complement strand
CGAATTCGGGGTGCTTGTTGTATTCTTCTTCAATCGTTTCCAGGACTTCGCGAACGGCCTGCAAATACTCATTCTCACCAGGATGTTTGGCCTCCAGGTTGGCCATGATTTCATTTACTTTCATATTATTGAAATTTAAAAAATTAGGTTAGTTGTAATAATTTTTTTCGCTTTTGAAAGCGGGTGCAAAGGTATAAAATTTATTGATATCCGCAACGGCGAAAAAATATTGTTTATTTTTGCAGCCCATAAACACAACGGCTATGCTTTTGGACGAACTGAAGAACTACAAGATATACCTCGCCTCCAAGTCGCCGAGGCGGCGCGAGCTGCTTTCGGATATGGGCATCGGCTACGAGCTGCTCTCCACGGATGTGGAGGAGTATTTCGACCCCTCCCTGTCTCCCGCCGAGGTGGTGCAGTACCTCTCGAAGCTCAAGCTCTCCACCATAGACATGTCTCGATACCCCGCCAACACCATCTTCATCGCCTGCGACACCATCGTGGTGGTGGACGGGAAGATTATCGGCAAGCCGAAGGATAGCGAGGAGGCGCTGTCCATGCTCCGCCAGCTTTCGGGACACACCCATGCGGTGCTCAGCGGCCTCACGGTGGCCACGCCCGCCCGCATGCTGACCGACTACCGCACCACCGACGTCACCTTTGCCGAGTTGCCCGATGGCGAATTGCGCTATTATGTGGAACATTACCGGCCTCTTGACAAAGCCGGTGCCTACGGGGTGCAGGAATGGATCGGCTGCGTGGGCATCAAGTCCATCACAGGCTCGTTCTACAACGTGATGGGGCTGCCCACACGGCTGCTGTGGGAGATGCTGGAGGAGCTGGTGGGGTAGAGGGAAGGTCGATCCTGATGAATATCAGTATTGTCTTCAATGGAATTTGTCTCTTCGGTTGTGTGGAAAAAAAAGTGTATTTTTGCCTTTGCAAAAAAAGACGATTATGAGCACTGAAATGATAGAGACCATCCGCGAGTATTTCAAGACCCAGCCGGTGTTGAAGGCCTGGGTTTTCGGCTCGTATGCGCGTGGGGAGGAAACTCCCGAAAGCGATGTGGACATCTTGGTGGTATATGATGACAGCAAACCGGTCGGCCTGATGAAAATTGCCAACATGTATGTCAATTTGAAAAAACTCCTCCAACGGGAAGTTGATCTCGTCGAAGAGGGTACGCTTTTGCCATTTGCGGTTGAAAGTGCAAATCGTGATAAAAAACTGATCTATGAGAGAGCCTGTTAGAGACAAGGAACGACTTCATCATATCTATGATGCCATCAATAGAATTCAAAACAGAATTCCAACATTAGATTTGGAAAGTTTACTTCAGGATGTTTTGATTTATTATGGTGTCGTAAAGAACATTGAAATCATCGGAGAGGCCGTTTATAAGCTCTCCCAGGAATTCAAGGAGGAGCATACTATGGCTGCATGGGAGGATATTGAAGGGATGCGGCACGTGCTTGTGCATGACTATTACAACATACAACCAGGGCGTGTGCTGCCTGTTATAGAGAACGACCTTCCTTCTCTCAAAGCCCAAATTGAACAGTATCTGTCCGAAATGGGCGAACAATGACGATGTTTAACCCCAATTTTTCACCAAACCCCAAGAATATAGAATAGAGAAACTGACAATTTAACATATTGACATAAAGCGTTTTCGCTTTTCTTTGTTGCACGAGAATCTGGACAATTTTCAGCAATACCACAGAAAGGAACGAACCGCTTGCGATGTAAATCGTGGGCTTTTTGTTTGTGGTATAGGTAGTCCAGAACCTTTCGTGCAGTGCAAAACAGGCTCACGATTCTTTTTGTGTTTGTGATTGAAAGGCGGAAACGGTCTGTAGAGACGCAAAATCTTGCGTCTCTACGAAAAGGACGAAACAACAACAGTATTTACAAACATAAAAAAGAAAGATTATGAGAAAGATTTATCGATTGGGCATTGCGATGCTCCTAATGCTGGCGGCGGGGTTGCCGGCGGCCTTCGCCTACAACTTCCAGAGCGGCGGCATCTACTACGACATCACGGGAAGCAACACGGTGGCGGTGACCTACGCCACGGGGTCGTACAACAGCTACTCCGGCAGTGTTACTATCCCGTCCACGGTGAACTACAATGGCACCCACTTTACGGTGACGGCGATCGGAAACCGTGCGTTTAGCAATTGTTCCAACCTCACAGGTGTGACGATTCCGAACACGGTGACGAGTATCGGGGAGTATGCGTTCTATTATTGCCAAAATCTGCCATCGGTGACGATTCCTAATGGGGTTGAGACGATTGGGGGGTATGCGTTCTATAATTGCTCCTCTTTGGATTCGGTTACTATTCCGAACTCGGTGACTACAATTGAGGCGTATGCTTTTTCATCTTGTGAGGGATTAGCCGTTGTGACAATAGGAAAATCTGTCACTTCCATTGGAAATTACGCATTTACTTATTGTTCTGCATTGACGACGGTGTTCTTTAATGCTGATAGTTGTATAAATATGGGAAGCACCGCCATGTCACCATTTGTTGCTCACTCTTATGGTGGTGGAACAGGATTTAAATTAGTTATTGGAAATAACGTTAAAAACATACCGGATAACGCCTTTGCTCGTTGTTATAATTTGGACACATTAAACATACCACCCTCCGTCTCACGTATAGGGAAATGGGCTTTTTATTTTTCTGGTATAACCAATCTTCACTTATCTGAAGGATTAGCAGAAATTGATCATTTAGCTTTTTGCGGCTGCGGCATGTCGTCTGTAAATATACCCAGTACAGTTTCGTCTATTGCACCTGGTGCATTCGCGACTTGTCCTAATATTTCGGTGTTGACTGTGTCAAATAATAATCAGACTTACGATAGTCGTAATAATTGCAAGGCAATTGTTGAATCAAACACAAACACACTTGTGGTTGGATGTAAAAACAGTATTATTCCATCCAACGTCACTGCAATCGGGAAATGGGCTTTTAGTGGATGTTCTGGGTTGACCGGAGCAATAACAATTCATGATCAAATTAAGAATATTGGTGATATGGCTTTCGAGCGGTGTACTGGAATTGTCTCGTTGACAATAGGAAAATCCGTGGACTCTATTGGGAATTCAGCATTTTACCAATGTTCTGCTTTGTCATCTGTGACATTTAATCCAGACAGCTGTATTTATATGGGTAGTGGAGAGTACATTGACGATTACGGTAATGGTTATGTGTTTGCAAATAGCGGATTATCATCCCTTACTATTGGGGACAACGTAAAAATAATTCCTTCAAACGCTTTCAATGGATGTAATACCTTGAGTGGTATGTTAAACTTTCCTAACTCTGTCAAAATAATAGGCGACAATGCTTTCAGTGGATGTAGTGCATTAACGGGAAATCTTGTATTACCTGACTCTATATTTTACATTGGGGATGCTGCATTCTATGATTGTAGCGGGTTGACAGAAACCTTAACAATACCTAGAAAGGTAAAATATATAGGAAAGAATGCGTTTAATAAAAGTACGTCTGTTATTTATAATGCAGACAGTTGTGATACAATTGGTTGTATTTCATACATATACAACGATTATTCTTCTGCTTTTGGCAATCTCACATCTTTGCAAATAGGAGACAATGTGAAATATATACCGCCATATTCTTTTAGCAACAAAATAGGTTTGACAGGAACCTTAATAATCCCTGATTCTGTCATCACTATAGGAGAAAGAGCTTTCGCGGGTTGCAATAATATTGACACCTTGATAATCGGAAACCTCGTTTCTGCAATTGGTCAATACGCGTTCTACGGTTGTACAGGCTTGGATTCATTGGTGATAGGAAATGCCGTGGCATACATCGGACAATATGCCTTCTATAATTGTACAGGATTGACGGGAACGCTCTATCTCCCCAATGTTGACACAATAGGGTATAGGGCGTTCTATAATTGTGGTGGAATCAATTCGCTAATATTAGGAGAAGGTGTAAAATACATCGGCGGTCAATCTTTTTACAATTGCAACAGTTTGACAGGTATGTTAAACATTCCTAATAGCGTCACCAATATCGGAGGTGGTGCTTTCTATGGCTGTACAAGTTTCGGCACACTTGTTATCGGCCGGGGTGTCGCAGCCATCGGTAGTGACGCCTTTAAAAATTGTATTGGCTTAACCTATGTTACTTTCAATGCCGACAGCTGTACCTCCATAGGACAATATAATTCTGATGTTGGGTTTGCTGGAGATACAAATATAACATATTTGTCTTTGGGCGAAAATGTTAAAATCATTCCTAAGAACGCATTCTATGGTGGAAACAGCACCCCTCTTTCCAAATTGTCGGGAAAACTGGAAATCCCTAATTCTGTAATTGAAATTGGACAAAATGCATTTAAGGGTTGCAGCGGTTATGACACACTTGTTATCGGCAGAGGTGTCAAGATCATACATCAGTATGCTTTTGATGGTTGGAGCGGTTTGACCACTCTGTTTTTCAACGCCGACAGCTGTGAGTCTATGTTATCAACGCAAAGTAATGGTTACTATACTTCCTGTTTTTATAATTGTGCAAATCTCGTTAACTTAACTTTAGGGAATAATGTCAAATTTATTCCCCAATTAGCTTTTGAAGATTGTAGTCATTTGACAGGAACTATCATCATCCCTGATTCATTAAAGACAATCAGCAGCAATGCCTTTAATGGTTGTACCGGAATTGACACCTTAATCATTGGCAAAAGTGTGCAATCAATAGGATACAATGCCTTTAAAGATTGCACCCAACTTACAAAAGTGAACTTTAATGCTGACAGTTGCATCACAATGATGATGGGTGCTGGGACTTCCAACATCTCGAGCTACACAGTGTTCAACGGCTGCACAAACATCACATCGTTGAATATCAGCAACAACGTGAAAACCATCCCCCCATACGCATTCTACGGCCTCAACCACATTACAGGAACCTTAACCATTCCTGATTCGGTTGTCTTCATCGGCGGTTATGCATTCAATGGTTGCTCGGGATACTCGTCTCTGATTCTTGGCCGTTCTGTTGACACTATCGGGCAAAGAGCATTCCCGGGAAATATTGCTTCCATCTATTCCTATCTGGAGACACCTCCAGCCGTTGACAAGACATCTTCTTATCAAACATTTTATTCTGTCAACCGCAACACTCCCGTCTATGTTCCTTGCGGCAGTGCGCAGGCTTATCGCAATGCGTGGATCTATTCCTCCACCAGTACGAATTCCTATTTCTACAACATCTACGAAACCCTCCAACCCTACCTCCTCACCGCCATTCCAGCCGACACCCTCCAAGGCACCGTCCACGTTACCACGCAGGGCACTTGCACCGAGCCTGCCGTCATCGAGGCCACGCCCAACTTCTTCTACGTCTTCGACCACTGGAGCGACGGAAACACCGACAACCCGCGCACGGTTGCACTCACACAGGACACCACTTTGGTCGCGCACTTCAGGGAATATTCCGTCACGGTGGTTTCAAGCGACTCAACAGGAGGTTCGGTCATCCTTGCAACAGAACCCACTGTAGATGAACCGTTCGCCACCGCATTTGCAACGCTGACTGACTCTTCTTGCCATATGTTCGCCGGCTGGAGTGATGGAAGTATGGAGAATCCTCACACCATCTCTGTCTCGCATGATACCGTGCTCACTGCCATCTTCAATTCGGTGGTCAACCTACAGCTCTCTGCTCCTGCAATCGTTTGCCAAGGGGATAGCGTCACGTTTACTGCTGTCGGCGCGGACAGCTATCTCTGGTTCAACGGTGCCACTACCTCTTCTGTCAGCATGTTGCCCGAAAACACATTGGAGGTGTCGGTGACTGGCACAGACAATAACGGCTGCTCCACGACAAAGGAACAGTATGTGAACGTTCTTTCCAAACCGACTCTCACCCTCAGCGGCTTGACGGAAATCTGCGAAGGGGATAGTACTCTTATAGAGGCAATCAGTTCAGAAATATCTCATGATATGCTAAACGAAAACTTTGATGGAGGATTTCCGTCTGATTGGACTTTTTCCAACACTCATCTACATATTGAAAATGTTAGTGGCAATCATAATAATGCCATTATTTTCCCTGCCTTCGATGTATCTGGTAGCGACGAACTCATAATGCCAATTCTGAAGACAGTAGCTCTCCATAAGCCAATCTTACAATTTGATGTGGCATACAGACGCTATCCCAATATTTACAACGACAAGCTCAGTGTTTACTATTCATCTGACAATGGTGAATCTTGGATCCAAATGTATTCGAAAAGCAGTAATGAATTGTCAACCGTTGCTGGATACTCATCACAAAGTTTCGTGCCGACAGATGAGCAGTGGCGTAGCGAATCAATTGATTTGTCAAATATTTCAGGGAATATCATTATCAAATTCACATTTGAGAGTGATTGGGGAAACAATATTTGGCTCGACAACATAATTGTCAAATCTCCAATGAACACTCATAATGTACTTATGAGTGAGAACTTCGAGACAGGTTTGTCTGAGGATTGGTCAATCATAGATGTAGATGGAGACGGATATTCCTGGTATCCCGCAAGTCGTATCAATTATGGTATGGCTCCTGACCCTTATAGCGGAAATTATTGTGCTATCGCTTTCGTGCAAAATTATTACTCATCCTATTCCTATGAAAACAGCCTTTCAACACCGACCGTCACCATTCCTGCAACCGGCGCCACTCTTGAATGGGTCGCAAATTCGGCGTATGGACAACACGCATCGTATGAGATCCGAGTAGTATCTAATTCGGGCTCCACAATGATTTATAGTGGAACAGAATATGGTTCTGACAATTGGGCAAAAAGGAGTGTTAACTTAGACAATTGGGCTGGCCAAAACATAAAGGTTGTCTTTGTGCATTTGGGAGGACCTGCACTTATGATTGATGATATTGTTATGTTAACCAAAGACAACTTTGTTTGGTCTGACGGAACCGTATCTTTGCAACATACTTTCACCTCGTCCGGGACTTGGCAGCTGACGGTTACCGATAACAATGGATGCTCCTCCACCGACTCCGTGACCGTCACTGTGTGGCAGCCCGACACCACCGAACTCACCGTTGATGCGGCGACAGCTTCTTACACTTTGAACGGCGAGACCTTCTGTACCTCCGGCGACTACACCCAGACTCTCCAGAGCATCCACGGCTGCGACTCAGTGGTGAACCTGCACCTTACCATACGGCCCGACACCATGGTCATTTATGATACGCTATGTGTCGGCGAAAGAGCGTTCGAGCAATCTATCATGAGCCCTGGGGAGTACCAGCAGACTTTGGCGATGTTGGAAAGCCAATTTGGCGATTCGATACCTTATGAACTGACATACGACACCAACACCCATATCGTCTCGGTAAAAGCAGTGACTGTCTATATTTCTGAATATTGGCAGAGTGGGGTTGAAGAAGATTATGGAGGTTGGCTGAATCCAACCTATGACTACTATGATACAACCATTTATTTGAATTACAATGTATGGAAAGACAGTTCCTACTATAACTTCACCTACACACTCACGTACCCATCCTCTCTTGGCTGTGATTCTACCGTGACAAAGCATCTGACGGCTAAGTTCTCGGATGCCTCGTACTGGCTTGTCACAGCTTGCGGCAGTTATGTATGGAACGGTGACACCATTGTGTCTTCGGGAGAATACTATCACTCCTTCACCAATGTCAACGGTTGCGACTCAACGGAAACATTATATTTGACTGTACTGCCGTCAGTGTCCGAGGAACTCTCCGCCACCACCTGCGACAGCTACACCTGGAACGGTATCACCTATACCGAATCGGGTGACTACACATTGAACTCAGACACGACATTGGCTCTCGTGCGAAACCTTTATGTAAATAACTGGGGTGAATGGGGTTATGATGATGCGGATGGGAATTTCATTTACTTGCAGCCAAACGGATGGAGTCAGTTGCAGGTTCATACGGACTATGATTCCGAAACAGGGGACTATACATATTACTACTATTACTTCGACCAAAATGGTGCTGAACATCTCTATAATTTAGGAGATATTGTTCCGTATATTGACACCGTCCCCGGCTGCAAGTCCGCCACCCTCCACCTCACCCTCACCCAGCCCACCACTGGCGACACCACTGCGGTGGCCTGCAACAGCTTCACATGGCATGGAAACACCTACACCCAGTCCGGTGACTACACCTACACGGCGACCAGCGCAACGGGCTGCGACTCTGTGGTCACGCTGCACCTGACCGTCACCCAGCCCACTATCGGCGATACCACTGCCGTGGCCTGCAACAGCTTCACATGGCATGGAAATACCTATACCCAGTCTGGTGACTACACCTACACAGCGACCAGTGCAACGGGCTGCGACTCTGTGGTCACGCTGTACCTCACCATCACCCAGCCCACTATCGGCGATACCACTGCCGTGGCCTGCGAGAGCTTTACTTGGCATGGAACAACTTATACGCAATCCGGCAACTATACCCACACCATGACCAACGCGACAGGGTGCGATTCTGTCGTCACGCTGCATCTGACCATCCTGCCGCTGCCGATCCCGAACATCACGGGTGCCACCACGGTGTGCGAAGGACAGACCGCCACACTGACCGCTACGGGTGGAACTTCCTATCTGTGGGAGGACGGCACCACAACGAGCACATACGCTGCCACCGTTAGCGGTCTCTATACCGTTACGGTCACGAACGCGGAGGGCTGCTCCGCCACAGCTTCCGCCACGGTCACGGTGAACCCGCTGCCGGAAGTGGCCGTCACGGGCAACACCTACATCTGCCCTGGCGGCAGCACTATCCTCACCGCCACGGGCGCGGACAGCTATATGTGGAGCAACGGCAGCACCAATGCCTCCATTCCGGTGAACATGTTCGGCCAGTACAGTGTCATCGGCACGAGTGCGGACGGCTGTTTCAGCACCGCTTCCGTCACTGTACTGGTTTCCCAGCCGCCGGTCATCACCATCAGCGGCAACACGAACCTCTGTGCCGGTGAATCCACTACACTTGCCGTCACGGGCGGCGCGTCCTATATGTGGAGCAACGGCAGCACCGACTCCTCCATTACGGTCAATACGGCAGGAAATTGGCAGGTGATCGGCTATAACGAGAGCAACTGCAGCAATATGGCCTCCGTCACGGTGAATGTCTGGCAGCCCGCTTCATCCGACCTCTACATCACTTCGTTCGACAGCTGCTATGTGTGGTTCGGAACGCCCCGCTGCGAATCCGGCAACTACACCTATGCGCTGCAGACCATCCACGGTTGCGACTCCGTGATTACCCTGCACCTTACCTTGGAGGACGCTATCACGAATGAGTTCAGCGCCACGGCTTGCAACAGCTACACCTGGAACGGCATCACCTATTCGCAGTCGGGCAGCTACACGCAGACTTTCACTGCCGGCAACGGTAACGATTCCATCGTGACGCTGCACCTCACGATTTATCCCGCAAAAACCGCAGAAATCGCAGAAACTGTTTGCGACATCTACGAGTGGAATAGCCAGACCTACACATCTTCTGGCGACTACATCCAAACCTTTACGGCTGTCAACGGCTGCGACTCGACAGTCACGCTGCACCTTACCGTCAACCACTCCACCGCGGGCGACACCACTGCGGTTGCCTGCGAAAGTTTCTCCTGGCATGGCAATACTTACACGCAATCGGGCAACTACACCTATACCACAACCAACGCGGCGGGCTGCGACTCTGTTGTCACGTTGCATTTGACTGTTAACCAACCTGCTGCGATGACAGATTCCCGAACGGTCTGCGCCAACGAACTGCCCATCGTCTGGAACGGCGTTCCGTTTGCCGGTGCCGGCACGCAGACGGCCACTTTGCAGACGGTGAACGGTTGCGATTCTGTTGTCACCATGACACTGACGGTCAACCAACCTACCGCCGCCATTGACGAACACACCGTCTGTGGTAGCTTCACCTGGATTGACGGCAACACCTATACGGCAAGCACCAACGTGCCGACTTTCACGCTGACCAATGCGGCGGGTTGCGACAGTGTGGTGACACTGTACCTCACTGTGAACCAGCCTACCACAGGTGACACCACTGCGGCTGTCTGCGGAAGCTTTGAGTGGCATGGCAACACTTACACGCAATCGGGCAACTACACCTATACCACAACCAACGCGGCGGGCTGCGACAGTGTGGTGACATTGCACCTTACCATCCAACAGCCCACCACGGGTGATACCACCGCGGTTGCCTGCGAAAGCTTCACATGGTACGGCAACACCTACACGGAAAGCGGCGATTACACTTGTGTTTTGAGCAACGCAGCCGGTTGCGACAGTGTGGTGACGCTGCACCTTACCATCCACCACACCCCGGTGTTCAACATCAGCGGCAACTTGGAAATCAACCAAGGGCAGAGCACGATGCTTTCGGTGCCCAATAACGCTGGGTGGACTTATCTGTGGAGCACGGGTGAGACGGCTTCGTTCATCATCGCAAGTCCGTCAGTGACCAGCACCTATTCCGTTACGGTGACGGAAGGTTCCTGCAGTGCTTCTGACAGTGTGACAGTTACGGTCAACACGGGTCTCAATGACCATGAGTTTGGTAACCTCACCGTCTATCCGAACCCCACAATGGGCATTGCCAATGTGCAATTCACCGATTACCAAAATCCAATCACCAAAATCCATTTGTATGACGCATACGGGAAATTGGTGGCTGTGGTTGCGGTGAATAATGATGGAACCACCCCAATTGACCTGTCCCGGTTCGCTTCTGGCGTCTATTTCGTGAAAGCCATGGCGGACGGGAACGTGGTGGCCGTGCGGAAGGTCGTCAAACGATAGGGACCGAACCATATTGTCCGGACGGTTTTATGACGGCGGGGACATTGTACACAATGTCTCTGTCGTCATTTTTTGATCGTTAAGTTGTCCGATATGGGAAAAATGTCGTATTTTCGCGCCGCAAAATGATGGGTCCGCCCGCATCTGTTTTACAAGGTTATATGGCACTGCTGTCAATCTCTATAGAATCTCTTTCGCAGACGCTCTCCTCCATAGTGTGGAGTCCGGCGTTAGTGGCGCTTTGCCTTTTCTCCGCTCTCTACTTCTCCATCCGCACCCGTTTTGTGCAGGTCCGCCGTTTCGGGGCGATGGCCCGGTTGCTTTTCTCTACCGACAAGACACAGAAGACGGGCATCTCCTCGTTCCAGGCCTTTGCCATGGCGCTGTCGGGGCGTGTGGGGACGGGCAACATCGTGGGGGTGGCCACGGCCATCGGCTATGGCGGTCCCGGAGCCATAGTCTGGATGTGGATCATTGCCTTTCTCGGTGCGGGATCCGCCTTCGTGGAGGCCACGTTGGCGCAAATCTACAAGGAACATCACCGCGGGCAGTATCGAGGCGGTCCATCCTACTATATTGAAAAGGGCCTGCGCTGCAAGTGGCTGGCCGTGGTTTTCTCCGTCTGCTCGCTGATAGCGTGCGGATTGCTGCTGCCGCAGGTGCAGTGCAACGGCATAGCCATCGCCGTGGCCAACACCGTACACATCCCTCCCGTATATGTGGGCCTCGTGGTTGCTTTTGTCTTGGGTCTGGTGATCATCGGCGGAGTGACGCGCATTGCCAATGTGGCACAGATTGTGGCTCCCTTTATGGCGATCCTCTATATTGTTCTGGCGATTGTGGTGCTGATATGCAACGCTTCGGCCATACCGTCGGTCTTCGCGGACATGTTCAAAGGGGCTTTTGGCATGCATGAGCTTTTTGGCGGCATTATCGGCAGCACCATTGCGTGGGGCGTGAAACGTGGGATATACTCCAACGAGGCGGGACAGGGCACGGGTCCCATTGTGGCTGCAGCCGCCAAAGTCTCGCATCCCGTGAAACAGGGCTTGGTGCAGGCGTTCTCTGTGTATGTCGATACTCTGCTTGTCTGCTCGGCCACTGCGGTGATGATCATGGCGGTGAAAACCTACAATGTGATGGATGCCAGTACAGGCGAGGTGCTTTTCCGCTCGGCATATAACCTTGGCGCACCGGATGTCTCCTACACTTCCACTGCCATCGGCACCCTGTTAGGCACCACGCCGGGCAATGTGGTGGTGGCCGTGGCCCTGGCATTCTTCGCCTTCACCACCATCATGGCGTATTACTACTATGCCGAGACCAGCATCGTCTATCTTTTCGGCAAAGGAAGAAAAGAGCAGGTGGCCATACGCGTGTTGCGCGTCTGCATCCTGATAGCCGTGGTGTTTGGCTCCATGAAAGAGGCACGCACGGCTTGGAACGCGGGTGACATCGGGGTGGGGGCCATGGCCTGGATCAACATCATCGTCATTTTGCTGCTGTCACCCAAGGCCATCCGGGCACTGAAAGATTACGAGAAACAGGAAAAAGAAGGGAAAGATCCCGTGTTCGACCCACAAAAAATGAACGTCGAAAACGCGGATTTCTGGAATAATCCAACAAAAGACTGAAGACCGAAGCAATCCTACGCACCCCGACAGGCCGCTGGCCTGTCTTGTTGTTTTTGACGGCGCATTGTGTTATTGCAGAACGCGCACGCCAGCGGCGTGCAGGGGTGCGTAGGAAGGGTGGCCATTGTCATCCATACGCAGGCCAGCGGCCTGCGGGGGTGTGTGGATGGGTGTGCGGGGGCAGGTGACACGAATATGAAAATCCGAATTTTAACAATTGATTGTTAAAAATAATTGATAATCAATATTTTACAATATTTTTTATTTTTGCAGCCCTATTCAATAACACAAAAATGAAAACCCAAATGAATCCAAAATCCAAAAACACTAAAACAAACACCTATACGCAGATTCACATACAGACGGTATTCGCTGTTCGGTATCGGGAGGCATTGATTGAACCTTCCTGGCGTGAGCGGTTATACCAATATACAACGGCTATTGTTCAGGAGCAGGGCCATCAGATCCTGGCTGTTGGAGGAACGGCCAATCATATTCACATCTTGTTCGGGATGCGTCCGACACAATCATTATCCTCATTGATGATGTTGGTGAAGCGCGAGACGTCGGAATGGATTAACCAAAAAGGCTTTTGTGTAGGGGAGTTTGCTTGGCAGACAGGTTATGGCGCGTTCTCATATTCCAGGAGTCAGGTTCCCAAGGTGGTCCAGTATATTCAAGATCAGGAGCGACATCATACCAAAAGAACATTCAGGGAGGAGTATCTGGATATGCTGAAGAAGGCGGAGGTAAAATTTGATGAACAATACATTTTCGAAGATGTGTAATGATTGATTAATTGTGTGTTCCCCGCACGCTGCCGGCGTGCGAAATATCGATGGTGCCCCGCGCAATCCTACGCACCCTGACAGGCCGCTGGCCTGTCTTGTTATGTTTGCCGACACATTTGGTTATAACTGAATTTGTGCACCCGCGGTCCGTCTTGTTGTGTCTGCTGACGGATTATGTTATAACTGAATTTGCGCACTTTAGGCCTGTCCTGTTGTGTTTGCCGACGCATTGTGTTATTGCCGAATTTGCACGCCAGTGGCGTGCAGGGGTGTGTAGGATGGGCTGCGTTCGCAGCGGAATGGTGAGGCCTTCCGGAGGGAATAGGGGGAGATGGGCGGCGAGGAAAAAGATTCCGGCAACGGCACGTTCCAACCCGCCGCCCATCTCCTTTTCTTCTCTCCGCTTGCGGCGCACCATTCCGCGAAACGCGACAGCGTTGAGCGGAATCTCCGGGTGATGTGCGAAAAAGGTCTTTGGTCTTAAGTCTCCGGTCTTAAGTCTTTTTACGTTTTACGATTTACGGTTTTTAAATAATGTTTATTTTTGCAGCCGACAAACACATCTGCTGTGCTTTTGGGCGATCTGAAGAATTGACGGAAAATAAAGACAAAAAATATAATAAAAATCTATAATTATGGAACCTAAAAATTACATTGAAGAAAATCAGAAACGTTTTTTAGACGAGCTTTTCACCCTTCTGCGCATCCCCTCCATCAGCTCCGAGAGCGAGCACAAGCCGGACATGATCCGCTGCGCCGAGCGGTGGCGCGAGCTTATCCTTGCCGCCGGCGCCGACAAGTGCGAGGTGATGCCTGCTGAAGGCAATCCCATTGTCTATGGCGAGAAGATCATCGACCCCAACGCCAAAACCGTGCTGGTCTATGGCCACTACGACGTGATGCCTGTGGATCCCGTGGAACTCTGGCACACCGAACCCTTCGAACCGGTCATCAAGGACGGCAAGATTTGGGGACGCGGTGCCGATGACGACAAGGGCCAGTCCTTCATGCACGCCAAGGCGTTTGAGACGATGATGAAGACGAACACGCTGCCCTGCAACGTGAAATTCATGTTGGAGGGCGAGGAGGAGATTGGCTCGCCCAGCCTCTCCAAATGGATTGTGGAGTACAAGGACCTGGTGAAGGCCGATGTCATCCTTGTCTCCGACACCAGCATGATTGCGACCGATGTGCCTTCCATCACTTCCGGCCTGCGTGGTCTGGCCTACTGGGAGATCGAGGTCACCGGTCCCAACGCCGACCTGCACTCCGGCATCTTCGGCGGCTCTGTGGCCAATCCGTTGAACACGTTGTGCGAGATGATTGCCGGCTGCATGGACGAGAACAATCACATCACCATCCCGCATTTCTACGACGATGTGGTGGAGTGCTCCGCCCGCGAGCGCGAGCTGCTCAATATGGCACCCTACAATGAGGAGGAATACAAGAAGTCGCTCGGCGTGAAGGCATTGCGCGGCGAGAAGGGCTATACTAAGATTGAGCACGTCGGCATCCGCCCGACCTTCGACCTTTGTGGCATTTGGGGCGGCTACACCGCCGAAGGCTCCAAGACGGTGCTGCCCTCCAAGGCTTACGCCAAGCTCTCCTGCCGCTTGGTGCCGAATCAGGACCACGAGAAGATTGCCCTGTTGGTGAAGGACTATTTTGAGCAGAATGCTCCCGACTATGTGACGGTGAAGGTTACTCCGCTGCATGGTGGCCAGGCCTACGGCTGTCCCACCGACCATCCCGCCTACAAGGCTGCGGAGGCCGCCTACATGGACACCTACGGCAAGCTGCCCATCCCGATGCGCAGTGGCGGCAGCATCCCCATCATTTCCACGTTCGAGAAGGTGCTCGGCATCAAGTCCATCCTGATGGGTTTCGGCCTCGGCGAGGATGCCATCCACTCCCCGAACGAGAACTATCGCCTCGACCATTTCTACAAGGGCATCGAGACGATCATCCGGTTCTATCAGCACTTCGCGGAGTAGATAATACGACTATACAGCAAAAGAGACGGTGCTTGCATCGTCTCTTTTTGTTTGTATCAATGTGGTTATAGGCTGGATGTCAGAGATTCAGCAGCTCTTTGTCCACGCCGAAAAGTCGTGCGATGGTGAAAGCCTCCATGGGCACCTCTTCGGCGTTGGTTTCCACCAGAGAGTAGTCCATGAAGTCGCCGATGTTGCCAGCGGTGACGGCCTGTTTTTCTGTGAGCTGCAAGCCTTTCACGCGCAGTCGGCGGCATGGGGCCTCGATGCCGCCGTAGTGTGTGGTGACGAGGGTGGTGATGCCAAGCCGGGTGGTCAGGCGGATGAAGTTGCCCACGAGCACCTTTCCCTCTTCAGGATTTGTTGTGCGGGCGAGCTCGTCCACCAACGCGAGCACCTTTTTGCCGGCACGTCCCTCTTTGATGATCTTGTCAATGGTGAGGATTTCCACTGCGAAAGAGGAGAGTCCGCTGATTTCAGACTGGCGGTCGCCGATGCTGGTGATGATCTCTTCCACCACATGGAGAGCCGCCTTCCGGGCGGGTACATAGAAGCCGAATTGGAACAGGTGTTGCGTCAGGGCGAGTGTTTTGAGCAGTACGGACTTGCCTGCCATGTTGGCGCCGGTGACAAGGACAGTCTCCTGTCCGAAGCTGATGCTGACGGGCTGGAAATGGCGTCCCTTTGTGGCGAGGGCGGCGGCCACCTCGGGGTTGGTGAGTTCGTGCAGCTCGGTGTGGTCCGACACTTCGGGGCGGCAGCAGTGCCAGTCGGCGGCGAGGCGCGCCTTGGCGAGCATGAGGTCGAGAAGGGCGAGCGTGTCGAGGTTGCGGGTTAGCGCCTCGCAGTGGGGGCGGAGCTGCCCGGAAAGGTGTTCCCGTACCTTGTCCTCCACCTTCTGCGCCTGGAAGCGGAACTCCTCGGCTTCCTGCACGTTTTGGGCGTTCTGGATCCGTTCGCGCCACTTGGCCAACTCCGGGTCGTAGGCGCTGTAGATGTGGAAATGGGGGATGTGCGTGTGCTCGGGATCGAGCAGGGCGACGACAGCACCCATCTCTTCCAAAGGAAAAAGTGTACAGCGGATGGCGGCAAAGTCCTTGGCGATGCCCTCGGCCAGAAGGGCCGTCTTCTTGATTTCGAACAGCTGGATGTCGTCAAGCACCTGCCCGTCGGCCAAGCTGCCGAGTGTCGGTCGTATGTCGTTGATCTGATGCAGTTGGTTGCGGATGTGGGTGATCTTGGCGCGGTTGGCATCGTCCCCGGCCACGGCGATGGTGGCCTCCAACAGGTCGAACTGCCGACGCAGCGCCTCCGCGTCGGTGCAGAAGGGCAGGTCTAACAGGTAGTGCCGCCCCAACGCGGAGGTCAGCTGCAAGTTCTTATAGACGAACTGCAGGGACGGTACTTGTTCGAAAGCGTTCTTGAAAAGATAGGGCATAAATCCGTGTTTCTGAATGAGGTTGCAAAGATAGCAAAAATAGGGAATAGAGGCGAGGAACGGTATATGGTGAACCTGATGCCATGACCTCATGTTTTTTTCAGATATTCGTGGAGACGCGGCACGCCGCGTCTCTACATAGGGCAATTACATGTGCCTGTGTATATTAAAAATTTGTGTACATTTGCCGCCTCGTTAAGAGACATTTATTTGTGACGAAGGACCATCGATTGAACCACCCGATTGTTTGCTATGAAGAAAAATAACACGTGGATATATGAAAACAGAGTGATTTTCATTCTGTTGTTGCTTGTGGCCGCCATCTCGATGGCACCATTCTGCCGCATAGGCTTCACCGCCGCCGACGATTTGGAGTATTATTATTCCTTCTTGCGTGGGAAAACGTGGGAGGATGCGTGTAACTATGCCGCCTATCAGGGACGTTTTTTCTTCTTCATTACCAAGCCTTTGGGCTCACTGCCTTTCATTTTTGACAATTTTTACATTACAAAGGTCTTCCACATCGGCGCGCTGTTGTTTTCATACGTTTCTTTCGCCTTTTTGATGCGGAAAATTCTGTTTTCCAAGGATCTGGCGATAGCTCTTTTCGTCGTTGTGCTGGCGTTCACGCCCGTGACATCCAGCATGCACATTCCTTTTATTGCCTATACTCTCTATTTCTGTTTCAGTTTCGGTCTCCTTTGCTGGGCTATCTTTGCATTTTTGAAATATACTGAAACAAAGCAATATAAGTATGTCATCATCTCTACTGTCATTTTTGCTATCGTGTTGCTTTTTTATGAGACGTACTTGCTCTATTTGGTTTTCTTTGCAATCTATGTGTTAATCCGCAACTGGAATATCCACGGTTTCAAACAGATGTGGAAAGAGAAACGCTTTTGGCGCGAGATTGTTCCGTATATGAGCATCGGAGTGCTCTATCTGGCCGTCTATTTCTTCTATCGCATGACTGTGTCAGCCGGATATTCGGGTACGGCCTTTGCCAGTTCGTTCAGCTTGTATAAATGCCTGAGGCTGATGTGGAGGTGTACGGTATCCATGTTCCCTCTTCATTTGCAGTATTTCGATGTGGCTATGGATAATGCACAAGCTCTTGTCGGGCATTATAATACAAGGTTTTTTATGCTCACACATGCGCCAATGGTTGTCTATGTGAACGCCACACTGGTTTTGCTGGTGTTGGCGTTGTTGATGAGACGGGCTGAAAATGCGGTTGCTTGGAGGCGTGTGGTTCTGGTTGCTGTGGGTGCGCTTCTGTTTGCCTTCGGATCACATCTCGTGATAGGGCTTTCTGAAAAATACAATGCCGAATGGAATGATTGGATAATCGGGTATGTCACTTCCTATTTCTCCTATTTTGGTGTGATGACGGCGATAGTGCTTTCGGCTTATGCTTTTGTAAAGCTTTTTTATAACAGACGAAAGCTCTATGTTGCGGCTTGTGTACTTGTGCTTGCTATTCTTGCACCGATGCTCATCATCACAGGATATTCTAACGATCTTCTGAGCCACGAATGGCAGCGTGTCCGCTATACCCATGCTGCGATGGACGAATTGGTGAAGGAGAATGCTTTTTCTGTCTTGTCCGACAATGATATCCTCTATTGTCCCACGCTTTCCGAGTCAGGGAAGTGGGGCGTGTCCGTGTTTGGAGATGAGCGCATCGAGTGGTCTGATTACCTCGAAATAAAAGTTGGCAAGCATACGAAAGGCTGCCGAAGACCCTATAAGTTGGCCGAGTTCATGGCACAGGACAGCACTGCCCGCGTCTTCTATATCTGCCGCAAGGAGGACAAAACCCACAACGAGCTGCTTTTAACCCTTTGCGAGGTGGACCGCGCCACGGTGGACCTTTCTTCGCCCTATCCGATGCGTCATGCCCAATGCAGCCAGTTGGACTGCTACTATCTGTCACCTTCCAAACAGTTCACCCTGTGGGTGGGGTCATTGGGTGCCGACACGTTGCCGGCAGTGCTCAACGGGAAGGATACGTTTTCGCTGAAGCCAGGCGGCAATGCGGTGCAGGTGCGGTATCCCTATTGGCAGCGTAATCACAAGAGCCCGCTTTCCATTTTGCATATAGAAGGCCAGGGGCTTGCTGCCGACGGCACAAGCGTCTCCAATGTCTGGAATACGGCAGACACGGTATATACGGTGGCGGTACCCCAAAATTGACAACACTATTTATGCTTACGCTTCTCTCAGCCAGCGCAGGATCTCGCGCCAGCTGGGCTTCTTGCCGTACATGAGGATGCCGACACGGTAGATCTTGGCCGCGAACCAGATGCAGAACAGCAGGAAGAGCACGGCCACTCCCATGGAGGTGAGCAATTGCCACAGCGGCACGCCCGCCGGCAACCGCACCATCATGATGATGGGCGAGGTGAGCGGAATCATCGAGAACCAGAATGCCAGCTGTCCGGAAGGATTGGTGGCGATGGAGGGGATTAGGATGATGGCCAGCATCAACGGGATGGTCACGGGAAGGGTGTATTGCTGTGAGTCGCTTTCGTTGTCAATCACGGATCCGGTGGCGGCATACAGGGTGGCGTAGATGAGGTAGCCCACCACGAAGAAGAAGAGGAAGCTGAGGATGAGTTGCGTGAAGGAGAACGGGAAAAAGTCGCTGATCTGTTGGAAGATGCTGAGTTCAGTGCCGGGAACCGCCCCCATGGTGCCCCCTTCCGCAGCCATCTCGGTCACCTCCGTGGGGAGGATGTCCCCCTTGACGAAGAGTCCGGCCACGGAGACCAGACCGAAGGTGAGCACGCCCCATATCAGGAACTGCGTGATGCCTACCAGTGCGATGCCCACGATCTTGCCCGTCAGCAGCTGCATAGGCTTCACCGAGGAGATGAGCACCTCCACAATGCGGTTGGTCTTCTCCTCCAATACGCCACGGAGCACCTGGCTGGCAAAGATGATGATGATGAAGTAGATGAAAAAGCCGCAAACCATGCCGATGACCTCGTTCATCTCCGCGATGTTCTCGCGCTCGACACCTTGGTCGTCCACTTGGATGGTGGTGACACTCGACTTGGTGAGCTCCTGCAACTTGGCGAAACGCTCAGGCTCGATATGCAGCGAGTCCATCAGCATCCTGTTGAAGAAAATCTCGTCCATTTGGCCCTCCAACCGTGACTGCAGGTTGCTGGGGATGTGCTTCTTGTAGTAGAGGTTGGAACGCAGTCCGGCACTGTTGTCGAGGATATGGAACACGCAATCGTACTGCTCGGAGTCGAAGGCGTCCTGCTTGAGCTGCTCGATATTGCCGGAGGCGTAGCTATAGGTGACGTTATCGTTGTTCTCAAAACCATTGATGAAGATCTCGGTGTCATCGACCACCAGCACGCGGGTATGCTGCTTCTGTTCGCTTCGGAGCACTAAGAGGGCCGGCAGCGCGATGAGGGCCGCTATCAGAATCGGCATCAGAATGGTGAGGATGATGAACGATTTCTTGCGCACGCGCGTCACATATTCGCGGGCGATGATGATGAAGGTCTTATTGTTGCTCATGGGTGTGTGCTTGATTGAAGGTTTCGACCTGCTCGATGAAAATCTCGTTCATGGAGGGCAGTATTTCGTTGAAAGAGAGGATGTCGGCGTTCGGTATGACGGCAGCAAGCAGGTCGTTGGCGCGCTTGCCGTCGGGAATGTGGATGCGGTATTGGACGGAGTGGGGGAGGGCGGTGGACTCCAACATCTCGAAATGCTCGTTGAGCAACCGGCTGACCTCCGCGTTTTCCTCTTTGAGTTCAAGGGAGAAGATGTTTTTCTTGAACTGGTTTTTGACATCGTAAAGGTTGCCCTCCAAAATCTTGCGGGATTGGTTGATGAGGGCGATTTCATCGCAGATCTCCTCCACGGAGGCCATGTTGTGCGTCGAAAGGATGATGGTGGCGCCCTCTTTCTTGAGGTTGAGAATCTCCTCTTTCAGAAGGTTGGTGTTGATGGGGTCGAAGCCGCTGAATGGCTCGTCGAGGATGAGAAACGAGGGCTTGTGCAGGATAGTGGTGATGAATTGCACTTTCTGCTGCATGCCCTTGGAAAGCTCCTCGATGGGGCGGCCCCACCAGTCAAGGATGTCGTATTGGCGGAATTTCTCGCGTAGCCGCTTGAAGGCGGTGTCGCGGTCGAGGCCCTTGAGCTGCGCAAGGTAGATAGCCTGCTCGCCGGCCTTCATCTTCTTGTAGAGGCCGCGCTCCTCCGGCAGGTACCCGATTTGGCGCACATCGTCCTCCCTCAGGGGGTGGCCCTTGAAGTAAACAGTGCCCGAGTCGGGGAAAGTGATCTGGTTGAGAATGCGGATCAGTGTGGTCTTGCCCGCTCCGTTGGGGCCGAGCAGACCGAAAACGATGCCTTCCCGCACGGAAAGCGAAACGCGGTCCAAGGCCAAATGGTTGGAATAGCGTTTCGTGACCTCATGGACTTCTATGATGTTCATTCAGCAGGTGTGTTTTTCTTTTTCTTCTTTTTCTTTTTCTTCTTTT
>JAFPXF010000083.1 GCA_017394765.1 Bacteroidales bacterium | reverse complement strand
GGAGCGCAATGTGGGGATGGATGACGGTACCGACACCCTCTCCATAACCCCACATAAGCGACGAAGGAGCGCAATGTGGGGATGGATGACGGTACCGACACCCTCTCAATAACCCCACATAAGCGACGAAGGAGCGCAATGTGGGGATGGATGACGGTACCGACACCCTCTCGCGGCGCGGGAATCGGCACCCAAGATGCAAGAAACCTGCTCGCCGCGAAATGGAGGCGCTGGAAAAAAGCGTTGCTTAAAGACCTGTTCATGCAGGTCTGGTGCCATCAGGTATATAACCACCTAAAAAAAAAGTGGACAATGATATAGATGTTGACCCGCGAAAACTGAAGCGATTTTTTCCCGGCGCTAAATGATACTCGCGGCACTGAAGTGCCTCGGAATCAAAATCGCAAGTTGCAAACAGAATCTCCCGAACTCGTCGCCTTCAACTTTTTACTCCTCCAAACCGTTCCTGCGCTGCCCTTTCGAGTGCCTCGCGGGCGGCGGGGTGCGCGATGGAGATCAGCAGCCGCGCGCGCTCCTGCATGGAACGGCCGAACAGGTTGACGGCACCGTACTCGGTGACCACCCAATGCACCACCGTGCGCGGGGTGACCACGCCGGCCCCTTCGGCCAAGGTCGGCACAATCTTGCTCACACCCTTGGCAGTGGCGGCCGGCATCGCGATGACAGGGATGCCCCCCTCGCTGGCCACAGCTCCCAGCATGAAGTCGAGCTGCCCGCCCGAGCCGCTGAAGTGGCGCGTGCCAATGGAATCGGCGCACACCTGGCCCGTCAGGTCAATCTGGATGGCCGAGTTGAGCGCCACCACCTTGGGGTTCTGTGCGATAACGGCCGGTGAATTGGTATAGGCCACATCCTGCATCAGCACGTCAGGATTGCGGTGTACGAAGTCGTAAAGCTTTTGGGTACCCTTCAAGAATGTGGCCACATGCTTGCCCTGGTCGATGCGCTTGCGACTGCCATCGATGACACCCTGCTCAATTAGGGGCAGCACCCCGTCGGAGAACATCTCCGAGTGGATGCCCAAATGCCGGTGGTCGCCCAACTGGGCCAGCACCGCATTGGGAATGTTGCCGATGCCGATCTGCAAGGTGGCCCCGTCGGGGATGAGCGCGGCCACACGCTTGCCGATGGCCACGTCCTGCTCGCTCAGCGGAGGGAATTCGGCCTCCAACAAGGGCACGTCATGCCGCACCAAGGCCGTGATGGACGACAACGGGATGCGCGCGTCGCCGTAACAGAAAGGCATATAGCGGTTGACCTGGGCAATCACATACCGGGCCTGCTCAATAGCCGCCAAAGTGCAGTCCACCGAGGTGCCCAACGACACATAGCCCTCCTCGTCGGGCTCGCTCACCATCAGCAGCACACCGTCCACGGGTTGTATGCCCTCGCGAATAATGCGGGCTGTATCGGAAAGCGAACAAGGGATATAGTCCGCCCTGCCCTCCTGCGTGGCCTTGCGCACATTGCCGCCCACAAAGAAGGAGTCCAGATGGAAATGGCCGGCATATTGCGGCAGCACATAGTCGGCATAGCCCTCCGTGTAGAGATGGGTGATATGCACGTTGCGCAACTCAGGGGCGCGGGCCACCAAGGCGCGGATGAGATGCTCGGGAGCGGCGGCCACACAAGGCCAATGCAGGCGGTCACCGGACCGCACCCGCTGGAGTGCCTGCTCTGCCGTGACCGTCTGTGGGAAAATGCGGGAGTCCATATTTACTATTGCTGAGGTTGGTCTTTCTCTTTTTGCTTGAGCCACCGCTCGCGGGCATAAGCCTGCATGTCGGGGGCGACATCGTTCTCATCGACAATCTCGGAACCCAACAGTGTTTCGATGACATCTTCCAGGGAGAGAATGCCCTCAAAGCAGCCGTATTCGTCGATAATGCAGCAGATCTGCTCGTTTTTGGTGAGCATGGCGTCCCAAATCTCGCCGAGGGGGGTCTCCTCGTTGAAAAGCTCTATGTCGCGCCGGATGCTGCCTAATGTCTGGTCGAACTTGTCCTCCGCGAGCAGCTGCAGGGCGTCCATGCGGAGGATGTAGCCCGTGATGTACTCGTCGTTGTCAGCATAGACAGGAATGCGGCTGTGATGGCGGAAGCTCTTGTCGCGATAGAAGGCGCTGACAGTCATCGACTCCGGGGCGATGGCGGCGACCACGCGGGGGGTCATCGCCTCCGACGCGGGGATGTCGTCCATCTTGATGAGGTTCTGGATGACGGCGTTCTCGTCCTCGTCGAGCACCTCCTCCTCCTCGGCCACGTTGGCCATGGCACTCACCTCCTCACGAGAGACGGAAGTCTCGTCCCTGTTGGATGCAATGAGTTTGGAGAGCCACTCGAAAATGATGACCAACGGGAAGAGCGCAATGACTAAGAAGCTGATACAGCGGGTGGTCATACCCATAAGGTGTTTCCATTGCGTGGTGCCGATGGTCTTGGGGATGATTTCGGAGAAAACAAGGATGAGGATGGTGGTGATGGCACTGACCAAGCCGAACCATTCGCTTCCGAAAAGGAGGGTACACTGGCGACCCACACCAGCGGCCCCGATGGTGTTGGCGATGGTATTCAGAGAAAGAATCGCCGCAATCGGACGGCCTGACTCTTGCTTGAACTGCTTGAACTTGATGGCGGGCTTGTAGCCCTCCTCCTCGCGCATGGTGATGTACGACAAAGGCGTGGACATCAGCGTTGCCTCCAGTATGGAGCAGAGGAAGGAGATGGACATTGCCCCAAGCAGAAAGACTAATAAAAGACCCATTATGCTCTATTTCTACGGTTAATGATTTCAGGCTGCAAACATACATAAAATAACAGTATCAAACTCCATGATTTTATTGTATTTTTGCCGCCGCAATTGTTAATATTGAAATTGTAAACAAAAAACATATTTATGATGAAAAAAATTCTGTTGTGTACATTATGCACCGTTTTTCTGTTTTCCGCTTTTGCACAAGAAAAGAAAGCGTTGCTTACCAAAGCGACCAAGTCCGGCATCCATTATGAAAACATGGACAATTCCGTGAAACCGGGCGATGATTTTTTCCAGTATGCCACAGGCAATTGGATCAAACATAATCCCCAACCTCCCATCTACCCGATGTGGGGCTCCTTCACCAAACTCGACGATGACAATACCAAGGCGGTGGCCAGTATCATCCAAGAGATTGCCCAGCGCCTTAACAAACCCGGTTCCATTGAGCAGAAAATCGGCGACCTCTATCGTCTGTCCATGGACAGTGTGCGACGTAACCGCGAAGGCGCCGCGCCCGTGATGGCGGATGTCAACAGAATCAAGGCCATCTCCACCCGCGAGGAACTGCTCAAGATGATGACCCGCGAGCATGACGACCTTCTCTGGACGCTTTATATCGGCGTGGACGACAAGAACGCCAGCCAGCACATCGTTTCCGTGAACCAAGGCGGACTCTCGATGGGCAACCGCGACTATTATCTTTCCAAGGATCCCGAGATTGCCAAGATCCGCAAGGCTGCCATCAAGCACTACGAAAACCTCTTCAAACTGTGCGGATATTCTCCCAAACAGGCCAAGAAGTTCGTCAAGACCATCTGGGATATGGAGACCAAATTGGCCAAGGCCAGCTACTCTATCGAGCAGATGCGCGATCCCGAGGCCAACTACCACAAGATGAGCGTGGCCGAGCTATCAAAGACCTGTCACGGCTTCGACTGGGCTTCCTATTTGCGCAATTACGGTTACGACAAGACCACCGAGGTGCTGCTCGGCCAACCCGAACCTGTGGCCCTCGCCTGCGACATGATGATGAAAGAGCCGTTGGAGAACCTCAAACTGCTCTACATTTTCCGCACCATCAAAGCAGGTTCCTCATACCTTTCCGACGACTTCCTTGTTGAGAATTTCGAGTTCAACCGCGTCATCAACGGCGCCAAGGAGATGACACCGAGATGGCAGCGTTCCGTTGACCTGGTCAGCAGCCTGCTCAACGATGCCGTAGGACAGATGTACGTCAAGAAATATTTCCCGCCCGAGGCCAAGAAACGTATGCTGGAGCTCGTCAAGAACCTCCAGATCGCCCTCGGCGAGCGCATCAAGGCCCAGGAGTGGATGAGCGGGGATACCAAGAAGTTAGCGCTCGAAAAGCTGGATGCCTTCTATGTCAAGATCGGCTACCCCGACAAGTGGGACGATCTTTCCAAACTGGTCATCGACCCCAAGAAATCCCTCTATGAGAACGTGGTGGAGGCCGGTCGTTTCTATTTTGAGCTTGACAAGCAGAAAAACTACAACAAGCCTGTTAATCGCGATGAGTGGCAGATGCCCGCACAGATGGTGAACGCCTACTACAACCCCACCACCAACGAGATCTGCTTCCCAGCCGGCATTCTGCAACCGCCATTCTTTGACATGAAAGCCGACGATGCCACCAATTACGGCGCCATCGGCGTGGTCATCGGACACGAGATGACGCACGGTTTCGACGACCAAGGCAGCCAATACGACAAGAGCGGCAACCTCAAGAACTGGTGGGCCGAATCCGACCTTGCCGCTTTCAAGCTCGCCACAGAGCAGATGGCCGTCTATTTCGACTCCCTGTGGGTGATTCCAGGCCAGTTGCGCAGCAATGGCCGCCAGTGCTTGGGAGAAAACATCGCCGACCACGGCGGCATCAATATCGCATACGATGCCCTGCAGATGGCCCAGAATAAGAACGGCCGCCTGCCCGACGAGAAAGGCTTCACGCCCGAACAGCGCTTCTTCCTCTCTTTTGCCAATGTGTGGGCCGGAGTCTCCTCCGAACAGATTCTCCGCTACCTCACCATCAACGACGTGCACTCCGCCAACCACCTCCGCGTCAACGGCGGCGTGGCCCAGTGCGAATATTGGTACAAGGCCTTCAACATCAAACCCGACGCCAAATTGTATGTCGATCCGAAAAAGAGAGTGAATATATGGTAAAAATTGCCTATTTGCCGCTGTGTTTCGATATATAGTCAAAAAGATCGGTTATGGCCTGCTGCTGATGCTCGGTGTGGTGACATTGGTGTTCTTTCTGTTCACCGTGTTGCCCTCCGACCCGGCCCGTATGATGATGGGCCAGCGCAGCGACCTCCAAACCGAGGAGGCCATCCGCAAGGAGATGGGCCTCGACCTGCCCCTCGGCGTACAGTACCTGGCTTATCTCAACGATGTCTCCCCCATCTCGTGGCACAAGACCCAGGACACGGAATCCTTCTTTTATCTCGATGACAAAGACTACCACTATGTAAAAATCCTGCCTATGGGCAAGTCCACGATTGTGTTGAAGGCACCCTATCTGCGACGCTCCTACCAGAGCAAGCGTCCCGTGGGCGAAATCATCACCGAGGCCTTCCCGAAAACCGTGCTTTTATCCATCGTCTCCATTGTCTTCGCCCTCATCGTGGGCATCATTATCGGTATCTTCTGCGCCCTCTTCAAGGACACCTGGTTCGACCATGTGGCACTTGTCTTTTCAGTGCTCGGCATGTCTGTGCCCTCCTTCTTTGCGGCTATCCTCTTCGCCTGGGTGTTTGCCTTTCTGCTGTCGGACTTGACCGGACTCAGCATGTTTGGCAGCCTCTACACGGTGGATGACTACGGCACCGGGCAATATCTGGACCTCAAAAACCTGATTCTTCCCGCCATCACATTGGGCATCCGTCCGTTGGCGGTTGTGGTGGAGCTGACCAAGAACTCCCTGCTCGATGTGCTGTCGCAAGACTACATCCGCACCGCCAAGGCTAAAGGTTTGGGCAAGGCGCGCATTGTGACGCACCACGCCCTCAAAAACGCCCTCAACCCGGTGGTCACCGCCATCTCCGGCTGGTTGGCCGGCCTGTTGGCGGGTGCTGTCTTCGTGGAGTACATTTTCGACTGGAAAGGCATGGGCGTCGTCATCGTGGATGCCCTCGACAAATACGATTTTCCTGTGGTGATGGGGTCGCTGCTATACGTCTCCATCGTGTTGATTATCATTAACATCGTGGTGGATGTGATTTATGGGTGGCTGGATCCGAGGGTGAGCATCGCCTGATCCCCGTTATTTACGAATCAGCCTGTATAGCTTCAACAGCAGATCCCAATAGACCTGCCGCGAATAACTGAGCATCTTGATGGGGACAGGTTGGCCGCCAAAACCTTTGTAGAGACGGGCGATGTTTTCATTCATGGAACCATTGAAATCCAATATGGCAGGTGTATCGGCATGTTCACGGATGAAATTGTCAAGCAGGAAAAACATGGCTTTGCGGTCGGCGAAACGCTCGTCGCGACCCGAAAACCAGAAGCGGTAAGTATTGAAGTCGCGCACCATCAGGGCCCCGGCCAACAGGTTGCCGTCCCTGTCGCGTACCACGAGTGGCTCTATACATCCAAGCTCCCCCAAGGCAGCAGCCGCATGTGTTAAAATTTCATAATCCCGCTCCTTGAAATGCACCTCCCTGCTCTTGCCCTTGTTTTCCCGAAAAAGATTGACAATAGAACCCACCGCTTCTTTGTCGCACTGCATGACAAGTCCATGGTTCTGAGCAGCCTTGATATTGCGGCGTGTGTTTTGTGAAAAACCAGCCCGTATCTCCGCATAAGGCTTTCCCAACTGCATTTGGTATGTAACCAACGAAATAGTGTAATTGTCGATAAAGTCGATGTTGTTGGAGCTGTTGAACATGAAGTCCACATGCTTGTCGGCGGCAGGCAGGGCATTGAAGAAGTCGGAGGTGACCTGCGCGGACACGGGCTTTTCGGAAAAAATGCCCATCTGGGAGACAAAAAAGGGCGGATACACATAGTGGATGCCGAGGCGCGAGCGTTCCGGCAGGGGCATCACATATTGGTAATCATCCATCACGAGGGCATTCCACGTTGCATCGCCCACAAGGATGTCCAACATCCTGTAGGTGCAGAAAATCGTCGGATATTGAGATTTATGGATGGTCGCATCCCATTGCACCGCGTCAATGTCCTCATGTTTGAGAAAACGTATCATTATATAAAATGCTCGGCAATGCGCTTCATTTCAGAAGAGACATTGTTGTTTTCGTAGAGAATGCCGTAGATGGTTTCCACGATGGGGATGTCGGCCTGGTATTTCTTGTTGATTTCGTGGACCGTGCGGCAGGCCGTATAGCCTTCCGACACCATGCGCAGTTCGAGCAAGGAGACACGCACGGAGAGGCCGTGCCCGATCATGATGCCAAAGAGGCGGTTGCGGCTGTAAGTGGAGTAGGCGGTCACCAAAAGGTCGCCGAGATAGATGGAGTCGGAAATGTGACGGTTTTCGTTGGGATAGACCTTGGAGACAAAATATTTCATCTCTTTGAGGCTGTTGGCCACATAAGCGGCGATAAAGTTGTCGCCGTATCCCAAACCGCTGTAGATGCCCGCGCCGAGAGCATAGATATTCTTGAGCACAATGGCCAACTCCGCCCCCATCATGTCGTCGGAAACGGAGGTGCGGCAATAGCGGTTGGTGAAGAACTTGGCCACTGTTTCGGCCAGCTCGCGGTTGGTGGAGGCAGCCGTCAGAAACGTGAACTTCTCCTGAGCGATCTCCTCGGCATGCGAGGGCCCGCTGATGATGGACAGATTCTCCAACGGCACCTTGAACTCCGTCTGCATATAGTCACTGATGAGCTGGAGCGTCTCCGGTACAATACCCTTCACGGCGAGAATGATCTTCTTGCGGTTCAGCTGACTGCGCTTCAGCGGGGCCAGCGACTGATGCAGGTAAGCCGACGGCGTCACAATGATCACATAGTCCGCCTTGCTGACAACAGCCTTGATATCGGTGTTGACCTTGATATCGTCCGGATTGATGAACACCGAACTGAGATATTTCGAATTATGGCCATACTTCACCACATCCTCCGCCACCTCGGGAGAACGTATCCACCAATGGATGTGCTCCAAATTGGAGGATATGATCTTGATGATGGCAGTGGCCCAACTCCCGCTACCCAATACGGCAACCCGATAACGCAACCGGGTCTTCTTGCTTCGCGGGACTATTGGCGCAAAATCTTTGTCGGTCATATCTTGTTTTAACTTTTTTTAAGGCCGCAAACATACACAAAAATTTTGGATTATCAATAACACGGCATGACGAAATTATTCCAAAAGTGTCGTTTTACGGTTGTTTCCCATTGTTTCTTTTAAAAAAACAGAACACGAACTGTTTGAAAAACAGCTCTTTTCCCAAAGAATGCTTTTTAAGAATCTTTTTATCCGATCATAACGGCCGCGTGGCCGGTATAGGTTAGGAAGTTGTCGAGAATCTTCGGCATCGGAAGTTTCAGGAAGCAAGTGGTGGTGCCATCGGTACAGCCGAGCTCGGTGCGTGCCGCCACCTCGCGGTCGATAACCAAAGTGACATGATGTTCCACATCGTTAATGAGGCTCAGCATTGTGGTGGCGCCCATGCGTGTGCCCAACTTTTCCCACAGCATCTCTGTGGGGGCGAACGAGACGCGAGGCACCCCCAGCGCACCGCAGAAGTCGCGCGTCACGAAAGGCTTCTCCGCCGCCGTGACATACAGGTAAAACACGGTTTGCTGCCGGTTGCAAAGAAAAATGGTTTTCACCACAGGGCACCCCAACCCCTTGGAAATATGCACACAGCTCTCCATGGTAGTGCCATCGTCCGTGTCCACCCGCCCGAACTCGATACTTAGCTTCTCCAACGTCTCATAAATCCGCTTTTGGGTGTCCGTCTCGAACTCCGCAGGAGCCTCTTTCTGTATTTCACTTACGAAAAATGTCATGTTTATTTTTTTATTTTACTGATATACAACTGTATAGAATGAAAACATCGCGATGCAAAGATAGTAAATTCGTCGTTAGCGGAATTTATAGTCAACTACGGCAGACCATCAGACCTCATACCTTTGTCTAACACCTTCTCCGCGAAAGAACGCGACACAGAAACAAAATGTAAAAAAAAGAGGATGACCACTCTTTAGTCACCCTCTCTAATATAGTTAAAGTAACGATATATTATTGTGTCACTCTTTCAAGCCATTTGAGCATACCGAGCATAATGGACATGGAAGCGAGGCAAATCAAGGCGAAGACACCCCAAGTCATCCACTGATGCGGGAATGCATTTAACATTCTGACACCGAGGAAGATGAACAGGTTGCCAATGGCGGTGGCAGACAACCACAAGCCCTGGCACTTGCCGACCATGTGACGCGGTGCGATCTTGGAAACAAACGACAATCCCAGCGGGGAGATGAACAACTCGGCCACCGTGAGGAAGAAGTAGGTCACAATCAACACGCCCGGACTGGATTTCATGCTCATCTTGACACTCTCTTCCATGGCTTTGAATTCACTTCCGGAAGGATAGTTGTGCACAATGGCGATGAATATCAGGAACAGGTAGGCACATGCGGCGATAAACATACCCAAGGCAATCTTTTTCGGAGTGGAAACCTCCTTGCCTTTGCGGGCAAACGCTGCGAATATCCACATGATGATCGGTGTCAGCACGATCACGAAGAACGGATTGATGAACTGCATGATCTCAGGCGGGAGATTTGTCGTGTCAACGAAATCGCGGGCAAAGATGGACAACGACTGGGCGTTCTGGTGGAAAGAGAACCAGAAAAACACAGCGATACCAAGAACGGCATACAAGGCCAGCATACGTTGTTTGATCTCCTTGGCATTGGCCAAACGCTCTTCCGGAGTATATTCTTGCACGTCAACTTTTTCTTTCTTGACGGGGTTCGGAAGTTTGTGTCGGACTGCAACAAAAATGCACAGGGAGATCAGCATGGCCACCACGGAGACGATAAAGGAGAGGTGCACGCCCGTGTTATAGACTTGCAGGTAGTTTTGGCAGAAGGCGGGGAGATTATCGGCTGCTCCCGCAAACTTTTGAGAGAGCTCTGTCAGATTGGACATGTCGTTGCCCTCCATCGTGCCCATGATGAACTTGTGGCACAAGCGGGGAAGGTCGGCGTTGTAAACCAGATTACGGGCGCTCAGCCACCAGTCGCGGATAATAGGGGCCACAAAGGGGGCGATCACACCGCCGATGTTGATGAACACATAGAAAATCTGGAATCCGCTGTCTCTTTTCTCCTTAGCCTTGGCCAAAGCTTCAGGACCCTGCTTGGCAGCTTCGGCTTCAAAGTCATCATACAGCTGGCCTACAATGGCTTGCAGGTTTCCTTTGAAGAGACCGTTACCACAGGCGATAAGCAGCAGGGCAACCATGGCCAGGACGAACACCCCGGACTTGGCACCGTGCTCGCTGAACACCGGAATGGACAGCAAGGCATAGCCGATAGCCATCACAACGATACCGGTGATGATGGTCCTCTTGTAGTTCTGGGTGCGGTCGGCAATAATACCGCCCGGCAGGGCCAGCACATAGATCAGGAAATAGAACACCCCGAAAATAAGGCCGGAGGTCTCATCGGAGATGCCGAATTTGGAACAGATGAACAACACCAGAACGGCATTCATGATGTAATAGCCAAAACGCTCGCCCATGTTGCTCAAGGCGGCGGCAATCAAACCTTTGGGATGTTCACTCTTGGCTTTCTTCAAATAGAAAAGCAAGAAGGGGATGACAACAATCAGGACCATGAAAAACACCATCAGCGTTCGATGGTCATGCCATAAATTAGTAATGAAATTCATAGGCGTAAAATTTAAAATGATAAAATAGATTTTACAAGTACTGGTTAATCTTCTCAACGATAAGATCCTTGGGCACCAAACCCACGAGACTGTCCACGACCTCCTTGTTCTTGATAAAGACGAGCATCGGGATGTTCATCACGCCGAATTGCATGGCTATGTCGTTGTTCTCGTCGGTGTCGCACTTGCCGATGACGGCCTTGCCTTCGTATTCGGCGGCGATTTCTTCGACGATGGGGGCCAAGTGGCGACAGGGGCCGCACCAGGGAGCCCAGAAGTCAATCACGACCAGCTTGTCGCCGTTGACAAGGGTCTCGAAATTGGAAGAGTCAATTGCTAATGCCATAGTTAATGTGTTTGAATTATAATTAGATGGGCTTCGGTTATATAACTGTATTCTCGCCATTTCCAAGCTGTGTGAAGCCCATTGTACACAGTTTGGAAATAACGGGTGCAAAAATAGTTATTATTTCAATATGATAGTTTTCTTGCCAGGACTTATTCATAAAAAAAGGTTGTTATTTACATGATGGCACCGGGCCGGGATAAACCGTCATCCATCCCCACACGGCGCTTCTTCGTCGCTTGTGTGGGGTTATTGAGAGGATGTCCCTCCGGGACAATAGGGATAATGGTTTATATTTTCCTTGAGCAGCCCCGATAGGGGCAAGAGCTCGGTAGCGCTGCAACCCCTGGAGAGGGGACGGTGTGCGGGAAAATCGCGGCGCGGGAGAAGGTTGAGACGAGGTTGTGGGTTGCCCGCCGCCGCGCCGGCACGCCCAAATGAAAAAAAATGAAGAAAATCTGATTTGTGCCATCAAGCATATAATTCCCCAAAAAAATCGTAGAGTCACGGCGCGCCGCGTCTCTACATACGGCAATTTCATCTGCCTTTGTATATTTGAAATTTATGTATCTTTGCGCCCCATTTCAAGAATATTATTATTAACAACATAACCTAAAAAAATATGCCGCAAATTTCCAAAAAAGGGCAAACCATGCCCTCCTCACCGATTCGTAAGTTAGTGCCCTTCTCCGATGCTGCCAAGCTTCGCGGGATTCATGTGTACCACCTCAACATCGGTCAGCCCGACATCGAGACACCGAAGGGTGCCCGCGAGGCCGTGCGCACCGCCGATATCCCCGTCATCGCCTACACCCACTCCGCCGGCAACCTCAGCTACCGCAAGAAACTCGTGGAGTACTACCACAGCGTGGGCATTGACGTCACCCCCGATGAAATCCTCATCACCACCGGTGGCAGCGAAGGCCTCCTTTTCGCCTTCAACAGCTGTATGGATCCGGGCGACGAGATCATCATCCCCGAACCGTTCTACGCCAACTACAACGGCTTCGCCGTCACCTGCGGTGTCGTGGTGAAACCCATCGTCTCCACCATCGACAACGGTTTCGCACTGCCCTCCATCGAGGAGTTTGAAAAACTCATCACCCCGAAGACCAAGGCCATCATGGTGTGCAACCCCAACAACCCGACGGGCTACCTCTACACCGAAGAGGAGATTCGCCAACTGGGCGAAATCGCCAAGAAACACGACCTCTTCCTCTTTGCCGACGAGGTCTATCGCGAGTTCTGCTACGACGGTGTCAAGCACTTCTCCGTGATGCAACTCGAAGGTCTGGAACAGAATGTGGTGCTTTTGGACTCCGTTTCCAAGCGCTACAGCGCCTGCGGCGTGCGCACCGGCGCCCTCATCACCCACAACAAGGATGTCTATAACACCGCGATGAAATTCGCCCAGGCCCGCCTGTCGCCCCCCACTTACGGACAAGTGCTGGGTGAGGCCGCCGTCGATACCCCGAAGGAGTACTTCGATGCCGTCATCACCGACTATGTTGCCCGCCGCAACACCGTGGTGAACGGCGTCAACGCCATCCCCGGCTGCTTTGTGCCGATGCCCAAGGGCGCTTTCTATTGTGTGGCCCGCCTGCCCATCGACGACTCCGACCGCTTCTGCCGCTGGATGCTCGAAGAGTTCAACTACAACGGCGAAACCACAATGATGGCCCCCGCCACCGGCTTCTACTCCACTCCCGGCAAGGGCAAGAACGAGGTCCGCATCAGCTACTGCCTCAAGGTCGAAGACCTCCAGAAGGCCGTCAAATGTCTCGAAGAAGCCCTCAAGGTTTATCCTGGAAAAACGAACTAGTTTAGAATTAAGAATGGAGAATGGAGAATGGAGAATTAATAGTTGAAGACCCTTAATTCCTTAGTTTCTTAGTTTCTTAATTCCCTTGTTTTCCGGTTATTAATATCAAATAAAAAAAGAAAAAAGATATATGGAACGTTTATCAAAAAGAGTCACTTCTATGGCCGCGTCGGAGACGTTAGCCATGACCGCTTTGGCCCGCGACCTGAAGGAAAAAGGCAAGGATGTCATCAGTTTGAGCATCGGTGAGCCCGACTTCAACACCCCGGAAACGGTCAAAGAGTATGCCAAAAAGGCTATTGACGATAATTTCACGCATTATCCTCCCGTGCCCGGTTATGCCGATCTGTTGAAGGCCATCAGCAATAAGTTCAAGAGAGACAACAACTTGGACTATGCACCCAACCAAATTGTGGTCTCCACGGGTGGCAAACAGTCCATCTACCAAGTGGTGATGGCATTGGTGAACCCCGGCGACGAGGTCATCATCCCCACCCCCTATTGGGTCTCCTATCGCGCCATCGCGGAGATGGCTGAGGGCAAATGCGTCTATGTGCCCGCCAAGTTGGAGAACGACTTCAAGATCACGCCCGAGCAGCTTGAGGCCGCCATCACGCCCAATACCAAGCTGATGATGTTCAGCAGTCCTTCCAACCCGACGGGTATGGTCTATAGCAAGGAGGAGCTGCGCGCCCTCGCCGAGGTGGTGGCCAAGCACCCGCAGATGATGGTGATGGCCGACGAGATTTACGAGCACATCAACTTCGTGGGCCGTCACGAGAGCATCGCCCAGTTCGACTTCATCAAAGACCAGGTGGTCACGGTGAACGGTGTGGCGAAGGGCTTCGCGATGACGGGCTGGCGTATCGGTTTCATCGGCGCTCCTGTCGATGTGGCCAAGGCCTGCGGCAAGATGCAGGGCCAGATCACATCCGCTACGGGTTCTATTTCCCAACGCGCCGCCCTGCGCGCCATGGAGATGGACCCCGCCACTTCCGAAGACATCCTCCGTATGCGCGACATCTTCCACATGCGCCGCGACCTCGTCTATGACCTGCTGCGCGAAATCCCCGGCTTCGAGGTGCGCCTGCCCCAAGGGGCCTTCTACTTCTTCCCGAAGGTGAAATCCCTCTATGGCAAGCACGTGCCCGCCGACTCCGAGTTTGCCAAGGAGTACGGCAAAACCGTCATTGAGAACTCCAAGGACCTTGCCTTCTACATCCTGCTTGACGCCAATGTCTCTACCGTGCAGGGCAGCGCCTTTGGCGACGACGACTGCATCCGCCTCTCCTACGCCACTTCCGAGGACAAGCTCAAGGAGGCATGCCGCCGCATCAAGGCCGCCGTGGAAGCGATGCAATAACACAACCAGGTCCCAATACCATACGAAATAACACAACGAAGAGCCGCCACATTGTGGCGGCTCTGATTGTGGCGGCCCCAATTAAATTGAAGTGCAGGTTAATGGGTTCTGCTTGCACGGATATGGAAAATAAATCCAGAACCCGAAATGTTGACAATGAGAAAGATTTTATTTTTCCTGTTCATGCTTGCCACACTTTCTGTCTATTCACAGGAGACAGTCTCCAAAGTGGTGGACAAAGTGGGCACGTACCGCAATTATCTCACACGTTTGGAAGGAAAAGGTTCCGACCATTACCTCTTTTTCAGCGGAATTGTGATTAATTCGGCAAACCCGTCATACAGCAAATGGATCGTGCGGGACGTTATCGTTCTTGCCCAGAAAGACGGCACAACCGGGAAGAGAATAAACGTCGAACACACGGCTGAATATGAGCTTCTTACGGCATACGAGGGGGCCGAAGAGCTGATTCTTGTCTATTGCCAATTCAAGGATAGTGAAAAGAATTTCGTACTCTATCTGAACAGAGTACCTAAAGAAACAGGGCAAAGCGGCGTATGGAATCCGGAAAAAATAATCTCAATTCCGATGGAGAGAAGGGACGACATGCTGGTTCATGTGGCACGTTCTAAAGATGACTCTAAAGCTGCCGTGCTGATGATGCACACTAGGAATAACAGCGTCCTGATTGAAAGAAACGATTACACTTTCAAAGGAGCAGCGGCTGTCGCTTTCGGGGAAGAAGGCCTGATTTGGTCACAACCCATTGCTGTGGGCACAGCCAACAATACCCTTCAGCTTTTCGATTTCGCCATCGGAAACGATGCCACTGCGTTCGCTGTCATCAAATCATTTAACAAAAAAGGGAATGCTTATTCCAATGAGACATTGCATTCTTTCAGACTGAACAGAGATGATGTTATGGCAACTACCGACGATTTTTCCACTTTCGAGTTCGGGTCACCCTCTAACGGAAAAATTCTGGTAACAGAGGACGGAAGACCAGTCATCGGCGGGTATTATGCATCCGAGCTCGGCGGCAAAGAAGTCGGGACTTACACCATTTGTTTTGAGAACGAATCTTTTTACAACCCTATAATCAGCTTTGCAAAATTCCCGCAGGAATATTTTTCATATAAGCATCCGAAATCAGGGGATCCCGCCAAGGAATACACAGTTTGGCCGCTGGATTTTTACGAGTTCAGCGATGGCACACTGGCACTTCTGGGCGAACCCCATAACGAGACGTCCATCATGTCAGACACATATACGCTGGCCGGAAATATCATAGTCAATTTTGTCAACAAGAAGGGAGATCTTTCCGATGCGAGTATGATTCAAAAAAGTCAGGCGATAATGTCAGCTGCCAGGTCTTTGAACTTACTGAGAATAAGTATGTTCTCATTTAATACATATATGAAAGACGACATGATTCACGTCTTCTTCATCGATAATATCGCCAACTATCAGGGAAAAAGTGGGGAGGCATGCGTTGTGGGCGGCTATTCATCCGGAAAATATTGTATGGCCTGTTGCACGATAGATTCGCAGCAGAACATTTCCTCCCCGACAATGCTGATTGATTTCAAAAAAGCAAAAACCAGGGTTTACGTTCCACTATTTGTGGATCACGACGGAGTTTGGATCTACAATAGTGATAAACTGTTCGCCATAGTCTCCAAATTTCTTCACACGTTTTAAGACGAGCCCTGTTATGAATCCCCTGACGGGGATTTGGCCCGCATACGGGAGCGCTCTACAGATAGGCATCCCCTCGGAGATGAGCTGTTTGCGACATATTCCGCTGCCCACCCCAAAACTGATCACTGATCACCGATCACTAATTACTGTGAACAATTTCTGAACCACAGATTATTATCTTTGTAACTGTTTGTGAATGAAATTACAAGGATAACGAAGCCTATGGCTTTTGCTTGTGATTATTATTCATCCGTGCGATTTTAAAAATTATGTACATTTGTACGCTTTTTAAAAACCGCCCTGCTATGATCAAATCCATGACCGGTTTCGGTCGCACCACCATAGAGACCGAAGGCAAGTCCGTCACCGTTGAGGTGCGCACCTTGAACAGCAAGCAACTCGATGTGAACACGCGCATTGCGCCGCTGTTTCGCAACAATGAAAACGAAATCCGCGCCATCCTCGCCCGAGAGCTCGAGCGCGGCAAAATCGATTTCACCCTCACACTCGACCGCAACGCCGCCGCCACCGTCTCCATCAACGAGACCCTCGCCAAGTCGTACTACGACACGCTGTCGCAACTTTCCCTGTCATTGGGCAATCCCGTGCAGAGCGACATCTTCCTGCAGGCACTGCGCATGCCCGATGTCATCTCCACCCCGCAGGAGGAGCTGTCCGACACCCTGTGGGAGGCTGTCCGCCACGCCATCCTCGACGCATGCCGGCAAGTCAACGAGTTCCGCACCGCCGAGGGCGCCGTGCTGGCCAAGGATTTCGAGAAGCGCATCTGTCTCATCCGCGACACCATCGACGAGGTGACCCCCTTTGAGGAAAACCGCATTGTCACCCTTCGGGCCAAATTCGAGAAATCGCTCGCCGAACTGGCCACCAAGACCCAGTACGACCCCAGCCGCCTTGAACAGGAGATTTTCTACTATATCGAAAAACTCGACATCACCGAGGAGAAGGTTCGATTGCGCAAACACTGCAACTACTTCCTCGAAACCATGGAAGAACCCCAGGCCAACGGCAAGAAACTCGGCTTCATCGTGCAGGAGTGCGGCCGAGAGATCAACACCCTCGGCTCCAAAAGCAACGACTTTGACATTCAGCAGATCGTGGTCCGGATGAAGGACGAGTTGGAGAAACTCAAAGAACAACTTGCCAATATCTTATAGTTAAGAAATTAAGAAACTAAGAAATTAAGAGATGTCCAATATATTATCGCTGATTGGAAGGCCCAATGTGGGCAAGTCAACCTTGTTTAACCGCTTGATCAAGGCGCGCGAAGCCATCGTCGATTCCGTGGCGGGCGTGACGCGCGACCGTCACTATGGCAAGTCCGACTGGAACGGTTACGAATTCTCGGTCATTGACACGGGCGGCTATGTGGTGGGCTCCGACGACATCTTCGAGGCGGAGATCCGCAAGCAGGCGCAGTTGGCCATCGATGAGTCCGATGTGATTGTTTTTATGGTTGATGGACGCGAAGGGCTGACCCCGTTGGATGAGGAAATTGCGCAGATTCTGCGTCGTTCCAAGAAGCCCTACTACTTGGCGGTCAACAAGATTGACAGTCCCAGCAACTTTTTAGACTACGCGGAGTTCTATGCGCTCGGTGTGGAACAGGTGTTCCCCGTCTCGGCTGCCTCCGGCGGCGGCACTGGCGAGTTGCTCGACGAAGTGGTGAAACATTTCAGCAAGGACATCGACAACCTGCCCGATGACCTGCCCCGTATCGCCATCGTGGGCAAACCCAACGTGGGCAAGTCCTCCATCATCAACGCTTTTCTCGGCGAGGAACGGCATATCGTGACCCCATTGGCCGGCACCACCCGCGACACCATCTTCACCCGCTATCGCAGCTTCGGCTTCGACTTCTATCTCATCGACACCGCCGGTCTGCGCAAAAAGAACAAGGTGGAAGAGGATCTGGAGTTTTACTCCGTGATGCGCGCCGTGCGCTCCATCGAGAACTCGGATGTCTGCATCGTCATGGCCGATGCCTCGCAGGGCTTCGACCAACAAGACCTCAACATCTTCGGTCTTGCCGCCCGCAACCACAAGGGTGTTGTGCTGGTGCTCAACAAGTGGGACCTTATTGAGAAAGACAATCACACCCACAAGCAATATGAGGATCTCGTCAAAGGCCGCATTGCCCCCTTCAACGACGTACCCATCATTTTCACCTCCGTGTTGGAGAAACAGCGCATCTTCAAGGTGTTGGAAACGGCTGTGCAGGTCTATCAGAACCGAACACGGAAGATTTCCACGTCAGAGTTGAATGATGTGATGTTGCCGATTATCCAGAACACGCCGCCCCCGATGAACAAGGACAAAGTCATCCGCATCAAGTACGTTACCCAGCTGCCTCTTGCCTATCCGGCTTTCGCCTTCTTCTGCAACTTGCCGCAATACGTCGTCGATTCTTACAAGCGATTCTTGGAAAACCAGATTCGCAAGAACTGGGACTTCAGCGGCGTGCCGATGGAGATCTTTTTCAGAAGAAAATAGGTTCATTAATCCGTGCTTTCCACGCCACTGTCCTCGGTGGCCTTCTTCTCCAATTCCATCTTGCCGAAACGGAAAGTGATGCCCGCTGTGATGAAGCGGCTCACGTTCTTGTAGGTGCTGGTGGACACATAATAGGGGTTCTCGTTGGTCGTGCGGCGGCGGTTCCAATTGAAGATGTCGTTCACGTTGAGATGAACAGAGAGCTTCCGGTCGAAAAAGTCGGCGCGCAAGCCGGCGTTGATGGAGTAGTGCGGCAGTGTGGTCGTGAAAAGCGACACATTCTTGGAACGGTAGTTGGCGGAGACGTTGACCTCCAGTTTCTTCCACAGCTTTGCCCAGAAACGCAAACGGAAGCTGTAGCCGAGGTTGGAAGTGATGCGCGGGTCGGTTTCGTTACGGAATTGGAACTCCGACCGCGTGTAGTAAAGGTTGGCGTAAAACCGGATGTTCATGAAAGCCTTCAGACGGTAGGTGACATTCAGGTCCGTACCCGTGTTGAAGGATTTTCCGGCATTCACGGGCTGCGAGAAGGAGACGATGCGCCCGAAATAGTCATTGAAAATCACATCGGTCATGTTGCTGGTCAGATCCTTGGAGTTTCGGAAAAAGGCGTTGATACCCACATTGCCGAACTTCTTGAAGAACTTGGTCCAGCCGGCCTCCACGGAGTTGGTGTAGGTGGGACGCAGGTAGGGGTTGCCCATGGAAAAGTCGTCTTCCCCGTATGAAATGTAGGTTGACAGCCGCGATGCCGACGGGTTGCTGACCCTTCGGGTGTAGCTCAGGCTGAAGTTGTGCATGGATTTGGTGCGGTAGCTGAGGTGCAGGGAGGGGTAGAGGCTGAAATAGCCCTTGGCCACGTCGCCGTAAGGGGCGTTGAGGATGTGATAGTCGTAGAAGACATATTCGGAACGCAGGCCGCCCTTGACGGTGAAGTTGCCGAACTTGTGCTGGATGGTGACGTAGGCGTCGAGGTCGTACTCGCGGTCATCCACATCCTTGAGCCGCAAGGAGTCCGTGTTGTAGATGTCCGTTTCAGGCACCAATGTGTCGTACAGGGTGAGGCTCTTGTCGATCTCGATGTCGCCACTGACACCCACGCTTATTTCGCCGTTTTTGTGGTAAGGAATCACATAGTCGAGACTGGCCGAGGTAGAGAAGCTGTTGCCTTTGGGCGAGCCTAAGCGTCGCTTGTCCAGCTCGTTTTGCTGCATATAGTCGCGAAAATAGTCGGAGCTGCCGTGGTTGTGCCGATAGTTGAAGGTCCAGTCGGCATCAATCTTGTGTCCTGTCTGCCGGTTGAAAATATGCTCGAAGGCTAATCCGCCGTAGGCGCCGGCGCTGAGGCTTTCAGAAATCTCCGAGGTGTTGTATTGGAACAGTTCGTATGGGAAATACTCCTGCCGCAGAGATTGGGACAGGCTGTTGGAGATGCTGTAGCGGGGGTAGGTGCCGGCCCAGAAACGCATGGTGTTGAGGGTGTCGAAGACGTAGGACCCGTTGAAGTTAAAGCCCGTGTTGATGTTATGGCTACGACCTTTGCCGGAACCGTAGAAGGTGGTGGCGGTGTCGTGTTCGTTGTTGAATTGGGTGTAGGCCATTGAACTGTTGTTCCGTTTGAACGAATAGCTGGCGTTGAGATAGAAGTTCAGGGAGAGCTTCTGGTTGGCCCAAACGTAGGAGACCCACGGGGTGACATTGGGCGAGGAGGAGCCCCGGATGCCGAAACTGACAAAGCTGTTTTTCTTGATGGCGGAAGTGGTCACGATATTGATAATGCCGGCATCGCTTTTGGAGCTGTACTTGGCGGAGGGGTTGGTGATGACCTCAATGCGTTCCAAAGAGTTGGCGGGCAGTTGTTGGATGAACTCCTTGAGGTTCTCCTCGGTGAGGTGGGAAGGCCTGTCGTTGAGCCAGATTTCGACGGAGGATACGCCACGGAGGGTGATGTTGCCCTCGATATCGACCTCCACGCCGGGCGCGTTCTCCAACGCGTCGGCGGCCGTGCCGTCCTGTATGGTCGGGTCCTCGGCCACATTGTACATCGTCTTCTCACCGTCCACCAAATAAACGGGCTTCTCGCCGGCGATGGTAACCTCTTGCAAGGCGTTGCTCTGTTTGCGCAAGCGGATGCGCCCCACATCTATAATGGAATTATCCCCCTCACAGACCACTGGTTTTGTGACGGGCGCGTAACTCACCAAAAAAGCCATGAGATTATACCGGCCTGCCGGCACATCGGTAAGCGTGAAATTGCCCTCCGCGTCGGTAAAGGTCATCGCCACCGCATTCATGTTCGAGTCGGGTGTCACAAGTCCGACACGCACATAGAAAAGCCGTTCATGACGGGCGCTGTCCACTACCGTACCACGCACGGTATAGGTCTGAGCAACGGTGAGCAAAGGGAGAGAAAGGAGAAGAAGGAAGGCCAGTCGCTTCATGATATTGATAAATTGTTAGTGATTAAAAAAATGACAGATTGACAAGAGCTGGCAGTTAGCGTCGGAGCGCTTTCATGACGAGTTCCCGTTCGTTATAGACCACCACGCCCACATAGACCAGCATCAGCACCGTGTTGACCACAAAAACCCAGATTTGTTTTTGTGGGTGGAAAAGGATGCTGAAGTAGTAGAGCAGCAGGGCGAGGGCGAAGTAGCCGAACAACGGTCCCAGCTTGTAGGGGATGGGGCTCTTGAGCTGTCCGACGATATAAGAGAGCACCATGCAGGTGCCATAGCCGGCGAGACCGCCCCACGCGCAGGCCATGTAGCCATACTTCGGCACGAATATGAAGTTGATGGCCAGCATCACGGCGCATCCGATGGCGGAGAAGATAGCGCCCCACCAGGTCTGTTTGTTGAGTTTGTACCAGAACGAGAGGTTGAAATAGACCCCCATGAAAATTTCGGCCATCATCACAATCGGCACCGTGCGCAAACCTTCCCAGTAGTTTTCTTGGATAATATATTTGAAAATGTCGAGGTAGAGTACAACAATCAGGAAGGCCATGAGCGTGAAGATCACATAATACTTCATCACGTCGGCCTGCATCTCTTTGCTGTTTTTGTCTTTTTGTCCACCAAAGACGAAGGGTTCGTAGGCATAGCGGAAAGCCTGGGTGAAGATGGCGATGATCATGGCGATTTTGACGCAGGCGCCGTAGATGCCGAGTTGCACTTCACCGGCTTGTCCGGGCACGATGAACTTGTAGCAGATCTTGTCGGCCACCTGGTTGAGGATGCCGATAAGACCGAGCAGCAGCAGCGGCCAGGTGTACTTGAGCATGTCTTTCAGCAATGTGCGGTCGATGCCATAGCGCAACCCTTTGATTTCAGGGATGAAGCCGAAAGTGACACCGGCGGTGCAGAGGAGGTTGATGATGAACACATAACCCACTTGGTAGTTGGGGTCGTACCAACTCATCAGGCCGGGATGGCTTTGTTGCAGACTCGGGGCCACCAAGAAGATAAAGAGGTTGAGCAGGATATTGCTGAAGATGAAGGAGAGTTTCAGAGTGACGAACTTCAAGGCGCGGTTTTCGTTACGCAAGCGGGCGAAGAGGATGGCCTGGAAGGCATCAAGGGCGACCACGGTGGCCATTACGCGGATGTATTCCGGGTGGCTCTCATAGTGAAGTCCTTTGGCAATCACACCGCCAAACACCAGGCATATCAGCCAGAATATCAGGGATACGATGCCCACGGCGTTGCCAGCGGTGGAGAAGGCCTTGCGGGAATCTATGTCTTCCCGGTTGGCATAGTAGAAGAAGGTCGTCTCCATGCCGAAGGTGAGCAGCACCAACAACAGCGCGGTATAGGCGTAGATGTTGGTGACGATGCCGTAGCCGCCGGATGCGGCGGCGATTTTGTAGGTGTAAAGCGGCACCAGCATGTAGTTCAGGAAACGCCCGATAATGCTGCTGAGGCCATAGATGGCGGTTTGTCCCGCCAGTTTTTTCAAGGAGTTTGCCATAGGTTATGGATTTTGTTGCGCTGGTTCGACAGCGTAAGGTTGGTTGTCTGGTTTGAGACTCATCACGGTGATGACGGCAAAAGCACCCCAGAAGGGAAGCGAGAGCTTGTCGGTGTCGAGGAAGTTGTTGAGTGTGCCGTGGACGAAATAGGTGACAAGGGCAAGGGTCATCATCAGGCAGAAGAGGCGTTTGGTGGGGTCGTGCGAATGGTTGTAGGTGCGAATACCCGTGTAAAGGCTGCAAAACAGGAGGGCGAACACGGTAAGCATTCCGATGATGCCACTTTCGGCGCAGGGGCCGATGTACTCGCTATGCGCATTGCCGCCGTCACCGAAGTCGGTGGTGATAATGGTCTTGAATTGGCTTTTTTGGAATGGGGCATAGACAAACTGATAGGTGCCGGGGCCCCAGCCCACCACGGGCCGCTCGCGAATCATGCCGAATGCCGAGTTCCAGCGGTTCAGCCGCTCCACATTGGAGGCGTCCGTCGTGATGTTCGACATAGACTGCAATTGCTCCGTGAAGTTGCCGGAGGAGTCCTGGCTGTTGCGGCTCATTTTGTAAAGAATGTCGTCGGCATAGAAATAGAAAGCGGTGCCCAAGACGAGTCCGGCGGCTACGAGCCACGAGAGCTTGATACGCAACTTCAGCACCACGAATACGCCGACGGCCACCACAAGGCTGATCCAGGCCGCCCGGCTGAAAGAAAGGTAAAAACCCACCAGGAAAATCAGAGAGAGGGCGGCATAGAAGAATTTCCGGAAGATGTTGTTCTCCGGCAGGAAAAAGCAACAGGCCGATATGGGCAGAAAAAATGCCAACACCGCCCCGTATGCGGTATGGTCGTTGTAGAAAGGATCCATCACCCAGTGGGCATAGTTGTCGTCGAAGCCACTACGCGCATGCTTGATGGTGGTGATGATGACCACAATGGCCAAGGCGACCGCATAGCTGTTGAAATAGCGCAAAAGGTTGCGGTTGTCATCCTTGATGAGCTGGATGGTCATCCAATAGCAGGCGGTGGTGAACCATATTTTTGCAGCCCAGAATTTGAACGACACCAACGGGATCTCACTGGTGAGACAGGTCAGGAACATCCAGGTCAGATAGACGAAGACAGCAATGGAAATAGGGTGGCGCAGCAATTTGCGGTCAAGGCTCAAGTCATAGAGGATGCGGCACAAGAAAAGAAAGGTGACGGCAATCATCACGATCTCCCCGGGGAAGGAGAGTCCCAGCTTGTAGTCCTTGATTTCGAGGGCGACGGAAAAAGGGGTGAGAAACGCCATGAGGTACATCACCCAATCGACGTGGAAGATGAGCAAATAGACCAAGACGGCACCGCCAGTCAGCAAGGGGATGATGGGCAGTTCCTTGACGATGGCGAAGCAGTTGATGACAACAATCACGATGGCGGTGAGCAACATGGCCCATTGTCCGCCTGTCGGTTTAGTCAACAGCTTTTTCAGGCTTGATGGCAGGCTTCTCTTCAATTTTGTCGATCATTAGGAGCACGATCAAGGTGATTGCCAACACGCAGAAGGTGGAGACAATCATGATGACAGAGCGTTTTGGGAAGTATTTTTTATCGGCAACGATGGGCCTGTCCACGACAAACTTGACGGGCACGGCACCCTGCATGTCGAGTTGGGCGCTCATCATTTTCTCCTTGCAGAGCGATTGATATTCGCGGAAGGTGTACTGCAGGTCCTGCCAGGCATCGAGCTTCGGACCCCATGTAGCGAGCTTGCGCTGTTCGTTGTCGAGGCGGGTGATGGCGGCCTGGTTGCCTTGGGCCACGGCGATGGCGTATTGCTGCATGACGCGGTTGGTCTGCTCGTCAAGCTGGAAGACACCGTGTTCCATACACACTTTGATGGAGTCGTCGATGCGGGCAATCTCCTTGTCCACGGAATCAACTTGGCGCTGCAGGGCGGCGTATGCCGCGGCGGCACGCTCGTGCTCTGCCCGGTTCTTCACCGTGTCGATGAGCTGCAAGATGTAGTTGGCCATGTCGCAGGCCGTCTGCGGGTCCTCATCCGACACCGAGACGGAGATGGCCCCGAAGTCCGTGCGCTTGACTGTCAAGTTGCTGGTCAACTTCTTGTAGAGCTTCGTCTGTCCGCCCTTCGAATTGGTGTTGATGTCGTAATGCTCGGCCAACTTGTAGCGTTGGATAAGAGAATCCTTGATTTCCAAGGCATTGAACAGCTGCATAAGCTGTTCAGTCTCCTCTTCCGTGCCGTATGCCTTCACTTCAAGCCGCTCGTTATAGTTCTCTTTGTTGAGAAGAATCTTGGCGGTGGAGTTGGTGCGCGTGGCATAGACCACGACGGTGGATTTGTAACGCGGTGCCACAAGATAGGAGCAGAGCAAGGAGAGAATGGCGGTGACCAATCCGATGACGACAAACCACCAGCGCCATTTCCAAATGAACTTCAGCAAGCTGAAAGAGTTGTAGGAGTCGTTGTTTTGCATATTGTTTTTTTTATCGCAGAGATGTTGCGTGCAACATCTCCACACTTATTTTGCGTTTTGTGGGGTTTTGATGTCAATGTTCAATTCGTCCAGCTGGGCTTGGGCGATGGGGGTGGGAGCGGGCAGCATCGTGTCGCGGCCGGCGTTGTTCTTGGGGAACGCGATGAAATCGCGGATGCTGTCGCAGTCGGAAAGCACGGCACAGAGACGGTCGAAACCGAAGGCGATGCCACCATGTGGGGGTGCGCCGAAGCGGAAGGCGTCGATAAGGAAACCGAATTGGCTCTGGGCCTGCTCTTCCGTGAAATTCAAGGCCTTGAACATGCGCTTCTGCAATTCCGGGTCATGAATACGGATGGAGCCGCCGCCCACCTCGGAGCCGTTGATGACCAAGTCGTAGGCGTTGGCGTTCACAGCGCCCGGGTCGCTTTCCAACATGCCCTCATGTTCCGGCTTCGGAGCCGTGAAGGGATGGTGCATGGCATAGAAGCGTTGCGTCTCTTCGTCCCACTCCAGCAGCGGGAAATCAACGACCCACAGCACCTTGTACTCACCCGCCTTGCGCAGGCCGAGACGGTTGCCCATCTCCAAACGGAGGGCCGACAGCTGCGTGCGGGTCTTCATGGCCTTGCCGGACATGATGAGGATGAGATCGCCGGGCTTGGCTTCACAACGTGCCGCCACCGCCTTGAGGTCCTCTTGGTCGTAGAACTTGTCCACCGACGACTTGAAGGTGCCATCGGCGTTGCAAAGCACATAGACCAATCCGCCAGCGCCCACGTGCGGGCTCTTGACGAACTCCACGAGGCCGTCAAGCTGCTTGCGGGAGTAGTTGCCGCAACCATCGACCTTGATGCCGACCACGAGCTCGGCCTCGTTGAAGACCTTGAACTCCTTGTGCTGCAACAGGTCGTTGAGTTCCACGAAACGCATGCCAAAGCGTGCGTCGGGCTTGTCGGAGCCGTAATATTTCATGGCATCGGCCCATGTGATACGCTCGATAGGCTCCAGGTCGATGTTCTTGAATGTCTTGAAAATATGCTTCACCAAGCCCTCGAAGAGGTTGAGGATGTCCTCCTGCTCGATGAATGACATTTCGCAGTCGATCTGGGTAAACTCGGGCTGGCGGTCGGCACGCAGATCCTCGTCGCGAAAGCAACGCACAATCTGGAAATAACGGTCCATGCCGGAAATCATGAGCAGCTGCTTGAGGGTTTGGGGCGACTGCGGAAGGGCGTAGAATTCACCCGGGTTCATGCGGGAGGGCACAAGGAAGTCGCGTGCGCCCTCGGGCGTGCTGTTCACCAAGAAGGGCGTCTCGATTTCGAGGAAACCTTGGCCGTTGAGGTATTTGCGGATTTCAAGGCCTAACTTGTGACGGAAAATGATGTTGTTTTTGACAGGGTTGCGGCGCAAGTCAAGGTAACGGTACTTCATGCGGAGCTCGTCGCCGCCGTCAGACACATCCTCGATGGTGAAAGGCGGAGTGATGGCCTCGTTGAGCACGTTCACTTTTTGCACGTCAATCTCGATCTCACCCGTGGGGATATTCGGATTCTTGCTGTATCGTTCGATGACAATGCCGGTGGCCTGGATGACCCATTCGCGGCCCATCTTTTCCACTTGCTCGCACAACTCGGGCTTCTGTTCGTGGTTGAAGGCTAACTGCGTGATGCCGTAACGATCGCGCAAATCGATGAATATCATGCCGCCAAGATGGCGTATTTTCTGGATCCACCCACACAGGGTGACCTCTTTCTGCACATCGGCGAGACGCAACTCGCCGCAAGTATGAGTTCTATACATTATATTATAATTTTAGAGGGCGCAAATGTACATAAATTATGAATACACACGGACAAGTGAATTTACCAGTGCGGAGACGCTGCGCAACGTCTCCTTGATTTCAACGGCAAGAAACCCGAATGGGAATGAAATCCCCGACAACTATCCATTTTTTAATGGATAATTGTTAACTTTTTGTTTTTACTTAAAAAGGTAACCGGATTTTTGAATGAAGTAATTGCCAAATGTATGTGGGATAATTGTTTATTGTATTGTAGGTGGGACTTACCGGTTACCTTGGTTAAACAATGCGCGGCAAAAATACATAAATTATTAATTGTTTGACACGTTTTATAAAAAAGTTATTAACATAATATTAACAATGTGTTTTTGCTGAAAAAATAGTAATTTTGCGCCCATTTAAAAATGAGAGATGACGCAGGATGAAAAGATATTGTCGGAATTGAACGACCAGCAACAACTTGCTGTTAAACAAATAGATGGACCTGTCATGGTATTGGCGGGGGCCGGCTCCGGAAAGACCCGGGTGCTGACCTATCGCATCGCCTACATGCTGTCGCACCGCATCAACCCGTACCGCATACTGGCCTTGACCTTCACCAACAAGGCCGCCGCCGAGATGCGGGCCCGCATCGTGTCGCTGGTGGGTGGCGATGTGGCCAAGGCTGTCACCATGGGCACTTTCCACTCTGTCTTTTACCGCATCCTCCGGGCCGAGGCCGAGAAGCTCGGCTTCACCCACAACCTTACCGTTTATGACACCGATGACTCCAAATCTTTGATAAAGAACATTGTGCGCGACTTGAACCTCGACCCGAAAGTCTATGCCCCCAATTTTATCCTCAACCGCATCTCCATGGCCAAGTCGAACCTGCTGTCCGCCCAGGAGTATGCCAACAACCAGGATATCATGATTGCGGACGCGGCGGCCGGCAAACCCCTCATTCACGACATTTTCGCCCGCTATAACGCGCGCCTCCGTCGTGCCGACGCCATGGATTTTGACGACCTGCTCTACTACATGAACGTTCTGTTGCGCGACTTTCCCGACATGCTCTACAAGTACCAGAACCGCTACAACTACATTCTCGTGGATGAATATCAGGACACCAATTTCGCGCAATACCTCATCGTCAAGAAACTCTCCACCGCCCACCAGAACCTCTGCGTGGTCGGCGATGATGCGCAGAGCATCTACGGCTTCCGCGGGGCCGACATCCAGAATATCCTCAACTTCCGCCGCGATTTTCCAACCGCGCAGATATACAAACTTGAGCGCAACTACCGTTCCACGCAGAATATCGTCAACGCTGCCAATGCCGTCATCAAGAACAACAAGGACCAGATGCCCAAGGAGGTATGGAGCGGGAACGAGGTCGGCGCCCCCATCCAGGTGATCCACTCCAATAGCGACACCGACGAAGCTTTCACGGTTGCCAACGCCATATTCGAAACCAAGATGGTTGAACATGCCGCCAACCGGCAGTTCGCCATCCTTTATCGTACCAACATCCAGTCGCGCACGTTGGAGGAGGCACTCGTCAAACGCAACATCCCGTACAAGATCTACGGCGGCCTTTCCTTCTATAAGCGCAAGGAAATCAAGGATATGCTGGCTTATTTCCGGCTGACCATCAACCATTACGACGAGGAGTCGCTGCGTCGCATCATCAACTACCCTTTGCGCGGCATCGGCGACACCACGGTTTCCCGCATCGCCGCCGCTGCCCAGGAACAGAATGTCCATTTCTGGGATGTCGTCGAGGAACCCGCCCTTTTCGACCTCGGCGTGAGCAGTGCTGTCGCCAACAAGCTTGTCGAGTTCGCGGACATGATCAGAGGGTTTTCCGCGCAGCTCCGCACGACCGACGCCTACGAGCTGGCCAAGCAAATCGCATTCAAGACGGGCATTGTCAAGATGCTCAAAGACAACACCGACGAGAAGGAGCGCGTCGATCACCTCGAAGAACTCCTCGATGCCATCAAAGGTTTCATCGAAAAGGAACCTGAAAGCAGCATTGACGAGCGGACCGGTGAGCTGATCGAGGACTATTTCCCCTCATTGGACCATTTCATGGAGTCCATCGCCCTGCTGAGCGACGACGAGGAAAACAGCGCCGAGGAGAACGCCGACCGCGTGAGTCTCATGACCATCCACTCCGCCAAAGGACTGGAGTTCGACTACGTTTTCATCACGGGTTTGGAAGAGAACCTCTTCCCCTCGTCGATGTGCGTCAACTCGCGACAAGAGATGGAGGAGGAGCGGCGACTCTTTTATGTTGCACTCACCCGGGCGCGCAAGAAGGTGACGCTCACCAGTGCGCAGACACGCTACCGGTTCGGTTCCCTGCAGTTTTGCGAAGAGAGCCGCTTTCTTGAGGAAATCCCTGAAGAATATCTGAATATCAGCACAAAGGCTTCACAAGGACGGGGCGGCTTCGGCGCACCTCGGGAGGAGGAGCCGAAAATGCGATTTGGATCTTTCCGTCCCCTTGGATCCCGCCCTGCAACAACGCCTCCCAAGAGTCCCGGCGGCACGTTCGCACCCCATTCCAAGCCCAAAGTGAAGAGCACTCAGGATGTGCGTCTCGAACAGATTGGCACCTCGGCCACATTCGATCAAATACGGACAGGCATGCGCGTCTATCACAGCAAGTTCGGCTATGGCATCGTGCAGAACATGGACGGTGTCGGCCCCGATGCCAAGGCCCAGGTGCTCTTCGATACGGTCGGACTCAAGACCCTTTTACTGAAATTCGCCAAGCTAATTATTCCCAAATAATTGAAAAAATGATTTTTAGAACCAATATACCCGCCCCTGAATATCCTTTTGAAATCAATTACGGCAGCAAAATCATGTTGCTCGGCTCCTGTTTTTCCGACAACATCGGCAGCTATTTCTACCGACATCGTTTTCAGGTCTGTTCCAATCCCTTCGGCGTGCTGTTCAACCCTGTTTCCATCGACCACGCGCTCAGGCTTTTGATTCGTCCCGAATCTTTTGACAAAGATCGTTATTTTATGAAAAACAGGGATTTGTGGGTGAGTTTTGCGCATCATGGCAAGTTCTCCCGTGAAAATTTCGAGGAGTTTGAACGCAACATTGATGAGCAATTGGATACAGCCTCGCGCTTTTTTCGCGAAACGGACATCCTTTTTGTCACCTTCGGCACGGCGTTTTGCTACAAGTACATTCCCCGTGACCTCATCGTGGCCAATTGCCATAAAATCCCCAACCACCAGTTCGATAGACTTCGGCTTGATGTGAAGAAGATCGTCTCTTTGTGGAACACGACCTTGCAGGCGGTGCGCGAAGTGCGGCCTGACATGAAGGTGGTGTTCACGGTGAGTCCGGTGCGCCACGCCGGCGACGGCATGCATGAGAACAGCCTGAGCAAGGCCGTGTTGTTGCTGGCTGAGGAGAAGCTGGTTGACCAAGAGAGCACCTTCTATTTCCCGTCGTACGAATATATGGTGGACGACTTGCGCGACTATCGCTTCTACGCCAAGGATCTCTGTCACCCTAACGATCTGGCAATCGATTACTTGGAGGAGAAAGTGGCGGAATCTTTCTTCTCTCCGGAAACGATGGAACGGCTGCGCGCCATCAGTCAGGAAAACCGTTTCCTCAACCACAGACGCTTGCGGAAAGAGTAGTTTCCGGGTAACCGGACGTTAAAAAATGTTTATCTTTCAAAAATCTCAAAAAAACACTTGACAAAAGTGCTTTTTTGTTGTATCTTTGCAGGCCAATTTTTTCACGATGAAATTATCAGAATTCAAGTACTATTTGCCACAGGAATTGATTGCCCTTCATCCTGTGCAAGAACGGGACGAAGCCCGTTTGATGGTGCTGGATCGTAAGACTAAAACGATTGAGCACAAGTTGTTTAAGGATGTCATTAATTATTTTGACGAAGGCGATATGTTCGTGATGAACAACACGCGCGTCTTCCCGGCGCTCCTGTACGGCGAAAAGGAGCAGACCCGTGCCAAAATCCGCGTCTTCCTGTTGCGTGAGTTGGATGCCGAAAGCCGGTTGTGGGATGTCTTGGTGGACCCCGCCCGTAAAATCCGCATTGGCAACAAACTCTGCTTTTGTGAAGACGACAGCCTGGTGGCCGAAGTCATTGACAACACCACTTCCCGTGGAAGAACGCTCCGCTTTCTCTTCGATGGCGACCATGATGCCTTCAAGCAGAAGCTGATGGACATCGGCACCACACCCGTGCCTGACGACATTCAGCGCCTGCGCGAGATCGAACCGGAAGACGAGAGCGACTACCAGACCATCTATGCGTCCGAAGAGGGTGCCGTGGTGGCTCCCGCCGCAGGGTTCCATTTCAGCCGAGAACTCCTCAAGAGAATGGAACTCAAAGGGATAGAGACTACTTACATCACCCTTCATGCGGGATTGAGCAACTTCACCGACATCGATGTCGAAGACCTCTCCAAGCACAAGGCCGACTCCGAACGAATGATCATCCGTGCCGAAGTGGCCGACACCATCAACAAGGCCAAGGACGACGGGCACAAGATCGTCGTGGTGGGCACCACCACCATGAAAGCACTCGAGTCCTCCGTCTATGCCAACGGCCATGTCAAGACCACCGAGATGAACGGCAAGGAGGACATGTGGACCAACAAGTTCATCTATCCGCCCTACAACTTCATGGTGGGCAACGCCATGATCACCAATTTCCATGCTTCCCAAAGCTCCATGCTGATGATGGTCGCCGCCTTCGGCGGATACGAGTTCGTCATGCATGCCTACAAGGAGGCTGTCGCGGAAAAATACCGTTTCCTCACCTATGGCGACGCCATGCTAATTCTGTAATCGCATTTTTTTCAAAGTTCATAACTCAAAATAAAACAAAATATGGCAAAATCTTACGAAGAGGCGGGTGTGACATTGGAGGCCGGCTACGAGTCGGTGAGACGTATCAAGAAACATATTGCGGCCACGCAACGCCCCGGCATGATGGGCAATATCGGCAGCTTTGGCGGCATGTTCGACCTTGCTTCGCTCAACTATAAGGAACCGATCCTTGTCAGTGGCACCGACGGCGTGGGCACCAAGCTCAAAATCGCCTTCATGATGGACAAGCACGACACTATCGGGCAGGATGCCGTGGCCATGTGCGTCAACGACGTGCTCGCCCAGGGTGCCGCACCGCTGTTTTTCCTCGACTATATCGCGGTGGGTAAAAACGACCCCGCCAAGATCGAGGCCATCGTCAAAGGCGTGGCCGATGGTTGCGTCATGTCCAACTGCGCCCTCATCGGCGGCGAGACTGCCGAGATGCCGGACATGTACGACGAGGACGAATATGACATCGCCGGCTTCACCGTCGGTGCGGTGGAGAAATCCAAGCTCATCGATGGCAGCAAAGTGCAGGTGGGCGACCTGCTGGTGGGGCTTGCTTCCACGGGCGTCCACTCCAACGGATTCTCCCTCGTCCGCAAAATCGTCTTCAAAGACAATCACTTGGACCTCAACACCCAATACGAAGGGCTGCCCGACACGCTGGGCAACGTCCTGCTCACCCCCACCCGCATTTATGTGAAACCTGTTTTGCAAGTGTTGGAGAAAATCGACATCCATGCCATCTGCCACATCACGGGCGGCGGCTTCGACGAGAACATTCCCCGCGTGCTGCAGCCAGGCCAGGGCATCCATGTGGAAGAGGGCACTTGGGAAATGCCCCCGATCTTCCCCTTCCTTGAAAAATATGGCAAGGTTGACCACCGCGAAATGTTCAATATTTTCAACATGGGCATTGGCATGGTGCTTGTCGTCCGTCCCGAAGATGCGGAACAGACGCTTTCCCTGTTCCAAGAACTGGGCGAAAAGGCAAGTGTCATCGGCCGCGTGACAGACAAAGAGGGTGTGGATATCTTGACAAAATAGTTTGGAATAATTATAAAAAACAGAAAATCAATACACTACAAAAAAATCGAACGGCAAGGTGTCATTTTGATATTTTTTGTACTTTTGGCAACTTTTTGAAATTGTAGGATATTATTTATTAAAAACCGAAGTATATGAAAAAACTAATTATCTCTTTTGCAATGATTATGTTGGTCTTGCTCGGATATTCCCAGAACATGGTGTCCGTGGAGACCGCCATGAATGCATCACGGAATTTCCTGTCCGAGCGTATCGGCATGCAAGACAGCAAGGGAATTTCCATGACCCACGTTTACACCGAGTTTGCCGAAGACGGCACGCCTCTTTTCTACCGTTTCCAGGTGGGAGAAAAAGGATTTATGATTGTTTCCGCAACGGATCTCGCCACTCCCGTGCTGGCCTACTCTTTGGAGTCCAACTTCAAACCCGGCACAACGGCTGATTTTTATTGCAACAAATACAAAAAACAACTCGCCTATCTGAACGAGAACCCTTCCGCGGCCCGTCCGGAAGCCGCCAGAATGTGGGACAAGTATGCCAGCAGCTCTTTCCGCCTGCCGGCTGTCAAAGATGGCAAAGGCAATCCTTGCGTGGAACCTCTCGTGACCACCCGCTGGACTCAGGAGACGTACTACAACTCCCGTTGTCCGTTCAGCTCTGTGCCGCAAGAAAACTGGGACTATCGTACTCCTGTGGGATGCGTTGCCCTGACCATGGCGAACATCATGTACTACTACCGCTTCCCCCACAGCGGCATGGGCGCCATCAGCTACATTCCCCGCGAATATGAAAACGGCGAACTGTTCCACACCTATCCCTCCCAGATGGTCAACTTCAGCCAGCAGACCTATACATACGAAGCTATGACCGATCAATTGGACAAATACAATGGCGAACTGGCCAAGTTGATCTACAATGCCGGTGTCTCCGTCCGTATGAGTTATGGCCATGACGGTTCCGGTTCCCAGTCCGAATATGCCATTACGGCTTTGCAGGAAAATTTCAGATTCTCCCAGGATGCCCAATTCAAAGATTATGCGGATCTCTTGGAGAGCGGCGCCACTTTGGTCGATTGGGAAAACATGGCCAAAACAGAATTGGATGCCCGTCGTCCTTTGTTCTTCTCTGGACAAAACGAAACTGAAGGCGGCCATGCCTGGATTGTGGACGGCTATACAACCATTGACGATACCCTGACCTATTTCCATGTGAACTGGGGATGGGCTGGCAGCAGCAACGGCTTCTATCTGATCAACAACCAGTGTACCTCTTCATACGGCAATTTCAACGCTCCGGATGCGAATGGTAGGGAATCGGAATCCATGATGACCCTCCTGGCTCCCGAAAGCGAAGATATCATTAAGCCGACCACGGGCGATATGCGCATCACCGCCGCCATCGGAACCATCAGCGACGGTGCCGGCAACATGAAATATCAACCCAACACTTCCCGCAGCTGGACCATTGCAACTCCGGATGCAACCCGCTACTCTTTGCAATTCTCCAAACTCAAAACCCAACCGGGCGACAAGGTGATCATCTACAACGGCGGCACCCCCAACAGCCCTGTTCTCGCTGAGTACTCCGGCAACTATCTGATGGCTGCATGCAACGATTATACCAGCATCCCGGGATGTGTCCATGGCGACTACCAAGGCCAGGCTCTTCCTTCTGCCGTGACGGTCAATGCAGACAGTGTCCTCGTGGTCTTCACCACCAATGGCGACAGCCTGACCGACTATGGTTTCGTGCTCAGATTTGAGGCCACCAACATCACCACTTCCGGTTGTGCCGGTGTGACGGCTCCCATCAATACCGACCAATGGTTCGGTGTGTTCACGGACAAGCCCAACAACGAGCAAGGCAATGACAATCCTTACAAGGCTCTCCACACCTGCTCTTGGCAACTTCGTGTGCCTCAGGCTGCCGGTTATGCACTCTATTTCAGAAAATTCGACCTCAAGGCTGGTGATTTCATCGATATCTATAACACCTCCAGCAACGAAAATCCTATTGTGGCTCACTTCGATGCCGAGAATCCTCCTATGGGTGTCATCAATGCAGACGCTTCCCGAATCCAAGTCAAGTTCTTCACCGACAACTGGCTTGAAGGCGCCGGCTTCGAAATGGAATTCTGGAAAATCGCCGGTATTGACGAGCACAACGACATCGCCAATGTGACCACCTACCCGAATCCCGTTTCCAGCGTGCTTCACGTGGCCATAGAGGGCGAACAAGCCCAGAACTTCAAAGCCACCGTGGTGGACATGACGGGCAAGATTGTGCGCACCGAGCAGATCTCCTTCGGCGGCGGCACCGAGACCCACGACATCTCTGTCAGCGGCCTCGCCAGCGGATTCTACTTCCTCAACCTCCAAAACGAGAACGGCAAGGTGATCCGCAAATTCATCGTTGAATAAGCGATACAATATATTATATATGGAAAAGGAGAGCTTCACGCTCTCCTTTTTTGTATCTTTGCACTTTCTTTTAACCCTTCATGGAAAACACCCCCAACACCGAACTTCTGCGCTCCATGGCGCAATCACTAAAGAACCAGACCGTAACAGACATCACGGCCCTGCCCAAGTCTGGCTCGCATCGTGCCTACTATCGTATCGTGTTCCAGGACGGCAGCACCCTCATCGGGGCCTTCAACGACGACATAGAGGAGAACCGCGCCTTCTTCACCTACACCCGCTTTTTCTCAGAAAAGGGGTTTCCTGTGCCCACGCTTCTCGCCGTCGCGCCCGACAACATGCACTACCTGCAAAGCGACCTCGGCAATGTCACCCTCTACGACCATCTCTTTGCCAACCGGACCGAGAGTGGCCCGTCGCAGGAAACGATAGCCTACTACGAGAAGGCTGTGCGCGCCCTGCCCGCCCTGCAGCTCTCCGGCAAGGAGGGCCTCGACTTCTCTGTGGCTTACCCCCGCGCCGCCTTCGACCGGCAGTCGATGCAGTGGGACCTCAACTACTTCAAATACTTCTTTCTGAAGCTCGCCAACGTCCCCTTCAACGAACAGCGCTTGGAAGACGACTTCAACACCTTGATGGACTATCTGTTGACCGCTGAGAGCGACTATTTCCTCTATCGCGATTTCCAGTCGCGCAACATCATGCTGAAGGACGGGGAGGTCTATTTCATCGACTATCAGGGAGGGCGCAAGGGGGCGTTGCAATACGACCTCGCTTCGTTGCTCTATCAGGTCCGGGCCGACCTGTCGCCCGCCTTGCGGGAACACCTGCTCAACGTCTATCTCGATGCCCTTTCGGAGCGGATGCCCGTTGATCGCAAAGCTTTTGTCTCCTATTTTCAGGGCTTTGTGCTCATCCGCATCCTCCAGGCAATGGGCGCATACGGCTATCGGGGCTACTTCGAGCGGAAATCGCATTTCCTGCAGAGTATTCCGTTTGCTGTCCGCAACTTGCAGGGCATCCTGGACCACTATGAGTTGCCCATGGAGTTGCCGGAGCTCACCTCCGCCATGCGGGCGATCATAGCCTCCGATTTCGGGAAACCTTACCAGCCGGGAACCACGTTGACCGTGCGGGTGCAGAGTTTCTCCTTCAAGGCTGCCATCCCGCAGGACCCTTCACCCAATGGCGGCGGCTTCGTCTTCGACTGTCGCGCGCTGCCCAACCCGGGCCGCGAACCCCGTTTCCGCACCTTCACAGGTCGCGATGCCTGTGTGCAGGAGTATCTGCTCGCCTGTCCCGAGGTTCACGACTTTGAGCAGCATGTGTTCGCCCTTGTCGATGCGGCGGTGGACAACTACCTGACACGCCGTTTCGACCACCTGATGGTCAGCTTTGGCTGTACGGGCGGCCAGCACCGCTCCGTCTTCTTTGCCGAGCGCACGGCACAGCATCTTGCCCGCAAATATCCTGAAATCAACATCATACTAAAACATACCGCTCAAGAAAAATAACGACCATGACCGATATTCGCACCCTTACATACGAGGAGTTGGAGCAATTCCTCTTCTCCATTCAAGAAAAGAAATTCCGGGCCAAGCAGATCTGGACGTGGCTGTGGCAGCGGGGTGTCGGATCCTTTGACGAGATGACCGACCTTTCGTTGGCGTTGCGCTCGAAGTTGGCGGAACAGTTCGCCTTCGCACGCACCGTCATAGACCAGGAGGTGCAAAGTCGCGACAAGACGGCCAAGTTTGCCCTCAAGCTCCATGACGGGCTTTTGGTGGAGGGTGTGCTCATCCCCTCCGGTGACCGCGTCACGGCATGTGTCTCCTCGCAGGTGGGCTGTCCCTTGCACTGCTCCTTCTGCGCCACCGGCACGATGGGCTTCAAACGAAATCTGCACTATGCTGAGATTGTGGACGAGTATGTGCTGATGAACGCCCGCGCCAAGAGGCTGTATGGGAACAGCATCTCCAACATCGTCTTCATGGGCATGGGCGAGCCGCTGCTGAACTTCGACAATGTGATGACAGCCATCGACAAGCTGACCGACCCCAAGGGTTTTGGCCTCTCTTCCACGCGCATTACGCTTTCCACGGCAGGTGTTATCAAGGGTATCAAGGCGTTGGCCGACAGGAATTTCGCCTGTGGCTTGGCCGTCTCCTTGCACAGTGCGGACCCTGCTGTGCGCGAGGTCCTCATGCCTGTCACGGAACACAACAGCCTCCACGACCTCCAGGCGGCATTGCTCTATTATCACCAAAAGACGGGGGAGCGTGTCACCTTCGAGTACCTCTTGCTCAGCAAGGTCAACGACTCGTTGCAGGATGCCGAGAAGTTAGCGCGCTACTGCCGCCCGTTTCCGGTGAAAATCAACATCATAGAATACAACGAAACGGAGGGTGGCCTCTATCACCGCTCCTATCCCAACCAGAGGGAGGATTTCATCCAATACCTGAAGGACCACAACATGGTGGTCAATGTGCGCCAAAGCAAGGGGCAGGACATCGCCGCCGCCTGCGGACAGCTGGTGAAGGGCCAGAGTGACATTTCCCGGCAACGGTAAGTTCCAGCCCTGTCCGGTCACTCTTTCCGCTCCGCTTCCTCCACATTCTCTTCCGGCGGGTTGTTGACGGCCTTGTAGCCGCCGGTCTTCTTGCTGCCGGTATGCTCGATGAGGCCCTGCTTTTTGAGTTGGTAGAGGCAACGCCCAACGGTGCTTAACGAGAACTCTGTTTTGGCGATGATATCCACCGAATTGCAGTTGGGATTTTTTTCTATATAGGAAAGAACCGCTTTGATCTTGTCATCCGAAGGTGTTATGGGTTTCCGTCTGTTTTTTGGACGGGCTGTTTTTTTGTGTGGTTGTTTGCCGCCCGGTAACGTTACGTATCGTATGATGCCCTCTTCAACCCTTTCGGCAATTTCCTTCCAATTATTGGGCTCCAACTTGAATGTGGTGGGGGCCTCTTCCCACGGCATCTTTTTCATAATCAATGTATCCTCGTTGCAGGATTCGATGTGCCGGAATGAAACCAGCTCTGTAGCCGATATGCGGATGAAATCATCTCCAAGCAGCTGTTCAAGATGCTTCATGGAACCGAGCCGTGTGTATTTTTTATGCTGCACCACAAAAACCTCTGTAAAGTTTCGTTGTTGACGGCAATAGAGGATGTCCTCAATTTTAACCAGAAGAATCTTGCTTTCTTTGTCTGTGACATCCAGCATCCGAACAGTTTGGTAAACAACCCTCACCTCTTTTTCCAATGACTTTTGTAAGTGTTGCCGCTCCCTGAAAAGGAAAGGGAAAAAATTGAAAGCAAGATTGCGAAATATAATAAGAAAATAGATCTTCAAAAAGAAATTAAAGGTACCGACAATTTGTATAGCACCGGCAGCACAAAACAAAATACCCTTTTTTGCGAGGCCAAAATCCACAAAACCCGTTGTGATGGCTATGAGCACCAATGCTATCCAATAAGCATACGGATGCTTTTGATAAATCTTTGGATATAGCAGAAAGTAATTAATATACAACGACCCCAATAATACAAGGCCGGAAATAGCTTCCTTGAGAAAACTGCCGGAGAATGGGCGCAGGAACGCATTGCGCGTAAAGAACCAAAGAAACACGGTGCAAAACAGGATGTTCAGCAAAATGACGACAATTTTGTTCAGGGGTTTCATAACAACATATTTTTGAATATCGTGGCAAAGATAGTTGATTCTCCAACATGCAGACCTGAAAAAATTATAACGTCTCTCACAAAATAGCGTTTATCATCTCTCTTATTTATAAATTGAGATTTTTTCAATCTATTTTATAATCAGCAAACTAACATCTTGTGAGAAGGTTTATTTTAATTGGTGGTTCATATTTTTGCAGCAGGGGGTTCACATTTCTGGTGAGAGGTTTTAAATAATTTCAAACAGATTGTATTTTTGCCACCGAAAAACTGGTATCAACAATCAAAAAAAGAACACTATGAAAAAAGTATTGACAATGGCACTGCTCGCAGTCCTGATTCTATGTGCATGCGAGAAAGAGGACGCTTCAAAGATCCTCCACAAACCATCACGCAACCGAGTAGTCACACTTTATAATGATGGAAAGACTAAAAATTCATCATTTCTGTTTGCATTGGCAATTGGGCATAGCAAAAATGGTTGTCCAGGGTGTGCTATGGTAAACAACCAACTTGTTCATATTGACTGTATGGGCAATGGTAACTATTGTGCCTTAACCGCTGCCGTGCAGCTTCAGCAGGCAGGTGCCACCATCAACGCCACCACGACCGACACGTTCGATTTAACCACAGAGAACTTCTTCCTTATGCCCAACCGTTCGTTGGACTATGTGGACGAAAAGAACAACCACTATTACCTGAACATTCCCGGGCAGATGGTCTATCGCGACACCGCCACCCTGCAGTTCACCTTCACCGGACTCTACTTCAGCGAGGGGCCGGCGTACGAAAACGATTAAAACACTTTGACATGACTAAACATCTTCGGGGCAGAACACCCCACAAAGCGCATCCTCTACACTCCCGTCCCGCCGGTTTCAGGCGGGGCGGGGGAAATGTTTACGGTAATTCTTCAGAAACTTGTTTAAAATATTGTTCAATTAATATTTGATTTATCATGAAAAAAATAGTTGTTTTAATTGCCTTAATGTCTCTGGGATTGGGAGCACATGCCCAGTACCCATTTAT